>JBEKME010000081.1:0-28592 GCA_050008675.1 Terriglobia bacterium
CGCCGGAAGTGCGGTCAGAGGCTAATATATCATAGCTGTATAGCTAAGACAAGAAAATTTCTTAATTTTTTCGATTTTCTTGATTTTTTCACAGCTTCTTTTTGTCGGGATGTATGCGCCCCTCGGTGATGCGTCACCGCACTGTGTCCATGGCCAAGACCGAAGCGTCATTCCAGAACAGGATAAACAAAGCGGTGCGATGCTCAAGCTTTTGCATGGTCTACGACGGGTTCACCTCCGGCGTCGGCCAGATGAGCGCGTGAAGATCTTCCGGCATGGAGACGTATCCAACGATTCGGAAACTCAATTCCTGCCGCAACTCGGCGAAAGTCATAACCCATTGCTTCCCAAAACGCCCGAAATCAAGTCCGTCAGTTGACGGACGCGCCATCATGCCTCGCGGGATGCTGGTGGTCAAATAATGCGGATGATTGAGGCCGCAATAGCGCTTTAGCTTTGACACCCCAAACTCATATCCTTCCTGGGTGGCATACATCCCGACAAAAACCGTCCGGACGTATGCGCCACCCGCCCTGCTCATTCCGGGGCGCCCACGAGGGGCACGCCTACGGCGTTTGGGGCGCAGGGTCCTGGGCGGGGCGACACAGACTTCTTGTCTCTTGACAAACGCAACAAGATAGGCTAGGGTGGTACGCGGATGAGCAGGTGCCGGGTGTCAGGGGGCAAGGGCAAAGAATAGTGAATGGTGAATGGTGAATTGGTCGGGTCCTTTTTTGGCGCCGCTTACCGCGTAGTCCATGTGAGGGGAACCGGAGTTGGCAGGAGCTTTGGCAGGCACAACGGGCCAAGACAATGTGTCGCTTGGGACTGACAAAGAACGAGCTTAGTGAGTTTAAAATTGAACGAACGACGCGGGAATGTCTATGAAAACAAAGGAGCGCTGTGGAAAACTTGGGAGCGAAGCTGGAATGTGTATGAAAACAAAGGCGCTTAACCGTCTAAGGCGGGAATGTTATTGAAAATAAAGGGTGTTAAGCGGCTAATCTACGAAGGTTGCAGAGTGGATTCCCACTTTCGCGGGAATGACTGCGGTCTGGAGTACCTATGGCGCGAAAATGACACTATTACCGAGAGCTTGGATCTGTGCCTGCCCGCCCGCATCGTCCGTGTGTTATCCTTTACTCTCGACCTTCGACCTTTGACTTAGACAAACAGTCGAGAGTCGAAAGTCGAGAGTTAAGAACTCCTCGACTTCTAACACGAAACTTGACTTAGTCGAAAGAGGCGAGACCCGAAGGTCGAGGAGTTAGGACTCTTCGACTCTTGACTCTCGACTCCTCAACTTCTTACACGATGGCTGTCACGAGCAATAAGAAGACTGAGAAAGCTCCCCTGGAGGCGGTCTTTGGTCCGGGTGGATGGCTGGCGCGCCGTCACCCGAACTACGAGCACCGGCCCGGCCAGCTCGAAATGGCCGAAAGCGTCGAGGCCGCGAGCGAAAACCGCCGGCACCTGATCGTAGAGGCGGGGACCGGCACCGGCAAAACGCTGGCTTATCTCGTTCCCATAATGCGAAGTGGGCGGCGCGTGGTCATCTCAACCGGCACCAAGAACCTCCAGGAACAACTCTTCTTCAAGGACATCCCTTTCTTGCGAAAGCTGTTCCCTGACATCCGCGTGGCCCTGATGAAAGGCCGGCAGAATTACCTCTGTCGGCAGAAGCTCTACGACATTGAAAAACAGCCTGTACTGAACGGGCTGGACGAAGTCGCGCAGTATCCCCGGCTGCGGGAATGGGAAGCGAAGACTGAGGTGGGAGACCGCGCCGAGCTCTCCTGGCTGCCGGATTCGAGCCAACTCTGGGCGAAGGTTGACGCCCGGCGCGAGACCTGCACCGGGCAGAAGTGCCCCCAATTCGAGCGCTGCTTCATCACCTTGATGCACCAACGGGCCGCAGAATCCGACTTGATTATCGTGAACCACCACCTCTTCTTTGCCGACCTGGCCCTGAGGGGAACGGAGTACGCGAGCCTGCTTCCCGATTATGAAGCCCTGGTGTTCGATGAAGCGCACGACATCGAAGACGTGGCGACACAGTATTTTGGATTGCAGGTGAGCAATTATCGCGTGGAAGAGTTGGCGCGCGACACGGAAGCAACCCTGAAGGCGAAGGGACTGAAGAGCGATGAGGTGTTGCATGCCGTCGCCGAACTGCGGCGTCGCTCGGACCTCTTCTTTGAACTGTTCCCGAGCTCTGAAACCCGCTCCAGTTTTGATAACCGGGAAGACTTCCTGAAAGTGCATGGGGGCGCTTATAGCAGCCTGCTCAATGCGCTGGTGCGCTTGGAGACCGAACTGGGCGGCTTGAAGGAACGGCCGGAAGAAGTCAACAACCTGGTGAGGCGCGCCGTCGAGCTTCGGCAGGCGTTCCAGGCAGTAATGGAAGGCAAAGAAAGGAACGTGGTCTATTGGTGGGAGCGGCGCGGACGGGGCGTTTTCCTGGAGGCCACGCCGATCGATGTTGCGCCCATCCTTCGGGAGCGGTTATTCGGGAGCGTGGACACGGTGATCCTGACCTCCGCCACCCTGGCCGTGGGCGGCAACTTCGATTTCCTGAAGAGGCGCTTGGGGATCGAGAATGCCAAGGAGCGAATCCTGGATTCGCATTTCGATTACCCGCGGCAAGCGTTGCTCTATACCCCCCTGCATTTGCCCGACCCCCGCGAGCCGAACTTCACGCGCCTGGCGGCCGAAGAGGTTGTCCAACTCTTGAAGGCCACCCAGGGGCGGGCGTTCGTCCTTTTTACGTCCCACCAGCAGATGCGCGAGGTCTTCGAGCGCGTGCGCCCTCGGCTGCGCTATCCCATGCTGATTCAGGGCTCCATGCCCCGCACTGAGATGCTTGAGCGCTTCCGCAATACCCCACACGCCGTGCTTTTTGGCACAAGTTCCTTCTGGCAGGGTGTGGACGTCCAAGGTGAGCAATTGAGCGCCGTGGTGATTGACCGGCTCCCCTTCGCCGTCCCCTCGGACCCAGTCATCGCCGCAAGGATCCGGCAGATCAATGAAGAGGGGGGTAATGCATTCATGGATTACCAGGTCCCGCAGGCCGTCCTCGCATTGAAGCAGGGGTTTGGGAGGCTGATCCGCAGCGAGACAGACCGCGGAGTCCTCTCCCTTCTGGACCCCCGCATGATGCGCAAACACTACGGGAAGACTTTCTTGGAGAGCCTGCCGCGTTACCGCATGACGAATCGGCTGGATGACGTGAGGGTTTTCATGCGAGAATCGCTGTAGGGAATAGGGAACAGGGAATAGGGAGAACGCATGGCTCAGTCGCACCGGGATCTGATCGTCTGGCAAAAGGCGATGGACCTTGCGGAGGCCGTTTACGGGTTAGCAGGAAAACTCCCCTCGGCTGAGACGTATCGCCTCGGTTCCCAGATCACCAGGGCTGCGGCTTCGGTGCCCGCCAACATCGCGGAAGGAAATGCGCGGGGGATCAAGCGTGACTACGCCAACTTCCTCTCCGTGGCAAAAGGCTCCTTGATGGAAACCGAAACTCTTCTTATGCTCTCCGTGCGTCTGAAGTACTTGACCCAAGAGGCGACAGCCGCAGCATTCAGCCTCATTACGGAGATCAGTAAGATGCTCACGGCGCTTCGCAGCCGATTGCAAGAAGGCGCGACGTAGAGAATCAGGTTCGAGGGAGCCGAATCTGTTCCCTGTTCCCTGCTCTCAGGGACGAAGGAACCCAATAATGTTCGAAATATCAGTTGAGTATAGCTTCGCAGCGGGCCACGCCCTGCGCGAGTACAAAGGAAAGTGCGAGAACGTCCACGGACACAACTACAAGGTTCGGGTGACGCTTGCCGGGGATAAGCTCAACTCTGCGGGGCTGCTGATGGATTTTGTACAATTGCGGGCCGAAATTAAGGGGCTGGTCGAAAAACTCGACCACCGCTTCCTAAACGACATTCCACCCTTCGACCAATTGAACCCTTCGGCGGAGAATCTCGCCAAGTATATTTGCGACGGAATTGAGCCTCAGGCGCGGAATCAGGGATTACAAGTGTACGGTGTTACGGTTTGGGAAACAGATACGACTTCTGCCACCTACCGCCCCCCGGCTTGATCCCGGCGGACTTCCCCCAGCCCAGGAAGCCTACCAAGTCCAGAAGGCAACAGCGGGGTGCATCTCAGCTTGGTGCTGCTGGGAGCAGACGCCCTGCTTGCAAAAGTAGACGTCTTCGCACCAGCGGCAGCGGGCTAAGTGCTCCTTTTCACGGATGGTCCCGCAAATCGCGCAAGCCTCCAACATGTCCGCAACAAAATGGCGCGAGTATTTCCGCCAAATGTCTTCAGCTTCGTTTTCTTCGCGGATCTTTCCCAACTCATCGTGGGTCATCATAACCCGCTCCTCGTCCGCCTGTCGATTTAGATGCAAACATCATGCCAGGGTGTACACTCATCCGATAAAAATGATTTCCGCAGACTCAAACGAAGCCCTATCAATTGATTGGAAGAATACTTGCCCGCCAACTGATTATGCCATGTTTCTCGGAAATCATCGCCTGGTGCGTTCCAGATGGTGGCGGTGCCATTCGCGAGACGTGGGTGCTCCGAGCCCCAGTCATTCCCGCGAAAGCTGGAATCTACTCCGCAAGCCATTGGAATTGCGGCGCCGACGGACTGGATTCCCGCCTTCGCGGGAATGACCGCTGTTTCGAAAGGGATCCGATTCCAAATGACACCACTACCCCCTCGGGGCGACAAGAAATCAGGTAGAATGGACTAGATTCGAGAAGCTTTTTCCAAGCGTACCGGCGGGGAGCGGATGGTAATCACCGAAATTTTCAAATCGTTCCAGGGCGAGTCCACCTACGCCGGCCTGCCTTGCCTTTTCGTGCGGCTTACGGGCTGCAATTTGCGCTGCCACTGGTGCGACACCGCTTATGCCTTCAACGGGGGGCAGAAGATGTCGGTTGCGGATGTACTTGCCGGGCTCCGCCAATTGGGCGGGAAATTAGTGGAGTTGACGGGAGGCGAGCCCCTTTTGCAGCAGGAAGTTTATCCCTTGACGGACCACCTTCTTAGCGAGGGCTACCGCGTGTTGGTTGAAACCAGCGGTGAGCGCCACCTCGCCCAATTGCGGCGCGAGGTCGTTAAAGTGGTTGACGTGAAATGCCCCGGAAGCGGCGAGGAAGGCAAGTTCTGTTTTGATAACCTGGCATTGCTGGAACGGAAAGACCAGATCAAGTTCGTCATTTTGGATGAGGATGACTACCGGTACGCCCGGGCTTTCCTCGCCGAGCACAACCTGCATCGCCATGTCGATGAAGTGATTTTTTCGCCGGTCTTCGCCCAGTTGGCGCCCCGCAACCTCGCCGCCTGGATCCTCCGCGACGGCCTGGAGGTGCGGCTGGGATTGCAGCTTCACAAGTTCATCTGGGGACCGGAGGCGAGAGGAGTCTGAGGAAAAGTAGGCAGTAGGCAGAAGGCAGTAGGCAGTGAGCACTAACTGGACCAACTAGTTCTGGAGAAGCGACGACACGGTGATGACCACGGACCACGGACCACGGACCACGGACCAACCACTCGCCGTCATTCTTGCCAGCGGCGGCATGGATAGCTGCGTCACTACGGCAATTGCTAGCCTTGATTACCGCCTGGCGATGTTGCACGTCGCCTACGGCCAGCGAACTGAAGCACGCGAGCTTCGCTCCTTCAACGCGCTGGCGGATTTCTACCATGCGGAACATCGCCTGGTGTGTCATCTGGGCCACCTTAGGCAAATTGGCGGTTCGAGCTTGACGGACCCTGCCTTGGCTGTCGAGCGGGCCAATCTGGACCGCAAGGCGATTCCTTCCAGCTACGTGCCTTTTCGCAACGCGCACTTCCTGTCCATTGCCGTTTCCTGGGGGGAGGTCCTAGGCGCCCGCAAAATCTTTGTTGGCGCGGTGGAGGAAGACAGTTCCGGATATCCCGATTGCCGCCCTGCCTACTACGAGGCCTTCAACCGTGTGATTGCTGCCGGCACGAAGCCGGAAACACAGCTTGAAATCGTTGCGCCGGTCATCCGGATGCGGAAGAGCGAAATCGTCCGGCGCGGAATGGAGCTTGGCGCGCCGTTCGCGCACACTTGGTCGTGTTACCAAGCGGAAGATGTGGCCTGTGGCGTATGCGACAGTTGTGCTTTGCGCCTGAGGGCGTTCGAAGAGGTGGGGATTGAAGATCCCATACCCTATGCCCAGCGCCCACACTACGGCCGACGAAACGTCTCCATGCCCTGACGGCCCTGCGCCTTCCACAATTTTTCCGAATGGGGTTGAGCGGATTCCCAAATGGCGTTAGAATGTGATGCTTGAACATGAATGAAGGAGGGACTTATGTCTAGTTCATTGACCCGGAGACTGACCGGGGTGGTGGTTCTCTTGGCGGCTTTTGCCTTCACGGTTTCCGCATTTGCACAAACCGGCGGACTGACCGGCAAGTGCACAGGCCAGGATGGAAAACCACTGGCAGGCTATACAGTCCAGCTCGACCGGCAGGAAATGAAGTGGAGTTCAAAAGTAAAGACCAATAAGAAA
Source organism: Terriglobia bacterium (assembly GCA_050008675.1). Taxonomy (GTDB): domain Bacteria; phylum Acidobacteriota; class Terriglobia; order UBA7540; family UBA7540; genus CAVROP01. Next base: position 6,552 of record JBEKME010000081.1, read on the forward strand.
GGTGAGTACACATACATCGGCCTTGCCACCGGGAACTACAAGCTCACACTCCTCGATCCCAGCGGCAGGCAGGTCTATAACATCACCCATCATGTTGGAATTGGAGACCCCACGGAAGTCAACTTTGACATGGCGAAGGAAATCGCCGAATCCAGGAAACAACAGATGGCCAACCCTGAAACGGCGAAGAAAATCGAAGAGCAGCAAAAGGAGCAGAAGCAGCTTACCGGTCTCAAGGCCACATTCGATCAAGCAACACTCCTTTATAACCAGCAGCATTTCGCCGAGGCAGCGGCGATGTATGAGCAGGCCCTGCCGTTGGCAAAGGAGAAGAACGTGCCCATTGTGCTGGCCCAATTGGCACAGGCCTACGGGAGCGCCGCAAAGCAGGAGCAGGGCAGGGACGTAAGAATGCAGGACCAGCAAAAGGCCGTCGACTATTTTCAAAAGGCTATGCAGCTAGATCCCAATAATGCCGGGCTTCACAACAACCTGGGTAGCGTTTACGCGGAAATGGGCAAGGTGGCTGAGGCACAGGCGGAGTTCCAGAAGGCGGCTGATATCAACCCCGCCGGAGCGTCCGGCTATTACTACAATCTGGGTGTCGTCATGGTCAATCAGGGCAAGATGGACGAAGCCTCCGTGTCCCTCAAGAAGGCCACGGACCTCGATCCCACCAACGCCAACGCTTTTTACTGGTATGGCATGGCTTTGCTCGGCAAGGCGGGCACAAAGCCGGATGGCACGGTTGATGTGGTTCCCGGGACCATTGAAGCTTTCCAGACTTATCTGAAGCTGCAACCTAATGGCCAGTGGGCGCAGGCCGCGCAGGGCAGCATAGACCAACTCAAAACCACAGTGCCAACGGAGTATAAGGCTCAGAAAAAGAAGAAGAGCTAGTCTCGGTGCGACATGCTTGGGCCCCGCAGAGCGATTATTGTCCTGTCGCGGCGGGGCCTATTCGTTTGCAGGAGTGCCTGAATGAAAATCACCCTGCTCTTGCTCGCTTTGCTGGCCAGCCTCGCCTCGCCCTCGGGGGCGGATACCATCTACCAGATGAATGCCCAGGGGAGGCAGGTGGTGGTGCAGCGTGACGCCATCGTGGTAAGTGAGGATTCCTCCTTCCTGGTTTACAAGCACTTCGATTTGAAGGACCGGCGGGTGGAAATTGTTCGCCTGAACAAGGGAACCCTGCCCTTCAGCGTTGAAACCGCCAGCCCTGACTACCGGCGGCACATCGTGGACATCTGGAAGCGGGTCGGCTTCAAGGCCACGGTGACGGACCTAGCAGGGAAAGCCACTCGCGTCTTCGACGTCTACCTGGATTTCTACCCCCCCGGCGGGCGCGGCTCGTTGTTGGAGTCGCTTCCTCCCACCACCAGCTTCGCCGTACTCATGGATAACGGGTCCGCAGATGACGTCGAAATCTCCAAGATCGACCGCGTTCAGATCCAGGGCGACCACTTGAAGATGACCCTGCGCAATGGCCAGGTTGAAGAGGGCAAGTTCCTTATGCCTACAAACAAGCCCGCGGAGGTCCGATTTCTGGGCATCACCGACCAGTACAATCCGGCCAGCCAACAGGTGTTCGATTTCTCTCTGCCCCTCGCCAATATCAAAGAAATAAGATTTGACTAGGGGCTGGGGGCTTGGTGCTGGGGGCTGGGGCAATTCTGAATTGTGAATTCTGAATTGTGAATTGAAGAAGTGCAGCGCTCAGCGGGCCTGCGTGCGACACGCAAAGCAAGTTCTGCGTCCCCAATTCACCATTCACCATTCATAATTCTGCTGCTTACTCTTCTCCTGGCTCCTCTCTTCTGACATCTGCTCGACGGTCGTCCCGCCCCGGCCTGTCGGAGCAAGATGCAGCGGGTGTCCGTGTCTTACGGGCTTTTGCGCATCTCAAATCTGGAATCTGCAATTGCCAATCGCCGGCTGGGCTTGATGGCGAGCCCCACGCGGGCTTTGTGGATGACCTGGCCCAACTCCTGGCTGACAACGACATTGAAGCCCTGCGCGCTGATTTCGGCGCGGCAACGGCCCTCAAAAAAACCATCCGCCTCATGGCGGAAACCGATGCGGCCATACCCAAGTGGCCGATTGCGTAAGGTGGAACAGATGGCGAAGAACCAACCGTCGGCAGGGAAAGATGCTCTAAACGGGCAACGTGCGCAGTGGGAGACAACACCTTCCCTCCACCCAAAGATGTTTGGCGAGAGCCCAAGCGAAGCCGCACGTAAAGCAGCGGAGGTATTTCGTCAAGCAAACAAGGTCAGCATTCTCGAACTCGGAGCCGGGCAGGGGCGAGATACTCTCTACTTCGCCCAAAGCGATTTTCAGGTGTGCGCGCTCGACTACACGGAGAGCGGACTGGCTGCAATCAGAAGCAAAGCCGCAGCCTTGGGTCTGTCAGAATCCGTCTCCACGGCTTGCCATGACATTAGAAATCCGCTTCCCTTTTCTGACCACCATTTCGATGCGTGCTATTCGCACATGCTCTTTTGCATGGCCCTCACCACAGCCGAACTGGAGCACCTCTCCCGAGAAGTCAGGCGCGTTTTGAGGCCGGGTGGGCTTTGCATCTACACTGTCAGGCACACCAGGGACGCTCATTACAGAACCGGAATCCATCGCGGCGAGGATATGTACGAGGTTGGAGGATTCATCGTCCATTTCTTCGATCGCGGCAAAGTTGAGCATCTGGCTGAAGGATACGAGATTCTTGAGATTGAGGAATTTGAAGAAGGAGGAATGCCGAGAAGGCTCTTCCGGGTAACAATGAAGAAAACGGGCTGAGCCGCAATACTGTTCACATAAGCGGTGTTCAGGAAACTCATTCCCAATTCGTTCCGGGGTGACCCCCTCACCTGGCGCTTCGCGTCGCCCACTCCCAATCTGCAATCTTCAATCGGCAATCCCACTCGCCCCCAGCCCCTAGTCCCTCTTTTTCCCATTCACCATTCACAATTCACCATTCATAATTCCGCACAAGGAATCTCGGCGTATAATATCCCCCGCCATGCCCCCGCGCGTATTGCCGAGCACGCTCATAATCCGCCACCTCCCGGGAAGCGGTCCCGCGGCATTCCAAGTCACGCGCCTTTCCGATGGCAAGGCGACCGAGGCTGCTTCCCCGCCCTCGCCGGTCGGGTTCCCCGTCGAAGGCCGGCCCGACAGTGGCTTGATGCGCGAGCTCCAGTGGTATCTGGAGACCTTTCTTGATTACCCCTTTCCACCGGAAACGGACCACGCCGAGCGCGTCCTGCAGGCGCTGAAGCAGTGGGGCGAACACGCCTTCGACGCGCTATTCGGGAGCCGCGCTGCGGGGCGGATGTTCGACGCCGCCACCTCCGAGGACTACAGCCAACTTCACCTGCAAATTTCCAGCGACGACGCGCGCGTCCTGGCGTGGCCGTGGGAAGCCCTGCGCGATCCCGAGCTTGGCTACCTTGCTCATACCTGCCAGATCGAGCGCCGACTGAACAAGCTTCGCGACCCGCAGCCCCTCCCAGCATCGCTTCCCCGCAGCCGGGTCAATATCCTGCTGGTGGTCGCCCGCCCTTACCGTCGTGACGTGGGCTATCGCTCCATCGCGCGCCCGCTCGTTGAGCTGATCGAGCGGCAGAAGCTCCCTGCTTACGTTCACCTGCTCCGCCCGCCGACCTTCGACCAGCTCCGCCAGCACCTTGGCGCGCGGCCCGGCTACTATCACATCCTCCACTTTGACGGACACGGAGCGTATTCGTCCGGGTCACTGGGCGGCAGCCCTGGCTACGTCTTGTCAGCGCCCGAAGGCAAGCTCGTCTTCGAGACGGACGACGGCGAACCGGACTACGTCACCGCCGAGCAGCTCAGCGCACTGCTGCACGAGTGCTCGGTGCCGGGCGTGGTGCTCAACGCCTGCCAGGCGGCGATGCTGGACGAGCGGGCCGAAGACCCCTTTGCCTCCGTGGCCGCGGCCCTGCTTCGCGCCGGCATGCGCAGTGTGGTGGCCATGGCTTACTCGCTTTACGTGAGCGGCGCCCAGCAGTTCTTGCCCGCCTTCTACGGCCGGCTTTTTGAGGTGGGAAGTGTGGCTGAGGCCGTCCGCGCAGGCCGTCAACAGATGTTCTCTCATCCCGACCGGGTCTGCGCGCGCGGAAAGTCTCCGCTCCAAGACTGGCTTCTGCCCGTCCTTTACGAGCAAGACCCACTGGACTTTTCTTTTGCAGTCGATGCCCGGAAGAGCTTCGAGCCGCGCCCCTCGAAACTGCCTGACGAGCTGAAGCACGAGCAAAGCCCTTACGGCTTCATTGGCCGCGACGGCCCGCTGCTCGATCTCGAACGCGCTATGCGCCGCGCCCCCGCCGGAATCCTGATCCAGGGACTGGGTGGCGTCGGCAAAACCACCCTGGCGCAAGGCTTCCTCCAGTGGCTCGACTCGACGGAAGGCCTCGGCGAAGGTTGCTTCTGGTTTTCCTTCCGGGAGATTCGCAGCGCGGAATTTGTTCTGAACCGTCTGGGCGAGGCGATCTGTAGCCCTCAGTTCGCGACCGCGGGGACTGAAGATAAGTTGGGCGCCCTCGGCCAAGCGCTTCGCGACCGCCGGTTCGTGATTGTCTGGGACAATTTCGAGTCAGCCTCGGGCATTCCAGGCACCGCGGTCACAGCCAATCTTTCCGAGGCAGACCGGCGGCTGCTGGCCCTCTTTTTGGACAAAGCACGAGGTGGCGCAAGCAAAGTCATCATTACCAGTCGCTCGCCGGAAGATTGGTTGACGCCGCAGCGCCGCTTTCTTCTTCCCCTGAGCGGGCTGGAGGGCGAAGAGCGTTGGGAATTCTGCGAGGCCATTGTGAAGGACCTGGGCCTGCGCATCAACCGCGAAGACGAAAACCTTGTTGAGTTGATGATGCTCCTGGGCGGCCATCCGCTGGCCATGCGCGCTATCCTGCCGCAGCTCGAGAAACTCAGCGCCGCGCAGGTGGCCGCCGCGTTGCGCTCGAATCTGTCGGAATTGAACCTCGCGAGCGAAGAAGAACAGGCTCTTTATGCCACGTTGCGCTTCGTCGAGCAATCCTTGCCCGACGAAGTTAAGCCCCTGCTCGTTCCCCTGGCGATGCATGAAGGATTCCTGTCGCTTGATCTCTTTGATCTGATGGCGCGGCAGGTCGATGGACGGTGGACGCGCGCGCAAATCGACGGGTTGGCGCAGGCCCTTGTAGCGGCTGGCTTGCTCAGGGGAATCGGGCCGGCAACCTACGAAATGCATCCTGCCTTGACTGGTTATCTGCGCTCGATCTTTCTGCGGGCCACGCCTGTCGAGACCAGAGATTCCTGGGCGCGCGCCTTCGTGGACGTGATGGGCCGATTCGCCGACCAACTAACGCGGTTGGAGCTACATCAGCAACGGATTCCATTTCACCTCCACGGGGCCAACTTTTATTATGCTCTAGGTGAAGCCGAAAGGCTCGGGAAGGCGACTGCGCTCGTCGCGCTGACTCAGTCCCTGGCATTTTTTGCGCAAAACACGCGGAACTACGCCACGGCGGCGGGCCTCTTCGAACACTCGGCGAAACACAGCAAACATCACGATCACCTTGAAGGCGAAGCCGCGGCCTATCACCAACTGGGGACAATTGCCCTGCAACAACGCGATTTCGCGCCGGCGGAGGCCTGGTTTCGCAAGTCGCTGGCGATTGAGGAGAAACAGGGCAACGAAGAACACGGCGCCGCCAGCACCTATCACAACTTGGGGGCGATCGCACAGGAACGAAGCGATTTCAAGGAGGCGGAAGCGTGGTATCGCAAGTCGCTGGCGATCACGGAGAAACTTCGCGAAGAACGCAGCGCCGCCAGCACCTTTCACCAACTGGGGATCGTTGCCGTGGGACAACGCGATTTCGCAGCGGCGGAGGCGTGGAATCGCAAAGCCCTGCCGATCTGGGAAAAACTCGGCGATGAGCACTACGCCGCCGCTACCTATCACCAACTGGGGATGATCGCCCAGGAACAACGCGATTTCGCGGCGGCCGAGGCCTGGTATCGCAAGTCGTTGGCGATCGACGAGAAACAAGGCGACGAACACGACGCCGCCCTCACCTATCACCAACTGGGGGGAATCGCCGCGGAACAACGCGATTTCGCGGCGGCCGAGGCCTGGTATCGCAAGTCGCTGGCGATCAAGGAGAAACAGGGCGACGAGCACGGCGCCGCCATCACCTATCACCAATTGGGGATCGTCGCACAGGAACAGTGGGATTTCGCGGCGGCGGAGGCTTGGTATCGCAAATCGCTGGCGATCACAGAGAAACTTGGGGATGAACACCGCGCCGCCGTCACCACTGGGGATCGTTGCCGTGCGACAACGCGATTTCGCGGCGGCGCAGGCTTGGTGTCGCAACGCCCTACCGATCTGGCAAAAACTTGGCGATGAGCACCGTGCCGCCAGCACCTATCACCAACTGGGAATCATCGCGCAGGAACAACGGGATTTCGCGGCGGCGGAAGCCTGGTATCGCAAGTCGCTGGCGATCAAGGAGAAACAAGGCGATGAGCACGGCGCTGCCGGCACCTACCGGCAGTTAGGGGTCCTGGCAGGTGGGCAAGGACATTTCATAGACTCTGGCCAATGGCTCATCAAGGCGATCCTGACGTTTCATCGCACGGCAGATCCCCACCTCGTGCGCCAAGCGGTTCAGAACTTCCTCGTGAACTATCGGAATGCCCCGGCTGCTGACCAGACCCGGCTCGAGGCGTTGTGGAAGGAAGCCGGGCTCGGCCCCTTCCCCAAGCCGAGCGCGTAGCCGCCTTTGGAGTGCGGCTCGATCAAACTCGAAAAGTGGTGTGGCAACTCCTTCCAATGTCCATCAGCCCGCCACCCCGTGGCAATCGGCAATCGAAGATCAGCAATCGAAAATTTGAACCCTCATGAACTAAGGCGTCGGAAGCGTTCGGCAAAAGGGATTGACGTCGTCCACGATTCTGGTAATCTGATCGTATGACAATCAGAGCGACGACAACAAATCGGCGCCGGGAAATCCGCACGGTCAGCCGGCTTGGGCAGCGCCGCCAAGTGGTTATTCCCGAGGGTATCTGCAACGAGCTCGGAATTCACCAGGGCGACTTCGTGGAAGTGACGAGACGAAAGGATCACGTGGTTATCAAGCCCAAGAAGCTGGTGGACCCCGAAGACACGCTCACTCCGGATGAGGAGAAGGCCGTCGCGCGGGGGTTCAGACAGCTCAAACGCGGTGAGTACGTGGATTGGGAAGCGCTGAAAAATGAGCTGGGATTGTAGGCTTTCCAAGGCTGCGGCCAAGGACCTCGCACGCCTCCCGCGAGACCGCCAGGAACAGATTGGCAACACCATCGCGGAAATGCGGAGTGATCCGCTCGGCGGCGATGTCTTGCCGATCAAGAGCGGGAAGTTTAAGGGAGCCTTGCGAAGACGCAGCGGCCGCTACCGCATTATCTTCTCCATCGACATAGCGCAAAACATCGTCGAGATTGCCGCTATTCTCGTCCGAACCGAGAAAACTTACCGATAATTGCACGCCCAAAGCTGCTTGAACGGTTGCTTCCGCCTTTCCACGAGGACGAGCCGCAGGGGACAAAGGACGAATGACCAATGACGGCCTTGACAACTGAAACAGGCGCCCCGATGCGCGCCTTAAGCTTCATGGTAGGTGAGTGGGGGCTGGACTATACCGTGACTCAACACGGCCACACCACAAAGACGATCCGGGGAATTGGATCGTTGCGGTATCTCTTCAACGCCACCTACCTCACCTTCGACTACCAGGCACTCCAGAAAGCTACCGGGGAGATGATCGCCGAGGCGCATGCCATCTTCGCTTGGGACAAGAAACTCGGGCAGTATCGGTATTACTGGTTTGAGAGCTCCGGCAACTTCCTGCAAGCCACAGGTGTCCTCCGGGATGAACACACTCTCGCTCTGGAATGGCAGGACATCAAATGCACGCAAATCTTCCGGCGCGTGAGCGCGGATGCGATGTACCTTGAAATGCGATGTCCGGAGCAGGACCTGCTGTTGCGGGTTGACTTCTCTCGACTCTCTGGCACCTCTCAGTCCGCCTGAGATAGCGCGCCTGGCGGCTACTTTTTCACCAGCTTCTTTTCCAGTTGGCGTGCCTGGGCGTTCAGCTCGGTCAACTGGCGGAGGTCATCGTCGGCCAGGGAAACGGCGTTTTGGATACGGGTGAGTACCGCGTCGCTGAAAGCGCTGGACTTTGGCTCGCGGCTCGAATCCAGCATGCCGCTCATGCCCCGGAATTGGCTGGTGATGTCACGGTAGCGGCGCATGATGGAAGTCAGGTAAGCATCGCGGCGGCGGTCCAGGTCTTGCAGGTCGGCGATCACCCGCGCGAATTCGGCAAGGCGAGCGGAGCCGGCGCTGTTATCGCTCTTCAACTTGGCGTTATCCGCTTCCAAAGCGGCGAGGCGTTGGCGGGAAGCTTGTAACTCGGCCTGCGCGGAGTCGAGTTGCTGCTTCAAGGCGTCGAGCTGGCTCTGCCAATCCTCTCGCTCTTTTTGATGGAGTTCGTTGGCGCTGGCGAGCGCCTTCTCGCGTTCGTCACTGGAATTCGAAAGTTGCGCCTGGAGCTCCTTGATGTTGGCCTGCGCTTCGCCCAGCTCGCGGCTGAGCCCCTCGATGGTCACATCGCGCTTGGCGAGTGTGGCTTGATAAGCGCCCGGCGGAGCCGGGCTCTCGGCTTCCGCAGGAGTCTTCTGGAGCTCGCGTTGGCGGAGAGCCTCCCGAAGCTCGCGCAGAGATTGCAGGTCTGCGGCCTGCTGCCGCTCGAGGGCAGCGAGTCGCCGGGACTGGCGAAGGATCATACCCAGCGAGGCAACCAGGGCAACGCCAAGAGTCAGCACGAGAGCGAATTCCAGACGTCCCAGCCGCGTCATCTTATCCCTCCTTGGGGTGGAAGCGAGTGCGCCACGAGATGCGCAGGTCTCCGTCGCCGCACGGGGCAGTCAAGTGAATTTGGAAGTGGCTGTGAGTTTTGGCCGGGACCGCCAGGGTAAGCCTCCAGGCGCTCGAAATGCGCGCCATCGTAGCGGAGACCGCTTCCGGGATCTCCGCCACCGAGCGGCAAACATCACTCTTGCCGCCCGTGGCATCGGCGAGAGTCTCCAGGCCATTCTCATAGGCTACGTTGAGCCGGTCCCTGCGGTGATTGAGATGAACGACAAACAGGGGCGCCTCGAGCGAGCTGCTGTCCTCCACCAGTTTGGAAATCTTCTCCGTAATCAGCGCCTCGGGAAAGCGCCGGCTGAGATCGTGTGGATCGCTCGCGTTAATGACGGGGTTCGAGTAGTCCTCGCGGTAACTGTAGATGTTGCCATCGGTGATATACAGGACCGAGACGCGCACTGGGGACTTGCGCAGGATGGCATCCGCCAGCGAAAGGGCCGAATGAACGGTCTCGAGCAATCCCGGTTCGCTGCTGTTGGACAGGGACCGGATGGCGTCGATCAGCGGTTGGCGGTCGGTGCCGGGGTCGGCCAGTACGTGCAGACCATCCTGGGTGCGCAGCAGCCCCACCCACGCGTTGTGGGGCAGCTTGGAGATTTCGGCAATCAGTGCCTGCTTGGCGGCGTCGATGAGCGACAGATCCCCAGTTAGATCCAACACGACCAGGATGACCTGGTCGCTGCTTGGACCCAACTGCGCGGTGACGGGCACCGTCTTGCCGTTGAGCGCAGCTTCGAACTTGGGAGCGAGCGTGCAGTTGTTCGTCTCAATCCAGGCGGGAATCGAGACGCTGGCCGTTTGCGCATGAAGGGTGGTGAAGGTGCAAACGGCGAAAAGAACGGCCGGGAGTGCGGAGCAGGGTCGCGGCATCAGAAGCTGAACTTCAGCCCAAGCTGGATTACGCGTCCGCCGTGGGAGCCGATGATCTTCCCGGCGTCCACATTGGGCGCGCTGGCTGGACCGATGTTGGGATCGGGATAGTTCCAGTTCGCATGATTGAGCATGTTAATCGCGGTAGCGCTGAGCTCGAACGCGCGGTCGCCGCCGACGGGGAAGCGCTTGTTCAAGCTCAGGTCCATTGAATTATAACCTGGGCCCAACAGGTCCGGCTCGGTCCGGGGCCCGTCCCCCGGGGTGAAGTCCGCCGGCTGATCGAAGGCGGCCGGGTTATACCACAGAGACGGCCCCGGATTGGCCACGTGCGGGTCCACGCCGGGCACTAGGTTTACATTGAGTGTGGGAAGCACGCCCCCGGTGTTGTTGAATTCGGGATGAAGTGCCAGTGGTGTGCCGTCATTCCAGTAAGCCGTGCCGCTGATCGACCAGCCACTGACCACCCGCCTTCCCCAGCCCAAGAATTGGAACGGCGGCTCGCCGGAGCCGAACGGCAGCTCATAGATGTAGCTGAGCTGCAAGTACTGCGGCGTATTATAAGACGTGAGCGCCCAGTCGTTGCGCGGGTTGAAGAAGTCCTGGTTTCCGTAAGGGCCCGAGTAATCGTCGAGTTGCTTGGAAAATTCGTAGTAGGCAATGAACGAAAGGCCGAACGAGGCACGTTTCTCTATGCGCACGAAGCCGGAGTTCCGCTGGTACCGGCCCCAAGGGTAGTGACCGTAAAGCTCGAAGCCCTGGTATTGCGGGTAGGGTTGCAGCGTGTTTCGGAACGCCAGGTTGTAAAGCGCATCGCCATAGCTCAGGAAGCTGGGGTTGATGGCGTTGGGATTGGCGGCGCCGTCACCCACCAGGATATCCCGGCCGGCACTGTAATTCGTGCCCACGGAAAGCACAATGGAGAACGGTATCTCGCGCTCTACGGAAAGCGAAGCCGATTGATAGACGGGCTCCCGCCCACTCACATCGACGAAATCCGCCACTGTATTATCGGCCGCCGATGGGCTGAGGTCCGGCAGCGGTGTGGTGAACGGCGGTATGCCGGCAGTCAGGTCGAGCGCTGGGCTCAGTTGCGTGTCCGGTGAAATGAAAGTCTGGCGGGCGTTGAATCCCTGCGTACCCCACTGGCCATTGTAAATCGGAATCTGGCCGTGCGCGCGGCCGAAGGAAGCGCGGACGACGGTTTTGGCGTCGCCGAGCGGGTTCCAGGCGATGCCCGCGCTGGGGTCGAGATCGATATTGTTGTCACGCAGGCTGCGCGGGATCCCGTTGAGGCCGGCAAACACGAGCGCACCGGGGAGGCCGATCGAGGGGTCGATTACGGACGGATCAATCGTGCTCTGGCGATTGTACTTCTCCACCCGCGGCGTACGGCGGCTAAGATTGAGACCGGCGCTGATGGTCAGGTTTTTCGAGAATTCGTACTTGTCACTCCCGGCGATGGATTGGTAGGAGTCGCGGAAATAGGATGGCGACGTGGTGATGGTGCGTTCCGCGTACGCCGGCAGGCCGAGAAGAAAGCTGGCGAACGGATCGCCTGTGTCGATAATCCCTGGCAGGCTGGTGATATCCGCGGAAAACTGGAAATAGCCGGAGGGATAGGCCGGATTGAACGAATTTACTTGATAGTGATCGGCCTGAAGCGTTAGCCCGAGAGTATGTTTGGCCACTCGTTTGGACACCGCATCGCGGACCTCAAAGGTGTTGCGAGCGTTGCGCGAGTTGGGATAAGCGGTGCCCATCGAGAGATAGTTGGCGAGGAACTGATAGTTAGGGAAGGGGGACTGAGAAGCATCGCCAGCCTGCGCTGCGTCGGAGACCGCGGTAAAACTGGCCGAGTTGACGGTCTTGGGGTTGGCGGTAAAAACGTAATCGAGCTCCGTACGCCAAGTGGAGAAATGCTGATCGGGCGCGGTCGGGCTGGCGAGGTTGGGGAAATATTTTGCGGAGCTAAGGAACCCCCTGGAAAGGGTGCTGACGGAGGTAAGCCGATGCCGCTCGCCGAATTGGTGTTCAAGCTTGGCAATGATTCCGTCTGCGGTGTCGGTCTCCGGTGCGTTGACGAAGTAGTTGTTCTGGAAAAAGGGGCCGATATCCGTGTTGGGTGCAGGATACAGGGATAGAGCCTGTTGAACGTTCGGGGCCAAGCGGTCGGCAGGAATGCGGTTTCCGGGAAAGGGAGAGCGCAGGTACTGAAGATTGCTGGTGGAGACCGGCAGGCTGGGATTGTAAGCGGGATTGGGAGATGTGCTGGCCGGATCGTAGATGGGCAGCAGGTTGCCGGCCTGGTCCACGGTTTGCGAGAAGTCGCCGCTGCGTTCGGGGACGGTGGGGATGGTGTGCAGCGAGGCGCGTGAGATGCGCTCGCGCACGCCCTCATAGGACAGCGCGAAGAACGTGTTCTTGGGATTTCTGAGCGCGTGCGGGATGAGCACAGGACCGGAGACATTGAAACCGAACTGATTGCGCCGCAACGGGGATATGCTCTCGCCGTTTTGCTTCACTTCGTGCGGTATGGCATCGAGAATGTCGTTACGGAAGTTTTCATAGACACGGCCGTGCCAGAGCAATTTCGGGCCATGATGCTCTTGCGCAGTTGGCGGGCTACCCGGGCGCATGCCCCAATCGCGGGTCAGAACTTTGAATTCTTCCGCCGCGCGGGTGAGCGGATCAGGCTGCTGGGAAAGCGATTTGCCGTCTTCCGAGGCGACGGCTGATACACAGGTGGCGGACAGAGCAAGGGTGAGCCACAAAAGCGCGCAGACCAGGGTTTCCATTCTCGACTTCACGGCACTTTGAAATATATACCCCGGCCGCCTCCCGTAGCAACCCCCGGAGCCGCGGCTCTCAGCTCCGCACGCTTTGGTTTCGCCCGCAGGGGTCTGAACTGCCGCCTGCCGGGGCCTTGAGCGCCGAAAACTTCGTATGCCGCGAGCAGCTTATCAGGCACCCGCCGGGCCCCTGTCGCGTCGTTTACCCATTTTGCACCCTCGGAGGCCGTGGCTAGCATGTTGGGAGCGGGGCGCCACGCTGCGCCGCAAGACCGCTGCGAAGCAGATTTCAGGATACATCCTAGTGTCCTGAGTCAGAAGTTCGTTGAAGAAATCAGCCCGCTCAGCGGGCGAAAGAATGTAGCCCACGGCGTAAGAAGGTGTGAAAAAATCGCGTTGTGGCGGCGCGTCGTAGGGGCAACCCTTGTGGTTGCTCCAGGGCGGCCACAAGGGCCGCCCCTACAACGTGATTTTTTCACACCTTCGTAAGCCGTGAGTCAGCGAGCCCTCCCTCACCCCCGTCCCCTCTCCCGCTCGGGCGGGAGAGGGGTGTCCCGCTCTGCGGGACGGGGTGAGGGCTTTCCACCCCAGGGCTTGCGCCCTGGGCTACAATCTTCCGCCCCTGACGGGGCTGCGAGAAAGCGGCCCGAACGAGGAGGACTTTGTCGGCGAACTTCTGACTCAGGACACTAGCGTAACTTGGCATTATCGCCTACCGCGCAAGGAGGGGCGGAGCTCTTTGAGCGCGTTTTTGCACGTGCAGGAGTGGAGCTTCCCGGCCGGCAGAAGTCTAGCGCTCCGCATAATATCCGTCTCTTGCCTGCACGGTCAGATCTTTCTGTTTGGTCATAAGGCGGATCTTACGATAACCCGCTCCGGCGTCCGCTCTGTCGGGGGTGTAGCCCAGGCTGTACTGATTGCGCAGTTCCTCTTGAATCCGGTCGTAGATTTGCTCGATCGGCTGCTTCTTGGAGACTTCAAAGAGACGGGCGCCGGTCTCTTCCGAAATCCGCTTGAGAATTTTCTTGCCATCCGGACGCATTTGTTGGGGGTATCCCCCGCGCCCACCACCGTGCCGACCCATTCCCCCCATGCCGCGGCCACCGAACCCTCCTCCGCTCCCGTAACCCTGCTCATCGGCGAATAGGATGGAATAGACCAGCGTGTCGGCGCGCTGGGCCGCCTCGACGGCGCTGGCCAGAGTTTCTTTGCTGCCGTGATCCACTCCGTCGGAGAGGACAATGAGCGCTTTGCGGCCCTGCTGCTTCTTCATCAGTTCGTTCGACGCCAGGTAGACCGCATCATAGAGCAAAGTCCCGCCGCCACCCCCACCGGCCCTCCGGCGCGAGCCAGGATACGAGCCAGGCGAATTGCTTCCGCCCTCCTGGGTTGGCTGCGGCGTCTGCAGCGACCCCAGCGCCGACTCCAACTTCTGGCGGGAAGAAGTGAGGTCCTGGAGAAGTTCTACTTCCCGGTCGAAGTGAATCACGAATGCCATGTCCTTGTTTACGCGCAGCACTTGATCCAGAAAGGTGGAGCTGGCGCTGCGCTCCTGCTCGAGAACGCGCCTCTGGCTCATGCTGGTATCCACGAGCAGACCTAGCGTCAGGGGAAGATCGGTTTCGCGCGCGAAATAGCCAATGGTTTGCGGGCGGTCGTCTTCCTCTAACGCGAAATCATCCTTGGTTAGATTGCGGACGATTTCCCCCTGCTTATTGCGCACAGTGGCCAGCACGTTGACCACTTTGACGTTAACGGAAATGGTGGGCGGTTGCTGGCTCCGCAGCGGCCAACCTGGCAGTAACAGGGAAACCACGGAGAACAGAAGGCAGACTCTTAGCCAGCCATTTGGCCCGCGTCTTGAGACGCCATCGCGAGATTTAGTTCCCATCTTTACTCCTCAGAGGACACTTAAGGGCGGAATCCAATCCTTCAATCATTGGGGCGCTGGGGCAGCACCGCTGCTCGATTCAGCTTCTGTCTTGAGAAAGACGAGGTGCACGGTGGCCGAACCTTCAGGAGACTTGATGCTCCGGTCAACCTTCAGAGATTTCCCATCTTCGGAAAGTTTCCACTGCTCTTTTACCTGAATCTTGCCGCCTCCCTGGCCAGAGTCCCCGTTTCCCACCAAGGAGAGCTTCAGCACCTCGCCGTTCTTCTCTCGCTCTGCTTTCGAAGTCGCGTTGGTCTGCTCCGGGTTGCCAAGCTGCGCGGTTGATTCACTGCCATCCAGCTTGTAGACAGCGCTTGGGGGATAAAGCTTGTAAGCAGCAACATACCCTTGCGAAGAAGGTCCCTCGGTGCGGGGCCTTCCACCCCCGCCACGAGGCATTCCCATCCCGACGCCTGGTATGCCTATGCCAATACCCCCCATGCCGCCTCCCATGCCCCCTCTCCTGCCGGAGCCGCCCGACGAGCCTCCCGGGTAGCCGCCGGAATTTGGCGTGTTCGGAGTGGCCTGCAAATCGCCTTGCAGCGATGTATCCACTTTGAGTTGCTGCTCATCCTGGTTTACAACCATGCTGTAACGCTGCAAACCCGCGGGTGGGTTCTTCGTCTGGCCAAAACTCAAAACCCAGTTGCCTGAGAAGTTTGTCGGTTTCGAGGGTTGCTTCGCCTGTACAATCGTTGAACAGAACGCGAGTGTCAGCAATACGAGCAAAATCTTCTTCATAGGTTTAACCTCTACCCAAGAATGGCGCCACTTACCTCGTCACCGCGCCCAGTGCCTTTTGCGAATGAATGTTCGCTCTCCGCTTGGATGGGAAAACCTGAAGTTGAGTTGGCTTCCTGCCTGGTGACTGATTCATTGCCAGCCATCAGCGCTCAGCTATCAACCCTCAGTTTCCAGCCTTTGGAAAATTGGGCTAGAAGCCCATTCGCAAAGTAGTAAATACCCGACTTGACCTTTAGAGAGTCAAGGACTTACCGCACGGAATGGGTCCAAGATCCGGGTTTCCGGATGGCTCTCTGGCCTGCGGGAAGCCATCCGCTGGGCGGCCAGCTTGGGCGGCTTTCTGGGACGCAAAAGCGACGGCGAACCGGGCACCCAAACGCTCTGGCTAGGTTTGCAGCGCCTTGACGATATCACTGCCATGTGGAAACTCCTCGCTCATCCAGTTCACTCGCCCCCTGTGGGGAGCCGAAGATATGGGTAAAGATCAGCCCGCCGCGGCGGGAAGGGAATTCCCCCCCCTCCTTTGTTAAGGAGGGGGCCAGGGGGTGGTTGGCCTCCGCCAAATGTTCGAGAGGGTGGATACGTCACCCCTCCCTTAACCAGCCGAAGCAGCGGCAATTGGGAACAGCATCACTCGATACTGTCAGTACACAAAGTGATATGACTTGCTGGTGAGTCGCCCCTCGTTCCACTGTGGGCGGCAAGAACGCTCCCCGCGAGATCTCCCTGGAGGTCTGCATTGAACCCACCACCTCCTCTACCCCGGTCATCCTCGACAATGTGAACATCCGTAAAGAGTTAACTGAGATGTGACGTGCAACGGACTGGCAGGCTCAAAGTAACCACTCGGGTGGCCGAACTCAGCCAGCTTGGTGGAAATCGGCCAGTCCCACGTCGCGCCTCTCGGTGTCCGCAAGCTTGCACCGGGAAACGTCGACATTACTGTCTCAGAGAGGGGGACAGTCGGCCTCGGGTTGCGATGAGTAAGAGAACAGTGGGTAAGTTCCTCAAAGCCGCAGGGCGGCAGGGTCACGAATCGGCGTGCCCACCCGCAAGGCAAAGCAGGTCAACGTCTTCGCCTACCCCCTGAGGCTGACGTGCCATACCTCAGATCATATCTGGCACTCGCTTCGGGGGCTTGCGGAGGGAACATGGCCCGCCCACAGAATCACTCGCCCTTGGCATCCCCAGCCATCAAGCCAGCCGCTTTAATGTTCTGGTCACCAAATTGCCCCAACTGGGTCGAGGTCCAAAAAAACCATGAGACTAAAATTGATCCCCCCAAGCACGATTATCTTGGCGTTGGCGTGTCTTCTTTCTCCCATCCAAGCCACCGAGCGGCTTCGGATCGAGCCGGGCACGAAGATCCCCGTCCGGCTCGAAAGCAGCGTAGGAACCAAAGAATTTTACCAATGGCACTCCTTCGGAAGCGTGCGTACGGTTTCCGGAACCCTAATGCAGGACTTGGTTACGCCCGACGGGCAGGTGGCGCTGCCCGCAGGCACAAAGATCCGTATCGCAGTACTCGAGAGCAAGCGCGCCGGACACATAACGGGTAGGTCCCGCTTGCGGCTGGGCCTTTACTCGGTGCGTACACCGGACGGTGAAGTGATCCCCCTCGACGGCTACCCCACGGATTTGAACCGTCGCAAGGTGAACAATGAGGGCACGGCGCACGGACAGCGGGGACTGGTGAAGGACGGCGCCGTAGACTTTGGATCGGTGGTGATCGGCGCGGGCGCTGGCTTCGTGGCGGCCGGGCCGGTAGGTGGAGCGATAGGCGCGGGCGGTGGTCTTCTTGTAGCCGCGATTTGGACGGTGGTGCGGCGCGGCCCCGACCTGGTAGTTCCCGCCGGCACCGTGCTCGAGTTTGTGCTTGGCCGACCGGTTTCCCTCGTTGCCATGGGTGACGTCGTCGATGATGGTGCCAAGCTTCAGCCGTCCACGTGGGGTCGCGGCCGGGTGATCCCGCCTTCGGAGGATTTGTTGGCGCTGGCTGACCAGCTCGAATCCGATCCCGAGGGCGTGCTCCAGCAGTTGAAGCAGATCAAGTTCAAGGACCGTCCGAGTGTGGATCGCGCCTTTGCGAAGTACTTGCAGGCCGTGGCCCGCTTCCAAAAAGGTGACCACAGCAAGGATACGCTCAACCTGATGCGGGAGGCCTATAGTGCCGCGCGGAACTCGGCGCTGCCGCCCGCGGCACGCGCCGAGATGGCGCGCAACCTTGTCTTGATCCTGCGTGCCACGGAGAGGGATTGGGAACGCGACCCGATCCTAAACGATCCGCAGGTACAGGCGGCGCTGGTGGAGGAAAACCAATGAAGCCCGCACTGATTCTGACCCTCCTGGGGTGCGCGCTCGCCGGCGTAGCGCTTGCCCAGCAGCCTCCAACATTCCACGTGCCACCGCCGCCCCCTGCCCGCGTGGCGCCTCCGCCGCCCACGCCTGGCACAACGGAGTCGGAGTCGCCGCCCCCCGCAGCTTCTGAAACTCCCGAGACGGCGACTGAGGATACGCAGGGCGCACGCGAAACGCCACTGGATGCTGAGCCCTTCGATGCGCGCGTCCATTCCCGCCTCGATGAGTACAACCAACGTCGCGAGCAGCGCGAGCTCGAGATGGCTTCCTACAACAAGGTGAGTGGGAATGATCCCGGTCTGGAGCGATTCGCTGACCCGCGCAAGGTGCAGGTGGAACTCAAGGACGAACTCGATCGCGAGCAGACCAGCGAGCAATTGGCCAATGATTACGCTGAACAGGCCCGCGAGGTGCTTGGCAAGCAGCAGGCGGTTCAGGACTTCATCGCCAAGCGCCGCAAGACGCTGGACGACTTGAGCAAGCAGAACGTCGGCGTCAATCTCCAGGATCTCGAGGTGGCCCTCGCCAATCTGGCCCATCAGCCCGAATCACCCGAGACGGAGGCCCAGATGCGCGAAATCGATCGGCGGCTGTCCGCGGCCGAACGCCTGGAGAAAGATCTGCCTGCCCGGCGGACTCGCGCTCAGGAGGAAGCGGCAGGCGCCGCTGAAGCGCTCGCCAAGCTCAAGGCTCTCGAGCAGTCTTACGAGAAAGAGTCAAGGGCCTTCGCGGCAGACGCGCTCTCGGCCCGCCAGAACCGGCTGGGGCTGGCAGACAGGCTGGAATATTACGTGGTCCGCGCCCAGGCAGAGGACGTGCTCGATCAAGGCCGCAAAGCCACGCAGTCGGTGCTACACCTCGCGGCCAGCCCAGAGGTCGATAAGACGCTCAACGGCTCAGGGTCAAGCGCCAAGTCGGAGACTGACCTGGAGCAGTTGAGGAGCTGCATTCAACAGTCAGGCGACGTGAAGGCTTGTCACGACAAGGCACGCCAGGCGGCACCAGGAGTAGCTTATGAACACGAATAGAGAATCAGGTTCAGGCGGCTCGGCAGCGGCGCGGTGGGTTCTCATGCTGGCGGCTGGCGGCGCGCTGGTTCTGGCGCTTGCCGCCTCAAGCCGCGCGCAGAGCGCCGACTCTCAGCCCGCAGCTCTGAGCGAGCAGCGCGCGGCGCTTCACCTTGAGGCTACCCGCACCCCGCTCGCCAACCTGGAGAACGACGTGAATCACCTTGCCATACGTTCCGAGTCCTGTCGCATCGAGTATGGCGCCCAGGCGTGCGGCCTGCCCGTCAAGCCACTCGAGTCCCGCAAACTCGAAGATCGCTATGCCTACTACGTCGGACAACCTGTTGAGGCCCACCCCAAAGGGCACGGAGTGAAAATCGACCGGCGGAACTGGGCGGGGGCGAGCGCACCTCAATCACGGTGAAGCTGTCAGCTATCAGCCGTCAGCTTTTGCTGAGGCGCTGTCGCGAAATGACCATTATATTCGTCGCTGAACAACCCCCTCACCCGTCCGTCGGCTGACGGACACCCTCTCCCCCAAGGGGGAGAGGGATGAGATCTGAAGGGGCAGAGGGATGGGATCTGAAGGGGCAGAGGAATAGGATCTGAAGGGGCAGAGGGATGGGATCTGAAGGGGCAGAGGCACGGGATCTGCGCTCCCATCTCCCCCTCGCGGGCAAGGGCAATAGAAATCGGATCAACTCTCCTCCCCTCTCCCCCTTGGGGGAGAGGGACCGGGGGGTGAGGGGGTTGCGCTTCGAGAAGGGAGCGGTTATTGCTTGGCGATGCCCAACCACACTGCGATGTTCTTGCTGAAAGCTGACGCCTGATAGCTGATGGCTGGTCCGTATGACTCGCGTGAGACACATCGACGCATCCACCTGTCTGGCCTTCGCTGCAGCAGGGTTGTATCTCCTAGGGATCGCGACGCCACTTGGCGCGCCGCAGGAGGGGTCGAACGTGCGTGCCCCCTCGCTTTCCAGGCGCGCCGACTCGACGAAGCCCACCTGGCATTCCGGGCCAGCTTCAACGCCACCCCAGACCGAAGTTGTGCTGCCGCCTTCCGAGGCTCCACCGGCCCCAAAGTCACCCCTCCTCGGATCGCAGGTAGAAGGAAAAAAGCCGGCGGTTACGAAGCCCTGGGCTGTGACTCCTGCCGGTGCGGGTTTCGCCACAAGACGCACTCCCGCCTCTGCCCATGAGCTCACGCCCACACCAAACGCCAACCCGTACGACGACTCAAACCCTCCCGATCCTGAGGCCCAGCGCATCCAGGATGATCTCAGCCGTCTGCGCGACGATGCCGGCGCGCGTCGCGCCTTCTACGATGAACTGCGCCGCACGGTCGAGCAGGTGCGCACTGGCCTGCGGGATGAAGACTCCAAGACCCCCCCATCGTCACGCCCGGCCTGGCACCTGTTCCATGATGCTTCCGGCAAACCTCCCAACGCGCCAGCCACGGAGGGACCTAATGAGTCCCCTCCGGCAAACGTTGAGGCCCCGCAAGCGTCCTTGGGTAGGCATCGCGGCAGCCTCGACGGAGCTGCCTACCGGCGCGTGGTCCGCTACGCCAAGGCTAATGGCACGCCGGTGCCACTGGCCCTGGGCGTGGCATGGATGGAGTCTCACTTGCAGACCTCTCCACCCCGAGGGGCCGCCGGCGAAGTGGGGATGTTCCAGATTCTGCCGGCGCGTTGTCGCATTGAAGGCTGGTCGCCCAAGCGTCTGAAGGAGCCGGAATTCAATGCCTGGCTAGGCACCCGGCTGCTCGCCCGCTACTACCAGGAAGAAGGCAGTTGGGCGCGCGCCGCCGCTAAATACGTCGCTGGCCCCAAAGTCTTCGACCGGAGTCACTCCCACGACCTGTGGGCCTACATTAACTGGTATGCAAGCTCGGTGGACAGCTATGCCGGCTACTTTTCCCGTTACCAAAGCTGAAACCTGGGCGGCAAATCGCCCCGTCCCGGTCATTCCCGCGAAAGCGGGAATCCACTTGCTGTGGCCTGACGTGGACCCCCGCTTACGCGGGGGTGACAGCAACGGCGATTTATGGTATGAGCGACGCCCCTGAATTTGTACTGCTCGATGCGGGTGCACCACGTCCCGGAGCGCTCGCCCTCTCGTTCGGATTTTCGAGCGCGCTTGTGGTTCTGGCCGTTGTTCTGGCGCGCCCTTCGAGCGCGACTCCTCCTGCGGGCGCGGAGATCATCTCAGAAATCGTTATGGCGCGCGGGCCACTCTGGTTGCCCGCAAACCCACCGCCCCTCAATTCCCACGGGAACGCAACGCCTCATTCCGATCCGGACCCGCCAGCCCAAGAGTCGCATCCGCTGTCAGTTGCGGACCCGCCGGCGGAAGCCGCCGCTTCATCTGACCCACCTGAGGCGGTGTTGCCGAAGTTACAACTGAGCCTCCAACCTCCACCAAGTGAAGTTGTCTCCCCTGACCCAAAGCCGGCGTCGGAGGCTGCGGGAGTAACCCATGCTCCAGCCAGCGATGCCCGCAAGCCCGCCCCAGACGCCCTTGGTACCCTGCCGCTCCCGCGCCTGATTGAGGACGAAGCCGCTCTCGCCGCCAGCCTTGCAGCGCTGCCTCCTGGCCGGCGTCTGGCTTTGCCGCTCGTCTCCATTCGCGTCGATGCGGAATGGCTCGAAGTCCTGCCCCAGACGAAAGAAGAGCTCTACTTCTCGGTTACAAGACCGCAAGGGGATTCCGAAGTCCTCGCTTACTTGCCGGCCACTCACAACTTCACCTTGAAGCGCCCGCTGCAACCCCTGTGGCAGATCCGCGAGGGCGAGCAAGTGCCCGCCCTCGCAGAACTGCGCTCTGCCGCTGCCCGCCAGCTAGGTGTCTCCCCCGAGTTGGTGGGCTTTTACACCTGGCATCCCCTTGTCCTTGAAAATGCGCTGCGCATGTTTGTCCTCGCACGAATGGAGTATATGGGGGTGCAGTTGGGCCCAAGCGACGTGGTCACCGTCCGCTTCGCCTCAGGACCTGACGGTTGCCTAATGAGCCTCGAGCCGATTCGCGGCGCGGCGTCGCAGTGAACAACCTGTTTCCCTGTCCTCTGTAATCTGCCCCCGGTTCTTCTGCCCCCTGACTCCTGAATCCTAAATCCTGCTCTTCCCCACCTACCAGGACAGTCGACAGTCGACAGTCAACAGTCAACAGTCGAGGGTTGGCAACGGCTCTTCCCCCACCTACCGCCTACGACCTACCGTCTGCCACCTACCTCCTTTCTTTTCAGTAGAGTCGGGGTTGGGCGCGGTTGCGACGCGGACGTCGTCCCGTTTCCCGTCCCCGCTCATCGAACCGGACGTGCGGATTTCCCGCATCCGGCTCTCCGACAGGGTTCACCGC
>JBEKME010000082.1:0-28387 GCA_050008675.1 Terriglobia bacterium
GTCGTGGCCATAATCAATCACAGCCGCGGTCGATAGGACCCGCAAAACGATGGTGCTGCGGGAGAGCGGATCCTCGCCCCCGATAATTTTTTCACAGCTTCAAAACGTCGGGACGTATGCGCCACCCGCCCACATCCAGGGGATTCCGTTTTTTCTTCCTCTTTACAGGAAGGGCAACGCCTTCCTTTTCCACTCCCTCCTGGGTCGAGGGTCCCACCTACAGCAGCAGATATTATCCCAGACTTCTGAGATGAGCTCTTTCCAACGAACCTTTGGGTGTTAGTTTTCATCAGTATTTACGTGGGTGTAAACGCTATGAGGACGCCTTGGGGGTACAAACCGAGTGCGTGATCAGCAGGGCGTGGGAGTTCAACGGAGATGGGTCAAGGCAGAGTAACCTCGATACACATTGCTCCAGGAGCAGCAGATCCGATGTCAAGCGTAGAACAGGTGCGCGCCGTCGCCGCAAAGGGGCTCGAAGGGGACCGGTACTTCCTCGGCCTCGGCACCTTCTGGAAGCCCAAACCGGATTACGAGGTCACGCTCATCGAGATCGAGGCACTGGAAGCGCTGGAACGTGACTACGGCATTGCGCTCGTGCCCGCCGAGGCACGGCGAAACATTGTGACACGCGGCGTCGCGCTCAACCATTTGGTGGGCCGAGAGTTTCAAGTAGGCGAGGCCATGCTGCGGGGTCTCAGGCTGTGCGAACCCTGCGCGCACCTTGAACGGCTGACGCACAGAGATGTGATCCGAGGACTCACCCACCGCGGTGGCTTGCGGGCTCAGATCCTCATGGGAGGCACCATCAAGGTCGGTGACCGCGTGGAGCAAGTCGCCTCGCAAGCAACTTCAGAATCGGCGACTTCAGGATGAGGAAGTCGGGTGGCGGAGCGGTCGAGTTATCGCTCCGCAACTGACCCCTCACCCGGCCCGCGGCGGCTGGTGAAAGCGCCGTCGCGGGCCACCCTCTCCCCTCGGGAGAGGGACTGGAGTTTCTGCATTACCGCGGCTTCAATTATTGAAGGCGTATCAAGTGCCGGGTGGAAAGTAAGGAGCCAGCTTATCATAGGTGGTGAAGAGGTCTTCGGGCTGGATGCGGGTCTCCCCGATGACCGTCATGAAACTGGAGTCTCCCGTCCAGCGGGGGAGTACGTGCAGGTGAAGGTGATCCGCCACGCCGGCGCCTGCACATCTTCCCAGATTCATACCCAGATTAAACCCTTCGGGGTGATAGCAATCTGTTAATGCGGTCTGGAGCCGCCGCGCCAACTCCATCATCTCGACGAGCGTAGCGGGTTGGACCTCCTCGAGGCTGGCTATGTGAGCATAGGGGATGACCAAGGAGTGACCGGTCGTGTACGGATAGATGTTGAGAAGGACGAAGTTAAAGCGGGCGCGGTATAGAAGCAGGTTCGCGCGGTCGCGTGAAGGCTCGGTCGCAACCTTTTCGCAAAAGACGCAACCGCCCGTCTTGCCTGCCTGGCTGACATAGCGAAACCGCCAAGGACTCCAAAGGTAGTCCATAATCCGCCGGCCGTCCTGAGAGGCGAGGGTGCTCGCTAAGAAGAGGCCGGGCCCGAAGGCCCGGCGGGCGGCGCAGCCGGGGGCGAGGAAGGCGTCGCGGCCACCGCAGCACTGTTGACGAGATCCTTCAACTCCTTGCTGGGATTAAAGTATGGAATTTTCTTTGCGGGCACATCCACACGCACGCCGGTCTTTGGATTGCGCCCGATCCGGGGCTTGCGCTGCCGCGTACGAAAGCTGCCGAAGCCCCGTATCTCAACCTTATCACCCGCGCGAAGCGACTTCACAACGCTCGCGAAGATCGTTTCGACGATGATCTCGGAGTCCTTGCGGCTCATCTCCACGGCCCGCGAAACATCCTCAATCAGCTCTGCTTTGGTCATGTTTAACTCCTGGTGCGAAGTGTCCGGGACTGCCGGCCTTTGTTCGCGTCGCTCAGAGAGCTTCGCCGATGGCTGAACAATTTCTGGCGTGACCCTTCTTGTCGAGTCACGACTCTACTGCCGATGATGAAGACGAGTACTCCAACGGGCTAATACCTGCCGAAGAGAGTGCTTCCGCCATGGTGGATTTTCTCACCGGTTCTTTGGGTTTCTCGAATTCCGCCGGAGCAGCCGCCACCGCCGGCTCCTTCCTGCTTAACGCGATTTTTCGTTCACGAGGGTTCAGGCGAATCACGCGGAATTCGAACTCACTCCCAACTTCGAGCTTCGCGCCTTCACTTCGGCCATGCTCCTCCTCAAACTCGGAGACATGACAGAGACCCTCAATCCCTTCTTCGAGCTCGACAAACGCGCCGAAAGGCGCTACCCGGGTCACTTTACCTCGCAGCGAATCCCCCACACGGACCTTGGAGAAGAATGCTTGCCGGGGATCTTCCTCGAGCTGTTTCAAACCCAAGGCGAGGCGCCGATTCGCGGGGTCCAAAGCCAGAACCACGGCATCCACCGTCTGCCCCTTTTTTAAGATTTCAGACGGGTGCTTCACATTCTTGTTCCAAGACATATTTGAAATGTGAATCAAGCCGTCGACTCCGTCTTCGATTTCGA
Organism: Terriglobia bacterium; assembly: GCA_050008675.1. Lineage (GTDB taxonomy): Bacteria > Acidobacteriota > Terriglobia > UBA7540 > UBA7540 > CAVROP01. The sequence goes on from JBEKME010000082.1 coordinate 2,577, forward strand.
CGAAAGCGCCGAATTCCGTCAGATTGCGAACCCGGCCGTGCACCACCGAGCCCACCGCGAATCGGTCTCCCACCAGCGCCCAGGGATCGGGAAGAGTCGCTTTCAGGCTAAGCGAGATGCGTCGCTTCACGGGATCGACGTCCAACACTCCGACCTCTACGCGCTCCTCAAGCTTGAGGATTTTGGAGGGATGACGCAGTCGCTTGCTCCAGCTCATCTCCGAGATATGAATGAGTCCTTCCACGCCAGGCTCGATTTCGACAAAAGCGCCATAATCGGCAAGACTCACCACGCGGCCTGTTATACGGTCTGCGGCATGATAGATGGCCGCAACCGTCTCCCACGGATCGGGAGTAAGCTGTTTCAAACCCAGAGAAATCCGCCCCTTTTCGGGATCGTGCTTGAGCACCTTCACCCTGATTTCCTGACCCACCTGGACGACCTCCGAGGGGTGTCCAATTCTTCCCCAGGAAAGGTCGGTGATGTGGAGAAGCCCGTCGATCCCGCCAAGGTCAATAAAGACGCCGTAGTCGGTGAGGTTCTTGACCTTGCCGACAACTTCTGCCCCTTCTACCAAGCGTTCCGCCAACTCAATCTTGCGTCGATTGAGCTCTTCTTCAATCGCAGCCTTGCGGCTGACCACGACGTTGTTCTTCTTTCGGTTAACCTTGATGACCTTGCAGGCGATTTCCTGGCCCTTGAGTTCATCCAGGTTGGCGTGCACCCGCACGTCGGCATGGGAAGCCGGAAGAAATGCGGGAACCCCAATATCCACCATCAGGCCGCCCTTGATGCGATCCACAACGCGGCAGGTGATATTGCTCTGGTCCTGGAATGCGCGCTCGACCCCATCCCAAGTCTTGCGCCGTAAAGCCTTCTGATAGGAAACGGTGACAGTGCCGGAGGCCTCGTCGTAATTCTCAATCCAAAGGTCAACCGTATTACCCGGTTCAATTCTCAGATGTCCGTCCAGCGTGAGGAACTCGCTGCGCGCTACCTGCGCCTCGCACTTTAGCCCAACGTCCACCACCACTTCGGTCTCTGTGATTTTGAGCACCTGGCCCTGGACGATTTCACCCGCGGTGATCGAGGGAGTGGATAAAGCCTCCATCCCCTCCATGAGACTTGCCACTTCGCTGGCTTCAGGATTCCTCGCTTGGGCATCCGTTAAGTCGTTCTGGGCTCCGGGCTCAGTCCCTGCCTCTTGCAAACTACTACCCTTTTCGTCAGCGGACATCCGCCGGCCTCCTCTCCAGGTACCCGACGCAAGCCTACAAAGGAAACAGTATTCTACCGTTGCGTCGAAAGGGAAGTCAATGCGAAGTAGCAACCCTAAGACAGCGGACATCAAGCCCGACACCAAGTAGGAGTCTATTCGGCATGGAACTTATAGGCTGCCTGTTTGATGGCTTTGCGGTAGTCGTCAGAGTTCATTTCAACCAGCTTGCACATTTCGTAGAGGCGAGACCGGAGAGTCACTCCCAATTGATTCAAAGTGAATTCAACGTTGGGGACGACGTCGCCCGATGGGGCGCGGACTTCACGACGATCTGTGGACTCACCGAAGGGAAGCGTGGTGGTGATGAGAGTGACCTTCTTGTGGTTGTAGCGTGAGTTGATAATGTGCTGCAAGGTCTCTTTCACCCAGTCACTGGGGTTCGAGGATGCCAGTTCATCCAACAACAGCACTTCCACATCCAGCACCGGCTGGAGAATTGAAAGCTCCGAGTTCTGGGAAACCGGGTTGTAACTGTCCCGAATAGCTTTCAGCAGGTCGTGGAAATCATAAAAGAGGCACTCCACGCCTTTGCGCAAGATCAACTCCCTCAGGACGGCGACGGCCAAGTGGGTCTTTCCCACGCCCGTGGGGCCGACAAAGAGCAGGCCAAAGTCCGTCGGATATTCCTTGACAAAATTCTCGGCGTTCAGCTTCGCCCATCTCAGGTTCTGGTTATCCCTACGAATATCAAAATTCTCAAAGGCGCAGATCTCATATCTTTCTGGAATGTGCGCTTGGCGGAGCAGAAGCTCCGCGCGCTCCACGTCATAGCAGTCGCACCGGGTCACCCGCCGGACGCCGTCGATCTCCATTGGCTTCCAGCCCGTTCCCTCGCATTGGGGGCAGTCTTTTCGAGGCATAGACGATCCTGAAACTGCATTGTAATCCATGCCCGGCCGTGAGGAGGAGGAATAATACAGTTCAGGGGGTAGGAGTATCCGCAGCCTGGGCTTTCCAATTCCTTTTACTTCATTACGGTGCGGGTTCGGATCAAATAGGGCGGGACGAGGCGCACCAAGGCGTTCTGGATGCCCTCCTGGTCCAGGGGCGGACGGTTCAAGATCACCTTCTGCGCATACTCGACGAAAGCCTGCATCTCCTCCTGCATCTTCTGCATGCGGTCGCGCATGTTCAGGATAATCTCAATTCCCGCCAGGTTGACCCCCAGGTCGCGCGCCAAGTTCAGGATGGTCTCCAGCCGTTCCAGGTCTTCATCACCATAGAGGCGGGTGTTGCCGTTGGTGCGTGAAGGCACCAGCAACCCTTCCCGCTCGTATAAACGCAGCGTTTGCGGGTGGATGGTATACATCTCCGCCACCGCGCTGATCATGTAACCGGTCTTGCCACGAGTTTTTCTACCGCGGGGGCTCATAAGACAAGTTCAAAGTCGAGAGTCGAAGGTCGAGAGTAAACTCTCCTTTAACCTTCAGCCTTTAACCTTTACCCTTTAGCTGTACTTCTTCAATTCTTGCCTCGGGTCTTCCGGGTTCAGGCGCGCGAGTTCGCGGAGAATTTCCTTGGTCCTTTCATCCGCCACTCGCGGAACTACAACCTGGACCTCCACGAACTGGTCCCCTCGCGCGTCGCTGCGTAGCGAGGGTGCGCCCTTCCCGCGAAGTCGTAGCTTCTGGCCGCTCTGCGTTCCAGGTGAAATCTTAATCGTGGAGGGCCCCACCAGGGTCGGCACTTCCACCTTCGCTCCCAGGGCCGCCTCCGATACGGTCACCGGGACTTTAACGTAGATGTTGTCGCCCTTGCGTTCGAAAATGGGATGCGGCTCGACCTCCGTGACAATATACAAGTCACCCGGAATCCCTCCCTTGACGCCGGCATTTCCTTTGCCCGGCACGCGCACGCGAGAGCCGGTATCGACACCTGGAGGTATGCGCACCTCGAAAGACTCAGGTTTCCGCACGGAACCCGATCCGCCGCAAGTCTGGCAGGAGCGCGGCTGGCGGCCCGTTCCACCACACTGTGGGCACATCACGGTGAATCGCATCGTGCCTGCTTGGCGTGTGGCCTTTCCCGTTCCACCGCAAACCGCGCAGGTGATGGGAGCGCCTCCCGCAGATCCCGTCCCTTTGCAGGTCGGGCAGGTCTCCTGCCGCCCAATGGTTATCCGAACCTGCGTTCCACGAATGGCGTCCCAGAACCCAAGGTGCATGTGATGTTCGATGTCGCTTCCCTTTTGTGGGCCCTCCTCTTCCCCTTCACGCTGGCCTGAGCGATTGAACAACTGCGAGAAGATGTCCCGAAAGCCCCCTCCGAAGCCTCCGCGCTTTTCGCTTTCTGCATCGGTGTTGTCGAAGTTCGAGAAATCAAAGCCCGAGAAATCTACCCCCGGAGCGCCGGCACCCGTTGAAGCGCCCGGCCCAGGGCCGCCGGGAGGAATGTTATCGGAATAGAAACCGTATTGGTCATAGACCGGGCGCTTCTTGTCGTCACCCAGGATTTCGTAAGCCTGCGATAGTTCCTTGAACTTTTCTTCTGCCGCTTTGTTTCCCGGGTTGACGTCAGGGTGGTACTTGCGCGCCAAGCGCCGGTACGCCTTGCGGATTTCCTCCGGCTTGGCATCGCGGCTGACGCCCAGCGTCGCGTAATAGTCCTTTTGTGTTCCAACAGGCATGGGATTAGCTGCTAGTCCGCGGCGCTCAGATTACGGTCACGGCTGACCTTCCTGCACCCGCCAAGGTGGGCCACGCTTTTCACCCTCACATCACTACAATACGCGGAAGACGGCGAAACGCTCGCCGTTCGAGGACTTGAAGGTCTTCAATAGAGACGCCTTGAAGCCGCGATTTCCTCCTTTTGGGGTGATCAGTCTCCACCCTTATCCCCGTTTTCATCTTCACGCCGCGCTCCAGGATCACGTCCTTACCCGACACCTTCTCACACCCCCTCTTTCGGCGTCCGGATTTGGCTCCTCCGGCGGCACTAGCGGCTCGATAAGTGCGATCAATGCAGGGATGTCCTTCTTTACAACCTCCCAGACCTTATCCGAGGCAACACGGAAGTACTCGTACACCAGCCGGTTTCGCATGCTGACAATCCCGGACCAGGGGATTTCGGGATGAGCTGTCTTGAATTCCGCCGAGATGTTTCGAGCCGCCTCTCCGACAATCCCAATCAACCGGATGACGGCGTGCTGGAGGAGCCGGTTGCCATCAAATTCCTCCAATGTGATGCCCTCGGTGTACTTGCTCAACTCCTTCGCTGCCAGAAGCATGTCCAGAAGCCTAGCGTCATCGCGCCCCATAAACGGGTTCCGCTGAATCCAAGATATGCCGGCGGCGAATGTAATTCTCGCTCCGCTCGATGGCACTTCGCTCCACCAGGTCGACCTTGCGACCCAGCACTGTCTCCAGTTCGTTCTGCATCTCGACCACGTCCATGAGACTCCACCGGGCCTGTGGCTCAAAGCTCACTAACACATCGATGTCGCTGCTCGACCGGAAATCTTCCCGCAACACGGAACCGAACAGGGCAAATTCAGCAATCTTCCACTTTCGACAGAACTCGCCCACTTTCTCTTGAGGCCATGCGATTTGAGTCATGGCATGATCCTGATTCTTTGAATCGGTCGCTTTCTCCTCTGCAACCTCTGCCCTAGCCCCCAGCCCCTAGTCCCCAGGCCCTAGCCTTTCAGTTCTTCATTTTCTCCAGGATCAGGTTCAGGTGGTCCGGGCACCGGGAGCACAGCCATTCCTGAAGTTGACGCTGGATCTCCCTGGCCATAGGAGTATCCATGATCGCTTGCTCCAAACCTAGCTCCACGAATTGTCTCCAGTGGCATTGCGGGCATTCCACTCCCATTTGGGCTCGATGTTCCATAAGAGCAGTTGACAGTCAACAGTCGACGGTCGACAGTAAGAACGGACGTGAGGCAGCCTTCCGACTTTCATCCTTTTGTCCGTAGACTGTTGTCCTGACTCTCCTTCCGAGGGTTAGCTTTTCAACCTTAAGCTGTGCCTCCCAGTATGCATCGCTTCCGATCACTTAGCTGTCGACTGTGGACTGTCGACTGCTTCCTCTCAGTTTTTCTTCTTGTCGTCGCCATCTACCACTTCCGCGTCGATGACTTCGCCATCGCCCTTCGATTTGCCCTGTGCACCCGCGGCGCCGCTGGCCGAGCTTGAAGCACCGGGGGCGCCGCCAGGGGCCTCTTGCGCCGCGTGCGCAGTAGAGGCCTGCTTGTACATCGCTTCTGCCAGCTTGTGCGAGGCTGACGTCAGTCGGTCCACGGCCGCGTTGATCTTCGACATGTCGCCTTCCTGGAGCGTTTTCTTGGCATCTTCCAGGGCGGATTCAATGTTCTTGGCGTCGCTTTCAGAAATCTTATCGCGGTTTTCCTTCAGCAGCTTCTCCACGGAGTACACCATTGAGTCGGCCTTGTTCTTGACTTCGATTTCTTCCTTGCGCCGCCGATCTTCATCCGCGTGGAGTTCGCCTTCCTTAGTCACCCGCTCCACTTCCTCCTTGCTGAGCCCGCTCGAAGAAGTGATGGTTATCTTCTGTTCCTGACCCGTGCCGAGGTCCTTGGCGGAAACGTTCAGAATGCCATTCGCGTCGATATCAAATGTCACCTCAATCTGCGGGATGCCCCTCGGCGCAGGCGGAATTCCCACCAGGTGGAACTTGCCCAGCGTCCGGTTGTCGCGCGCCATCGGGCGCTCGCCTTGCAGGACATGAATTTCAACCGAAGTCTGGCTGTCCGCAGCCGTGGAGAAGGTTTCATTCTTTTTGGTCGGAATCGTGGTGTTGCGTTGGATGAGCGGAGTCATCACGCCGCCCAGGGTTTCAACGCCCAGCGTCAGGGGAGTAACGTCCAACAGCAGCAAGTCCTTCACTTCGCCGCCCAGCACGCCCGCCTGGACCGCCGCGCCCACCGCCACCACCTCGTCCGGGTTAACGCCTTTGTGCGGCTCCTTGCCATAGAAAATGTCCTTGACGATCTGTTGCACGCGCGGGATGCGCGTGGACCCGCCCACCAGCACCACCTCATCAATCTTGTCGGGAGTCAGGGAGGCGTCGGTAAGCGCCTGCTTCACCGGGCCCACGGAACGTTGGAAGATGTCCTCGCACATCTGTTCGAAGCGCCCCCGGGTCAACTTCAGGTTCAGGTGCTTTGGACCCGATGCATCCGCGGTGACGAACGGCAAATTGATGTCACTCTCCAGAACCGTCGAAAGTTCCATCTTGGCTTTTTCAGCAGCTTCTTTGAGGCGTTGCAGCGCCATGCGATCCTTGGAAAGATCGATGCCTTGGTCCTTGCGGAACTCGTCCACAATCCAGTCCATGATGCGTTTGTCGATGTCGTCGCCACCCAGGTGCGTGTCGCCGTTCGTGGACTTCACCTCCACGACGCCCTCTCCAACCTCAAGGATTGAAATATCGAAGGTCCCGCCCCCGAAGTCGTAAACGGCTATTGTCTCGTCCCGCTTTTTGTCCAAGCCGTAGGCCAGCGCGGCCGCCGTGGGCTCATTTACGATGCGCAGGACTTCCAAGCCAGCAATCTTTCCGGAGTCCTTGGTGGCTTGGCGCTGAGAGTCATTGAAATAAGCTGGGACGGTGATGACCGCCTGTGTCACCTTCTCGCCAAGGTATTGCTCAGCCGAATCCTTCATTTTCTGAAGGATCATGGCGGAGATTTCCGGAGGCGAGTATTCCTTACCCTGGGCGACCACCCGAACGTCACCATTGGGTCCTGACACAACCTTGTACGGGACGGTTTTGATTTCGCTCTGCACCTCATTGAACCGACGACCCATGAAACGCTTGATCGAATAAACAGTATTCTCGGGGTTGGTGACGGCCTGCCGCTTTGCCACTTGCCCAACCAGCCGTTCGCCGGACTTGGTAAAGGCAACGACCGACGGGGTGGTGCGTCCCCCCTCAGGGTTAGTTATGACAACTGGATCCCCGCCCTCCATTACTGCCACTACGGAGTTGGTGGTCCCAAGGTCAATTCCGATTATCTTGCCCATATCCTGAATTCCTCCTCAGTGAATGAGAGCCCAACCAGGGTTCACTACCACATTCAACAAGTTAGATGGCAAAATCCATCTATTAGTTTCACCCTATAATGAAAGTTGAGTACGCGAATGTCAATGGAAATCTGCATTGCCTTTTCAAACCATTAAGAATAAATCACTTGCCTCAAAACTCAGAAAATCACTCAAAATGAGGTTATTTGAAGTTAGCAGGCTTGGACAGCATTCTGGCTGTGAATAATCAGACTATCCCAGCCTAGTTTTGGTTTATTATTGAATCCAGGGAGGTTAAATATGCCTGGGAAAACTCAACAGCCCCAATATACTGCTGAACACGCCGGTGCAGGGGTTCACGCAAAGCTGCCAGAAATCGAGACTTGGCCCAACCAGTACAGTGGCTATGACATCACGATTTCGATCCCCGAGTACACCTCCATCTGCCCGCGGACCGGATTGCCGGACTTCGGGACCATCACCATTCATTACCTTCCCAACAAGCTGTGCTTGGAGTTGAAGTCATTGAAGTACTATATTCTCTCCTACCGAAACCTGGGCGTCTTCTACGAAAACGCCGTAAACCGCATCCTGGATGATGTCGCCCGCGCCTGCCGCCCGAAGTGGGCTGTGGTGCGCGGCGAGTTCTCCACACGCGGCGGCATGCGCACCACGATCGAAGCCCGCTACCCAAGAAGAGTTGTTAGTGGCTAGTGGCTAGTGGCTAGTGGCTAGTGGCTAGTGGTTAGTGGCTAGTGGCGAGCGAGGGAGTGACTAGCCGGTCCAAACAGTGATCAGCCACTAGCCACTGCCTTCCGCTAGCCACTGCCTTTCAGTCCAAGTCAATTTCCTTGAGGGGAGGTCCGGCAGGCACGTCTTTGGTCTTCTCGAGCACCTCTTGGAATCGTCGCTCGAGTAGTTCGGATTTGATCTTTTCCTCTTCGGCGCTTTGTTTGAAGAGGCTTTCGCGGCGCTCAGCTTCTTTCTTGAGGAGTTGTGAAGCGTGATCCAAGTCGGGAGCTTTGGCTGGTCTTGGCGGCGGTTCGTGGAAGAGAACCTTACCAAGCTCTGTGTCCACTTCCAGCCGCGCCCCGCAGCATGGACACACGACTTCTGCCGTTCTTCGCCTCTGCTTATTCATCCTGGTTTTTTATGATATACGCCGGAAGGTCCCGAGTCAATCCGCGGCTCTAGGCGGGCGGCAAACGAGTCGCCACGTAGGCCCACCATTGCCAGCCGGGGCTTATTCGTTTGAAGACGCATGGCGGGATTCAAGCTCCTCGGTACGAGAAGCAGTTTAGACAAGCTTTTTCAGACGCACTTTGGAAGGGTGCTTCTGGTCCTGACTGTCTCAAGGATCGCCAAAAGTCAGCGGGCAGCCCGCGATACGTTCCAGGACTCTGACGGGGGCCTTTTCAGGCAAAACCAGGGCACTCGTCGAAATGATGAAGGTCTGTTCCAGAGCGAACTGTCCGGAGAGAACCGCATGGCTGACCATGTCCGTAAACACCAACCACGTGGATTGGGGCGGAAACTCCCATCGCGTCCGCGAGCACATTTCCTGGAATTCCTGGCTGGCCTTGAGGAAGTGGTGGAAGCGCAACATCCAGTCGTCGTAGGGAGACCGCGCCAGGCTGTGAAGTCTCGCCGCTCGCGCGAGCTTTGTCAGGACCCACTTTGGCCCGCAAGCTATTCCCCTGGGAAGCGGCATCCCGCCAGCTCCAGCGAACCGCGCTACGAGATTCTCGAAAGTCTCGGAAGTCACCCACACCCGAGGCTTGGTTGGGTTGATGTTGCTAAACACCCGCAGGATTCGATTGCCATTGGAGGGCCGGGTTGGAAATGAGTCCACATGCAGGAGGTCGTTACGCGCGCGTAGGCGGATTTGGCGGCCTGCCTCCTGCTGCGGCCGAAAGCTGGCAAAGTCCACCGCCCACAACCCCGCATAGGGAGACAAGAGCTGCCGCGTGAACCCGATGACCGTTTGGGAGTACTGCCGCATGATCGCGTGCAGCCTTTCCTTGTCGGAGCTGCGTCCTTGGGCGTGTCCCGTAAGCCGGTCCGAGAGCGGACGATAGGCAATGTTCTTGTGGTAGTCCAGAGCACTCTGTTTCTGGCCCAGCAGGAACTGCACTTCGCCTGGAGGTAATTCAAAAGGAGTTTTTGCGAAGAAGAGGATGTTTCCTTCTTCCAGGCGGGCACAACACCACTGCCCGTGTTCTTCCGGCGGTACATCCTCCAAAGCACTCGGCAGTTGGATAAGCTGAGTCATCTTTCTCTCCCAAGTTGTAACGGGGCAAATGCCCTGTATATTCACATAAGCTTAAACCGAAACCTGTCGAATTCCAAGAGGGCTGCTCAAACCGAGCCTTGACTTGTTGTAAGGCATCGGGTTATGTTTCTAGATTGCCCTTGAGGGCCGAAATCTAACAGGGAGCGTGGCCGTTTGAAACGGACCTTTCAACCTAATCGTAGGCGCCGAGCCAAGACACATGGATTCCGCGTGCGCATGAGGACCCCGGGAGGCCGCAACGTGTTAAAGCGTCGGCGTCTAAAGGGCCGTCAGCGCCTGACTCCATAAGAGCTCATTTGGCATCTCAAGCTTTTCCCAAGAGTTTCCGGCTGCTCCGCCGAGGCGAGTTTCGGCGAGTCTATGACCAAGGGCATCGCCGGAGCGCCCCATTATGCACGGTCTTTATTCGACCCAATGGGTTACTGCAATCTCGTTTTGGGGTCACGACACCAGCGCGCTTGGGGAATGCCGTATTGCGCAATCGGCTGAAGCGCCGTTTGCGAGAGGTATTTCGACTGCACCGCGCACACCTGCCGGGCGGCTGGGACATACTGGTGAATCCCCGCCAGTCGGTGGCAAAGATCCCATTTCGGACTCTGGAAGGGGAAGTTCTGAGGCTTTTCCCCAGCCAGCCTCCACCGGGAGTTTCCGAGGAGTTGCGAGCCAAGTGAAGTTCATTACGCTGGGTCTGATTAAGTTTTACCAGGCTTGCCTTTCTCCGCTTATACCGTCTTCCTGCCGTTTCTACCCGTCCTGCTCAGCTTACGCGTATGAAGCGGTTGAGAGGTGGGGCGCCTGGCGGGGAATTCATTTGGCGCTTGTCCGGCTCATGCGCTGCCGGCCATATGGGGGCCAAGGGTTCGACCCAGTGCCCTGAATTCACGTTTACAGTTGCCGGGTGTGGAGTGTTCGGAAGAAAATCGAGTGATTTCATTCTGGACTCTGACGCCTGGAAGCTGAGATTTGAGGACCTTTCGTGGACCAAGAAAAGCGGGTGCTGGCGGCATTCGCACTCTCCTTCTTGATGCTGTTGCTTTGGCGCGTTTTGCTTGTTAAGGAACCGCCCCATTCGGCATCTTCCAAGTCCATTTCTACGGCGCAGACCCAACCGGCTACGGAGAAAACATCCGCCGCAGTAGTAAGCCCCCGGCTTCCTCCATCCATTCCGGTTATTGAAGGCAGTAAGCCAGAAGACATCGTCGTCGAAAGCGACCTTTATAAGGTGACCTTTTCCACGCGGGGCGCGGCCGTGGAGAGTTGGATACTCAAGAAATACCGCGACGCAAAAGAAGCCCCCCTGGATGTCATCGATGATGAGGCGTGCGGAAAGCTCGGCTTCCCCATGAGCCTGAGCGTTGCCGATGGCGAGCTGGCGAGCAAGCTGAACTCAGCGCTCTATGTTGCAACGCCCTCCGGCGCGACGCTGAAGCCACCCGTCAAGGTCGAGTTCACCTACAGCGATGGCAAGGTGCAGGCGCACAAGGCTTTTACTTTAGGGACGGGTTATGAGGTCCGCGCCGAAGTAAGCGTAGTTGAAGCAGGCCGCTACTTGCCCATGGAGGTCGCATGGCCGGGTGGGTTTGGGGACCACTCCCTGCTACCCGCTTTGATCAATACCCATGCGCTAGGCGTTTACGGTTCCGTAGGTGATTTGAGTACTGTGGCGCAATCGAAACTGAAGGCCGACCGCTTGATCCCCGCCCCATTTCAGCTCGCGGGCTTGGAGGACCGCTACTTCGCAGGAATCTTCTTGCCCGATTTTCCGGACGAGACCTTTCTTCGGCTTGGACGGCAGACCTGGACTCCCACGGACTGGAATGGGAAAGACTCTGATAAGCCCAGCCCGCTCTACGCACAGTTGGGGCAGGCGCAGCCGAAGCCTTTGGCCTTTCGCATGTTCGTGGGGCCGAAAGACCTGGAGGTGCTACGCGCCGAAAAGCCCCCACTGGATTCCCTGGTGGACTTCGGATGGTTCGCCTTCATTGCCAAACCTCTTTTCCTTGGCCTGCGCTTCATCTACGAGCGCTGGGTGCACAACTACGGCTGGGCGATTGTGCTCTTGACCGTGTTTATCAACTTCGCGTTGTTTCCGCTGAAATTGAAAAGCATTCGCTCGGGGCAGCAGATGCAGCGCATTGCCCCGCTCATAAAGAGCATCCAGGATAAATACAAGGGTACCAAGTTCAACGATCCACGCAAGCAGCGCATGAACGAGGAGGTCATGAAGCTCTACAAGGAGCACGGCGTCAATCCCCTGGGCGGCTGCTTGCCGATGGCTCTCCAAATGCCCTTTCTTTACGGCTTTTACCGTGTGCTTGACCTGCCTATCGAACTGCGTCACGCTCCCTGGATACTTTGGGTCACGGACCTTTCAGCGCCGGATAAATTCCATCCCTTTGGGATTCCGCTTCCTATTCTGCCCACCGTCATGGTCATCACCATGTTCATCATGCAGAAAATGACTCCGGTGGCCAGCGCTGATCCCGCCCAGCAACGTATGATGATGTTCATGCCGATTTTTTTCGGCATCATGTTTTATAATTTTGCCAGCGGTTTGGTCCTCTATTTCCTGACCGCCAACATCGTGGGGATTTTGCAACAAGTTATGATCAACAAATTGATGCCTATCCCCCAGACCCTCCCGGCCCCAGCAACACGTCCGAGGTGAAAGACCGGTCTTCAATGGATACGCCGCCTGCCGCCGAGACCTCAACCCCCTGGCTGGAGAACTACCTTGCAGCCATTGACTCTCTTCTGAATCAGATCATCCAACAGGGCGGGTTTGCGCTCTCCTTTGCAATTCACCCCGTGCTTCAGGAGTCATCGGACCTCGAGTCGCCGGAGTATGTGGCAGATTTTACGGGCGCGGACGCCGACCTCCTGTTGGAGCGGAATGGAGCCCTTCTGGACGCCCTCGAGCATGTAGTTCTGAAGGCGGCGCGATTGCGGGAAGAGCACCTCGGCATAATCGCCTTCGACTGCAACGACTGGCGGCGAATGCGCACGGAAGAACTAAAACTCACTGCGCAAGTCGCCGCAGAACGGGTGGTGGAGAGCGGCGCTCCCTTTGCCTTAAGCCCCATGACTCCACGGGAGAGGCGCATCATTCATCTGGCGCTGAGAGACCGGCCGAACCTCCGCACCGTAAGCGAAGGCGTGGGCCCCGAGCGCAAAGTTGTGATTCTGCCGGCCAGACCTCCCACCCAGGACAGCGGACGCTGATGCGCGGTTTGTCCGTTGTCCGTTGTCCGTCGTCAGTGGTCCGCCGTCCGTTGTTAGTCGTCCGTGCTAATGCTGCCGTGGGTTCATTGAGGACCTCGTGCCGCATCCATTTTCCGTCCATGCATCGGATACGCAGGAACGGAAAGCGGACCACGGACAAAGGGCAACTGACCACGGACCACGGACAACTGACAACGGACATGACCCACGAAGACACCATCGTGGCCATTGCCACGCCGCCCGGCCGCGGCGGCCTGGGCGTGGTGCGCCTGTCGGGAAGTCAGGCTATCGCAATCGCCACCAGCCTCATCCGTTTCCCGAACTTGCCGCTGGAAACCCAGCGGGCCACGCTGGGCGAGTTTTGCGATCCGCAGGGCGGCAGGATTCTGGACCAGGTTGTGGTCACTTGTTTCCGACGCCCTCACTCCTACACGGCGGAAGACGTCGTCGAGATTTCCTGCCATGGCGCTCCGGTAATCCTTCGCTATCTGGTGGAATGCTGCCTTAGCCGAGGGGCGCGCGCTGCCGAGCCGGGCGAGTTTACCATGCGGGGGTTTCTGAACGGGCGCATCGACCTGACGCAAGCAGAAGCGGTCCGCGACCTTGTCGAGTCGCGCACGCTCTACCAAGCCCGCGTGGCGGCACAACAACTCGAAGGCGCGGTCTCCGCTCGCCTCAAACCGCACAAACAAGTTTTGCTCGAACTCATTGCCAGGTTGGAGGCCGGCATTGACTTTGCCGAAGACGATGTGGCCGTGATGGAGTGGCAGGAAATACTCGCCCGCACTGGCAAGCTCCGCACGGACCTCGAGAGGTTGGAGCAAGGCTACGCCTACGGCAGGATTGTTCGCGAGGGACTGACCCTGGCTATTGTGGGTCGCCCGAACGTCGGCAAGTCGAGCCTGTTCAACCGCCTCTTAGATGAAGAGCGAGCCATAGTGACTTCGACTCCGGGGACAACACGGGATCTGGTGGCCGAAACCGCCAACCTCGGAGGCATCCCGTTGCGTTTCGTGGATACGGCGGGCATCCGTCACACGAAGGATGAGGTGGAAAGGATCGGCGTGGAGAAGTCCTTTCAGGCCATCGCCGATTCCGACCTGCGCCTCCTGGTGGTTGACGCCTCCGAGGGATGGACCGACGAAGATTCGAATTTGTTAAGCAGAGTGTGCCCACTGGGTGCGCTACTGGTGGCCTGCAACAAATTCGATCTCCCTTGCAGGATTTCGAGCCCACAACTCGAAACTGCGCTCAGCGTTGAGCCGGAGGTGGCCGTTGCCGCACCGGAAGTCGTTTGGACGTCAGCCTTGACCCGGGAAGGAATACCGCAACTGAGGGAGAAAATCCTGGAGATTGCCGTACCAGCACGCGACCTGGGCCCGGAGGGTGAGCTCATCACCAACTTACGCCACCAGCAACTTCTCAAGGATTCGCTACAGGCGCTCGCCAAGGCCCGTCAGGCTGCCGAGCAAAACGTGCCCCACGAAATGCTTCTACTTGATCTGTATGAGGCCCTTCGCCCGCTCGATCAAATCACCGGCGCGACGTATGTCGATGACGTGTTGGATATCATCTTCTCGACGTTTTGCGTGGGGAAGTAGCGCTACGACCTGCCACCTACCAGACACCCGACTCCCGAACCCGGTCCTTCTTCCCCACCTACCGCCTACCACCTACTAACTACCTTTTTCCTCAACAACATTCCCGCCTTTAACGGCTAAGTGACTTTGTTTTCATAGACATTCCAGCTTTGCTCCGGGCTGTGGAAAGCCGATCCTTTGTTTTCATAGACATTCCCGCGTCGGTCCGTCACTTTTAAGGTTATTATGGTGGTCGTGGCAAAGGGTAGGCACTGACATATCGTCGATATGGAAAGAAGGAAGGGAGAGTCATTCGCGAGGTCTCGGCGGTCATGGCAGAATAGCCTGGCATCATGTGCTAGGCTATCATATTAAGCGTAGGTTGTCAAGAGCCCTTTTTGAGGCGTGTTGGTAGCTGGCGCCCCAGCCCCGACCTGGCGTGGCGGATCCGCTAGCGAGACTGCCGCCTGAGATACGATATCTTTCCGTTGTAGGGCCGACCCGGCGAGGCGGGACTGGCCCTAAATTGGGATGTCGAGGGGGAGGGCCGTTGGCTGGCAAGGTGGGGTATTAGTGTCATTTGCGAGACCTGGTCATTCCCGCGAAAGCGGGAATCTACTCCGCAAACCTTTGGAAATGTGCTTTCGTCGGACTGGATTCCCGCTTTCGCGGGAATGACCGCCGGCTCGAGTGGATCCCCATTCCAAATGACACCAGCACCTAAGGTGGCGGGGACCTGATTTGTAGGTCCGCGGTTCGTACGAGAATCCCCACCCAAGAGCCGCCCCGAAAAATCGAGGCGCCACGCTTGCGCCTGTCTTCTGTTCTCGCCACTAGCCGCTTGCCACTGCCTTCCGACCCTATTCCCTGTTACCCTGTGTCACCTCTACCGGATGCGCATCGGTTGACGTCTAACGCACAGCGTTATAGGCTGCTCGGTGTGATCAAATCCTTTCGGTGCGCCGAGACGGAGCGGCTCTTTCGCCGTCTGCCCAGCCGAAGGTCAGGACCACGCCGCAAGCAGCCTGGCCGGTTAACTTTCTCCGTTAGCCCGATGCAAAGCGGATCCGGCTTCCTGTAAAATGCCTGGAGAGGTATGCGGCCATGATCAAAAAAGTTGAGGCTGTGGTTGACGGCCAAGGAAAGGTAAGGCTGCTTCAGCCTGTGCATCTTGGGTCGAGCCGTCGGGCTCTGGTCGTGATTCTCGACGAACCGGGGGCTATCGGTGAGGAAACGGCGCTACTCAGTGAGGCGGCACTCGCGGACTGGAAGCGGCCTGAGGAGGATGCGGCATGGTCTCACCTGCAGCCGGCAAAGTAGTCGCAGATCATCATTGACAAGGAGCACGAGCATGGACCAGAGCAAACCTGGAAAACCTGAACTGCACGCCGTCCCGCCCTCCCAGCGCATCGTGTCGGTAGACGCCTTGCGCGGCTTCGACATGTTCTGGATTGCCGGCGGCGGACCGCTGGTGATGGAGTTCTGCAAGCTCTTTCGAAACCCGCTTCCGCCGTGGCTGGACAGGCAATTCGACCACGTCGTATGGGAAGGCTTCGTGGGCTGGGACCTGATCATGCCCCTGTTCCTGTTCATCGTGGGAGTGGCCATGCCCTTCTCGGTGGGCAAGCGCGTCGAGCGTGGGGACAGCCGCGGCAGTATATATCGCAAGGTGGTCTATCGCGTGGTGGTGCTGTGGATTCTGGGTATGATCGCGCAGGGGCACCTGCTGGCCTTTGACTCCCACAACCTCCAGTTCTATAGCAACACCTTGCAATCCATCGCCGCCGGGTACTTGATTTCCTCCATCGCGCTCGTGGAGTTGCCGATACGCGGGCAGGCGGCACTCGGGGGCGCGTTGCTGGTGCTTTACTGGGCGCTCATGCGGTTCGTGCCGGTGCCGGGCTACGGCGCGGGCGTTCTCACCCCGGACGGCAACCTGGCCATGTATATCGACAAGGCGCTGCTCGGCCGCTTCCAGGACGG
This sequence comes from Terriglobia bacterium, assembly GCA_050008675.1. Taxonomy (GTDB): domain Bacteria; phylum Acidobacteriota; class Terriglobia; order UBA7540; family UBA7540; genus CAVROP01. The sequence goes on from JBEKME010000082.1 coordinate 18,918, forward strand.
CACCCCGTACACGTGGATTTTGAGCAGCCTGGGCTTCGGCGCCACGGTGCTGATGGGCGTGCTGGCCGGGCACCTGCTGCGCTCGAAGCTGGCCGGGACGCGCAAGGCGCTGCTGCTGGCGGGCGCGGGCCTCGGGTGCCTCGCGGGCGGCTGGCTGTGGAGCTTCCCCTTCCCGATTATCAAGCACCTCTGGACCAGCTCGATGGTGCTGTGGTCAGGCGGCTGGTGCCTGCTGCTGCTGGCGCTCTTCTACTGGCTCATCGACGTGCTCGGCTACCGGCGCTGGGCGTTCCCCTTCATCGTGATCGGCATGAACGCCATCGTCGCTTACATGGCTCCGGATCTCATCAACTTCATGCAGATCAGCCACACGGTGTTCGCCGGCCTCGCCAGACACCTGGGGATGTTCGGGGAATTCCTGCTGACCTTCGGAGCCTTCGGCGTCCTGTGGGTGGGCCTGTATTACATGTACCGCAAGCAGACGTTTGTAAGGATCTAACAAGCCGAGGCCCTATCTGCACCTTCACTCTCCCCGATTCACCGCAGACATGCAAACTACCGCATGCCTGCGCCACCCGGCGGTTGCGCTGAATTGCCAGGTGGAGTAAAGTTGGTGGTATGAGCACGGTTGAAGAGGTCGAGGATGCCGTTCGCCAGCTTCCCTCTAAGGAACTTGCCGCATTTCGGGCGTGGTTCGCCCAGTTGGACGCTGCCGCCTGGGACCGCCAGATTGAGGAAGATGTCGCCGCGGGCCGTCTCGATGCGCTGGCCGACGAAGCCCTGAACGATCTGCGGGAGGGCCGCTGCACCGATCGGTGAGACACCGAGCCAGCCCAAGGTTCTGGCGCTCCTACCGCCGTCTTGCGGAAAATGTCCAGCGACTGGCAGACGAGTCTTACCAACTACTACTGCGAGACGCGCGGCATCCAGCCTTGCATTTCAAGAGAATTGGGCGTTTCTGGTCAGTGCGGGTTGGTCTGCACTACGGGGCGCTTGCCGTGCAACACGAAGCAGACATCGTGTGGTTCTGGGTGGGGCCGCACGCCGAGTACAACCGACTGGTCGGCCAGGGGTAGCAACCGCAAGGCGGAAACCGGGCCTCGCGGCACAGACCGATTCGGGTCTAACCTCCGGTTCGAATCAAGGAAATCAACGCTGAAAGTGCGTAGATAGACCTGACGGCCACGAGCGCAGAACTAATAACAGACGAACTCATCACCCTTCTTACGTGGGCAGCGCAGACATGGTTATGTGATGTCTGGGAATCGTCCTGAGCCCCAGGCATAGCCCTATTGCCATCAGTTCTGCACCTTCACTCTCTCCGATCCACCGCAGACGTGCAAACTACAACATGTCTGCGCCACCCCGCCACCGCGCCCAACCCTGAACTATCCATGTAAGCAACCTCGCTGAGGTCCAGGACGAGCCGCTTGGTTTGCGGAATCAGGGCCTTGACTTCTTCCTTGAAAGTCGCCGCAGCATCGGCTGTCAACCTGCCGCTCAATCGCACTACCGTGGCGTCTTCCGTGGTGTGGACAGCCAGCTTCAGGCGCGAAGCAGGAACATTCGAGGGATTCGTTGCCACAAAAACTCCTGTTCAGAAGGACTGATCCGGGCCTTGCGCAGACACTCTCGAGTCTCTTCATTACTCCTTGCCTGCCTGGAACCGGGGATGGCCTACCCCATCCCAGCCCTGGGTCAGGGCTGCGTTAGCGGTCGGTCAGGAACTCAAAACGGAACTCCGGGTTAGACAGGCGCAGACCGACGCTACGGGAGTTGGAGCGCCAGCTTGATGCCTTGTTCGATGGTTTTGAGTGTCGCGTCCCTCAGCCGACCCAACGGTGGGTAAAGCAGAAGGTTCTTTTCAAGCGTCGTCACTTGGTCGCACTTTGCCCAGGAATCGCGGCTGAGGCCAGCTTCGCCGGGTTTCACTTGAACTCGCAGCGAAAATTTCACACGCTCGACGGTCGTCATCGGTACCACGCAAACGTCAAGGGCGTAGCGGTTGAGAGCGTCGGCGGAAATCACCAGCGCCGGCCGGTCCTTGTCCAGCCGGACCAGGTAAACTTCACCGCGCCGGGGAAACCAACCGCTGGGCGGAGTGCGAGCCATCATTCACCCTCCCGCGCGATCGACCGGTGGCTCGCCGCGGCAAAGGCCTTGCACTCGGCGCGTTCCGTCCCTCCGGCGGAGGCAAAAAACTCGGCCGCCTCCCTTTCTAGAGCCTCGTACTGCTCCTCGAGGATTGCCCGGCGGAGCAATTCATTGACGCGTTCACTCCGTGAACGAGTGGAACGCGTGCGTTGAAGATAGTCGAGGATGGAACGATCAATAGTAAAGCTCTTTGAGAACCTCGTAGCTTTCCTCATATTTTTTATAGTGCCTGAGAGCGTATCGTTTGTCAAGCGCCGGGCACTGATATTTTATCCGCCCTCAATATCCGCAGAATGACAAAAACTGAGCAGCAGCTTCGGAAACGGCAAATAGGCCTTTCCGACCGGACCTAAGAATCACGCATCTCCCGGCGTTTCCGCCCCGGTTGTCCTGAACCCCCCTATTTTCGCATTCGCGAAAAAGGACTTGACTTGGCGTACTATGTGTGTATTATTACACTTATATGAAGATCGCACCCAAGGGTTCTCAATCCGCCCGACTCCGCCAGCGCAAGTTCGAACTCCTCCGCCGCTTTCCCATCCCCGCCGACCTGCTGCCCGGTTCGCTCGCGCTCACTCACCGCCGTTGTGGCCAGCCCACTTGCCACTGCGCCACCGACAAGAAGGGACACCCCGTTTGGTCTCTCACTTTCATGGCCGGGGGTAAGAAGCACGTCGAGCGCATCCCGAACGAATGGGTCGAGGAAGTTCAGCGCTTGGTCGATGCGGGCCGGGAGTTTAAAGAGGCCGTGGCCGAGGTCTTCGCCGCTAACGCGCAACTGCTGGCCCTGTGGCGGAAGCAAAGGGGCTTGTGAAAGGGCCGACCCCGCGTCGCCTCCGGAAGTACGTGGCGAAGTGTCTAGGGCTGAAAGCCTACTTACGATCCCCGGGCGATGGCCGCCCGCAAGGGCGCATTCCCGCCGCCGCCCTGCTGTGGGCTTTGTTGATGGGCGCCTTGCTGCGTCGTGCGGCCTTCGCGGCCATTGAAGCCCTCGTACGTTCGCGGGCCCGGCACGCCCTGGAGGTTTCCCAGAGCTTCGGCGATGACGCACTCGGTTACTTCACCGAGCCACTCGACCCGGCGGTCACGCGGCGGCCGGCGGTCACCGCCCTTCGTCAGGCCAAGCGCCACAAGGCCTTCGACGACTGCCGCTTCATCGGACTGGCCCTGGATGGAACCAGTGCCGGACGCTGGCGCGAAAAGGTTTGTGATCTGTGCCGCCCCTACCGGAACAAAAAATCTCAGGCTTTCAGTTTGTATTCAGGTTTATAGGGTTATTATAGGGGCATGCAGTTGAGCCATTCTTGACCATGCGCGTGCTCATTATCGAAGACGAGAAAGGCATGGCGGAGCTCCTGAAGAAGGGGCTCGAGGAGGAGAACCATCGCGTCGCTTTGGCGTTCGATGGCTTGGAAGGGTTGGAGCTGGCCAAAGTCTATGAATTTGACGCCATCGTGCTCGACCTCATGTTGCCTAAAGTGGATGGCTTTGAGGTTGCCCAGCGGCTCCGCCACTCCGGAAATCAGACTCCCATCCTGATATTGACCGCCCGTGACGCTGTGCCGGACATCGTCAAGGGGCTCGATCTGGGGGCTGATGACTACTTGACGAAGCCTTTTTCCTTCGAGGAATTGTTGGCGCGCCTGCGGACGGTTGCCCGGCGGGGATCGGCTCCCCGGCCCACGCGCTTACAGGTAGCTGATCTAACGCTCGATCCCACCGCGCACCTGGCTAGCCGAGGGGGCCGGGAAATCCGCCTCTCTCCCACCGAGTACCGCCTCCTGGAGCTTCTGATGCGGCGCGTGGGCCGGGTGGTATCTCGCTCCACGATTGTGGAAGCCGTTTGGGGCCTCGAAAACGATATCGAGGAGAACACCCTGGATGCCTTCGTGCGCTTGCTCCGGGGCAAAGTGGATAAGGGGTTCAGCCATAAGTTGATTCATACGGTTCGTGGAATTGGGTACTGCCTGCGGGAGAGTCCGAAGCAATGACCAGCCTTCCTCTTCGCATCAGGATTACAGCCTGGTATTTCGCCGTCCTGGCCACTGGCTTTTCCCTTTTTGGCGTCATTGCGTTCTTCGTGATGCGAGGCAGCATTCAGGAGACTGTGGATGAAAACCTACAGGATCAGATGCAGGGTATTCGTGTACTGATGGAACGAACGGCGTCCCGGGGGAGAGCTGAACTAGCACATGAACTCGATCAAGACGAAGAAATCCGGGCGGGAAGCGATCTCCTGCAAGTTTCAGATCCTGCGGGCAACTGGATCTATCGCTCCAGGACGATGACTCTGTACGGTCCTGGATCCCCAAGAGAGGCCAGGACTTCGATCACTACGCAGCAGCCGAACGGCGTGCCCTTGCGCGTGCTGACGCTTCCAGTCCTAGCGGGAGGCAAAACTTATGTTGTGCAGCTCGCCTACCCGCTTGACGATTTCTATGAAGCGCTGGACCGTTTCCGCCGGGTTCTGTTTCTGTCCTCGCCGCTTCTCCTCTTGCTGGCATCGGCAGGGGGCTACTGGCTGAGCCGACGAGCTTTGGCGCCGGTAGATCAGATAACGCGGGAAGCTCGGAGCATCGGCGCTCAGAATCTCTCGAGGCGCCTGCTGGTGCCCCACACAAGAGACGAACTGCAACGTTTATCGGAAACTCTAAACGGCATGCTGGCGCGGCTGGAGCAAGCGTTCCGGCGAATAACGCAATTCACCGCCGACGCTTCTCACGAGCTGCGCACTCCCGTGGCGCTTATGCGGACGCGGGCGGAGGTCGTCTTGCGAAGGCCCCGCTCTGAAGAGGAGTACCGCGAGACGCTGCGGCAAATCCTTGAAGACCTGCAACGGACTTCCTCCCTAATTGAAAACTTGATGCTGCTAGCCCGCGCCGACTCAGGGGCCGAAGCCCTCCAGCGCACCCGTGTCAACATGGTTGAAAGCGTGGGCGAGGCTTGCCTCGAGGGCCGAACCCTGGCGGAAACAAAACAGATCATTTTCCTTGAGGAGTTGCCGGAATCTCCCGTCTGGATTGAAGGCGAGTCGAACTCACTGCGAAGGTTGTTCCTGATTCTGCTCGACAACGCAGTGAAATACACTCCGCCGCAGGGCCGAATCACAGTCTCCCTGCGTTCAAGCGATGGATGTGCAGTGACCGAGGTCCGAGACACCGGGATCGGTATTGCCGCAGAGGATCTTCCCCACATCTTTGAACGATTTTTCCGGGCCGACCGGGCGCGCTCACGCGAGACCGGAGGCGCAGGTTTGGGGTTATCCATCGGGCAGTGGATCGCCCAAGCCCACGGGGGAACAATCAGGGCTTTGAGCAAGCCGGGAGAGGGCTCGGCGTTTCAGGTCAGAATTCCACTGGCGGGGGAAGACAGCAGGTAGGAAGCGCTGTCATGAATTCGAAGCTCGTGTAGCCCCCCTGTGCTCGCCTGCCCGCGGCCGCCTTTTGAATCGCAAATTGGGGTTCGAGGCCGCAGAAAAGGCGGTTTTTTGCCCCTTTTTGGGGTCTGATTTGGGTTCGTTTGCACTCAAAAACCAGTTCGTTTTTAGCGTTGTAAAAAGCTAAGTCCTTTTTTTGCACTAGATCGGTAGGTTCGTTTCGTCAAAATAACATCTTTTTACCGTTTCCCCGCCTTTTTCCCCTTGCCGGGTCCCTTTCGCCTTCCCTTCCCGCTGCCGCTTGCCGGCGCTCTCTTGCGACAACTCTAGTAGGCTATCACGAGTGGGTGGGCGTGTCAAGAGAAAAGTGCAGGAGACAAAAAGGCAGGTATCAAGCGTCAGGGTCGCCCTGAGCTTTATCAATTCATCATGCGGAGAACCAAGGAGGCCAAGACGTAGCGGGAAAAGCAGGGCGTGACGGGAAGCGGGCTATGGGAGACGGGGCTCGGGCTGTCGACTCGTCGCTCGCCACTCGTCACTCCCTTCTTCGCGTCCGGCTGCTGGCTCGCGTGAGCGCGCGGGGAAGAGCCGCACAGGAATCCGTCGGCCGCTAGGCCCGGCAACCGACGGGTCCGGAGACACGTCCTCTGACGGACTGATAGATACCCGTGCGCTAACCGCTCGGAAAAAACCCATGACAGGTTGTTTACGCCTCGCACACCAGATATACTGCCGCCATGGGATCACGGGTCGTAGAGGCCGAATACGAGAAGGGCATGCTCAAGCCGAGCACGCCGTTGACACTTCGTCCTGGAGAGCGTGTCCATCTGATCGCGATGCGGCAGCCGGATCCGAAGCGCTGGGACCTGTCCCGTCTGGCCGAGAGCCCCGCCGCCGATGAAGCGGTTCTCGCCGAGCAGGGCCTGGAGGGCTGGGCGGCGAACCTCGATGCAGAGGATCACCGGTGAAGCGAGGCGAAATCTGGTGGGCCGAGCTTGGCCCCTACCGAGATCGTAGCGGCGAGTTTAGCTCGCCATCTGGCGGCGTAATGCCGTCTGTAGAGCAAATTGACCCACTACCCATTCTGGGGCTAGATTGTTCTGAAACAGCGGGAGAATTTGATGACGTTGAGGATTGAATTACCGGAAGAGCAGAAAGCGGTTCTGGCGGCGAAGGCCCGCGCCCGAGGCGTGTCAACGGAGGAATACGTTCGAGAGTTGCTCGAACAGGACCTGGTACCGGCGTGGCTGCAAAGGTGATGGGATTCCGCCAAGGCCCAGGGCATCGATCAATTTTCCATGGAGGAAGTTGACGCCGAGATCGCCTCTGCCCGTAAGGCCCGGCGTGAAGCCCGATGACCGAAGGGTTCACGAGACGCGTCGTTCTCGATACCAACATCATCGTCTCCGCAGTCAATAGTGCGCGGCCTTCTCTTGCGGCCCATGCTAACAATTCCGGGTCGGTTGCACCCGAGAGTCCGGCATCCTGAGTGCGCACGATATCCAGCAGCGGATCGCGCCGCTTCAGGCCGCGAACGATGTCATTGTTGAAGTTCTCGTCGGCGGCGAGTTGGAGCATGGAAGCTAAGGCTCACGCCGTGCGGCGGGCCAGCAGGCGAGCGCGGATGTCGGCGGGATCGAAGCGGGCAGTGTTTTCGGCGCGCACGCGCTCCGCCGTCTCCCGCCGCTGGTCAAGGTAGGCTTCAACCTCCGAACGATGGCGCAAGTAATACCCGATGGCCGCATAGACGTCGGCTAAGGGCAGCCCCGGATACTGCTGCGCAATTTCCTCCGCCGTCGCACCCTCGAGAAAAGCGGCAACCACCGTGTCCAGCGTAACCCGGGTTCCGCCCACGCGGACGGCGCCGTCGGGTGTTGCTTCCAGCGGTGCCGGCTCGTGCGTGATCATCAACCCCATCGTCGTGCTCTCCTGCCAGGAATTATAGCATGCAGGACGAGGTGTAGCGCTTTATGTGGGTGCGCGGTCGCATCACCGCAAAGTGAAGACCTCCGCTCCAAGGGCGGCTTTTCCTCCGGTTTCCCGAAGCCCTAACTCCGAATCCCGTTTCCCGCGCTTTGGCGACTGGCCACCGACGAGGCTCTCGGTAGGGTCGAGCCGCCGCCCAAGTAGCAGCACCTAAACCCCTGGGAGGACAAAGGGTACCTGACACCGTTCCGTTGGGGTAATCCCTCGTTGTTCCGAAGTGAAGCCGGGGCCATGACCCAGGGCCGGGGAGGCAAGGGACGACGCCGCGTGAAGCTCAGAACCCTAAAGGATGGCCACAGGAAATAGGAAATATCGTGCCTGCTTTCTCCCGTGATGGCCGGACTGGGCTCAAAAACCCGTAGTGTTGACCCATGAAGTGGCGTAGAATCCTTGGTGGGTGAGGAACATGAGCAACATCGAGGAAATTGAGCAGGCGGTGGAAAAACTCCCCATCCAGGACTTCGTTAGACTGGCTGCCTGGGTTGACCAGCGCCGCCAGCAGCTTGAAGTTGTTCCTTCGGCGGCCGCCAACGGCTGCCTGGCCGCACGTGACCACAGCGCCTTCCTGAACAGCTATGCCCCGCAAGATGAGGGGCTCTACGTGTGGCTTCCACGGTAAGGCTATCCCGACTGGACTGCTTGGAACAAAACCTCCTACGCCGTCGGCTCGGTAGTGGTACAGTTTGATGTTGTAGCGGCGAGTTTACCTCGCCAAATGGCGGCGTAAAGCCGCCTCTACGTCAAACTGTACCACTACCGTCGGCTCGGCATGGTTGATCAAAGTGATGCCGGGCAATTGAAGCAGGTTTGGGCGAATGAAATCCGGCTGCGTTTCTGATTCGAGGCGTGCGGCCGGGCGCAGGCTCGCCGAGGCTTACCAAACCGCGCTCGCCAACTTTGGAAGCCAGGCGCGGCAGCCCTCACCCCCTTGACACCGTTTCCCCTGACACCGTTTCCCCCTCATGTTAAAGTAGGAATCACGGCAGATTCCACCGCCGGCTCTAGGAGGGATTATGTTCCGATTGAAATCGCTTGCTTTCTTTGCTCTCACTGTTGCGCTGATGAGCGGTGTGTCTACAGCGCCGGGGCAGGTTTCCGTTAGCATTGGAGTGGAGCCTGTTTGCCCGTACGGATACTATGACTATGCTCCGTATGCCTGTGCTCCCTACGGCTACTATGGACCCGATTTTTTCATGGGCGGGGTATTCATCGGGGCGGGCCCATGGTTCCATGGACGCCAAGGCTTCGCCGGCCACGTCGATAACCGCTACGATCCTCGCCAAGGTTACAAAGGACCCGTGCCCGAGCGCGGAGAGCAGGCGTTCAGCCACTTCCACCCGAACGAAGCTCGGGACGGGCGAGGCCACGTCGTTGCTAATGCCGGCCACGACCCGCACGCGGAGCACAGCGCCGGATATCAGAAGGGAAAACCCGGCGGCGAACACCGTTAAAGAGTGGTTCAATGAAGTAAACGGGGACCGAAACGGTACCTGCCGAAACGGTACCTGGTACCGTTTCCCGTGGTCAAAGTGATGCCGGGCAATTGAAGCAGGTTTGGGCGAATGAAATCCGGCTGCGTTTCTGATTCGACGCGTGCGGTCGGGCGCAGGCTCGCCGAAGCTTACCAAACCGCGCTCGCCAACTTTGGGGGCCAGGCGCGGCAGCCCTCACCACGTGGAGTGCACCCCAAAACTGAGACAGAGAAAATTGGGAAAATAGGGACACGCGTGCCAATCCCGCTTTTCCCGCTTACAGACCGCAGAAACAGCGCGGGCGGGGGAAGGGGGACCCCATCTCCCCATCTCCACCGGTTGCAAAAATTGCGTTGACTTCTGCCCCCCCGATGGCATCATATAATTATCAAACAATTGATTGATGAGGAATCCTATGCTCGATACCCGTGAAATCCACCCCTTGACCGACTTCCTGCGCAATCACAAGGCGCATATCACGC
>JBEKME010000083.1:0-28034 GCA_050008675.1 Terriglobia bacterium
CCACGATAGCGGGGCTGAATTCCTGACCGCAAATCTCCACGGCGGCAGCTTACAGGATTGGCACCCCCCGTGTCCAGCAAAAAATGTGGGACGTGTTCAGCCCAAGGGGAGAGGGTGGACCGCGACGCCGCTTTCTTCAGGCGTCGCGGGCCGGGTGAGGGGTTAGTTGCGGGGCGAGGACGGCTCAGACAGGCTCGGCCCAAGCTGCTCAATGGAAACGAGTAATGCGTCGAGTTTCTGGAGAGTCCGTCGGCCTAAGCCGAACGAAGGATCTGCTTTTCTTCGCGCCGCGCGATGAAGTTGGCGCCTAGTGCTACAGCGCGGCATAGCCGCAACCAACACGTAGGGCCGAACGGCGTTCGGCCCTGGGGCGAGCGCCGCTCGCCCCTACGCGACGCGCAAAATCTTCGCGCCACAACAACGTCCCAGGAACTAGTGCTACAGAAGAGAGTAGCTGCCCGCCGTAGTCAGGAATTTCCCTTCTCATTTTCCGGCCGACCGGTAACATACACCCGACCGCCTCGCAGTGCAAGGTCCAGTCGTGTACGAGCAAGTCCGGTGGCCATCGCGAGCGGGTCGCCCGTGTTTGAAAGTCGAGGCGCGGGCGCGGGAGTCGCGGGCCGTGCAAACGACACTATTCTTGATTCCTCCAGCTTGCACAAATATCTCGCGCACCCGGATACTGGTGTCATTTGCGAGACATGGGCGTTCCAAGCCACAGTCATTCCCGCGAAAAGCTTGCCCTGAGCTTGCCGAAGGGCGGGAATCCACTCCGCAAACCGTCGGAAACGTGCTGTCGTCGGGTTGGATTCCTCCCGCGATGGCGGGACGGGAATGACCGGCGGCTCGAGTGGATCCCCCATTCCAAATGACACCAGCACCCGCACCTGCCTCAATTTGACTTGTCCAGCTTGCATCGTTAGAGTAGTTGTATGGTACAAGTCGACGTGTGAAACTGAAGGTGGAGGCGAGCTTGACACCACAAGAGATGGAAAGAACCATGGAGTTCATCATCGAGCAACAGGCTCAGTTTGCTGTTCACATCGACAAGCTTCTCCAATCGATGGAGAAACTTGAACGGTCGCACGAGAGACTCCAGCAAACAGATGAAAGGCTACACGAGACACAGGCCACATTGACTGCCTCCCTCCTGCGCGTCGTGGACATTGTGGAGGACTTGGCGGAAGCTCAGAAAAGGACCGAAGCCCGCCTCCAGCAGACCGATGAACGCCTCAATGTCCTGATCAACGTGGTTGAAAAGCACATCACTGGCCATGACCACGGCAGCATGTCTCCTGCATGAGCCTCCCGGCTCCCCTTAGCCCCATCGCGTCCCAGGGCGACGAAGTTATGAAACAATTAAGGAGAGCACCATGCGCCAATCGGTCGTTTAACACGTCAAGGTCGCGATAAGTCGGCGCTCTCGAGGCATTTCACACCCTGCGCGTCTCGCCCGTCCATAGGGAAACCTCGACCCTACCCCCACCCCCTTCCATCGACCAAAGCGGGCATCCTGTCTCTTGACAAGTGGAAGAAGATAGGCTAGAATAGTGAGTTGAAGCTATGGAGGAGGATTCAGGATTCAGGAGAGAGATTCTGATACGGGTTGTTCGTCATTCGTAGAAGAAAAGGCCACCGCCTGTCATTCTGAGCGAAGCGAAGAATCCCCGCATTTGGAAGGTCAACCAGTGCGAAAAAATGCCGGGATTCTTCGCTTCGCTCAGAATGACAGACAATGGGGTTATCCTCTACGAATGACGGAGGTTGCGTATGAGAACGCGCCACCCGGTGCGACAAAGGCCGCGCATTTTTTACCCCTTTAGACAATATGTCGTCCAGGAAGGAGAAAGAAAAACCTTAATAACTTCAAAAATGTAGGAACGACGCGGGGATGTCTATGAAAACAAAGGGTCGGCGTTCCACGGGACAGCGTAAAGCGGGAATGTTGAAGAAAACAAAGGTAGTTACGCGTTGAAAGCGGGTATGTGGTTGAAACTAAAGGTAGTTATTATGTGGTCGGTCGTGGGTGATAGATGGGGAAAGAATACAATCTGCACCTGCCGCCTACTGACTTCTGACTCCTCTTCCGCAGCCGTCACCGCCCTCAAGAACGTCCCCTACCTTGCGTGTTAGAATACTCAGTGGAAACACGCTGATTGAGGCGGCTGATCTTTTTTGGGCAGGGGCTGGAACTTGTTATGGGTGTTGAGAAAATCCTGACCTTGGAGCGGGCGTTTGAGGTCGTGGAAGACTTGAAGCGGCGCGGTAAACGCGTGGTTTTCACCAATGGGTGTTTCGACCTGCTTCATCCTGGTCACACGCGGGTTCTGGCTGAAGCCAGGAAACTCGGCGACGTGCTGATCGTGGCGATGAACAGCGACCGCAGCGCACGCGCGCTCAAGGGGCCGGCGCGCACCATTCAACCTGAAGCAGAGCGCGCTGAAATCCTGGCGGCGCTCAAAGCAGTCGATTATGTGACGATTTTTGATGACCTCACCCCGCAGGCCGTCATCGCCCGCATGCTGCCACAGGTACTTGTGAAAGGTGGTGATTGGAGGCCCGACGCCATTGTCGGCCGGGCCGAAGTGGAGGCGGCAGGTGGGCTTGTGGTTTCAATTCCGGTCGTCGAGGGCTTTTCGACATCGTCGCTTGTCCAAGCAGCCCTAAGGGCAGTGACGAGCAGGATTCAGGAGTCAGGATTCAGGAGTCAGGATTCAGGAGTCAGGAGTCAGAAGACAGAAGGTAGGCAGTAGGCAGTAAGCAGTAGGCAGTCGGGGTGTTTCCCCCACATACCACCTACTACCACATACCGATCACAACTGACTACTGACAACTGACTACTGACTACTGACAACTGACCTCCTTCACATCAATGCCTAACGTGCAGTCACTTCTGCATCCCATTCTCGATCATGCTGCCTTGCGCGGCGCCCTAAAGGCCCTAACGGCTGATGCATCAGGAGCACGGTCGCCGGTGACTATTTCCGGCTTGACAAGCTCCGCCAAGGCCCTGGTGGTGGCGGGAGTTGCCCACAAACTGACTCGCCCGGTGGTTGTCCTGACTTCGGATAACGAGACCGCAGCCAATCTCCAGCGCACCACCTCAACCTTTTGCGCCTGGCTCGAACCACTCTCCAACCCGGCCGTACTGACGCTCCCGGCACTGGACTGCTCTCCTTACGAAGGTCGTTCTCCACACGCCGAGATTCTCGAACAAAGGGCGGTGACCCTGTGGAACGTGGCGCGAGGCCGGACGCGCGTATTGTACGTCCCGGTGGCAGCAGCGCCGGGGCGGTTCCGGGAGCGTGCCCTCTACTCTTCCCTTGCGCTCGAACTCAAAGTCGGCGACGAACTGGACCTCAACGATCTCATGGAGCACCTCGGCGGAGTGGGATACGAACGGGGAGAACCAGTCTCCGATGTGGGCCAATTCTCAGTGCGGGGAGGAATCGTGGATATTTTTCCTCCCGAGGCTAAATGGCCCTTCCGAGTTGAATTTTCTGGGGATCAGATTGAATCCCTGCGTGAGTTTGACCCCGATACGCAGCGCTCGCGAAAGCCCGTTCCGGCAGCTTTGCTTCTTCCGCTTTCGGAAATAAAACGCTCCCGCCAATTCTTCGAGAAGCTAATCCGCGCTCTTGAGAAACGGGCCATTCCACGGCGACTGGCGGGGGCGCAAACGAACCCTCCAGTTGAACTCGAACCCGAGTGGGCGAGCGAGTACGCAAATCCATTCCCGGGATGGGAGTTTTTCGCCCCTCTGGTTGAATCCCACCCCAACAGCCTGTTCGCGTTATTTGACAACCCCGTATTGCTCTGGGACGAACCCCTGGACCGCAACGCGCAATTGAAGCGAATCCTGGAAGGGTTGGCATGGGGTTTTGACGAGGTCCGCGACGTCATTCCGCCTCGCCCTAGGCCCGAGGATATCTTCCTCACCGAGCAAGAGTTCCTACAGAGCATTCGGGCAGTGCCACAACTCTATCTCAAAGAACTCTCCTTCGACCTCACGCCACGGGCAGCGATCGAAGGTCCCTCCGGCGATTCAGAAGCGCTTGGAATCGAGCACCGCGAGGACACCCGGAAGACAGCGGCGAGCGTGGGCAGGCAGAGCCCACCCGCCGCCGAATTCTTAACTCCGATTCAGGGGGCGGGAGGGCAGAGCCCTCCCCTACCTAATCCCGAGCTGGTTCTTCTCACCCAACCCTCCCCGAAATTCCCCGCCGGAGTTAAGGGTTTAGTGGATAACTTGCGAAGCAATTTAGGGCAACGCATGTCCGTGGTCCTTGTTGTTCCTAGCAGCGGAAAAGCGGAACGGCTGCGCGGAATTCTCACCGAATACGAGATTCCCTTCGGCGCCGCGACTCAGGAAAGCATTTCCACTGAACCAGGTGGCACAGGCACTCCTGCCTGTGCTCGCACGGATCAACCATCGCACAGGCAGGAGTGCCTGTGCCACGATGCTCAACCCGGGGAACTCGGTACGACCGCCGGTGTGGCGCTCATGGCCCGCGGCGATCTTGCCGAGGGGTTCGTCATCCCCGATTTGGAAGAAATGTGGCTGGCGGACAGTGACCTGTTTGGAGGATTCGACTGGGCTTCCCGTCGCCGCGAGCACTCCGGGGTTCTAGCCTTCATTTCGGACCTGGGCGATCTCAAGGTGGGCGACTACGTGGTGCATGTTGACCACGGGGTGGGGATCTATCAAGGGCTGCGCCAACTCAGTGTCAGCGGTTCTTCGCGCGACTTCATGCTGCTGACCTATCAGGATGAGGCCAAGCTGTACGTCCCCCTCGAGCGCTTGGATTTGGTGGAGAAGTACCGGTCCAGCGGCGACGGCGTCAAACCCCTCCTCGATCGGCTGGGAGGAGCCGGTTGGGAGCGCACCAAGAAACGCGTCAAGCGGGCCCTGCGTGACATGGCGCAAGAACTCCTGAAGTTGTACGCCGAGCGGAAGATGTACGGCGGCACTCCCACCAGCCCTGACACCCCCTGGCAGAAAGAGTTCGAAGACGCCTTTGAATTCGAGGAAACCCCCGACCAGTTGAAAGCCCTGGCAGACATCAAGCAAGACTTGGAAAGCCCCGAACCCATGGATCGGGTCCTCTGCGGGGACGTGGGCTATGGAAAAACCGAACTGGCCATGCGCGCTGCCTTTAAGGTCATCCAGGATGGGCGGCAAGTGGCGCTGCTGGCGCCCACCACCGTCCTCGCGTTCCAGCACTACACAACCTTTCAGCAGCGGCTCGCCGCCTTCCCCATGCGCGTGGAAATGCTCAGCCGTTTCCGGCTACCCGCCGAGCAGAAAAAGATCGTGGCCGAGGCCGAGGCCGGCAAGGTGGATGTCCTGATCGGAACTCACCGCCTGCTCTCGAAAGACGTGCACTTCCGCGACCTTGGGCTACTGATCGTCGATGAGGAGCAGCGGTTCGGAGTGGCGGCGAAGGAGAAGCTGAGGAAACTCAAGGCGGGGGTGGACGTGCTGGCGATGTCCGCCACACCCATCCCCCGCACCCTGCACATGTCGGTGGGCGGATTGCGCGACCTCTCCGTCATCGAGACTCCGCCGCGAGGCCGGCTGGCCATTCAAACCACGGTAGCGCCCTTCAACCAGAGCCTAATTCAGTCCGCCATCCTGCAAGAGATGCAACGGGAGGGCCAGGTCTTCTTGGTCCACAACCGTGTGGAGTCAATCTTCAGCATAGCCGCGATCGTGCAACGTCTGGCGCCCAGCGCGCGGATCGGTGTGGCGCACGGGCAAATGGAAGAGAAAGAGCTCGAAAGGGTCATGCTCAAGTTCATGCAGGCCGAGTACGACGTCCTGGTGGCGACGGCGCTGATTGAAAACGGCCTCGACATCCCCCGCGCCAACACCATCATTGTCAATCACGCGGAGCGCTTTGGCTTAGCCGATCTTTACCAGCTTCGCGGCCGGGTGGGGCGGTCGAGCCGCCGCGCCTATGCTTACTTCCTCGTGGCCGCCGAGGAAACATTGACCCCGACGGCTCGCCGGCGGCTGGCGGCGCTGAAAGAGTTCTCGGAGCTGGGCGCCGGCTTCCGCCTCGCGGCCTTGGACCTTGAATTGCGCGGTGCGGGCAACCTCCTGGGCGCCGAACAGCATGGACATTTGAATGCCATCGGCATCGACCTCTACCTGAAGATGCTCGAACAAACCGTCGAAGAACTGAAAGGCGCCCCACAGAAGATTGAGGTCCGCACCACACTTAACCTGGGACTTGATATCAAAATTCCCGACAGCTACGTCGCCGACGAGAGCCAGCGCCTGCGTCTGTATAAGCGGATTTCCAGCCTGGCAACGCCCGAAGCGCGTGCGGAACTCGAAGCCGAGCTCACCGACCGTTATGGGCCCATTCCTCCCTCAGTTTCAAACCTCCTCTCGTATGGACTTCTGAAATCCGCCGCCGAGCAACTTCTAGTGCAATCCATTGAAAGAAAGGCGGAAGATATTTGGATGCGGTTTCATGAGCAAACTCCCCTGGAGCCCAGAAGAATAACCACATTCGTGCGGCGACGCCGTGAAGCGAGCCTTCGACCTGACGGCGTCTTGCGTTTCAGGTTGCGCAACCTGGGGGAGAATACTTTGCAGGAAATCCAAAATGTCTTGCAGGAATTGCAAACCTAGCATTAAGATGACTAAGGCTCGATAGGGTCGAGTGTTTGGGGGAAACAACTCCGGCAGGCGAAACGATATCGAAGATTATAGGGACTTCGGGTTTCGCGAGGGGTTAAAGGAAATGACCAGACGAAGATGGGCTTTACTGGCAGGAGTGGCGCTGGCAACGGGCGTTGCTTGCCTGACCCTACAGGGCGCAAAAATAGTTGAGCGCATCATTGCGCGCGTCAACAGTGAGATCATCACCCAACGGGCGTACGAACAGGAGCAAGAGAAACTCCGCCAGCAACTCGCCCAGCAATACTCGGGCGCCGAACTCGAGGCCCAATATAAAGAACAAAGCAAGAACCTCTTACGCGACCTGATCGACGAATCGCTCATGGTCCAGAAGGCCAAAGATGATGATATCAACGTCGAGACGGACGTGGTCAAGGAGCTCGACGGCATTCGCAAGAAGAACAACTTGGCAACCCTCGAGGAACTGGAGACAGATGTCGAGAAGCAAGGATTGAATTACGAGGACTATAAAGACCAGATCCGCCGCAACCTGTTGATGCGAGAAGTCATCGGCCGCGAGGTAGGCTCCCGGATTCAGTTGTCGCGCGACGACGCGAGGAAATTCTACGAAGCCCACAAGAAGGAATTCGAATCTCCTGGCATGGTGCGCCTCGGACAGATTCTCATCTCCACTGAAAAACGAAAGCCGGAAGAAGCCGAGAAGAGAGCGAACGACGCCCTCGCCGAATTGAAGGCCGGACAACGTTTTGCGGAGATTGCGAAAAAGTACTCCGACGGGCCAGGCGCTGAGCAAGGTGGCGAAGTGGGATTCATGAAGGAAGGATCGCTAGCGCCGGAGATCGCTGCCGTGGTCGCTAAGCTCGAACTCAATGAATTTAGCAACCCTATCCAGACAAGATACGGGTATATCATTCTCAAGGTCCTGGAACGATACAGCCCCGGTATTCCCAAATTTGAAGAAGTCGAACAACGTGTCAACGAAGTCCTTTACAACCAGAGGATGCAGCCGGATTTGCGGGAATACATGAAACGACTCCGCAAAGAAAGCTATATCTACAAGGCCCCCGGATACGTTGACACGGGCGAAGAACGACCGAGCGAAACCCAACTGGCAAATAAAGGGCAATGAAGGAGCGCTTCGTAACCGACCTCAGCCCGGACGCCCAGGTTCGAACCACCTTCCTAGTTCAAGCCCGCGAACGCAAAATCGCCCGCACGGGAAGCGCGTACCTTGACTTGGACCTGCGCGACGCGAGCGGGGTGGTGCGCGCCAAACTGTGGGACTGTGATCGGCATCCGCTGGATTTCGAGGTTGAGGACATCGTGGCGGTGGAGGGGGTTGTCGAGGACTACCAGGGGACTCTACAGATTCGGGTGCGCAAGATTTCCAGGTGCTCTCCCGACGCGGTGGACCTTTTCGACTACCTTCCGCATTCACGCCGGGACCCTGAGGAAATGTACGCCACACTGATAGACCGCCTGCGTCGGGTGCCCGAGGGGCCTTTGCGAATGCTATTACTTTCCATCATGGAAGACCCCTCGATCGCAGAGAAGTACAAGCGGGCTCCCGCCGCGATGAGTTATCACCATGCTTTTCTGGGTGGCCTGCTCGAGCATGTCTTGTCCCTGGTACAACTCGGCGACCAGGTTTGCGACCACTACGAGTTCCTGCGCCGCGACCTGCTGCTGGCCGGGCTGGTGCTGCACGACGTTGGAAAAATTGAGGAGCTGAGTTTCTCTCGCGGCTTCCGGTATTCCACACGGGGACAGTTGCTGGGCCACATTTCGATAGGCCTCGAAATGGTGCAGGAGAAAATGCGGCAGATTCCCGGCTTCCCCCCGGAGTTAAAGGGCCAGATCGAGCACATGATCCTTTCCCACCACGGTAAAATGGAGTTCGGGTCGCCGAAAGAGCCTGTGTTTCCTGAAGCTCTCCTCGTCCACTTCCTTGACGAGATGGATTCCAAACTGGAAGCTATGCGCGCCCAGTACGCGACTGACCAGGATCGCCCAGGCGATTGGACAGCCCGCAACCCGGCGCTGCGAAGAGAACTCCTGAAGATCGCGAGAGGCTCGCCCGCCTCCTCGAATGGTTCCGAGCCGGAAAAACCGTGAGCAACCTCGAGTCACCATCTGACATCCTCAGAATCCTTCCTCATCGTTACCCTTTTTTGTTCGTCGATCAAGTAACTGAATTCATTCCGGGCCAGCGCATCGCGGGCATCAAACGCTTTTCGGTGGACGACGCGGCCCCGCGGGGTTACCTTCCGGCTTCCCCCATCATTTCGGTCGGGATACTGTTGGAATTGGTCATCCAGCTTGGAGCAATCTTGGTCATGGAGCGACCCGAGATGGCCGGAAAAGTGGCCATGATTCTGCAAATTCCCGCGGCACATCTTATCAAGCCAGTTGCGCCCGGCGATACCCTCCGTGTGGAGGCGGAGGTGATAAAAATCGGAGAACGTCTGGGTGAACTTCACGGAGCCATTTACCACGCAGGGGAACTCGTGGCCGAGGGGAGAGTGCGCTTCGCCATTGCCGAGGCGGCACAAATTGATTTTAGATTTTAGATTTTGGATTTTGGATTCTGCCTGAAGTCTGAACCCTGATCGTCTGGGATTTTAGGTTTTAGATTTCAAATTTCAGATTTTAGATTCTAGATTTTGCCTGAGTCCTGAATCCTGATTGGTTATTGCCTGAATCCTGAATCCTGACTCCTGAATCCTGAGCTCCATGCTTTTCGAAGAACTGCGAATTCGTGATGTGGTGATCCGGCCAGCCCATATCTTGGCGCCCATGGCCGGCATTACCGACACGGTGTTCCGCCGTTTCATCAAACGCTTGGGTGGATGCGGACTGATTATGACGGAGTTCGTGTCCAGCGAAGGAATGCTTCGTCAAAACCTGCGCTCGAAGCGCTACTTGTATTATACCGAGGAAGAAAGACCGATTTCGGCGCAGCTTTTTGGCGCCGATCCTGACCACTTGGCGGAGGCGGCCCGCGTGATCGAAGGGCTCGGCTTCAACCTGGTCGACCTGAACCTGGGCTGCCCGGCCAAGAAGGTCGTAAAGTGCGGCGGCTCAGGCTTGCTTCGCGACCTTCCGTTGCTCGAGAAGATCCTGCGAAAGATTCGCGCCGCGGTCCGCATTCCCTTTACCATAAAGTTCCGCTCCGGCTGGAGTGAGGCGGAGATCGTGGCACTCCAAGTGGCACGAATGGCTGAGGAGTGCGGCGTTGAGGCACTGAGCGTTCATCCTCGCACGCGCCTGCAAGGGTTCAGCGGGCGTGCCCGATGGCAGATTATCCAAGAGGTGAAGTCCCGGGTGCACATCCCGGTAATCGGTAACGGCGACGTGGTGACTCCGCCGGACGCCCTTGCCCTTTACCAGCAGACAGACTGCGATGCCGTGATGATCGGGCGCGCCGCCGCCTCCAATCCATGGATATTCCGCCAGCTTTCGGATTTCTTCCGAACCGGGACATTCACGCAGCCGACCGAGGCTGACCGCTACCAGTTGATCCGTTCCTATTATCAAATGTTGGTGACCGAAGAGGTTCCCGGGGCGATAGGCAAGATGAAACAATTCGCAAGCTGGTTCACACACGGAGTCCGTAAGGGGGCAGAACTCCGCCGGTCGATCCAAAGCGCGCGTGGCGCCCGCGAGGTTCTGGATAGAGTTGATCAGTTCTTTAACCCAAGCGGTTCGTCCGTGATCGTGCCGGAGGAGGTCGCCCCTTGAACTACAGCGCGGCCCTTGGCCGCAACCAAAACTGGCCATGATTGCCGATTGCTGATTGCCGATTGTCGATTGAAGAAGCGGTGTGGCAACTCCTTGCAATGTCCATGAGTAATCGGCAATCGAAAATCGGCAATCCCCGCCATCCTCAGCCAGGGGGTGATGGCGGAGAATCTTGGCAAGAAACGAAGAAGTTTGGAACTACTGCTACGGGGAGGCTCTACTCGCCAATGGACTTCTCAGAAAGACCGGCTGGAAGTGAACGACGGGCTCAGAGGCGGGTGGAAGCCTCGATCCCTCTCCGGGTCAGTGGAGCCGAAGCACAGGGAACGGAATTTGAGGAGTCAACGCAGACCGTGGAAGTTAGCCGGCGAGGCCTTTCATTCCTGACCCGACGCGAACTGAAACCTCTTGCCACGGTGACGGTACTAATCCCCGGCCGCGGACCATACCACGCCGCGAGTGGGCCAAAAGACTTCTTTTCGACGGCGACTGTCGTCCGCATCCTTAAAGAGGCTGAATCGTACCGCGTTAGCCTCCGGTTCACCGGCGCAACCCTGACCACTTACAGCGCCGAGACTCCTTAGCAGGATACTCAAGACTTGGTCTTTTCCATTTGCAATAGGCGATACGCCTCACTGCGAGAGATGCCTCGGGCCTTGGCAGCCGCTTTGAGCGCCGCGCGCTCGTCAAGCCCGCGTTCGGCCATCAACTTTTCGATCTCCCGTTTAATAAGCGAATTCGCAGGACGAGTTTCCCCCGGCGCGGAGGCAGTCCCAACCAGGAGGGTTATTTCCCCCCTAATCGTCTTGCCTTTCGCGCGTTCTAACAATCCGGACACCGTACCACGCAAAAACTCTTCGTGGACCTTGGTCACTTCGCGCGCCAACACCACGTCGCGCTCCCCCAGAATATCCCGCACATCCCTCAGCATCTCGAGGACGCGATGCGGCGCCTCATAGAAGACCAGCGTCTTGGTTGCTGTTTTTAGCTCTTCCAAGGCCTTCCTGCGCGCCGCTTTCTTGCTGGGCAGGAACCCGAGAAACCGGAAATTGTCCACGGGCATGCCCGACGCAGCCAGCGCCGCCACAAAAGCCGAGGCGCCGGGAACCGGGACCACGGGGATGTTGTGCCGGACTGCCAGGTGTACCAAACGGAATCCCGGATCGGACACCACGGGCATCCCCGCGTCGCTCACCAGAGCTATGTTGTTTCCCTCTTCCAACTTGATGACCAGTTCCGGCGCGCGGGTCATCTCATTGTGCTCATGGTAGCTTATGGTAGGAGTTCGGATCTGATAGTGGTTGAGCAATTCCTGCGTCCGCCGCGTGTCCTCGCACGCAATCAAGTCCACTTCCTTGAGGATACGGATAGCGCGCAGCGTAATGTCCTCCAGATTCCCAATGGGCGTCCCAACAACAAAGAGCCTGCCCGTAGAACCGTTCGTGGAATCCTCCAGAGGGTCCATAAGTCCTGGCTTGGCCGAAATAGATGGTTGCGGCATAGGCGTCTTGTGTGAACTACAACTTTAAGTGTATCAACTAGCTCAGGCAATGACAACGGAGAGTTAGGACATAACCGCGACATTCACGTTTTGACGCCGGAGAAGCTGGTCTATATAATTACCAGTAGGGGTTTTTGCAAGGAGGTTAAATTGCCGCTTTACGAATACGCGTGTACGCAATGTGGACAGCGCACGGAGAAAATCCGCAGGTTCTCCGATCCTCCACTGACCAAGTGTGAGAAATGTGGAGGCAAGCTAAAGCAGCTCGTGTCTTCGTCTGCCATCCAGTTCAAGGGGAGCGGCTGGTATGTGACGGATTATGCCAGGAAACCCTCCACCGCCACCGCGAACAGCGCCGCAATCTCTGGTAATGGGGGCAAAGAAAAAGGCCCTGAAGGCGCTAAGAAGGAAGTTCTCTCAGACGGACAGAAGTCAGAAGTCAGGAGTCAGAAGTCAGGAGTCAGAAGTCAGAATAAGGCGGACAGGAGCCAGAAGTCAGGAGACAGAAGTCAGGAGTCAGAATAAGGCGGACAGGAGTCAGGAGTCAGGAGTCAGAAGTCAGGAGTCAGAAGACACAAGCAAGCGTGGGTCAGGTCCCGCTTTCTAGACCTGAGGCTCTTCAAGGGCAGTCAGCACAAGCCAGTCGGGTGTGGCCCGGCCGCAGACGGCTGCGCTTCTCCAATCAATCATCTCCTAATAACAGTCACCTGATCCCGGAACGCCTTTATTCTGACTCCTGACTTCTGACTACTGACTCCTGACTTCTGACTCCTGACTCCTGACTTCTGACTCCTGACTCCTGACTCCTGTCTCCTCTTTCAGAGCTTAAGTGACTTGAGGTATTTGCGGAAGGCTCTTCCAAGGTCCGGCCGCTCGAGCGCCAGCTCCACCGTGGCTTGAAGAAAGCCCAGCTTATCACCGGCATCGTATCGCTTTCCTTCAAACACATAGCCGTAGACCGGTTCCTTTTCGAGCAACCGCCGCAGCCCATCCGTCAGTTGGATCTCGCCTCCCGCACCAGGCGTCGTGGCCGCAAGCTCATGAAAAATGGTTGAGGTCAGGATGTATCGGCCGATGACCGCCAGATTCGATGGCGACTCGCGAGGACTCGGCTTTTCCACCATGTCCTCGATTCGGTAGAGCCGTCCGTGCCATTGAGGGTCCGCTACAAGCTGGCCGCGAATGATGCCGTAACTGCCTACAGCTTTGTGCTCCACTTTCTGTATGGCGACGACGCTTCTGCCGTAACGCTCAAAGACCGCCAACATTTGCTTCAGGCAAGGCACCGGGTTGACGATCACATCATCGGAGAGCAGGACAGCAAATGGCTCTTCGTCAACCACGTCGCGCGCGGTGAGAATCGCATCGCCCAAGCCTCGTGGGATCTGCTGGCGAACATAAGCAAAGCGCAACAGCCCTGAAATCGAGTGCACCTGCTCCCGAAGTTCTTCCTTCCCTCTTCCGGCCAACTCCTCCTCGAGCTCCGCCGACAAGTCAAAATGGTTCTCGATGGCCGTCTTCCCCCGCCCCGTTACGAATACCACCATCGGAATACCGGAAGCGGCTACTTCTTCAACCGCATACTGCACCAGAGGCTTATCCACGATGGGGAGCATTTCCTTGGGCTGCGCTTTGGTGGCCGGCAGGAACCGCGTGCCAAGACCGGCAACAGGCAGAACCGCTTTACGAATCTTCATGAGCACCTCAGCATCTCTCACGATGAGCAGGCTTCGCAATTGACACAGTGTAGCGCCACAGTCCAAGCCGCGTCAAAGGAAGGATTCAGGATTCAGGAGTCAGAAGACAGGAGTCAGAAGACAGGAGTCAGAAGTCAGAATAAGGGCCCTCAGGGATCAAGCGGCAGGTATCAAAGGGCAGGAGGTTTAGGGAGGAGCAACCCGCCGTGGCAGGACCACTTCCGGCTGACTTCTATTCACTATCCTTGAGGAGAAGCAGGTCTCCCGCCGGGCGGGACGGGCTCTGTGCTCGCTTCAGTGTTGTGACTTCTGACTCCTGACATCTGACTCCTGACTTCTGACTCCTGACTTCTGACTCCTTCCCCTTTATGCTACCATCCCTTGTAAGGACTTTGTAATGTTAGTTCTTGGCATCGAATCCAGTTGCGACGAGACCGCGGCAGCCATCGTGGTGGATGGCGCGAAGATTCTCTCCAGTGTGGTCGCCTCGCAAATCCCCACCCACGAAAGGTACGGTGGGGTTGTTCCCGAACTGGCTTCACGCGAGCATCTGCGCAAGATCGAGCCAGTCGTCGGCGAGGCCTGCCAGCGCGCGCGAGTCGGAATACGGGATGTGGATGGCGTCGCGGTAACGGAGGGACCAGGCTTGGTCGGGTCGCTCCTGGTCGGCCTGGTCTATGGCAAAGCCCTTGCCCTCGGGCTGGCTAAACCCCTGGTGGGCGTGAACCACCTCGAGGGTCACATCCACGCCGTTCTACTCGAAAACAAAATGGCACGCCTCACAGGGAACCCGGTCGAGGAGGCAAACCTCCCGTCCGTTGCCCTGGTCGCCTCCGGCGGTCACACGAGCTTGTTCCTCGTGGAGGATGGTCGCCATCCGCCCAATTCCCATCCTGTCTTCAATTACAAGCGGCTAGGACATACACGGGATGACGCCGCCGGTGAAGCTTTCGACAAGGTGGCGAAACTCCTGGCACTGGGCTATCCCGGCGGACCGGTCATCGACCAACTGGCTCGCTGGGGGGATCCGGAAGCGGTCGATTTCGGCCGCATCAAGATGAAGGGCAACCCGCTGGACTTCAGCTTCTCAGGGCTCAAGACCGCCGTCCTCTACCGCGTCCGCGGCACCCCGCTCGCCCTCGAGGCCGAGCAGCGACGCGCCTGGCGCAAGACCAGCCAAAGCGCCCCTCCAGACGAACTGCGCGCTCATTGCTCGCCCCAGACACTTGACCTCATCGCCAGCTTCCAAAACGCCGTGGTCCGCGACCTCCTCGAGCGCACCCTGGCTGCGGCGGACGCCTCGTGTGTTGACTCGGTTTTTGTTTCCGGGGGAGTTGCCTGCAATTCCCTCCTGCGCGCTCGCTTCCTGGAAACTTCCAGGGCACAAGGATTTCGACTCTTCTTTCCTTCCCCCGCCTTATCTACCGACAACGCCGCGATGATTGCCGCGGCGGGATACTACAAGCTGAAAGCCGGACAACTTGCGGATGCGACCCTTACCGCGCATGCCTCGCTTCCACTCGGAACGTAGCAGGAGGATTCAGGATTCAGGAGTCAGGATTCAGGAGTCAGGATTCAGGAGTCAGGATTCAGGAGTCAGGATTCAGGAGTCAGGATTCAGGATTCAGGAGTCAGGAGTCAGAAGTCAGGAGTCAGAATACAATCAGCGCCGTGTGAGGACTACATCCCGGTCCCACCTGCCACTTAATACCTACCGCCTATCCGCAACTGGCCGCTGCTGGTTTCCTTTCGCCTGCCGCCCTTGAAAATCCGCCCAGAAACGCCGGGGCGCAAGGATTGACGAAGCAAGCGGTCTTTCTTCTGACTTCTGACTCCTGGCTCCTGTGTCGGTAGAGTTTAGGAGGTGAATAGATTAATATATTAAGCGTCGGCACGAGTATCGACACGGGACGGCTCAAGCGTCTGCCACCACGGCGATTCGTCTGGAATCCTGGACCGGTGATTTGTCGCCCTGCCGGTAACGTGGTTGAGACCAAAGTGAGGTGAATTGCATGAGTACTCGGTGCGGCGGTTGGATCTTTGTATTCTGCTTTTCGCTTGTTTCTGGACTTGCACAGCAGAACGGACCTGCGGTGCAGTCCGAACCTCAGGCATCTGTCCCGCTTGCTAGTGCGGATCACCGCATGACGCTCGATGTGGTCGTGACCGATAAGTCCGGAAAGCCGGTCTCCGGCCTGCAACAGCAAGACTTTACGCTCCTGGATAACAAACAGCCGCAGAAGATCGTGTCTTTTCATGCCGTGGAGGGTGGGACCGCGACGCCTGATCCGCCCGTGGAAGTCATTTTGCTCGTTGATGACGTCAACACTACCTTCTCAAAGGTAGCCTTCGAGCGGGATCAAATCGTGAGGTTTCTACAGCGAAACGGTGGGGAGCTTGCCCGCCCAGCATCGACAGTCATCTTTTCCGATTCGGGAATAGCGATCGGGGACACATCTTCTCGAGATGGAAACGCTGTAATTGCAGACTTCAATCAGAAAAGATCCGGTCTACGCTCAATTGGCAGGTCACAAGGATTTTACGGCGCCGGTGACCGGCTACAGTTGTCTCTCCACAGCCTCCAGCAGCTCGTCAACTACGAAGCGCCAAAGCCTGGACGTAAACTCGTGGTTTGGATTAGTCCGGGTTGGCCCCTTCTTTCCCGCCCGGGCCTGGAACTGACCTCAAAACAGCAGCAGGGGATTTTCAACTCCATTGTTGCTGTTTCGGACGGGCTGCGACAGGCTCGCATTACTCTTTACGCTGTCGATCCGTTGGGGACAGAAGACGGGGGCGGATTCCGAACGTTCGATTATGAGCAGTTCTTAAAACCAGTGAGGAAAGAAGGACAGGCGCAGTTTGGAAACCTGGCACTTCAGGTTCTTGCGTATCAAAGTGGAGGCCGGGTTCTCAATTCAAATAACGATGTGACGGGCGAGATCGAAGCGTGCGATGCGGACGCGAATACTTTTTACGTCCTCTCCTTTGACGGCCTTACCGGGGACGGTCCAAACGAGTACCATGCGCTCGAGATTAAGATCGACAAGCCCGGATTAGCGGCGCGCACGCGATCCGGGTACTACGCCCAGCCAGAGCATTTTCAGCAATAGCCATCGCCTCATTCCCCTGCAATTGTATCCTTGTGACGAGCGGGCAGGGAACTGCTATTCGGATTACGGGAATACAGGAGTCAGAAGTCAGGATTCAGGATTCAGGAGTCAGAAGTCAGAAGAAAAACCGATTGCTTCGTCAATCCTTGCGCCCCGGCGTTTCTGGGCGGATTTTCAAGGGCGGCAGGCGAAAGGAAACCAGCAGCGGCCAGTTGCGGATAGGCGGTAGGTATTAAGTGGCAGGTGGGACCAGGATGTAGTCCTCACACGGCGCTGATTGTATTCTGACTCCTGACTTCTGACTCCTGAATCCTGAATCCTGACTCCTGACTCCTGAATCCTGTACTACTATGCGCTTCGGTGTTGACACAGGCGGGACATTCACGGACTGCGTAGTCCTCGAGCGAGGCAAAGTTAAAATCCTCAAGGTCTTTTCCACGCCGGAGGACGCATCGCGTGGCATTCTGGAGGGCGTCCGCCGGCTGGCCGAGTCATTGCAACCCGCTGGCCCGCTTGAGATCATTCACGGCACCACGGTGGGCACGAACAGCTTGCTCGAGCGGCGCGGCGCACGCGTGGCGCTTGTCACCACCGCAGGTTTCGAAGACCTCATCGAGATCGGCCGGCAGGCGCGCCCACGGCTTTACGACCTCGACGCCCGGCAGGCTCCGCCCCTTGTTCCGCGAACTCTGAGGTTTGGGGTCAGGGAAAGAACTACAGCGCACGGCAGGATTCTTCACAGGCCTTCAGCAGCCGCAATCGCAAGGCTGACAAGTAAGCTCAAGGGTTTGCGTGCCGAGTCGATTGCTGTTTGTTTCCTCTTTTCGTATCTCAATCCCGCGAACGAAAGAGTGGTGGCGCAAGCGCTGAAAGAGCTGCAATTGCCCATCTCCGTATCCCACCAGATTCTCCCCGAGTTCCGCGAATACGAACGGCTGGCCACGGTCGTAATAAACGCCTTCCTGGCCCCTGGAATGGGGGAATACCTCAAGCGGCTCGAACGCGGTGTCAGGGAGGACATCCGGCAGCGTGCTGCGTCCTCCAACAGTCATGTAGGGCCGAACGGCGTTCGGCCCTGGGGCGAGCGCCGCTCGCCCCTACCATTCAGGGACGCGCCCGGCCGGGTCTACGTGATGCAATCGAGCGGGGGCATTACGACGGCGGCGCGAGCGGCCCGTGAGCCCGTGCGGACTATCCTCTCCGGACCCGCCGGGGGCGTTGTGGCGTCCACATGGCTTGCCCGGCAGCTTGGGATTTCGCGCGCCATAAGCTTCGACATGGGCGGCACCTCCACGGACGTATGCCTGATCGACGGCCAGCCTCGCACCTCCAATGAAACCGTCCTGGGCGGCTTGCCGGTGGCTGTTCCTGTGCTGGACGTTCATTCGGTGGGCGCCGGTGGCGGGTCGCTGGCGCGCCTGGACGCAGGCGGCGCCTTGCGCGTCGGCCCGCAGAGCGCCGGCGCAAAACCTGGTCCTATCTGCTACAGGGGCGGCGGCGCCCAACCCACCGTGACGGATGCCAACTTGTTGCTTGGCCGCCTTGACCCGGACCACTTCCTGGGTGGTGAGTTCCCACTCGACCTCCGCGCCGCAGAACGGGGCTTTGCGGACTTCCTGCATCGCCATTCGCGAAGCACTGGCTTTAAGACTGTGCCGGAACTCGCCGCCGGCATCGTGGCGGTCTCGAGCGCCACCATGGAAAAAGCTCTGCGGGTAATCTCTGTGGAACGCGGCCACGACCCAAGAGGGTTTGCTCTCATCTGCTTCGGCGGCGGTGGGGGACTACACGCCGCAGACTTGGCGCGCTCGCTGCGGCTACCCAAAGTGGTAGTGCCTCAGAACCCTGGCGCATTCTCAGCTCTTGGAATCCTGCTGTCTGACGTCATCAGGGATTCCGTCCGGTCTGTTCTCTTGTCTGTACCGGAGGGAGGGAGAGATTCTTCGCAGCGCTGGGCGGAGTTCTGGCACGACCTCGAAAAGCGTTTCGCAATTCTCGAGCGCGTGTCGCGAGCCGAACTTCAGCACGAAGGATTTCCAGCCGAACTGGCACGCGCGGAGCGGCGACTGGACCTCCGCTATGCAGGCCAGTCCTACGAACTCTCAGTGCCTCTTAGGACAGATTTTCGCCGGTTGTTCCATCAGCAGCATGAAAAGGCTTATGGATACGCCGATCCGCGGCGGCCGCTCGAAATCGTCAATGTCCGCCTTCGCCTGGTGATTCGAACGCCCAAACCGCAACTGCGCGCCTGCAGGGCGGGGGATCCTGATCCCGCCCGCGCTAGGGTGAAAACAAAACCGGTCTGGTTTGCCGGGCGCTTTCATTCAACGCGTCTCTATGACCGCGAGCGGCTCAAAGCGGGCACCCATTTTGTAGGGCCGGCGGTAGTTGTCGAGTACAGCTCGACCACAGTCGTGCCACCCGATTTCTCATGCGAGGTAGACAAATGTCTCAATCTGATTTTAAGGGCCAGATGAACCAATTCGGAATCATAGCCCTCTCCCCAAGGGAGAGGGCAAAGACCCTCTTCTCTGCCATTTGTAATCGAAGGCTACACTGTTCACAATGATGCGCATTGACCCAGCAGAACTCGAGATCTTCAAGAACCTCTTTCACTCGGTGGCTGAGGAGATGGGGGCCGCGTTGCGCCGGTCCGCCTTTTCGCCGAACATCAAGGAACGCCGGGATTATTCCTGTGCAGTGTTTGACGGTGAGGGCCGCGTGGCCGCGATGGGCGACCACATGCCGGTTCATCTGGGCTCCATGCCCATGTCCGTTGCGGCAGCCCTGGAAGCCCTCGAACTCGCGCCGGGCGACATCGCCATGCTCAACGATCCCTACGCTGGCGGCACTCATCTGCCTGACATAACACTGGTGATGCCCGTCGTGCCACCCTACAAGACCACCGCTAATCCGCGCCGGAAGCGGCAGCCTGCCTTTTACGTCGCCAATCGCGCCCACCACTCCGATATCGGCGGCGCGCAACCAGCCTCGATGGGCTTGAGCGAGGACATTTATCAGGAAGGCTTGCGGATTCCGCCGGTGGCGCTGGTTCGGGAAGGAGTCGTGCAGCGCGATGTGCTGACTTTGCTGCTCGCCAATGTGCGCACACCTGCCGAGCGCGAGGGCGACCTGATGGCCCAGGTGGCAGCCTGCCGGCTGGGAGAGCGCCGCTTGATAGAATTGCTCGCAGCGTATGGCGTCCCGAAGATCCGCTTCTACCTCGAGGCCCTGCAAGGCTACTCGGCGCGACTGATGCGCCAAGCCCTCCTGCAAATTCCCGATGGGACATATGCCGCCGAGGATTTTTTGGACGACGACGGGTTCAGCGATAAACCTGTGCCGCTGCGCGTGTCGATCCGGATAAGGCGCGGCCAAGCCACCGTAGATTTTGCCGGCAGCTCTCCTGCCTGCCGGGGAAGCGTCAACGCGGTCATGGCGATTACAATTTCCGCCGTCTTCTACGTTTTTCGCTGCCTGCTCGGCGAGGAGGTGCCCGCCTGCGCCGGCTTGATGGAACCCATCGAAGTACGCGCTCCCGGCGGAAGCGTGGTGAATGCGAAGCTTCCGGCGGCTGTGGCCGCCGGGAATGTCGAGACCTCGCAGCGAATTGTAGACGTGCTGTTGCGGGCGCTGGCCAAAGCGCTTCCTCACAGGATTCCAGCCGCCAGCTCGGGGACGATGAACAACCTCTCTTTCGGCGGCATCGACCCACGCACCGGCGAACCCTTTGCCTATTACGAGACGATTGGCGGGGGAATGGGTGCTCGTCCGACGGCGGATGGTTTGAGTGGAGTCCACACCCACATGACGAACTCACTCAATACGCCCATCGAGGCTCTCGAAGCCGCGTACCCCGTGCGCGTGCGGCATTACTCGCTGCGTCGCGGCTCAGGCGGCCAAGGGCGTTTCCGTGGGGGTGACGGCATCATCCGTGAACTCGAGTTCCTCACGGACGTTCGCGGTAGTATTCTCTCTGAACGCCGCCGATTCCAACCTTACGGGCTGGCCGGTGGCAAGCCCGGCAAGGCAGGAAAGAATGAGCTCATCCTGATGGAAAATCGAAATTCGAAACTCGAAAATCGAAACTCGAGATTGGAAATCCGGCCGGGTCGTATTCGAACGCTGCCTTCGAAGGCGGTCTTTACCGCAGCGCAAGGAAGCATCTTGAGAATTGCAACACCCGGAGGCGGAGGCTGGGGGAAAAGCAGGATTCGGGATTCAGGATTCAGGATTCAGGGGCAAGCGTAGCGCAGGCCCCGTCACGGGCTGCGGGAGACCTGCGGCTTTTCAAAGGCAGCCAGGAGTGGTCAGTTATCAGTAGGGGGTAGGAAGCAGGTGGTAGGCGGTAGGTGGCAGGTGGGGACAGAATGCAATCTCCACAGGCTGCCTACTGACTCCTGACTCCTGAATCCTGAATCCTGAATCCAGTCTTCACAAAGGAGGAATAATGGAACCAATTGATCGGCGAGACTTTATAAAATCCATGGCGGGAGCTGCGGCGCTCGCTGCCCTGGACACGAAAACGGCATCTGCGTCTGAGTCAGGACCGCTGTTTCTTTCTACCTGGGTCCACGGGAAACCGGCGAATGAACGCGCGGCAGAAGTCTTCAAGAGTGGTGGGAGTCTTCTGGATGCGGTCGAAAAAGGAATCAACGTTCCGGAGAACGATCCGAAGGTCATGAGCGTTGGCTATGGCGGCCTTCCCAACGAAGAAGGAGAAGTGGAGCTTGATGCCGCCATCATGGATGGGACGCGCCATCACGCCGGCGCCGTCTGCAGCCTCCGTCAAATCAAGAATCCGATTTCTGTAGCGCGCCTGGTGCTCGAAAAAACCCGCCACACCACGCTGGCGGGCGAGGGCGCTTTCCGCTTCGCGCTCAAAATGGGATTCGAACCGCAGTCGCTCCTCACCCCCGAGAGTCTCAAGAAATGGATGGATTGGAAATCCGACCCCCACAGAAAGACTTATTGGGTGACTTCCGAAACCCACGACACCATCGGCATGGTCGGGACTGACGGAAGTGGCCACGTGGTCTCGGGGTGTTCGACTTCAGGGCTGGCGTGGAAAATCCCCGGCCGCGTGGGAGATTCTCCCCTGGTTGGTTGCGGTGTCTATGCCGACGACAACGTGGGAGCCGCCTCCGCCACCGGCGACGGAGACCTGATGACTAACTACTGCACCAGCATTTCGATTGTCCACTACATGGCGAGCGGCATGTCCCCCCAGGATGCCTGCCTCGAGTTGTTGCGCCACATGGTGAGGACGGACCCCAGGAATAAAGATGGAGACTGTTGTGTGATCGCCATCAACAATCGCGGCGAGATCGGAGCGGCTTCCATGAGGTCCCCGTATCGGCTCAAGTATGCGCTGTGGATGAACGGCGAGAGTAACCTGCTGGACGCCGTCGCCCTGTATTAACGGCTCGGAAACGAAGATTTCGTCTGCTGTGATCCGCCTGGCGCTCGCGGTGCATTCTCTCATGCCCGATCAGATTTCCAGCTATCGTCTTGAAGGCGAGATTGCACGCGGCGGAATGGGAATCGTCTATCGCGGCGTGCACACCGTCTTCGAGGAAGTGGTGGCCATCAAGGCCATCTTCCCGGAGCTGACGCTCAACCCCGAGCTGCGCGAGCGCTTCGTCAACGAAGCCAAAATCCAGCGCCGCCTTCAGCATCCCAACATCGTTCAAATCCGCGAGTTCCTGATCGAGCAGGGCAAATTCTACATCGTGATGGAATATGTTGAAGGGGAGACCTTAGCGGAGCGGCTGAAGCGGTTGCAAGCGCCGATGCCGATTGACGAGGCAATGGAGATTTTCCGACAGGCGCTCGCCGGGTTAGGGCACGCGCATTCGCAGGGCGTGATTCATCGCGACATCAAGCCCTCGAACTTCATGCTCACGCGCCAGGGCGTCGCCAAGCTTACCGATTTCGGCATTGCCCGCGCCGTAGGCGTCGGCCAGCTCACGCGTACCGGGATCGTCCTCGGCACGCCTGCCTATATGTCGCCGGAACAGATTCAGGGCCTTAAGGTGGACGCACGCGCCGACATCTATTCGATGGGGATTACGTTGTACGAAATGCTCGCCGGCCGCGTCCCCTTTAAGCGGGCGAAAGATTCGGAGAACGACTTCGCCGTCCTTGCCGCGCACATCGACGCGCAGCCTCCGCCACCCAGCCGCTTCGCCCCTTCGATCACCCCGTTCGTCGAGTCAGCCATCCTGAAGGCGCTTGCCAAGCAGCGCGAGGAGCGCTTCAGTTCGTGCGAAGAATTCCGGGCCGCGCTCGGCCCTCCGGTGTTGCCCAGGACCAGAGTCGCGGTTGCCGCATCGCCCCCGGCGGCGCCCCAACTTAAAGCCGTTCAACCCGCCGCAAGGGCCCCGGCCGAGGAACCTTCGCCGCCCAAACCCCGTGAATTCCAAAAGAGTACCCACGCTGGACTCTGGCGGGTGGCGGGACCCTTGACAATTCTTCTAATCGCGGGGAGTCTCTGGCTTTATCGGACGCAAAGAGAAAAGGCCCCAGCGAACATTTCCACTCCCGTGCAACAGGCGCCGGCAAGCGCGCCATCCACCGCGGTGGGTTCCGCTCAAAAGAGCGCACCCCCGGTCGAGCGTGAGAGCAAACCAACAACCCCAAGCTCAGGGCCACCGGGCAAAGAGGC
Organism: Terriglobia bacterium; assembly: GCA_050008675.1. Taxonomy (GTDB): domain Bacteria; phylum Acidobacteriota; class Terriglobia; order UBA7540; family UBA7540; genus CAVROP01. Next base: position 23,369 of record JBEKME010000083.1, read on the forward strand.
GAATATTCGTCAAGAGGGGAAGGGGAAGGCCGGGAGTCCGGCAGTGGGCCAGCGCCCCGGCGCCCAGGAAGCACAGCCGCGTAAACCCTCTCCGGAGGAACTGGCCGCGCAAGTCCGCCAATTGCTCGCCCAGGCCAAGACGGCCATGGATGGCGGGAAATACGACGATGCCATTGCGGGCTATGGCAAGGCCCTGCAATTGGACCCGAATAACAGCGCGGCGCGCGAAGGTTTCGCCCGCGCGCAAAAAGCCAAGGCCGCCGAGGACGCATTGAGGTAGCGCCGCGCAAACGGCGTCGTTGCCGCGAAAGCTCAAACGCCGTCATTCCACGGAGAGCGCAAGCGCCGTCATTCCCGCGAAAGCGGGAATCCACCTGTGCCATCGAAGGGTAGTGCGCCCGTTCAATTCTCTGCATTACCAACGCCGAAAGTTTTTGCAGCGTGCGATGATTTTTTCCAGTTTTTCAATCGTCAATCGGCAATCATCAATCGGCAATCCGCAATTCCCCCCATTTGCGGTAGAATCTCCCCATAGACTCTTTTCAGTCCGCGACAGGCTTGGGAGGTCGCAATGAGATTCGGAAAAACGCTGACTCTTCTCATGCTGGCGATGGGGCTGGTCTTTGTCCTATCTGCCTGGGCGCAGCAGAAGCCTTTGACGCGCGACCAGGTGCAAAGCCTGGTGCGGGACGGACTCGGAGACGAGTCGGGCGCGAAGCTGATCGAGCAGCGCGGCATCGATTTTGTGCCAGCGGAGGATTTTCTCCAAAGCCTCAAGGCCGCAGGCGCGAGCGAGGCATTTCTTAAGGCGCTGCGCGCGGCCAAGCCGCCCGAGCCAGCGAGCGCGAAGAAGCCGCTGAACCAGGTGCAGATTTTCGCCCTGCTGGTGGGCCAAGTGCCGAGCCATCGCGTGGCGAGATACATGGAGGTAAACATATGAAGGGCGTGCGATCAATTTTTTCGGTAGATTTGGCCAAGAAGAGTTTTGACCCACTTTCGCCAAGCTCGGCGCGTGATCTTAAGGTAAAGGAGAAGAATATCGAGGACTTGATGGCCAGGAATCCGGGCCTCTTATTTACCCAAGCTGACGCAGTGCTCATAATTGGGCAGGAGTTGGCAGGGGAGCCGATGGCAGATCTCTTAGCAGTTGATAGCCAGGGGACATTGATCGTCGTTGAGGCAAAGAGGGGATCGTCAGACCGCAGTACCGTTGGCCAGATTCTTGACTACGCTGCGGAACTGTCCGACTGGGGCTACAATGAATTCAACAAACGTTGGCAGCGGAATCCTGATGCCAAGGGGAGAGATTTGTTTGAGGTTTTCAAGAAATTTGCAGCCAATCCCAAGTTCCAGAAAGAAGACTTTCTCAAGGATCGCCGCTTCTTCATACTTGCCTCGACGGGTGATGAAAGTATGAAACGAATTATCGCATGGCTACAAAAATATAAAGTACCCATCGATTTCGTCCCATTTCAATTTTATGCACAAGGAAAGCGCCATTATTTGGAAGTTGAAAAGATTGACGTTGACCTAGAGCCTCTAGCTTGGCAAGGCGACTGGTTGTTCAACACTAATGAAAAATACGCACCGGGCTCCTACAAGAAAATGTTGAAAGATGGGGCGATAGCCTTGGCGAACTATCCGAATACCGAAGAGAAATTGAACAGCCCCAGGCCGGGCGACCGCATATTCGCCTATTTGAGCGGAAAGGGAATCATTGCTGTCGGGCGTATGGGCAACGAACCCGCTTATCCATCGCGCGCAATGTTCAAAGAGGAGGAAGATGAGTGGAACCGTAAAGTGGAATGGAAAGTGCACGTGGACGCAGACAAAGGACTTACGCCCGCCCAGGCAAGCGAGTGGGGGTACAACCTTCCTGCACTGACTGTGCTCGGCAAGATGTCCAACGGCAAAGTTGCCGAAAAGATAGCCAAGGAACTGGAAAAGCGTGCGCAAAGGTGATGATTGATCCGAGCGATCGTACGACTCGTATCATGTAAGGGTGATCAAATGGCCTGCAAGAAAACACCTGTTGATTTGTGTCGCGTTGTTTCTCGCCGTCGTTGGAGAAGCCATGAGGACCCGAATTTTCAAATCCCAGGCACGGACAAGCGTGGCCGGCTCCAGTTCTTTTACCATTGCGCCAAGTCACCACTGCCCGTGAGAGATGTTTTGGCTAAACGCAAAACAGAGCCGCACATTGAAAAATGTGCCGAGAATTACTGTCAAGAATGCGTGCAAAAAAACATTGTTGGCTTTCTGAAGAGCGACGAGAAGTATCTGTTCCTTTTTACGACATGCAAATGCCGCAACCCAAGTTTCTACAATCAGAGATTTATTGTCGGGTATATCCGAAAGGATCGGGCACTTTTGTGTATGGGTCATAGCAAGCGATGGTGGAGCGTCCAGGGGGTTACCAAGCTTGTTTCCTTTGAGAACGCGTATCTTCTCGACCGCTATGTTGGTGGACCTTTTTATAAGGTCATTAGGTTCAAGATGCTCGACGCGGACCGAACCGCTAAAGTGTTGGCGAAGCTGGGTAAGGGCCGGAATATCTTGGGTAAATGCAAAGCAGAGATCGAGAGACTCGTGCACAGCAGGTAGCGCGAGTTATCCCGCTCCGAGCCGAATTACTCCGCGGCTCTTCGCTCCTCAGCGCTGGCTCCTGGCTCGGAAGCCGTGGCTGAACATAAATCCCAACGAGGCTCTGAGCATCGCTTCGGGGCTGGCGCAGACATGGTTTTCAATGTCTGCGGTTTCGGAAATCGCGCCATGGAGTTCACTTCCGGGTCGCAGACACCCAACGGCACGTGTCTGCGCCAGCCGCGCGAAGCGTAGGTTGGGCGATCAAAGAGGGAGGGAACATGTATAGGAACGCTTCTGAGGCAAAGGGCGTCTTCTGCCTGGAAGGAGACTGGTGGAACGACCTGAAGCATCCGACCAGTAGTGAGTCGATGCTGCGGCTGGTAAGCGAATTTCCCCCGTACTACACGCCTTTCATACGCCGCGATGTGGGGACTCGCGAAGAGTTCAACTACTATCTAAAGAAATGGCTCCTAGCCACACACGCAAGCTACCCGATTCTCTATCTACCCTTTCACGGTACGCCAGGCACAATTCAGTTCGGAGATCTCAGAAAGCAGGGAAACATCATTTCATTAGACGAACTGGAGAAAACCCTGCGCGGCAAATGCAAAGGACGAATTGTGTATTTCAGTTCATGCGACACTCTTGCAGAACACGGGATTCGACTGCGTAGATTTCTTAGCGAGACTCAGGCCCTAGCTGTATGCGGATTCCGATGCTACGTCGACTGGTTAACCTCCATTGCGTTTGATCTGCTGTTCCTGCGGGAGGCGCAATCTAACGCCTTCACGGTCGCCGGTATGCGCGCCATCTCAAACCGTGTGAAGGAAGAGGCCGGCGGTCTTTCCAAAAAGCTCGGATTCCATATGGTCGTCAACAATCATTGATTGGCGGTCGCAATCGAGTAATAGGCGTGGCGGGCCTCGGCCAAATTGTTACTCACCGTGGGCTTTTCCTTCGATGACGAACTGGAACACCTGTACCGGAATCCCGTGCGCTAAGGATCGGCGAAGCAACCGGAAGACGGGCGGTGGTCTAATGACAACCGGTTTACGACGTGCCTTTGCCGTAGCCGCTGGCAACATATGCAATCCATAAGCTGCAATACAACGGTATGGAACTGGGAGGGAAATTGCCGTGACATCTTCTGCCGATGACGATCCATCCGATTCGAATATGAGATCTTGTTTCGTTCGCGCGGGGACTGGCCGCCTCGTGGTGAAACGTGACGGTCACAACATCATCCGGAGTGCGCGCGTACCGAAACCGGTGGTGCTTGTTGACACCCGAGAGAAGCAACCTTTCGCCTTATTTGCCAACCACCCCAACTGGATCGGTGGCGAGCGGCGAGTCAAATTGAAAGCCGGTGATTACGCAGTTGAAGGTATGGAGAGTCTCCTCGCTCTCGAACGCAAGAGCCTGGCGGACCTTGTGGCCTGTATCAACGTCTACCGTAAGCAGTTCCTCGGCAATTGCGAGCGTCTGGCAAAATTCCGGTGGAAGGCTATTCTTATCGAGGCTTCCTACGAAGACATCAAAACTCCCTTTTACGAATTCGACATCCCCTCCGAGGTGCACCCCAACGCCGTCTGCGGCACCTTGGATGCCATCGAGGCCAAGTTCAACATACCCATCATATACACCTCCACCCACCGGAAACTAGCCGTCGAACGTGCCGCCAGTTGGCTGTCAAAGTACTTTACCTATTGGTGGCTGGAGCAAAAAGGGTATGGACGATTGTTGGTGGATTCCGATAAGTTGTGATTTCGGTTTTGACGCCAAGGGCTTGGCCTACCCTTCCTGGTTCGGCGGCAATGTACGCGGAGGGGACGGCAAGCCGTCCCCCTACTGCCAAAGGCCTTGCGGACATCGGGGTCAAAGAGAACGGGATTTGTACCCTCGTGGTAGCGCAGGGCCCGCTCTCCGGCCCTGCGGCTTTTCCAGCGGTGCGGGTTCTAGCCCGACTTTCGCAGTTGGGAGCGATTTTCATCTGACTTTTGGCTTTCCTGCCGGATAAGTTCTTGGCGATGAATGCGCACTTGTTTCAGGTCGTTGTAGTGTAGACCTACCCCCTTCCCAA
>JBEKME010000084.1:0-27324 GCA_050008675.1 Terriglobia bacterium
TGAAGTTCCTCCAAGCGCAGGGAAAGGGGGTTCATCCAATCCTCCTATCTATCAGTAATACACGCTGACAGATAATAACCCCGCCTCCCAACTGCCGTCAAGCTCTAACTTTTTTGTCGTGCACCCGCCACGTCCTGTCCATTTGACACGGAATGAAAACTACCTTTATGTAGAGTGTGGGGATTCCGTAAGACATACCTTTTTCGCCCTGCACCGCGATCACCAGAGTTACAACCTCAGGACGTCTTGGCCTGTCGTCACTCCTCTGGTGCAAGCGGGCCCATCGAAATCCGTTGATGTCCCGACTCGCGATGGTTGCGTGCCAATCCACGGCTTTTTGGGCGATCGCTCTACCCAGGGCAGGGCTTCGACGGAGGAGGAAATTTGAGTTTCTGAGGAGTTCTTGGCATGAATGTCGTCGAAGAAAGTGCCCCCGTCGTGGGGCCAGTTAATCAACGGGAGATTCAAGGCTTCGAAGTACCAGTGGATGTCAAAACCGCTGCGCGGTTTCTTGGTGTCAGTCCTTCGCTGGTGTATGCTTACGTCGAGCGAAAGCAGATTCCCCATTTCCGAATGATGGGCCGCGCAATTCGGTTCAGCATTTCCGAACTGGAAAAGTGGCGGCGCCAGTACTTTGTGAATGGAGGAATCGATGAGTAGAAAAGGAAGGAGACGCAAGACTGACGGAACTTTGTATTTGCGGGAGAATTCTGTGTTCTGGTGGGCACGCTATCGGAGCAGAGAAGGTCAGATAGTTAAGGAATCCACCCGAACAACAGATCGAGAGGAGGCGGAGCGTTTTCTTCGGGAGCGTCTGGATGCAAAGTACGATGGAACCCTGCCGACCATTCTTTCGAGCAAGAATCTCACCTTTAGTGAGTGGGCGGACTGGTTCTTGGAGAGGCGTTCGAAGCCGCCATTCAGATCGCACAACACCCACATGCAGAACTTGAACGCGCTTAAACACCTTCGTCCTGCCTTCGGCGCTTTGCTTCTGTCGGATATAACGCCAGAGGCAATCGAAGACTATCTCTCTGGGAGACTGGAATCAGATAGACGAGTTCGAACAAAGAAGGGATTCCGGGTACTTGGGAAGCTCAAGCCCACGACCGTCCACCAAGAGCTTCGCGTATTGACCAGAATACTCAATGTCGCGGTTCGCCAAAAGAGGCTGGCGATCAACCCTTGCAACGCTGTGGAGTTCCCAGCCTCTCTCGCCAACTCAATCCGCAAACCCCACTATATGACGTCCAGTGAACAAGCGCGGATCGAGTTTGTCGCTCCACCCTACCTCAAGAATGTGATTGTAATCCTTGCCGAGATGGGCCTTCGCCCGTTCAAGGAGTTAATGCCAATGAAGAAATCTCAGGTTGACCTCGAGAACTCGGTAATCCATATCCCAGATTCGAAGACCCCGTCTGGGATTGGAGACATGCCGATGACGGAGTTGGCTCGAGGCGCCTTCAAAGCGCAGATGGAGCAGGCTCCTCAATCGGAGTACCTCTTTCCGTCGCCGAGCAAGAGGGCGAAGAGACCTTACATTACATCCCTCTGGAGAATCTGGGAAAAGACCTTGGTGCGAGCTGGTGTCCCGTACTTTCCTCTGTACCACCTGCGGCACACTTTCGCAACGAGGCTTAGCGCGGGGGGCGTAGCGGATCATTTCGTATCCCAGATGCTTCGACAAGGTGATGCCCAGGTCTTCAAGCGATACAGCCAAGCGAAGCTCACCATGATGCGGGAAGCGCTGGCCAAGATGGACCGAAAAGCTAATGAGCATGAGGTGATTTCTGGAACAGCAAGGCCGAACTGAACGTATTTTGGAACATTTTTGGAACACAATCGGTAGTTTCGATGGCATTGGAAAATAGGATCGGATTGAATATAAAGGACTTGGTTGGTGGACCTGGGGAGGTTCGAACTCCCGACCTCATGACTGCCAGTCTTACATGGGTAGCCTAAGTCGTTGACTTTGCGGCACGGTTGGCAACCAAAAAGCACGCAAAAGCACGTTCGGAACGCTCAAGTTGTACCGGTCTTGTACTCGTTTGATTATCTAGCGGTGAACGCAAGTCTCGCAATTTCGAACCCTGAGTGGCCAGTGCTTACCAAAAACTCCGTCCGGATAGAAATCATTGATGTTGGTCCGCTCCCGCTGCTTAGGACGCACGCCGCATCCTCATCTGGTGGCGCTTGCTTGGAATTCGACTTCCCACTGCACGGGTTCCAGCTGGCCCGCAAAAGTCATTCTCAGGGAATTCCCGCTCAGTTCATGCTGCACCGGGACTTCCACGTTTCCCTTGGTTCGTGTCCGTACTTGCGAGATGCTCACTCCTTTGGGAACGTAGACCCACAAGGTGTAGGCGTCTCCGGATACGGTTTCCGACGTGCCCCGCAGCTGGTTTTGCACCCTATCCCACTCCATCCCCTGGATCGAGTAGGCGCCGGTGATGTGGCGGGAGGTGCCCACCAACTGCGGGTGATTCACCAGGGGATGAATCAGCAGCACCCGCGTATCATGGGGCTCAATCGTCACTGCCATCTTGCCTTTGAACACCCCCAGAAGCTTCTGCGTCCAGAAATCGAAAACGACATAGGAAGCCTCAGGATCCACTCCCAGCTTGTCCGCAAAAGGAAGCTCTCGATTGGTTGCCCAACTGCGCCAGTCGGTCAACGCCACAACGTCATAAACCCCCGACTGGGCGTTCACCTTCACGTCCAGGACCTCCGGGTAGTTATGGATGTAGTCGTCAGGAGTCGTATGCTTGAAGGTGTCCCTTTTTGCGTCAGTTCCATGGCTGAAGAGATCGATAGGCAGAATGGGCATGGTGGGCAACGTCATCTTCAAGAGCTTGACTCGCTCTTCCGGAAGTTCTGGCATCAGACTACCTGTCGAATAGACAACGCCGGTCAGCGACACATGGGTGACCACAGTATGCGCTTCTGGCAGAGTCATCCCGAATCCCACCATGGGGTCCTCGCGTGTGCGGGCCTCCTCGATCACATGGGAGACCCTCCGCTTCGTGGCTTCCGCGACGCTCATAGGGGGTTCCAAATCCATTTCGCCGGGCATCACATAAACCACCAGATGATTCAGGAAGGCATTACCATTTATGGAACTAAAGAGCTTGTACATCCCCTGCCAACTGTTGTACACATCGTACCCATTGAAGTAAGAGTTGAAATACCCAATCCCATTCAGCGGCGTTCCCGCCGGGCAGCCTTCGATGAACCGGTGCCGACCCACGATGTCTCGAATCATCTGCAGACGGTTCCGGTAAGCTACAATGGGGTCGATAGATTTATTGGCGATTTTATCGAGGTCAACACCCGGGACGTACTTCAGGAAGTCATGCTCGCCGTCAAACTTGTAGTATTCGAATCCCCAGTCGTCCAGGGTGGTGAACTCCTTCTTGAGGAAGTCGAGAACCTGGGGATTGGTGGAATCCAGGGTGGGAGTGCTGTAGTCCAGGATAATGGATCCGTCCTTCTTGAAACGCAGGTACCATTCCGGATGCTGCTCCACAGCTCCCGCATAGGCGCTGGGTACAAGCCAGATGCCGGCTTTCAAGCCCTTTGACTTGATATAATCCGTCAGCCATTTCGGCCCGTGGGGAAACTTTTCTTTGTCCCACTTTTCAGTCCAGTAGTGCTCGCCCTCCTTTCCGCGGTCGTAGCCGTCATCAAGCTGCACGTATTCGTACCCATATGGCTTCAGGTGCGCGGCAATCCAATCCGTGTTACGAACAATGTCTTCCTCCTTCACCTGATCGTAGTAACTGTCCCAACTGTCCCAGACCATGGGTGAGCGGCGGAAATAACTGTCATCGAAGGGGGCATAATAGGGAGCACCTAGAGTCTTCGTAAAATAATCCGGAATAATCCTGACTAAGGTATTGCCGGGTACGGGAAGGGTGACATCGAGCAGGTTCGAATCCCGCGCGTTGCGCTGCATCACGGTCTGCTCTGAGAAGTTGATCCCCACGTCGGTCTTACGGTCGAAGAGGCTGTGGAGATTGGAACCCGATACCTGCCCCAGAGCAAAGTACATGACCTCCGGGTTGCGACGGGGGAGGAAGGAAGGGTTGCGCGTCTCGCTCCCTCCATAATCGTTCTTTACTTCGTGCGTTCCCACCCACGTCACCGGCACCCCCTGCGGGTCCAGCAGGCGCGCCACAATTCGATCCTGCGTAGCCGGCGCTTCCGCCGTCAGCACCCCTTGCGCGGTAGTGCTGGAGATCTTTAGGACTTCGGCGCCTAATTCCAGTTCCCACGCGGTCCGTGGTTCCGACGTGCGAATGCTAAGTCCGTTCTCCCCCTTCTTCTCTACCGACCAACCCATCAACCGCCGCAGCCCCCCCTGACCCCGCAGATTCAGCCGAACCTCTTTCAAAATTGTCCCCAGGTTCTCGCGGCTGAGGCTGAGCACTCCCTGGTCTCCGTCGGCAGTAACAGTCCACCCTTCGCTGCTCACCGTGACGGGAGTTCCCGCATCTGCCCAGCCGACTTGGATGGCTAAGACTGCCATCCCGATCACTGCCAGATAGATCCTGCCCATTTCTTCCTCCTTTGGACGCACGCGCATCCTCATTTTGCTGCGCTGGTGTGAAATTCAACCTCCCACTCGACGGGCTCCGGCTGTCCCGTGAAAGTCGTCCGGAGGGAGTTTCCTTTCATTTCCTGCTGCACGGGGGCCGTCGCGTTCCCCTTGGTTCCGGCGCGTGCTTGCCAAACGCGCACGCCCTTCGGAACGTAAAACCAGAGGGTATAAGCCCGCCCGGCTACCGTCTCCGACGAACCCCGCAGCCGGTTCTTCGAGCCATCCCACGCCAAGCCCTTGATCGAATAGGCGCCGGTGATGTGGCGGGAGGTGCCCGCCAACTGCGGGTGGTTCACCAGAGGATGAATCAGCAGCACCCGCGTATCATGGGGCTCAATCGTCACTGCCATCTTGCCTTTGAACACCCCCAGAAGCTTCTGCGCCCAGAAATCGAAAACGACATAGGAAGCCTCGAGATCCACTCCTAGCTTGTCCGCAAAAGAAAGCCCTCGATGCCGGCACCCCCTGCGGGTCCAGGAACCGCGCCACAATTCGATCCTGCGTAGCCGGCGCTTCCGCCGTGGTAGTAGAGATGGTCAATGCCTCGGGATCCAGTTTGATCGCCCACAGGGTGCGCGGTTCGGCAGTGTGAATGGAAAGTCCCTTTTCCCCGACCTTCCCCACTGACCAGCCTTTCAGTTGCTGCAGCCCGTGCTGGCCGCGCAGATTCAGCCGGACGTCCTTCAGCGCAATCTTCGGTTATGCAAAGTTGCTCATTGAAAAGATGGCCTAGTAGGGCGGCAGCGGTCTTGGCAGTAGAGGAGACTCATAACAGCACACTCTTGAGATGAAGAAGGGGCGTCCGAACCGTCTTCCTATCAGATGGTCAAGCTTGCTCTTCGTCGTAGATTCTTAGCTCGTAGATGCGTGCCGCTCTTGCCCCATTAGTTTCATAAACGTTAACTCGCAGTCGGTCCGATTTAATGGCATCGAACCTATGGACTCTCCAGCGGTTGTAGTTATCGTCTTCCTGAGCGATGATTTTCCAGCCAGCCCCAGTCCAGACAGCGATGTCATATCGTTTTACGCACTCAGGGTAGCGGTATAACCCCAGCCTGGTACGACGATTCATGTTGGTGTCAAAAGTAATCTGAACCAGATTGAAACGCGCTACCTGCGGCAGGCGCAGCTCAAGCCACGCCGGCAGAGGCTGTGTGGGGTCAGAAGTGAAGAAATTTGTCCATAGGTCCGGATGATTCGTACCGCGCACCACGTTCTGTGGCCCGTACGGACGCTGCTCGGGATTAAGACGAATCACAAAGGATCTACCGGTTACATTTTCGGGTCCGTTGAGAGGACGCCAATAAATGCCACCGGGGAGATCGGCTGCTGTCGTGCCCACAGGCACAAGCGAAGGTTGGTCCTCAGGATCATCAAAAAGGGCCCAGTCGATGCCTGGGTGAGCGGGAATGTGGACATAATACAAGGTGCCAGGCTGGGTGTCTGCATTCAGGACAAAGCGGACAAATTCTTGATGTCCGGCCGGAATCGTTGCCGAGGCGGGGGCGACATCCCCTTCTGAACGAAAGTCCCAGACGTGAGATGCCTTCCGCAGTCCAAGGTTTATGCGAACAGAGGTTTCTAGGGTTGACCGCAGAAACAACTCAATACTCTCCAGAAGATTGGTCGATACCGGGAAAAGCTCGGCCAGAGGGAACCGCGCCGGATAAAAGGTTTGCGATTCGGGAAAAACCAACGGGCCTTCACTGCTCGCGATCACTTGAGCGCCGCGTCCCAAGTCGTTAGGGTCAGTATTCTGGACGCCCGGGATCGATGCATCCTGCCGTAGAAGCAACTGCTGTAATTCGTTGGCATGGTTTCCTACGATATCTCGAGGGTTGCACTCATATCTCGTACATAAGGCCGCGGCCGTGCCCACTCCCTGTCCAACTATGGCCCCCGTGGGCAGGACGCGGGAAGAACCGAAGGCAACATAACTGGTGCTGATGGGACGCCCTGCGGCAAGTAGGTTATGCACGTTCCGGGAATAACAAGAACGTAGGGGAATGCCGTAGGGGACAGTCCCGCGTTCTTGGAAGTTGGCATCATCTCTGGGTGGAGGGTAGGGCGGCGCATGCCTGTTCAAGATGCCGCCTGGAGTATGTATGTCAGTTCCCCAGGCGCCGTAGGCAATGTCATCATGCCGCACTTGAGGGTCGCGGACATCCTGCTCGCGGAGAACGTAATCGCCGAGAATCCGGCGCGCCGCCCTCTTGTAGGGCCAGAACGCCACGAACTCCAACGCATAGTTCGCAGCTCTTGCCCGAATTTGATCATTCGTGCACCTGTTCTTAATGTGATCCCAAACGCCTAACAACTGGCGCATCGCTTCAGCCCGAATTGCTTCATTGTCTTTGATCGGGTGGAGAGGATACCCAACCTCGATTCACGAATAGCCAGCTTCAAAAAACCCATGGTGCCTCCCCGTGAGATCAGCTTCGGTATCAAACGCTACCGCCCATTCCGGTTTTTTGAACTTGATTGGTCTGCCCACATCATGGGCACGAAAATAGAGGGTATTGCCCATGACAGCGTCTGTCGCTCTGACAGGTGCCAACAACTCGTGATATTCCTCGCGCGCCTCTTGGCCCCAACGGAACTCGGCGCCCGCGTGGTAGGCCAACACCCCGTCCCCGGTCGCGTCCACAAACAGAGGTGCCTGGAGAATAAATCCCCTCTCGCTTCCTAGCTGAACTGCGCGAATTGCCCGAATCTCTTGCGGATTGGCCATTTCAACTTCCCGCAAGGAGGTGTTCAGAAAAAGAGTTAGGTTCTTTTCCCGAATTGCCCACTCGTAGAGTACGAGATCCCACTGGGTATTGATCATACCCTCGTGAAGTAACACCCAGTTGCGGGCCCTTTCCTCGTTCATGATCTCTTCAATGATGCCTGTCTCCTTGATCCATGGGTTGTAAGCAACCGTGTCCTCCGGGTAAAGACATACTTCGCTAGAGGAGTTACCGCCGAGCATAGCACGCTCATGGACCAGCCCCACGCGGGTGCCGTTACGAGCTGCACTGATCGCGGCACACGTTCCGGCAATCCCCCCTCCCACCACCACGAGGTCAAATTTCTGATGGACTACTTCGATTGTTCCCGGACGAATGTAGCCGCCTTGGTGGGGGCACGCAGCAACTTGGCTCGTACTGGACTGGCTTGAATCTACTGGCGGGTCAAACTGACGAGCACGTCCGGTAGCCGCCTCCGCCCTAGAGGCCTTCGACACTTTCCCGGCACCAAGGGCCACCATTAGTTGACTGATGAAACTTCTGCGGTTCGCCCTTGAGAAGATTAGATTGCCTTCGTTCATTGGTCAACTCCTGTTCAATTCAGATTCATCTTCTTGTCAAACTCCACCGTGTCGGCCGACACTGGTTGTAGCGCGGCTACCTCCACGAGAACGTTCTCCGCCGTCGCATACACATCCGCGGTGTTCGTGCCAGCAGACCTCCTTCAGGCCGCGACCAAAGTGTTCGCTGAGTCTTGGGGAATGACCCTACTTTGCGTTCGGCGCGCGCGAAGTGAAGATCCAGGGTCTCATAATAATGACGTTTCCTTTCAATGCAGGCTGCGCACGTATTCGTAAGTTCCGCACAGAACTGCGACCCCCTGTCGGCGCATCGAATCCGGCGTTTTCAATCGGCCATCGGAATCGAAGCTGAGCGCAAACTCCGGAAGGGTTGCGGCGATGTTCAATCGTTTGGCCACAGTCGGGGCCGAAGCGAAGGGCATTACCTCATGGTCCCAATGCTGGATCTTGAAATACCTAGCGATGGCGTTTTTCAGCGCCGCGATGGCCGGGCTTTCGGCAGCCGGGTCTGGCCCCCAGAAGCCGTCGCCACTAGAGTGCCAACTGTGCACGTCGACAAAAACATCTGGCCGGAATTGCATGACCGCGTCCCATGCCGCCCGTGTCTCCGGTTGGGAGGAGTCCCTTGTGCTCACGGATGGATCTACGCCACCCCATGGGTTTTTCAGCGGACTCCCGATCAACAGCTCGTGGAAGCCCCAGTCAAAATAGAGGTTATTTCCCGCAGCGTTACGCCGGTCGAGGCCTTCGGCGGCGGCGTCCTCGTTAAGGATCGGAATAATCTTCTAGACCACGGAACCTCGCATTTCCTGAGCCAGCGTATCTTGGGAGATGAGGAAGTCCAGCATGCCCTCCACACCGTAGAGGCTGGCTGTTTCGGCCCCGTGCGTTCCACCGATGAGGAAAGCTCGCCGCTTCAGCCCGTGGGGGAATTTCTCTTGATCCCAGTTTTCGACCCAGTAGTGCTCATCGTTTTTCCCCCGGTCGTAGCCGTCGTCCAGTTGAATGTATTGGAATCCGTAAGGCTTCAGGTTTGCGGCAATCCAGTCGGCGTTGCAGACAACGTCCTCCTCCCGCACATCTTCGTAGTAGCTCGTCCAACTCGACCAAACCATCGGCGGCTGGCTGAAGTAAGAGTCATCGAAGGGGATGTAGTAGGGAACACCCAGAGTTCTCGTGTAATAGTCCGGAATCAGGCGAATCAGCGTGTTCCCACGAATCGGGATGGTGACCTCCAGCCGATCGCGGTCTAAGCTGTTTCGCTTCATCAGCGTCTGGTCCGTGAAACTGATGGCCGTATCCGTTTTGCGGTCGAAGAGAGAGTGAAAATTCGAACTCGCCACCTGTCCCAAAGAGAAGTACATGACCTCCGGATTTCGACGGGGAAGATAGGACGGGTTCCGTGTTTCACTCCCGCCATAACCTTGCACGACTTCGTCGGTGCCTACCCAACTTACCGGCACTCCCTGCGGATCCACCAAGCGGACTACAATTCGATCTGCCGCGGCCGGGACCTGGGCAGTGAGGACTGCCTCTGTCGAGGTACTCGAGATCTTCAATGCCTCGGGAAGTAATTCCAAGAGCCAGGCGGTCGGCGGTTCGGGCGTCTTGATGGATAGCTGATTCTCCCCTTTCTTCTCCACAACCCACTTCCTTAAACGCCTTAGGCCGTTCTCGCCTTGGAGATTGAGCCGCGCATCTTTCATCACCATTCCCAACTTGTCCTGCGTAATACGCAAGACCTCCTGTTCCCCGTCGGCGTTCACAGTCCAGCCGTCCCTCGAGACGGAAATGGAATTCACCCCCTGGGCTGACGTTACCGCGACCGTCAAGACAATTGAGGTCACCAGCGAAAGTAGTCTTCTCACTTTTCCTTCTCCAATAGCGGATCGTCGGGATAGCCGACCCACGAAGAGCTTTGCTCAAGCATGGCGACACGCCCAAGGGCGTTCGGCACTTGCTTGTCCCGTCGCTCTACCCTTGTCATGTTCTAGGCCGCGGTGTCGAGCCGACCGGCAGCGCGGTGCACGATGGCGAGCAACTCTCTTTCTTCGTCAGGGGGGATGTGGCCTACAGGCGCATAATTCGAACGAAACGCGGCCACCCATTCACGAGCCAAGTCCACATCGCGTTTTCTGCCAGAGCTGTTCCAGCCGCTAACGAGCTGGGTGGACCAGGTCTTCGGGAGGAAGAACTCGGTCCGGCACCGGCATGCCGTTAAGTCGGAATCCAAAAAGTTGCCGCCCCGTCCTACTATGGCGGCGACCTCCTCAGCCCCACACGCCTCATCATCGATGGCCGGCTGGGCGAACAAGGCATTTAAGGAGGCGGCGAGCTCGACATCAAGGACCATTTGCAAGGGTGAGCAGATTTCATCAACCCCGAGAAGGCCAGCCTCAATTGAGCCTTCGCCGAGAGCCAGTGCCGTGATCAGCGCCCCCGTCGCCTTCTGCGCGCCGGCTTCGAACGACGGGGCTTTCGCGTCCGACAGCCCTGTATGTCCGCGGCATGGACAGCCATAGAACCGCCCCAGATCCCCAAAGGCGGCGTTGATACGCTGTTGCTCCGGCCGGCCGTAAAGCGCCATCGCGGTCCTGGGATCCATGGTCATGACGGTAGCGGTCAACTCCAACGCGGCTTTTTCATGCAGGGCACGGTCGAGCAAGAAAAGGAAGATCTGCTCGGCCAGCGCGAGGGTAACTGCCCCCGCGAAGGTGACCGGTGCGGTGAGGCCCTGACTCGGTTGGTGCCCCAGCGTCATCCGGAGGCCGCGTTCGGCAAAGAACAACAGTTGCTCGCACTCTAGGCGCGCCACGCGCAGGGGCGAGATCATGTATCCCCTGGCAAGAAACAATTCCCCGATCGGCTTGCCGGAGAAGGCCGCGTGGCATGCAAACAACTCTAACAGCGGTTCGCACATCTGAGTCGACTGTACCGTGCCGCACGGCTCCACGCCGTTTTTCCATGCGACTACTTTCTCGAGGAGCGGCCCGCAGGCGTCCGGGACCCCCTCAACCCGGAAAGGCACACCGAGCACGCCGAGCCACCCCATGCCAGGAAGGCTGCGTGCGAGCGCGAAATAAAACCCCAGTAGATCCTCATCGAACGGAAGGAGCTCACCGCTTGCCGGATCAAGGTAATAAGACTGATATACACCCGAGAAGAGCGTAACCTTGGGTATGCTGGCTTGTGGCTCTTCGCGGGGGCGTCCGAAGAGATATCGTTCGACGAGGTTTGGCGCGAAGCGGACGCGGCTAGTCGCGTGGTCCACTTGGCCGCCCAAGGCCTCGAGCCTGCCGAGCATCGCCTCGTGTTCCACGAGCACGCCGGTTTCAGCCAGCACGCGAAGCGCATTGCGGTGAATAGCGCCGACTTCCTCCGACGAAAGGAAACCTGTGAGCCTCATGGGTTCTTTGCTTTCTTTTCCGCGTGCAAAGTGGCGCCGGCATCTTCCTCACGTGGTGTGGGGCGGAAACGAACGCCGGGCGAGAGTGAAGGCTGCGTACCAAAGCCATACAGTAAAGCGTTTCTAATCGGCCCCGGATTTAAGCATGACAGGCACTCTTTGTCAAGGAGCAAGCGCCAACTGTTTTTGGCTTGTCAACTCGTCGACGAAAAATGGTCTTGACTTTGGGGTCCACCTGCCTTATTAGCATAAACGGAGTGATAAGAGCCCAACACGATTTCAAAAACCGACGACGATACGTTGAGCGAGGCGATCGTTAGAACCCGCGCAGTTTTCCGCCATCATCAACCGCCTTACGAAGGGTGAGGGACCTCGATGCCGGCGGACGCGTGAGCTAACCAGCGCTTGCATCCCTAATGGAGGTTGTTTCGTTATGGATTTCCTTTCCCGGATTAACGCCGTTCTTCATCACCAGAGCCCGGACCAGATTCCGTTCGCTCCTTACGACAACCTGGTGCCCCGCGGCGAATTCGCCAGGAATCTCGAGAACCGAGGGATGGGGCTGTGTTATCGCCGCTCGACGGTCTTTGCCGAAATGCCCCACGTCACGGTCGAAACTCGGGCGCAGGACGGCAACCTGATTACCGTCTACCACACGCCCGAGGGAGACGTCTCGACCCTGGCCAAGATGCACGCGGGAAGAATTGCCGACAACCTCACGGTCGAGATCGAGGGCCTGATCAAGAGCGTGGACGACTACGACCCCGTCATCTTCATGCTCGAGGACACGACCTTCAGCAGCGACAACAGCGTGTACTACAACATGGTCCGGGACATCGGCCGCGACGGTATCTTCCGGGATTGGGGGCTGGACTTTGAAGTGACTCCCTATGGCGCCACCCGGCGCTATTTCGGAGAGCTTTATGGCCTCGACGATTGGGTCTATCACCAGCATGACCATCCCGATCACTTCTCGAAGCTGGTAGAGGCACAGATCCGTCGTGACGAGCGGCGCCTGAAACTGGTCGCCGATTCTCCCGCGGAGTTCCTGGGGTTCGGATGGATCGAGGGGCTCTGGGGCCCCGAGGAGTTCCGCAAGCACGAACTGCCGTTCTACAAGAAATGGGTGCCTTATCTTCGACGCAAGGGGAAGATCCTCACCTTGCACTGCGACGTTACCCGCGGCTTTGAGGGCTACAAAGAGGTGATTGCCGAAACCGGCATCGATGTAGTGGAGGCTTTCACCCCGCCCCCCGTTTCCGACTTGTCTCTAAAGGAAGCCCGGGCGGCTTGGGGGAATATCATCATCTGGGTCAACTTCCCGGAGTCGATCTTCTGGTCGGGCGCCGAAGCGACGAAACAGTACACCATCGACCTTTTGAAGAGCGCCGCGCCGGGAGACCGGCTGGTCTTGAGCTTCACCGAAATGGGAACCTGGGGCGCCACCGACGACGTCACCGAACAGAGCTTCAAGGCAGGCACCCTGGCGATTATGGAGGCCATCGAAGAGCACGGCGCCTACCCCATCCAGGCCTGAGCGCGTAATCAACCGCCCAACGACTCGAGTAGTCGTGCAGCAAAGCCACAGTAGAGTCAGGAGTGGTGCCGGCCAGAGCGTCCCCCGCCTTCGCAAAGTCCGCACCGACCGCGGCGATTTCTTGGTATACCGGGTTGGGCCGTCCGTCAGGTCCCACCAGTACGCCGAAATACTGCTCCACTCCACTCAGGGGACGGCGCCATTGCCAGAAGCTCACCGCGTCAGCGCCATGTCCGACAGCGTGCCAGGCCATCGCGCGCACCTCACCGCGGTCCAGGGCGTTATTCACGAGGCTCCAATCTGTGTTCGTCGACTGCGATTCCATCAGCCAGAAGTTCTTGCGCTTGAAGCCGCGCGCCATGTCGTGCATGAACCCATTGCGCAGCGGATCGAGGTGGCCGGTGCTGATGTAGTTGTCCCAGGCCGCGAGGTCGAGTTCTTCCGCCAGTATGTAATGGTCAAACCGGTGGTTCCATCCGATGTAATTGCTCGTCAGGAATTGTCGCCCATCGGCGTATTTACGTATCGCCTCCGCCTGGATGTGCTGATAATCGACGAGCCTGTCCGGAAGGAAGCGCCTGAACGCAAGGAAAACGCTGCCGATCATTTCGCCCCGGCGCCCGGGTGATGGCATCCGCAAGGCGTTTTCGCATACCCGTTCGAAACACCAGTTCCCGCCAAGAACCTTGTAAGTCGCACGGCTAGTGGGTGGGACAGCTAAGCACATAAAATCCTGCTGTTTTTCTCTTGACAGCCAGGGGCGGCGAAGCTAGCGTTTATCGGATTAGTAATGCTCTTAAGTCACCAAGGCGACCAAGTATGCGGTTTGTCTTCACGCTAGGCGCCGGTTTCAGGAAGGGTTGGTTCGTCCACACCCATCTCTCACGGACGGAACCAGAGGGGCGGATTCGTTTTGGCTCGAGACTTTGGTGACACGACTGACGGCGAGACACGGTTTGTTTCGAGGCGCTTATCTTTAGTTTTGCGTCGGGTCGTCAACGGGTTGCCGGATATTAGAGTCGAAGAGGTGATGCTATGCAGATAAGGGTTTTATCTTTCCTATTTCTTGTCTTGACAACACTGGCGATAGGTCCACTGTTTGGTCAGGTGGATACCGGCGCCATCCAGGGCACGGTCAAAGACCAGTCGGGCGCCGTGGTTCCGGGCGTGAGGGTAACCCTGACGAATGAGGGCACCGGCCTTAGCCTTGTAACCACCAGCGGCCCGGACGGCGCCTATATTTTCACTCCTATCAAGAGTGGCACGTACATGGTGGCCGCCGAGTTTACGGGGTTCCAAAAGGTCGAACATAGGAATGTTGTGGTGCAGGTCCAACAGCGAGTCGTCGTCGACCTTACCCTTTTGCCAGGCCTACTAACGCAGACCGTCGAAGTCACATCCGCTGCAACGGCCCTTCAGACTCAGGACGCTTCAGTGGGTCAGACAGTAGGTCGGCAGGAAGTCAACGACCTGCCCCTGAATGGCCGCAACTATACGTTCCTGGCTCAGATCTCCGCCGGTGTGACCTTTGGCCAGCAAGACACTCGTGGCGAAAATTCTACGGGTAACTTTGCGGCGAACGGCACTCGGCCCGCACAAAACGACTATCTGCTGGATGGGATTGACAACAACTCCAATCTATATGACTTCCTGAACGGAACCAACTATGTGGTGCGCCCTCCGGTCAGATACCCCCATAACCGCTGTTAAACCTGCGGATACTCTCTGGGGCGAAGGGGCAGCAAAACAAAGCCCCTTGCCCCAGACCGCCGCCCCCCGGTAATCGGCATGCCCACGATAGCGTCCCCAGTGCGCAATGAGAAAGTCCGAATGGTGAGAATACCAGGCTGGTTGTCACTCTCGATTATTGTCGCGGTAATGTGGGGGGTATGGGGAGCGCTCATTGAGATTCCGGAGAAGCGTTTTTCTCCCGGCTTTCCGAGCACGCTCGGGTACGTGGTCTGGTCGTTCACCATGGTTCCTTGCGCAATCGTCGCTCTAAAAAGGGTGCAATGGCGTGTGGAGCATGACCGGAGGGCGATCCTCCTTGGCTCGCTGGGCGGACTGCTGGGAGCCGCAGGACAATTGATTCTATTTCAGGCCCTGAAGAGTGGGCCAGCCTACCTGGTTTTCCCTGTTGTCTCCCTGGGCCCGGTGGTCACCATTATTCTCTCCTATCTTTTCCTCCACGAACGCACGAACCGGATCGCCACCACCGGTGTCATCCTCGCACTCGTCGCTATTGTGCTTCTATCGGTTCAGTCTCCCGAGCACCATGGCCCGGTAGGGTCGGGAGGCCATTGGCTGCGGGGGGCACTCGCCGCACTGACCATGTGGGGTGTACAGGCCTGTGTCGGGAAGTTCGCACTTCGAACGATCCGTCCTGAGAGCCTGTTCTTTTACATGACTGTGGCGGCCGTGATCTTGAGCCCGATTGCCTGGTGGACGACGGACTTCACGATGCCCATCAATTGGGGACTTTCCGGACCCGCGTTGACTGCTCTCATCCAGTTCCCAAATGTCCCTGGAGCCCTACTGAGTAACTTTGCCATGCGGGCCGGCAAGGCCACGATCATTTCGCCGACAACCAATGGTCTCTATCCCGTCATCGCCATCGTCCTCCCGCTGCTGATCTATGCCCGGCTACCGGAGCGCTGGCATGTGATTGGGATGGTGCTGGCGACCACGGGGATCGTCTTGATGTCGTATGGGGAAGCGTTACAGGCCGAGCAGGCGGCGGAAGCGGGCCCCAAAAGCCTGCAAGTTCCTGAAAAACGGCTATCCACAGCCTACCGGGTTGCGGTTGAGGCATATGAATAGCGTGCTTCGTCGACGTAATTGGGCCTTTGCACAAACGTACCTTTTAGGTACATTTGTGCAGTATGCCGAAAGGCCCCAGAAAATTCTATTTCGCCTTCGAAAAAAGCGGCCTCACCCGCTTTGGCGGGCGGAGCCTCTTTCAGTCCTTTTGCAGGGCTTTTGCAATTCGCCGCTTCCTGCAGACGTTGGTGCGGTGGCCCGAGTACGATTACCGTGGCTATCATCCTGCGGACCTGTTTCTGGCCCATGTCTTTTCCATTGTGGTGGGCTTGGGTCGGATCGAGAACACTCAATGCCTGATTCACAACGGACTCATCCCGCCTCTGCTGGGTATGAACGACTTTCCGCATCGACACACCCTAAGGACCTTCTTGCTGCGTTTCGGTCCGGAGTCCTTGCGGAGTCTGTAAGCAGCCCACGACAAGCTTCGCGCGGAACTCTTCCGACAGTTGGCTGTGCTCTACAGCGCTGTGGTCGATGCCGATACGACGGCCCTCATGACCTATGGGTCCCAGGAAGGCGTGGCGCGGGGTTATATTCCCAAGCGACGCCACACGCAATCTTCTTACGCTCCCATCTTGTCCAGCGAAGGTCGGAGCGGCCTCAGCCTGGGGATGGAGTTGCGGGCCGGGAATGTCCATTCCTCCGTGGGGGCTGGGGAGTTCCTCGGCCACGTGCTGGACAAGCTGCCCTCGTCGATTGCCGCCGCGCGCACCCGGTTGCGACTGGACGGAGCGTTCTACGACCGGAAGATTGTCGAGCCCTTGGAAAATCAAGGCTTCGGCCATGTGGTCGTGGCACGCCTGTACCAACCTGTGAAGAAAAGAATGGTGACCGCCCGTTATCACGAGTTTGCGCGCGGCTGGGAGGCCGCCGAGTTTACCTACACTCCCTGGCATTGGAAGCGGGAGCATCGTTTCGTGGCCGTGCGTCGGCCCGTGTCGGTAGAACCCCAGGAGGCTCAGCTCCGCCTGTTCACGTTCAAGCGGTACACCTACCGCCGCGTGCTGGTGACCAACCTGGATCTGACCCCTCCGGCAGTTTGGCGCTTTTACTGCGACCGAAGCTTTCAGGAGCTGCTCATCCGGGAGTTCAAGGATTGCTACGCGATGAGCAAAATCCCGACCGGGAGTTTTTGGGCCAACGCCGTGTATCTGGAAGCGATCTTGTGGGCTTACGACTTGGTCCTGGCTTTCCAGATGCTTTGTCTGCCGGCCGAGGTGCAACATTGGAACATCTCCACCCTGCGCCGAGAGCTTTGGTGGCTTCCCGCGGAATGGGTCCGGCGAGGGCATCGCAACCTTATGGTCCTGCCAGCGAAATATCCTCGGCAAGACCTTTTTGCCGAAGTCCAGCGAGCCGCGTATCCTGTGTACGACCGCTGATCTGACCGACTTTGCAAATGCTCCGACTTAGGCTTTGCGCAAAACACAGGAGAATTAGCCATTTTCAAGAAAAATTAGGCGTTTTTCAGGAGTTGTCAAATCGCTTTCCGAGGAAGAGTTCTGATCGTTATCGGATCGTTAGCGGCAGATAAGAGTTGCCGCAGGAGGTCTTAACCCATGAAGATCGTCATTATCGGAGCAGGTTCAGTTGCCTTTACTCCCGCGATCCTTTCCGGACTCGGCGCCGATAAGCGCTTTGCGAAAGCTACGATTGGCTTGGTGGATGTCAATGAAGAGGCTCTGGATCTGATTATGTCGTTTGCGAGGAGGGTTTCCCAAGAGTTCAATCTCGATTGGAAGATTGTCGCCTCAACCGACCGGCGCAGTGTTCTGAGCGGGGCCGACGCGGTGACGACCTCCGTCGGGGTCGGAGGGCTCTCGGCCTGGCAAGTGGATCTCGACATGCCATTCAAGTACGGCATTATTCAACCCGTGGGGGACACGTCCGGTCCGGGTGGACTGGCGCGGGCGCTCCGCCATATTCCCGTCCACGTCCAAATCGCTAAAGACATGGAAGAACTGTGTCCCGCAGCGACGCTCTATAATTTTACGAATCCCTTAACAGTTATGACCCAGGCAATTACTCAACTCACGAAGATCCGGTGCATCGGCCTCTGCATTGGGCCGGACCTCACCTGGGACCATCTCTGCCGGGTCTGTGGTGTGGAGAAGCAGCATACCTCGGCGGTCATCGGGGGAATCAATCACTGTCACTGGGTCATCGACTTTCGGATTAAAGGCGAAGATGCCTTCCCGCTGCTGCGGGCAGCTTTGGAGGATATTGACAAGTTCCGCTGGAAACACGGGGGGGTGGTGGAGCGGCCGCAGGAACCGACCCCCGCCCAGCCGTTGTGCACGCGCTTGTTCCGGCACTTTGGCGCCTATCCTGGCCCCGGTGATGGTCACGTCTCGGAATTCTACCCGCAATTGATGCGGTCGCTGATCAACAAGGTGGAGGATTTCCAGGGGGAGGCCATCAAGTACGTCTATCATTCTTACCCCGTGCTCTGGGAGAAGATGAAGGAAATTGGAAAGAAAGGTGCTCCGATTGACACCGAGGCGTTCGCCAAGGAACTGGCCTGGGAACACACTCAGTTCCTGGACATCCTCGTGTCGCAGCAGGACAACCTCGGACGCGTCTTCTATGTAAACATACCCAACCGGGGTTACATCCACAATCTCCCCGATGACTTGGTGGTGGAAGTCCCAGCAACAGTGGACGCGGCGGGGCTGCATCCCTTTGCCCTGGGCGACCTGCCCGCCTCGATCATACCCATGATGGCTCACAAACTTGCCTCTTTGTGCCTGATCATCGAAGCGGCCATGGAGGGCTCGCGCGAAAAAGCCGTGCAGGCATTCCTCAACGATCCGCATTGCACGGACATCGACAGCGGAACCCGCCTGGTCAACGAATTGATCGACGCGGAGCTTGACTATTTACCGAATTTCAAAGCGAAGGCTGCGATAGCCCGGGGGGTTTAAGGGGAACACGATGCCCAACCCACCTCTTTGGAGGGATATTCAGGCCCAGCCTGACAACCTTCCTGCGTCATTTCCCTCGCCGAAATTGCATCGCACGCAGTTTCAGAAACTTAGGAGTGAGCTCTTAACATTGTTAAGAGCCACTCAGTGTGGCCCACGATCTTTGCGGATCGGAATTATTGCGGAGCACACCTCTTCTTCTATATGGGGGCCGCCGCTGAGTCGCTGTATCCTGTCGCGTTCTGGGTCACGATTTCTCGAAGCCGATGAACTGGGGCCTGATGGGTCTATGGCTCACGGCGCTGATTCAGTTCCCGAATGCCTTGGGCGCGCTGCTCAGTATCCGCGCGTATCGCCAGGGGAAGGTGATTCTCGTCGGTCCGATTATCGGACTGTATCCGCTGGTCACGATCGTTCTGTCGGTGGTGCTGTATCACCGCATTCCGGATGTGCGATTCGTTATTGGCATGTTCCTATCGCTCTGCGCCATCGCTTTAATTGCCGTGGGGGAGGCATCCCCCGCAAAGCGGGGCGCCGAGGTTTCTGCGGGTGCGTGAAGTTTGGTTCGTGAGAGGGCCTCAACAGGAGGGAGTTTCGTGGCGCTGCAACGGACAGAGCTCGAGGAGTTGATCGCTTCCAGGCGGGCAGGCTTCACCCTGCGGCGGCCATTCTACACGGACCAAGGCATCTTCGATCTCGACATGCGGCAAGTGTGGCTCCGTTACTGGCTCTATGCGGGCCACACCAGCCAGTTGCCGGAGTCGGATTCGTACTTCCTCTTCCAGGCCGGCGATGAGTCCGTGATTGTCTTGCGCGACGAAAATGGCGAGAACCAGGCGCATGCGAACGTCTGCACGCACCGCGGGTCGCGCCTTCTAAGTGAAGGCTGCGGGCGCGCCAAGAATCTCGTTTGCCCATATCACCAGTGGGTCTTCCGGCGCGATGGGTCGCTGCGATCGGCGAAGCTGACCGCTGAGGGCTTCGACGCTTCCCTCTATGGTCTGAAGTCCGTTTCTTGCCGGGTGCTCGAAGGCTTCATCTTCGTTTGCTTCGCGTCCGATCCTCCCGACTTCGGCCGGCTGATCGGCATCTACAAGCCGCACCTCGAGATGTATCAGATCGAGAAGACGAGGGTTGCCTGGTCGAAGACCTACCGCGTGGGGGCCAACTGGAAGCTGATCGCCGAGAACTTCCGCGAGTGCTATCACTGCGGGGTTGGCCATCCCGAGTATTGCCGCGCGATCATCGGCGCCAACCTGTTGCAGGCTCGAGAGCGCTTCGAGCGGCTGCGAAGCGAGAAGCTCAAGGAGTGGGAGGCGAAAGGGATCCCCAGCTACCGCATATGGTTCGACCCCGGCGTGTGGGCTTACTGCGAGCGCTACCCTTACGAGCCCGGCTTCGTCACCCAAAGCCTCGACGGCCAGCCGCTGGCTCCGCTGCTGGGCTATCGCGAAGACCGCGACGTTGGCGTGTTCTCGATCGTTCAGTATCCGAATTTTTGGTTGGACGTGAACAACGATCACGCCATGACCATTCGGTTCACGCCGGTGTCGGCAACCGTCACCGAAGCGGAGACCGCTTGGCTCGTGCGCGAAGATGCGGTGGAGGGGATGGACTACGACGTCGACAAACTCGTGGCCTTTTGGAAGACCACGGCCGAGCAGGACTGGCGCCTTTGCGAGGACAACCAGTTGGGTGTCAACTCGCGGCACTTTGCACCAGGTCCCTACACGCCCGCGGAGGACGGCCCCGACCAGTTCGACTCCTGGTACATAGATCAGATCCGAAAATCCTCAACATGGGGTTAATTGCAAATGCGAATTACCTTCCTCTCTCTTCTGCAAGCAATCTTGGCGGTATGGCTCGGGGCCGGCCTGGCATGGGCGGCTGACTACCACGTCAGCCCCGCTGGCGATGACGGAGCGCCGGGCACCGCGGCAAAGCCCTGGAAATCGATCTCGAGGGCCAATGCGCAGAGGTTCCGGCCCGGCGACCGGTTGCTTTTTCAGGGCGGAGCGACCTTCGCGGGCAACCTGGTGCTGACCGCAGAAGATTCGGGCACGCCTGCCAAGTCCGTGGTTATCGGTTCGTACGGGACCGGCCGGGCGCGTATTGATGCGGGGGCGGGATCCGCGGTGCTGATCGAAAACGCCGGCGGGATCGAGATCGAGAATCTCGTCGTGACCGGCGCCGGCCGGCCGGCGAGCGCGGTGTCGGGGATCAAAGTCGTCCACACCGTGCCGGGCGGAAGCAAACTGGAGCACATCCGGATCCGCAGCGTTGAGGCGAGCGGTTTCGGCCGCGCCGGAATCTTCGTCGCGGGCCTCGCCACCGACGGCAGCCAGGGCGGCTTCGACGACGTGCGGATCGAGCGCTGCGATGCGCACGACAACGTCTATTACGGCATCATCGTCGGCGGACCGTGGGATGACGACCGCTCGGCGGGCGTGGTACCCGGCGATCAGGACGCGGGTCGCAGGCCCGGCTACACTAATCGCAACGTTTACATCGGCCATTGCCGCGCATGGAAAAATCTCGGCGACCCGGACTACAAACGCAATCATTCGGGCAGCGGAATCTTGCTCGCCGACACGGATGTCGCGACCATCGAGCATTCGCTCGCCTGGGAGAACGGCGCTCTCGACACCGGATCGGAAGGCGGCCCGTGCGGCATCTGGGCTGCGGGATCAAACCGGGTCACGCTGCAGTTCTGCGAGTCCTTTCGCAATCGCACCGGCGAGAATACCGCGGATGGCGACGGGTTCGACTTCGACGGCGGCATGACCAACTCGGTGATGCAATATAACTACAGCCACGACAACGATGGCATGGGCTACCTGATTTACGACTATGCAAGATCACCGCACGAGCATCGCAACAACGTCGTCCGCTTCAACATCAGCGAGAACGACGGACGCGGGAAGCCCCTGAAGCCGGCGATCATGGTTGCCTCCGATGGCGACGAAATGAGCGGCGTGGATCTGTACAACAACACCATTTTCAAGAGCGGTCTTCCCGCCGCCATTCAGATACGTTCGAAGGTCCGCGGCGTGCGCGTTCGAAATAATCTCATCATCACGACGGGGGGAACTCCGGCCATCGAAAAAGACTCGAAGGGCAGGGAAGTGACCGTGCAGGGTAACGCCTACTGGGCGAAGGGCGATCCGGTGCGGATTCTGTGGGAAGGCCGGGAGTATAGTTCAGTGAACGCGTTCCGTGCCGGGGCGGGGCAGGAGATCGTGAACGGGAAGCCGGTCGGGTTGGACCTGGATCCGCTGCTGACCTCGATGGGCGGTGGAATCACCTTGTCCGACACCTCGAAGTTGTCAAGTCTCCGGGCGTATCAGGTGAAGTCCGGTTCTCCGCTGATCGGTGCCGGTGTCACCCTGGCACCCGCCGATCCCGGAACCCGCGATTTCTTCGGGGCCACCGTGGTTGCGGCCAGGCCCGGCATCGGCGCCTCGGTAGCCCCACTCCCATGAAACCCGAAACCCTAAATGCCTCTACCCGCGGCGCGGCTGGCGCGCACCTGCGGGAGATTCTCTCGCGCAATCGCGCCGAATCGGTGGGAGGGATTTGCGCGGTCTGTTCGAGTCATCCCACAGTGATCGATGCCGCGATTCGCCAGGCGCTCGAAAGCGGTCTGCTGCTGGATATTGAGTCCACGGCCAACCAGGTGAATCAGTTTGGCGGCTATACCGGGCAAACGCCATCCGAGTTTGCGGCCGTCGTCGCCGGGCGCGCGGAACGGTTGGGCCTCCCGCGCGAGGGCCTGCTCCTCGGGGGGGATCATCTCGGACCGTATCCCTGGCGGAGAGAACCGGCTGCCGCCGCAATGGGGTACGGTCGCCACCTCGTCAAAGACTGTGTACTCGCCGGTTACAGCAAGATACATCTCGATGCGAGCGCCGCTTGCGCCGATGACGGCGGGGCGGGCTTGGCGCCGGAAATCATCGCCCAGCGCAACGCAGCGCTCTGCCAGGCGGCGGAAGACGCGTGGTCGCAGCAACCCTCCGGCGCCCCCCCGCCGCTTTATGTGGTCGGCACAGAAGTCCCGGCTCCAGGCGGTGAAACCGCGGTCGGACAAGCCCCCGCGCCGACCAGCCCCGGCGATGTTCAAGCGACGCTGGAGGCACATAGGGCAACTTTTTCTGCGCTCGGCGTGCAAGCTGCCTGGGAGCGTGTCATCGGGCTGGTCGTGCAGCCTGGCGTGGAATTCGGAGAGGACGTCATCTTCGATTACGACCGTCGGAAGGCGTGGCTTCTTTCCCAAGCGCTACCTCCCAAGCCGATCGTTTACGAGGCACACTCGACCGACTACCAGTTGGACCGGGCCCTGCGGGAAATGGTCGAAGATCACTTCGCAATTCTGAAGGTCGGTCCGTGGCTGACCTACGCGTTTCGTCAAGCTGTATTCGCGCTGACCGCCATCGAACGCGAATGGATCGGGCAAAGGCGTGGAGTACGTCTTTCCCGGGTGCGCGAGACGCTGGAGGCCGCGATGCTCGGCGATCCCCGGCACTGGCGTCCGTATCACAGCGGAGACGAGGAAGCTCTGCGGTTCGCGCGCGCCTACAGCCTGAGCGATCGATGCCGCTATTATTGGCACGAACCGTCAGTGCAGAACGAGATCGCTATGCTATTGCGCAATTTGACAGAGCACCCTGCGCCTCTCACCCTGGTGAGCCAGTACATGCCGGCACAACATGCGGCACTGCGCGCGGGCAGACTGGCGTACCAGCCGGACTTGCTGATCGACGATCATATCCGGGGCGTGCTGCGCCAGTATGACGCGGCATGCTCGCCGCGGTGGGAGGGACTTCGCGATGAGTGAGCGCTGCCGGTTCGGTGTTGAGCTCCCCCTGAATCACGCGGATCCCTTCGGCACCGTGCCGGAAGAGTTCTTTCAGGCCAGACTGATGCCGCAGGGAACGCCGATTCCACGGGTGCCTTACGGACCGGAGGTGATCGCCAAAAGGGTGCACGAGTTGGGCGTGGACTTCGCCTGCTACGGCGTTCGGTACAACGATGCCGCCGCCGTCACGGTAGCGGCCGAGTGGGCTGCCAGCAACGGCTTCGGCCTGATGCTGAACAACCCAATCTGCCAGATCCATGGTCCAGTCACGCCCGGATTGAGCACCTGGGCATTTCCACCGGAATGGCTGCGGGAAGCGGCTGCGAAAGCGGACCTGCTTGGGGTCATCTATGACGAATTGATTCACCACCAAATTCATCCGGGAGTCACCGGACATACCAATCCATGGAACGCGCTCGCCGATGTAGCGGATTGCTCCGACCCGCGCACCGCCTACGAGCGCGTGGAACGCGGGCTGGCCGTCCTTTTCGATCGTACGGCTCCAACGGGCGTGCGCGCGTTCACGGAGCAAGTCGTGCCGGCGCTTTTCCATGCGGTGGCACACTGCGGCGGAAGACCGGGGTGCAAGATTCTGAAGGAGCAGATCTCCCCGATCTCGCTGACCCTCTGTATGTCCGCCGCGCGGCAGTATGCCACCGAGTGGATGGGTACAGTGGACTTGTGGGAGGGCGACAGCGGGCCTTGGTATCAGATCATGGCGCGCATGAGCGGTCACAGCCCCAAGGAGTTCGGCAGCGCACTCGAGCTGATGGCGCTTCTGAATCCTTACGCCACGCTTGTTGAGTCCGCGGATGTGCTGTGGATTACGGACTCCGCCACCGCCGAACTCACGGAGTTCGGCGAGGTGTTCCGCCGCTTCCGTCACGATGTCCTGCCGCGCACGTCACCGGCATTCGATGCGGCGACGTGGCGTCCCACGGTGGCGTTCGTGCGGTGTGAAGACGGCTGCTTCGAGCGTCCGGACCCGGTCCAATTCGACGAACCGGCGCCGATCTACCCCAATCCAAACTGGTTTCTGCTCGGGTGCCGCAACCTCGCGGTAACCCCCGCCGCCTCCAAGTGGCTGCGGGCGTGGTATCACCTGAGTTGGGGCCGCTGCTCCGGAAAAACTCTGCACAACTACTTCAACCCGCTCGAAACCGCGGTTGCCCGCCGGAATGAGGTGGGCGGCAATGAGCACGACCCGCTCGGGTGTCCGTCCCCGGAAGTTCGGCGGGACGCGACACGCGTCGAGACGCACATGCATTCGCTGTTCACGCCGCTGAACAACGTTATGGTCTTCGATGGATACGTAGATCCAAGGGATCTCGACGGAGTCGCGCTGATCATTTGCTGCGGATCCTATTGCCGCCCGGAGACCCGGGCCGCCGTGCGCGCGGCCGTCGAAGCGGGTGCGCGGTGTGTTTGCCAGGATGAGTGCTGCCCGGAGGACCTGCGCTCCGCCGCCGGCGAGCGCATCGGTCGCGGCCACTGGTGGACGGTATCCGATTTCGATCAACCGGAGGCGATCGAACAATTCTTGCGCTTTCGCGGCTATCACAACCAGTGGATCCTGCGCAGCGCTCTCGGAACGCTGCGCATTCATTGCGCCGATGCCTGGGGCAACGAGATCGGTTGGGAACTCGAACCCCACTCAGGTCGTCACCCGTAAGACCGCTTCACCGCGCGAAGGGCGGATTCGATTTGGGGTACTTTGGCTGACAGTAAACGAACAGTGTCAAGGAGGGTACACGTGCGATATCGCCGCTCTGCCCAGTCGCTGCTATGGCTGGTGCTGACGGTCTCTATCCGGGCGCTCATAGCGGCTCCGAACGGCTGCGCCGTCCAGGCCGCCGACCTGCCGACCCTGGCAGGTCAGGGTATGCGGATTGACGGGAACAGGTTGGTGGTCCAGGCGCCGCGCTTTACTGCCGTGTTCGAAAATGGCGCGCTTACCAGCGTGATTGCGCGGCAGGGCGGCGTCGAATTCTGCCGCCGGGACCCGGAGGCGTTCCCGCTGGAACTGGTATACGTGAACGGCAGCTCCATGCAGGCGGATCGTCATCATAAGGTTACGAACAAACTGCTCTCGGATCGCGCCGCGCGTATCATCATGTCGGGCGACGATTCGGACCGTGAGATGCTGCTTGATATCGATCCTATATCGGGGGACCTGCGCATCGCTCCGAGCGGCTGTGGCAACCGCAAAGGCCTCCGCGCCATCCGTTGGAACGTTCCCTTCGCAAGGGGGGCGGCGCTCGTATTGCCGATTTACAACGGCACCTTGATCGAAAGCAGCCGCGCGTATCCCCGAAGCGGCCGGTACGTATGGCCGATGGAGTGGCAGGCGCAACTCGCCATCGCGCAGCGCGGGAATACAGCGCTGATGATTCACGCCGAAGATAATGCGGCCAAACACAAAGCCTTGCAGGTGACTCGCAAAGATGGACTGACTACGCTCGGGTTCGAGAGCGAGCAACTCGGATCGCTTTGGACCAACCAGGCTGCCGGCGGCATCGAATGGCATCTCAACGTGTACGAAGGCGATTGGCAGGCGCCCGCCGATCGCTATCGCGCATGGATGGAGCGTGTTTATGACCTCCCGGCCAAGCGAGCCGCGCGTCCCAAGTGGGTAGACGAGATCGACTTCAGCGTGCAGTGGGTGGAAGCGGTACCGGAAGTCCTGGACCAGTTGGCCAGACTGCATCCGCCCGAAAGAACCTGGCTTCACCTCTCCGGGCCCAACCCGCCGGACGACTGGAAGGTCGGGGATCGGGTCGATGAATCGACCAACTGGCGTACGAGACCGTACGACACGTTCTACCCGGACTACACGCCGACTCCGCAGGGAAAGGCATTCCTCGCGAAAGCGAACGCGGCGGGCTTCAAGGTGGCGCCGCACTTCAACTACTTCGCTGTCGATATGCGGCATCCCGCCTTCGCGGCGCTGCGGGATTGGCAGATCCGCGACGACCTCAGCAATGCGCCGCTAGGCTGGTACTGGCCCCATGAGAACTACGAGTGGACGCGCCTGGCCTATATTCATCCGGGCTTGGGGTTGTGGCGCCGGACTCTGGTCGACGCAGTCGTCGCGACCTGCCGTGCTTTGAAGGCACCCGGGGCGCACCTGGACCAAAGCTTCGTCCTGCTCAACCCCGACAATGGGCTGGTGGAGAACCGCAACATGATCGAGGGCCTGTTGCGGCTGGAAGAAGAGATCGAGCGAATCCAGCCGGGTCTCGTATTGCAGGGCGAAGGCTTGAACGAGATTACGTTTCAATGGCAATCGTTTGGGCAGGCGCACACCTTTCCCAACGCATCGGAGCGGGTGGCCTCGGCGCATCCGATTTGCTCCTTCCTGTGGGCTGGGCACTCCCGCCTGGTCGGTTTTTGGAACCTGGATCCGGCTGATCCGGAAGCGGACGTGAACATTGAAATTTACAAACGGATGCGCATCATCCCCACGCTGATCTGCAAGGATCGGCGCATGCTCACGACTGAAAACCCTGTCGTTCGGAAAACGATGGAGTGGGTCAACGGTAAGTAGCCAGGCTGTTGCCGGATACGGTGCCGGTGCGGAGGCTTGTATTCCCCGGCATCCTGGCACGGGCAGTGGTCCGGTACTCGCAGGATGATTTTCGGCGGGCGGGTCCACTCTCCTGTCGTCGCCAATAACGGAATCAGTTGCAAAAAACAGCTTGCCGACACCTTCTGGTCGATTTCGTCTCAGAATGAAACCTTGTTAACCCAACTTCCGCGCCCTAGAATGAATTTTGAGTCGTTTGGGAAAGCAGGACCTTTGTTTTCAACATAGGCTTATCCCAAGGTCGAAATAGTGACGAATAAGTTAAATATTGTTCTTGACATAG
>JBEKME010000085.1:0-27058 GCA_050008675.1 Terriglobia bacterium
ACATCCTCCAAAAGATAGAGCGCGCCCGCGCGAAACTGGAATCGATTCACCCGGGGAGCACCCAACCCCGACGCCGTCAAAAACAAGAAGAATGAGTTGGCTACTTATTTAAGGGACACTACACTAGTAGATTGACTCCTAAATAACGTGTCAATGCGTCTAAACGACCGAGAGCGTTTCCAGCTTGTACTTCCATCGGAAGACGACCGGTTCTTCGTTCACCTCACGCAGGTACATCTCGATGCGTGTCTTGAGCTCTTCTTTGGACTTCACGCGTATCCCGCGCAGCAGGGTCTTGGCCATCTTGCCAAAGAACGATTCGATCAGGTTCAGCCAGGAACCATGGGTGGGCGTGAAGATGAATTCAAAACGGTTCTGTACCGTGGCCAGATAGGCTCGGGTCCCTCGCGAAAGGTGGGCGGAGTGATTGTCCAGGACCATGCGGATACGTGCCGAGGCCGGGTAATGGGCGTCGGCCAAGCGCAGAAATTCGATGAACTCGGCGCTGCTGTGGCGCTCCCGCACCAGGCCCAGAACCTCGCCGTTCCAGAGATCGATGCCCGCCAACAAGGACAGCGTACCTTGGCGGATGTATTCATGATCGCGCCCCGGGCCGGCGTACTGGCCAGGGACGGGCGGCAGGTCGGGAGCCGTGTTCTCGATCGCCTGCATCCCCGGCTTCTCACCGTAAGACAGCACCGCGATCAACTCCGAGGGAGCGCCCAGCTTGTGCCAGACCTCGATTTGCTTGTAGACGTGCAGCACCTGTTTCATCTTGCTCTCAAACTCGGGATCGCGCTGCTCCAGATAATAGCGGATCTTCTGAGGCTGAATCACATTGGCGCGCAAAATCTTCGATACCGTCCCCCGCGAGAGCCGTTGCAAACTGGGATGACCGGCGGCCACGCCATGCTTGCGCGCGTGCTTGGCCAGCAGTCGCGTGGTCCAAAGTTCCTGGGCGTAACCCAACTCCTTGGGTTTCTGACACGCCAGCGCCACCACCCACGCCCTGGCTTCAGCGCTCAACGTCGGGCGGCGGCCTCGGCCCGGCAAATCCTGCAAGGCCGCGCGTGCGCCCAGTTCCAGAGCTTTGGCAATGCAGCGCTCCACTTTCGGCCGATGCGTGCGCAGCGCAGCGGCAATCGTAGACACCGTCTCACCGGTGTGGTAGCGCAGCAGAATCTCCGCTCGCTCCACCCGCCCGGCAGCCTCGGAACGGGACTGGACGAGTTGTTCCAGCCAAGTCATCTCTTCCTCGGTGAGCTTCAACTTGGCGCGTCTGCTGATAAATGGCATCGCAGGTCTCCTCCCAGCAATGGTATGTCAGCAGCCTACACCACAATTATGGTACTGCAATATTATTTGGGAATCGATCTACTAGTCGGCGGGTAAGTGCCGAACTTCGCTGAGGAAGTAGACCGGCGCGCGGAGTTTGCCGGTGAGCTTCCGCGATTTCAGACAAGGGTGTGGGTGGTCCTGGGCCAAACCGTACGAGCGTACTGGCTACGAGACCACCCTTAAGTCTTCGAACAGAAAGTGGCTGCTCTACGTTCTTTCAAGATCAGCTAGTGTCCTGAGTCAGAAGTTCGCCGATAAAGTCTTCCCCTCTCGCGTGGCCGTTCCATAGCCCCGGCAGGGGCGTAAGATCGTAGCCCAGGGCGCCAGCCCTGGGGTGGAGAGCCCTCACCCCGTCCCGCAGAGCGGGACACCCCTCTCCCGCGCGAGCGGGAGAGGGGACGGGGGAGAGGGAGGGTTCGCGTACCCACGGCTGACGAAGCTGTGGGCTACATTCTTTCGCCCGCTGAGCGGCCTGATTTCTTCAACGAACTTTTGACTCAGGACACTAGTCTAGCATTAATGCCTCAACGGTGGGAGCTCTTCCGGTCGCATTGGACAAACCAGGAGCCTAGCAGTGGTCATTTTGTGGAGCAGTACCAATGTACTATTGATAAATCGGCTTATATGAGCGATAAGAGGGGAAACGTATTGGCTCGTGGACTTTTTAACGGGTGGCCGCAGGGAGGCCAAAATGCGCGAAGCCTCTCCCTTTCTTGCCTTCTCCATATTGGGAGATAGCTTAAACAGTTCAAGGAGGATAAGTATGAGTAAAGGGGATCGTGTGTTTCTGCTAAAGTGGTGACCTCGGTCGTATGTCAAGACTTCGGGGACAGCCCGACCCAACCACTGACGACCCGTTCGGGGGGAGTTTCATTGGCGTCTCATACATTGTGAGCGCTGCCCTAGAAAATGGCGAGCGAGGCACGAGATCGATCTGTAACTGCTCCTTAAGCGATATGGTTTTTCAGGTGGCAGATGTTCCTTGAAACGCCAAGAACCGGCGTGGACAACATTTACATTGACAGGATCCTGCTAGTAGACGATGAGCCAAATCACTTCAAGTCCCTTGAAGACTGAAGAAGAAATTCCGGCTGAAGATAGTCTGCTCCTGGTTTGAGGGTATGGACACGTTGAACTTATCTGACAGATCTGGGAAACGTTCTTCAAATAAGCTGGCCGCCGAACAGGCGACAGCGCAACTGCAGGTAGCTGAGCAGAAGGGGGAGACGAGTTTCATGGCTCGGACTGCCGCTGCAGAGGAACGCCTGACGCGAGTGTCCTTGGCGGTGGAAGCACTGGAGGGGCGCGTGGGGGCGCTGGTGGAGGACTTCCGGGGGCGGATCGAGGGCACTCTGCAGGCTTTCCAGGGGAAGGGCGCGAGGCAGGCGAAGGATTTGGAGAAGATCGCCCAGCTTCTGGGGGAGCGGTGGTTCCAGCAGTTTCGGGAGCAAGGCAACGCAGCGGTGGAGAGGCTGCGGGAAGAACTGAAGAATTCGGGGCGGGTCGTGGAGGAGAGCAAGCAGCAACTGGCCAGCCTGGCCGAGGCGAAACTGGCGGCCCTCAGCCAAGCTACCCGAGAGGAATATGGCCAGCAACTGGCGCAAGCATTTCGGGAGCATGCGCAGGCGATGCATGAGCCAGCGGATGTGGAGGTGGAATCCATTAAGCTGGCCGCCGAACAGGCGATAGCGCAACTGCAGGTTGCTGAGCAGAAGGGCGAGACGGGTTTCATGGCTCGGGCGGGCGCTGCTGAGGAACGCCTGACGGGAGTGTCCTTGGCGGTGGAAGCGCTGGAGGGGCGCGTGGGGGCGCTGGTGGAGGACTTCCAGGGGCGGATCGAGGGCACTCTGCAGGCCTTGCAGGGGAAGGGCGCGAGGCAGGCGGAGGATTTGGAGAAGATCGCCCAGGATCTGGGGGGGCGGTGGTCCCAGCAGTTTCAGGAGCAAGCCGACGCAGCGGTGGAGAGGCTGCGGGAAGAGCTGAAGAATTCGGGGCGGGTCGTGGAGGAGAGCAAGCAGCAACTGGCCAGCCTGGCCGAGGCGAAACTGGTGTCCCTCAGCCAAGCTACCCGAGAAGAAGATGGCCAGCAACTGGCGCAAGCATTTCGGGAGCATGCGCAGGCGATGCATGAGGCAGCGGACGTGGAGGTGGAATCCATTAAGCTGGCCGCCGAACGGGCGATAGCGCAACTGCAGGTTGCTGAGCAGAAGAGGGAGACGGGTTTCATGGCTCGGGCGGGCGCTGCTGAGGAGCGCCTGACGGGAGTGTCCTTGGCGGTGGAAGCACTGGAGGGGCGCGTGGGGGCGCTGGTGGAGGACTTCCGGGGACCGATCGAGGGCACTCTACAGGCTTTGCAGGGGAAGGGCGCGAGGCAGGCGGAGGATTTGGAGAAGATCGCCCAGGATCTGGGGGGGCGGTGGTCCCAGCAGTTTCAGGAGCAAGCCGACGCAGCGGTGGAGAGGCTGCGGGAAGAACTGAAGAATTCGGGGCGGGTCGTGGAGGAGAGCAAGCAGCAACTGGCCAGCTTGGCCGAGGCGAAACTGGCGTCCCTCAGCCAAGCTACCCGAGAGGAATATGGCCAACAACTGGCGCAAGCATTTCGGGAGCATGCGCAGGCAATGCATGAGGCAGCGGACGTGGAGGTGGAATCCATTAAGCTGGCCGCCGAACAGGCGATAGCGCAACTGCAGGTTGCTGAGCAGAAGAGCGAGACGGGTTTCATGGCTCGGGCGGGCGCTGCTGAGGAACGCCTGACGGGAGTGTCCTTGGCGGTGGAAGCGCTGGAGGGGCGCGTGGGGGCGCTGGTGGAGGACTTCCGGGGGAAGGGCGCGAGGCAGGCGAAGGATTTGGAGAAGATCGCCCAGGATCTGGGGGGGCGGTGGTCCCAGCAGTTTCAGGAGCAAGCCGACGCAGCGGTGGAGAGGCTGCAGGAAGAACTGAAGAATTCGGGGCGGGTCGTGGAGGAGAGCAAGCAGCAACTGGCCAGCTTGGCCGAGGCGAAACTGGCGTCCCTCAGCCAAGCTACCCGAGAGGAATATGGCCAACAACTGGCGCAAGCATTTCGGGAGCATGCGCAGGCAATGCATGAGGCAGCGGACGTGGAGGTGGAATCCATTAAGCTGGCCGCCGAACAGGCGATAGCGCAACTGCAGGTTGCTGAGCAGAAGAGCGAGACGGGTTTCATGGCTCGGGCGGGCGCTGCTGAGGAACGCCTGACGGGAGTGTCCTTGGCGGTGGAAGCGCTGGAGGGGCGCGTGGGGGCGCTGGTGGAGGACTTCCAGGGGCGGATCGAGGGCACTCTGCAGGCTTTCCAGTGGAAGGGCGCGAGGCAGGCGGAGGATTTGGAGAAGATCGCCCAGGATCTGGGGGGGCGGTGGTCCCAGCAGTTTCAGAAGCAAGCCGACGCAGCGGTGGAGAGGCTGCGGGAAGAGCTGAAGAATTCGGGGCGGGTCGTGGAGGAGAGCAAGCAGCAACTGGCCAGTCTGGCCGAGGCGAAACTGGCATCCCTCAGCCAAGCTACCCGAGAGGAATATGGCCAACAACTGGCGCAAGCATTTCGGGAGCATGCGCAGGTGATGCATGAGGCAGCGGACGTGGAGGTGGAATCCATTAAGCTAGCCGCCGAACGGGCGATAGCGCAACTGCAGGTTGCTGAGCAGAAGAGCGAGACGGGTTTCATGGCTCGGGCTGGCGCTGCCGAGGAACACCTGACGGGAGTGTCCCTGGCGGCGGAAGCGCTGGAGGGGCGCGTGGGGGCGCTGGTGGAGGACTTCCAGGGGCGGATCGAGGGCACTCTGCAGGCT
Source organism: Terriglobia bacterium (assembly GCA_050008675.1). Taxonomy (GTDB): domain Bacteria; phylum Acidobacteriota; class Terriglobia; order UBA7540; family UBA7540; genus CAVROP01. The sequence goes on from JBEKME010000085.1 coordinate 5,142, forward strand.
TTGCAGGGGAAGGGTGCGAGGCAGGCGGAGGATTTGGAGAAGATCGCCCAGGATCTGGGGGGGCGGTGGTCCCAGCAGTTTCAGGGGCAAGCCGACGCAGCGGTGGAGAGGCTGCGGGAAGAGCTGAAGAATTCGGGGCGGGTCGTGGAGGAGAGCAAGCAGCAGTTGGCCAGCCTGGCCAAGGTGAAACTAGCGGTCCTCAGCCAAGTTGCAGATAACGCTACAGCGGGTCTCGAAGCGGAGCAAAGACGGTTGAAGAACCAGTACGAGACCTCTCGAAGAGAACTCGAGGGCCTCTTAGAGGGGGGTTGGACAAAACCGCCCTCCCCTTCCCTTCAGCGTGGAAGCCGCCCAAAGCGTAGAGGGGTAATTGCGCAGCTAGCGCTGGTGGCAGGGGTTTGCCTGGTAATAATGGTCCCTCTTTTGGGCGTATATCTTTCGGCACGCCCTGTGATGCGACTGCAGCCTGAGGCTCCCGCTGAATTCATCGATCAAAGTCCAAACTGGAGTGCCAAGCGACGCGCCCGGGAGGAAGAGGTGGCACAGGCGTATTGGCAGGTGGCGGTAGTAGGCTTGCAGGAGAGGTATCCGTTTGGTAGCGAACTGCCAGCCGAGCCCCCTACCGAATTTCAAGTCGAAAACAAATATGTCCCGCCGGGCAGTGCGAAGGCTTTTTCCGAAGCAAGGGAGCGTTATTGGGAAAAACTTCGCAGAAGTTGGGTGCAGCGCCAGTCCTGGGTAGAACGCCATGAATGGAACACGCAGTGGGCTGCTCGTCTTCGGCACATCTGGGAGCAGTTGCGTTTACCTAAATAGATCGACACGACAGTGCATCTGCATGTGAGATGGCGGCACTTTACCCCCGAGATCATTCTCTGTGCCGTCGGTTGGCACCTATGCTATTCCCTTGCCTATCTTCTTTTCAATCTTTGCAGCACATCCCTTTTTCGTCACCGTCCGCCTACTCAAGCGGCGCCGCGAACTAGCTGACGTAGATTTCGAGCGTCTGGCGCTGGCCATCCGCAGGGCACGAGCGGTTCATCCATTCTTCTTGACTGCCTGGGTGTTTCTTCCCGACTCCTGGCGTGCGATCTGCACCCCGCAAGATCCACTGACCATTTCCGAGGTGATGAAATCCATCATGAACAGCTCGACGACACTCATCAACCGTGCACGCGCTGCGTCGGGCGAGTTGTGGTAGGGCCGTATTTTTGATCGTGGCCTGCGAACCGTGAAGGCGGGGCTGGTCGGTCGGGCTCAAGAGTGGCGATGGTCCAGCGTGAATGAGCATCCCGGCATGAGTGCGGCGCAACCCATGTGCCGCTACGGGTATCGATTGCCAGTTTGCCCTTGGATTCGAAAGCGCGAATCTGAGGAAGACCCACAGACCTCAAAAACGGAAGTCCGCGCCAGGCTTGCTGCTAGTGGCCTTCCGAGAACTTCTGTATTGTCCAGGCCTTCCAATAATCTAAATAGAGTTGCTCGTTCTCCTTGAACTGGTCGTAGACAGGGTACCATTCCTTCTGATGAGTGATCTCTGCCAAGGCCATTACTGCGTTCCAACGAACCCAAATGTCGGAATCATATAGCGCCTGAGACAGCGGCTCGAGCGCCGCCTTTGATCCGGTGTTGCGCAATCCCGCGACCGCTCCTTGGCGTATCTCGGAGTCATCAACCGTCAGCATGCGCGCCAAGGCAGGAATAGCAGCAGGATCCTTGATTCCTCCCAACGCCCCTCCCCAGTGATACTCGAAAATCGCGTGCCCCCTATCCGATACCTCCAGCATGGGCGAGGTTCGTACCCCCTCCTCGACTAATGGCAGGGCAGAAATATTGTTGCGTTGGACCAGGTGAATGGCTGCCAATAAGTTGAGTGGAGGGCGAAGCTCCCGAACGGCGCGTCGCAGCACTTCGGTGGCGGACGGGGCTAGCACCGTGGCAAGCGCTCACAGGGAGCTTAAGCGGTCGAAAACGGAGCTAGTGGGAGACTGGATCACGCAGGCGAGTTCACCTACGACGCGATCGACGGGCTCACCGTCCGTGACGCACTCCTCTTGCCCGGCGATTATCTTGGGATAATAATGAGAAGCAAATATAAGACCGTCGTCGGAATTGCGGAAGAAGAACAGACCAAACTCGCCCTTGTCGACGCCAACGAACCCAGAATCGCCAAGATTCGAGCGAAAAAATGTAAATGATAGCTCATCCACCGCGTCGCCTTTGAGCACTCGTCGAATACCAAAGCGGGCTCGCATCAGCCGCCCGGACTCAGAGATTCCGTTGACCTGGTACTCTTCCTGTCCATCTTCCCAAACGTCAGTCACCTCTCCGACCGCAATAAGGTTGGCGTCACGAATAAGCGCAGAAACATCCATAGTCGGAGCTAGATAGGACCATCCCCGGTGGGCGCCAAGGAATACGATGATCAGCAGGAGCGTCAGAAGCAACAAAACGCGACGCATGGAGGGAAACTCCCATCCTGTAAAATGCGATAAAGCCGAGTCTCGGCCGCTACAGAGACTCGGATGCAGCTTTTCGCTCTTGGGGCGCCACGCCCCATCACCACATTCGCGCAGTCGCTCCACAGGAATCTGTTCACAGCCAAGCAATACCGCTTTGCCGGGTGTTTGTCAATCTGTCGCGATGACGTAGCGGTCTGATGGCGGCGATTGATATTGCCCGCGTCCAGGGCTCGCGGTAAGAATTGGCTCCGGCTTTCCGACCCGCCGATGGCCTTGGCTGGGGTAATCGCTCCTCCGAGGCTCAACAGCCTACTCAAACGGCGCAGATTTCCACTCCCTACTCCCCATAGAGGTCGAAGATGAATCCTCTGGCGAACCTGGCTCTCAGCGTGGGAGAAACACTCGTTCATGAAGCTGGAAGGCTGCTGTTCGGAGTTGCTCTCGGCAGGGCGAAGGAACTTCTGGGTACGCCCCAGCCGCTCGGAACCCGGCAACTGGCCTTGAATCGTGCCCTCCAGAAGAAAGCAGTAGATGGCGTTCTACTGGCAGGACCGCGGACCGGGAAGGAATACGCCAAGTTCACACTGAAGAAAGGTCTGCCCACCGATCAGCGGCCCAGAACGTTGGCGGTTGAGAATGAGCCTCACTCCGTAGACGATTTCAACGGAGTCATCAAGGAAGGCTACGGAAGCTGTGTATCGCAGCCATCGGCCGGAAGGAGAGTGTTACTACGATAAGCTCCCGGCCCTCGAAGACCTCCGCAATCGCTCTCCCGTATGGCTGGCCCGCAGGCTCTTCCCAGGCCCCGAGCAGGAAGGAACCGTTCTGCGTGGCGAGCTTCACCATTCCGACGGAGCCGCCCGCGTGGGCGGAATCCTAAATGCCCTGCCTGAGAAGTCCATCCGGATTCAGCAGGAGAGAGGCCCGGTTGAGTTCTACGCCTGGGACATCGCGAAATTCAAGGGCAGGGACGTCAGCCAGATGCCCTATGGGCAGCGGCGTGAACTCTACGAAGCCGTGATCGCGGAGATTCGTCTGTTCAACAGGCATCTCCATATTGTCCCCGCCATGCCCGAGGGCGGTGACCCTGTGGAGTTCTATCGCGCCATCATCCACGATCCCCGCGGCCTGCCCTGGAGTGAGGGTGTGGTTGTGAAGTACCAGGGTGGTATTGACGACTGGTTCAAGGTTAAAGCTACCGATTCAGTCGACTGCAAAGTGTTGGAAATCCTGCCAGGAGGTGAAGGGAAGTATGCGAACACGCTTGGCAAGATGGTGGTCCAAACTCCCCAAGGAGGAACCGGTGAGGTTGGCAGCTTCATGATCTCGGATTCGGAGCGAGATTGGATCTGGAAGAATAGAGATATTCTGGCTGGTCAGATCGCAGAGATTAGGCTGCAAGACATTACAGCCAAAGGCGCGCCCCGCGCGGGGGTCTTCACTCGGTTTCACGCAAACAGTTAAGGCACTGTTCGCCGTTCGCTGGAAATGCACTGTGCCGCGAAGGCGCTTTCTTGCAAGATGTACGCCGGCTGATGAAGCGGCGGCAGGCTCTGCAGGAGTGCAACCTGCCAAGGAATAGCCAGATGGAAACTCATCGCGACGATAAGGCCGGGGGGGGCGTGGATCGGCCGCCCCGGCAAAGAACCGGAAGCCCTTTGCATCGTACGATAGATTTCCCCATGCCTGAGAAAACTCATAAGGGAAGCTGCCGCGCAGCGGCCTCCTTGGGGTTTTGAGCCCGCAGCCCGCGCTCGAACTCGACCGGTGGCAAGTAGCCGAGCGCCGAGTGCAGGCGGTTTTGGTTGTAAACCTTTTCCAGGAAGACGCCGATGCTTGCCTGGGCCTCGCCCAGATCGCAATAGTCGGTGCGGTAGACCTCTTCGTACTTCAGGGTTTTGATGAACGATTCGCACGCCGCATTATCCCAGGGATTGGCTTTCCGCGACATGCTGATCCGGATGCCGTGGTCCTTGAACAGTTGTGTGTAATCGGTGCTGGCGTACTGCACGCTGCGATCGTGAGCCAGTCGAGCGCGGTGATGCGCGACTCGCGGGTTGCGGAAAGCAGCAACAGGGCTGGTAGGGCCAGCGTTTGGAATTTCCTCTCTGTCGGTTGAATACCCGGTTGTCGCAAATTGGGGCAACGAGCCGGAAGCCCGATTATACTGCGTTTTATTTGGCGCGCTGCAGGCGGCCGCCTTCGCGGCGGTCGGCGCGCAGGAGCAGAATCGAGAAGATCAGGCCGCAGAAGCCGAGCGCGGCGAACATGATCTGGCTGGCGGTATAGCTGTGCGTGGCGTCTCGCAGCGCGCCGTTGGCGACAGGGTAGGTTGCCAGACCCAAGTTTTGGATGGCGGTCATCAAACCGAACGCCGTGCCGACGCAGCGCGCGTCCACGATGAGCGGTACCGACGGCCAGATGCAGGCGGGGACCAGAACGAAAGCTGCGCCCAGCACGGTCATCGAGAGGACCGGAGAAAGGTGCGTCAGCCCCAGGAGCAGATGCGCGGGAATGATGAGCAGCGAGCCCACCACCATGAGGGTGGCGCGGCGGCCCAGACGATCGACAAAGTTGCCGGCGAAGGGTGCGAGCACCATGGAGGCCGCGATGATGATCGACGTGGTGCCCTGAGCGGTGGTAAACATGTGCGTGAGGTTGTAGAACACCCCGGCGAGGAAGCCTAGTCCTCGAGCGGAAGCCATAGGCATGCCCCACTTGTCGTGAAAGAAGTCGGTGGCCAGCGCGGTAAAGGGAAAGATGGCGGAGTAGAACGTAACGCAGATTCCCACGGCGTACCAGTAAGAGGGACGAAACTTGCCGACGTCGCTCCAGGCGATCTTGTCGCCGGCGCCGGCTTCGGGCAGATGCAGGATGGGCTCGGCGTGGCGATCCATCAGGGTGTAGATCCAGTTGCAGAGCAGGCTGGCCAGGCACAGCGCCGCCGCGATCCAGAGGGCTCCGCGCCATCCGAAACGGCTGGCCAGCAGTTCTTCAGTATTGAAGGAAAACAGCGTGCCGAGGCGGGCGATGGTGAGGGTGATGCCGAATGCCATGGCCAGTTCCCTGCCGGTGAACCAGCGCGCGGTGATGGCGCTTTGCGCGACGATCATGGATTCGGAGCCGATGCCGAAAAGCACGCGGCCGGCATACAGGACGGGCAGGCTGGGCGCCCAGGCGACCATGGCGGCGCCGGCTACCACGAAGCCGGAGAAGATCAGGCTGGCGCGGCGCACGCCGACACGGTCGATGAGGAAGCCTCCGGCCAGGACCGCGAAGACGGCGGCCACGCTGTACATGGTATACATGGTGCCGATGGCGGCGCGGTCGGTGTGGAACACCTGGATGAGAGTGGTCTCGATGGCACCGACGCTATCGTAAGCGAAGTAGCTGCCGAAGGCCATCAGGGCGGCGAAGGCCAGGATGATGAAGCGGTAGGGTCTGGCGGTGGGGTAGAAAGGGCCGTGTTCCGAGGGAGACATGAATCTGTGAGTATAGCATAGCGCGGTGGCCGGGCGTAGTACAGTTATGACGCCTGCATTTGCTGGCCTGATTCGGTTCTGGCATAATGGCCTTTGGCAGCCAGTGTCACGCTCGTGGGGGGCTGAATGAATATTACGACCTCCAAAAGGCAGCTTCACGATTTCTGTTACAAGTGGAAAGTCGCGGAACTGGCCGCGTTCGGGTCGGTTGTCCGCGACGACTTCCGCCCCGACAGCGACGTCGATCTGTTGGTAACCTTCGCCTCGGACGCCCAATGGAGCCTCTACGACTGGACCGACATGATCGGCGAGCTCCGGGAGATCTTCGGGCGTGACGTGGACCTCCTCTCTCCCCAAGCACTCCGCAACCCCTTTCGTCGGCACGAGATCCTGAAGGCCCGAGAGATCTTGTATGCAGCCTGAGGCCAAGAATGCCGCACACCTGTGGGACATGCTCGATGCCGCCTGTGCGATTCAGGAATTCGTGGCCTCCCGGTCCTTCTCAGATTACGTTGCTGACCGCATGTTGCGGGGGGCCGTGGAGAGGCACCTGGAGATCATCGGCGAAGCGGCCAACAGAATTTCATGCAGTTTCCGAGAGGCCCACCCCGAAATCCCTTGGCAACCGATCGTCGCGCAGCGGAACGTCCTGGCCCACGAGTACGGCGAGATCGAGCACGCGCTGGTCTGGAGGGTAGCGACGATTCGTATCCCTGAACTCATCCAGCAGCTCCAGAGGCTCCTCCCGCCCCTGCCTCCGCAGCCGAATAGCGGAGGGCGAGGATAGGCCGCCGGGAATAGCCGCATATCGCTGGCTGGCGCAGACCCCTGGTCTTTGGGCTCTGCGATTTCCCGGAGGGACTTGTGGGAGTCCTCAATTGGCAACAAAAAGCCGCGGACCTTCAAAGCAAGTCTGATGCGCTACGCTCACTCCCGCATCGCAGCAGACGACGGAGCATTCGCGCCCTGAGAACAGCACTGCCCCGGCTGACGGGAACGGGTCGGGCAAGCCACTCGCCGAGGCGGTGGCCTCACCTCCTGCGCACAACAACGGGAACGGTTCGGCTGCAAGTTCCGGGTTCAACCAGCTTCGCAACGATTTCCTGACAGCAGCACGCCGCGTTGCCACGACCAAGAAGCAAGCCATCGGTGAAGTGGTGGAATGGGCAAGTGGTGGCGCGTTCAAGTACGGTGATGTCGGCCGCATGACGGAGGCTGATACCCCGAAGCTGCGAGCCGCCACTGAACTCATGGCGTCAACGCTCGCAGGCTCACCTCGCTGAGCGAGAGCGTCTTTGTTTCCCACGTTGACCTACCCTGTAACCCCTGTCCCGACTCCCACGACTACCTTGGACCGCTGGTCAACCTCTCAACCGCAGCCACAATCGAAGACATCGCACTGTTTACCTCGTGGCTTGGCGTCAACCTGACCATCAGGAGGGATAAAGACGATTTTAAATCGCATTAAGGCCAATGGCTTCAATGGGGGCATGGTGACGTGAAGTCGCCTCAACCTGTTGTTCAGCAACCTCCCAGGTCGTAGATTCTGCCCCAAACACACTTTCCAAGGGGATTAAAGATCCCGGGGCCGCTCTCCTGAAAATCACCCCATGCCAGTCGTTCCCGCGAAAGCGGGAATCCAGCCGTATGTGGACTGAACTGGACCCCCGCTTACGCGGGGGTGACAACACCGGCGATTTTCATCTCCTTGGGTGGGCCGCAGGCCCATGAATACTCTCCAGAAACTCGACGCATTACTCGTTTCCATTGAGCAGCTTGGGCCGAGCCTGCCTGATCCGTCCTCGCCCCGCAACTAACCCCTCACCCGGCCCGCGACGGCTGGTGAAAGCGCCGTCGCGGTCCACCCTCTCCCCTTGGGAGAGGGCAGACCCACTTTGCGGTGCGCTCCGTTTCTGATACCACGGATACCGCTCTCCGGCTATCCTCGCTCAGAATGAGTCGCAAAGGTATCTCGCCAGGCACTCGGCGAGAGATTCGACGTGCTCCGTAAGGCAGGTATGGTGGCCGCCAGGAATCGGTCGAACCTCCAACTGCGAGGTGACATAGCGCCAGCCGAGGGTTGGGTCATCGGGTGCTCGTGACTTCAGGGAATCGGTGCGCAAGAAGACCACGCGCCCGGGATAAGGTCGAGGAATGTAGCCTCCAATAACGCGTTTGTAGGCGGGATGCCTTTGGTCCCGATTCAGGCTGCGGGGTATGGAGGCGTCAACGCGAGGGCGGCTTTTGGCAGGCATGAAGAGCTTCTCAAGGATCTTCCTCATTTTCTCGATGACGAAGAGTCCCGGGGCTCGCTTCACTTCTCGATATAATTCTTGCCAACGAATCATCATGCGCCGCGTAAGACTAAACCAATCGGTCAGTGCGTCATGGTTCAGTCGCAGGCTGAAACCGAGAAACGCGATCAGATTCCAAAGCCAGCGGTAGCGCACGTTGACGGCCGACGCATCGATGATGAACAGTAGGTCCACTTTCAGTCCTCTTTCCAGCATTTGTCGTGCCATCTCGAAGGCGACGAGCCCTCCATTGCAGTGGCCGCCCAGTACATAGGGCCCGGCGGGCTGATAATCGAGCAGGACTCGTACGCGATCGGCAGCCATCGCCTCAATGCTTCTGGGAATAGGCCCTCCATCCAGGCCGTGGGGTAGGATTGCGTAAAAAGGCTGTTCCTCTCCCAGGTAGCGGGCCAATTTTAGGCAATAAAAACCTCCCCCGTTGTAATCACCATGCAAGAAGAAAAAGGGTCGATGGGAGCCCCCCCGCTGCACCGCCACGAGCGGCGATCGAAACTCCTCGCGGTTTGTGTCCAATAGCGCCTGGGCCAGGTTCTCCACCGTCGCCCCGGAATAGAGTGCGGCAAGTGGAAGGCGTGTGCCGAGGGATTCTTCTATTCGGTCGATCATTTGGACCGCGAGCAGCGAATCGCCCCCCAACTCGAAAAAATCGTGCCGGATCCCGATGGTGCGCACCTCGAGGAGCTCTTTCCAGATCTCTGCGATCTGCCATTCCAGGGTGGAAGAAGGTCCCACGTAGGAGGCCTCCGCCTTCGATTGGAGGGACGTGGTCGAAGCGAGTAACTGGCGGTCTACCTTCCCACTCGGTGTCAGAGGAAGCTCCTCCACCACAACGAACTCGGATGGAATCATATGGTCGGGGAGGCTCCCCTTCATCGAGGTCCGAATCAATTCAACTGTGGGAGCGGAGTCCTCTTCCGGTATGACATAGGCCTTCAATCGCGTGACGCCGGGCCTGGCTTCTCTGGCCACGACGGCGGCCTGCTTGAGCCGACAACAATCGAGCAGGGCAGCCTCCACCTCGGCAACTTCCACGCTGAACCCGCTGATTTTTACCTGGAGGTCTTTTCGGCCAAGATGTTCGAGGCATCCGCTTGGCGACATCCGGCCCAGATCTCCCGTGAGGTAGATCCGCGCGTCTCCTCCATCAGGATCGGGTAGGAACGCCGCCCGCGTAAGCTCGGGTCTCTGCCAGTAGCCGGGAACTAAGTAGCGACTCTTAATGGCGATCTCGCCAGGGGAGTCAAATCCGACCCTCCGGCCGGCATGGTCGAGCAAAAAAACCTCCATGTCATCGACCGGGAATCCTACCGGAACCACGCTTCGGCGGACAATCGTTTCCTTGTCAATGAAAATCTGTCGCAGAATTCCTCCTTCGGTCGAGGATAAGGCGTTGACAAAAATACAGTCAGGTGAGAAACGTTTCTTCCACAGCTCCACATCCCTCTTGAAGACTTGTTCGCTCCCCAGTTTGGTTACTCGAAGGCTTGGAAACTCCTCCTTGCTTCCCATTGCGTCAAGGAGATGGCGAAAAATAGATGCGCTCGAGTGGTAGATGGAAATTTCTTCCTGCTTGAGCCAGTCCGCCAACCGAAACAGCCCACTTTCTTTGACGTTGAAGGGACAGAGGGTGGCGCCGTTCAATAAGGCGCTGTAAATGTCGGTCACCGCCTGGCCAGTACTAACGGACGCCAGCCACGTCAGACGGTCATCACTCGAAATATGCAGGCTGTTCGTGTGCCTCTTAATATTGTGAAGCACGTTGCGGTGGTTTTGGACGACTCCTTTGGGTTCTCCGGTCGACCCGGAAGTGTAGATGATGTAAGCCAGCGTATCCGGCAGGAGCGAAAGGCCGACGTTTTGGTCGGACAGGTTTGGATCCAATCGGTCAATATTCAATAATCTTCCTGAGTCGTGTTCCAACACGCGGGCGGCACGGTAATTCACATTGTCAGTAACGATGAGTTTCGCTCCCGCATTCTCCAGCATTTTGGACGCCCTTGCACCGGGGTGCGCGGGGTCCAGTGGGACATAAATCTGGCCTGCTTTCAAAGCCCCGATGAGACCTGCGATCGTCGGAGCGTCCTTCTCAAGAAGAAGCCCCAAAGTCTTTTCCTCTCCCTCAGTGCGCAGGGCAAGGATGGCACGGGCCACTCGATTGGCCCACCGATTGAGGGCGTCGTACGTGAGTGAAAGTCTCCGCCCCTTGACGGCAATGCGGTCAGGGCGCCGAGTGACTTGCTGCTCGAAGCGTTCAGGAATGGATTGCTCGGTCTCATTCTTGTGGAACGGAACAAAACTATGGGAGGGTCCAGACGAGCAGCGGTCAACAGGTTCCTGGGGCCGGGAGGGAGAGTCTGCCTTCGAGGGAGTGACGTCGCTCATATGTGAAGCGAGTGTAGTTCGATTAGCCTCTCGCGGCAAATCATTACCAGGCTCTTGAGACTTGGCGTTCCGCAGCGGGAGGCGTGGCGATGGCCTTTACTAATCTTTCCGTTCCGCTCACCGGACATGGTATTTCTCTGTCGTCTCGACAGGCTGCGAACAGAAAGGCCTTCATGGCTGATCGAGCATTCTCTCCATTCCGACGATCTCTGGGTCGAATGCCTCAAAAAGGTCTGGATCTTTTAAATGGCTGGGAGACTTGTGATGCAAAATGAACTCTCCAACGACCGGCGCAAGTTTCGACATTGGCACGCCGCTTTCTTTCTCGACCATCTCAGACATCTTTTTCAGATTCCTCAATGTAACTCCGGTTTGAAATCCTCCGAGATGCAAGGCCAGCACAACTTGCTCCAAGGAGGCATTGCCGGCTCGATCCCCGAGCCCGTTCACGGTTACGTCCAAGCCGTGGGCGCCGCCGCGAACAGCGGCCAAAGCGTTCGCCGTCGCGAGCCCTAGATCATTATGCCCATGAAAGAAAACGGCCACCTCGAACTCGCTTCGCAATCGGGTGACCAAGGCGTGGACCGAAAAAGGATCCGCGCTCCCATTGGTATCGTAAATCGTCAAGCGCGTTGCACCTTCCTTTACCGCTCGATGAGAAATCTCCAACAGGAATTGCAGGTCCGTCTGCGTGGAATGAGGAAAGCCAACCCCGACTTCGGGATGGTGAGAAAGCGAAAAAGCCAGAACTTCCGCGAGAAGAGTCAGCTTGGTGGATCGGTTGAAGGGTTGCCTTCTTTCCGAAACGGGCATCAAGATATCGAATCGATGCAGCGACTCACTTGCCTCTTTTATCTCCTCACGCGCGCGTGGGTTGTAGGAATAGATCAAGCCCGAGGTTATTAAGCGCGGGATTTCGTCCCTGACTCTCCGGGCAAATTCCAGGTCCTGTAAGACCCTGCTCGGCGCGACAATCTCGATTTCCCCGACATCCGCCTCATCCAGTAAGGTTGCGATGCTTAGTTTTTGTTCCGGGGAAAAGGATACTCGCGGCGTATCCAAGCCTTCTCTCAGTGTCGAATCCCTGATCCTGATCTTCTTAGGATGGTCAATCATGTCGCGCCGGCAAAGAAATTTGTTTTCCGTAATCTTTGAGCATGCTCTGTAGGCTCGAAATCCTGAACTCGGCCGTTGCCCGACCGTCCGCCTGGCTGACACCACTGGTAAGGCACCACAGGACCCGGCTGCCCTTTCGAATGGTACCGGCATCGATTTCTTTCAAAGTCCCGGCCAAGGCCATCAGCCCTGTCTTCTCTTTCACTTCGCCGATCTCAATGCCATGTTCTTTGAGCAATCCCCGGATCCCCGTTCCGTCAAAGTCACGGTCCAGGAAACTGGTAAACTCGGAGCGGTTGATCGTACACAGAGCCCCTTTCGTCTCTTCGAGGACTCCGCGAAGGTTCCGGTAGGTTCCGTAAGTGTGCGGCTTCACATCGTACATAACGGGTATCAAGAGTCCGGAGGTCGAGTCGATTTTGAGGGGGCGCAAGTTCCGCCGCCCTGCCTTCCAGGCTCGATACATGGGGCAATTCGCCTCCTGCTGTATGCCTAAAAATCGGGGTACTCTGCCGATGTTTCTTCCCAGGTGCCATAAAGACCAGTAAATCCCGATGGGGCCGAACGCGGCGCTGATCGTCTGAGTGATCCAATCGAACCTCTTGCTTTCCAGGAGCATGTATTCCAGGATGCGAAGTCCCCTGAATCTCGAAGCCTCATAGCGCCAAGGGGTTTCAGGAATGTGCCTGAACCCGTAAAGCTTGCCAAATAACTGCGCGCTTTTTTTTACCAACCCCGGATCCTCGACCGAAATCAAATGTGCCTTTGGGGAGGCAAAGAATTTGCTATTCAACAGATAGAGATTCTCTCGAGGAATGAAACAAAACGTTTCGAGTCCGGAACGCGTGCCGTACGCGGTTAGGGCCGACCCCGTATTCCCGCCCGTTTCCAGGACAACGCGGTCATATCCTGCCCCTTTGCACCGGGCGGTCGTCACGCACCCATCAATGGATTTGAGCGTCTTCGTGTGCATCAATGAGGTCTCGTCCAGGGCGAAGATTTCTACGCCCTTGTACTTCAGCAGAAAAAATATCCGCGACCCTTCCCGAATACTTGTGCTCTCGAGCAAACCTTTGAATCGCGAGTCCTCTTCTTCCGTCCCGAACGTGAAGGCATTCCGATATCGGAGGACGATACTCGTCTCTGCCGGGTATTTCTTATCGATCGATTCAAGGAAATGGGAATTAGAATTGCCCGACATGGATGATCTCCTTCAAAGGACGTAACTCCCGGGGCTTGGGAGTTTCATCCGGGTAGCCCAAGGGCAGAATCGAGACGGGCGCAAATCCCTCTGGGATTCCTAGTTCTGTCCGAATCACTTCGGAAAGCTTCGGCTCATCGGATATGTACGCACTCATGTAAACACTTCCCAATCCGCGGCTCTGTGCTCCCAGCATGATGATGGATGCGGCCAGAATGCCATTTTCGATCTCTCGTCCGAACGATCGGCTTTTCTCCACGCAAACCACAATGATCAGGGGTGCCTTCCGCAAAAAGTCGGCTTGGTATGCTTGCTTCTCTGGCGGGCAAAACCGGTTCTTAATCTCGGCGAGCGCTGCCTTGGCTTTGTCGTCCTTGACAATTAGAAAATGCCACGGCTGGCCATTCATGGAGGACGGGGCATGCCTGGCCAGATCGATCAACAATTCAACTTCGGAATCTGGAATGGTCCGCTCCTGATATTTTCTGACGGACCTTCTTCCCCTCACCACGTTGGAAAATTCCATAGAGTCAACCCAAGTTATGCAGAATTTCCGTTTTCAGTTTTCCCACCACCGGTAATGTACACCCGAGCGCCTCGGAGTTCAATGTCCAGCCGAGCTTTCAGTGCTGGGTGCTTCCACGGACCACGGAAGGGGTCGGTTTTACGTCTCCGGAGTTACGAGGATCGCGAGGGCCAGAAGCGCAACGTGACAGAGGCAGTCGTCACCACACTCAGGTTCCTGGGGCCATCACAGAACGGAAACGGTCCAAAGGCAACGGAATCCTCGAAGCCTGCGGAGCCCGCCGATGAGGGCGACAACCCCTTTAACGAGCCGGGAAGCGAGACGACGGATCAAGAAATCCCGTTTTAGGGCTGTTCCCCGGCAGTGCCCACATTTTACTTCTTGCAGGGTGCCTCGATCCTCCGTATGGACCGACTAGGATGAGCTGCCAGCTCCCACAAGTCCCTTCGGGAAATCGCAGACCCCCAAGAACAGGGGTTTGCGTCAGCCAGCCCTTGAGCGTGGCCTCAGTTGTTTTCAACTGGCGTGGCACGTTGTCGACGGTGACCTTGCTGAATCAACCGGACAGAACCGACAATCGTCAAGACTCCGGCGCCACAGAAGCCAACAGGTATCAGGGGTAGAAATATCACTGCCCAACTGTGTATGTTTATTATATAGGGTCCATCACACAAGTCAGCTTCTGCACCAACTCCAGAGAAAGGCGGCGGAGTCCGCAGCATGGCCTTGAGAAGCACAGGGAGCTTAGAGAGCCCCAACTCTGGTTTCAATGTTGAAGAAGGCGCCCACAATCGGAGCAATTGGAACACGGCGTACCTGCTAGGTAAATGGCAAGGCGGGATGGCAAGGACAGCGACAGGGTCACCGGACACCTCTGACGTCCATGTCGATGAGTGTGAGTAGGTCATAGTCCGTCTTCAGGGCTGTGAACGAAGGAAGCACTCACTCGAAGTGTATCCGTTGCCTTTCGTCCATATGCCTTACCTACTGGAATGGAAAGGCGTAGTATTCGAGATATAAAGGTCGATCGGGTTTTTGGCAGGGACAACACGCCAGCGAGACAACCAGCCGCCCGCTCGCGGAATCGAAGAAGGAGCAGCAGACAAGCGCACCCGATCAGGAAGGTGGGAGACGATGGGGAAAGTTTTCAGCTTTACAGCAAAGGCAGCAGTTCTAATTGCGGCGTGTTTTCTGGCGGCATTGCTGGTGGTAGTGGCGCGCGCCCAAGACAAGACGCAACTGACCGGCCACTGGAATTTCAACCAGGACCAGAGCGACGATGCGCAGCAGAAGGTTCACGACGCGCAGCAAAGCAGCCAGCGCAGCGGTGGCTATCCTGGTAGCGGAGGCGGGTACCCCGGCGGGGGCGGGGGCATGGGACGTGGCGGCATGGGCGGCATGGGCGGAATGGGGGGAATGGGCGGCGGCATGGGTCGCGGCCGGGGGGGAATGGGGAATCCCGGTGGCGGCGTCAGCAGCCAGGAGTGGAATCGCCTGGCTGAGAATCCTAAGTTCTTGCGGGTCGACCAGCGCTCCGACCAGTTTGTGGTCATCGACGACTCCGACCGCGCCCAAACTTTTTACCCTGACGGAAAAAAGCATAACGATAAAGATGCGGACGGCAACAAGATTTCGACCAAGGCCTCGTGGGAAGGTGGCGCCTTCATCGCGGAGACCAAGCTGCCCCACTCGGAAAAACTCACGCAAACGTTCCGCATGAGCGAAGACGGCAAACAGCTCCACGTAATTACCCGGTTCGAGGGTTCCTCTGGCAACGTGTCGGTCAGCATCCGGCGCGTGTACGACATGGGGAAAGCGCCAGCACAGTAGGGCTCGGGTTATAGGCGATCACGCTTAGCCACAGCCGCACCTCGTTGGACCAGAACCGATGGCATCCCGCCAGGAGGGACGCGTCATTTTCACCACTTGCTTCCCTTCCTTGATCCACTGTTCGGCCGTACCGCGCTTGTAGAACCGCACCACCGCCCGACCCAGTAGGGTCAGGTTGGTCACGACGAATCCCACTCGCGGGAACTGCTCCCCCGGATGATGCTCGCCCTTCGCCACTACCCGTCCCGATCAACTCAATCCTCTTGCCAATTAACAACACACGTGGCGCTGGTGAACGTCAGCGCATGTGCCACGATAAAGAGGTCCTGTCTTCGTTGAACTCATGCCACTTCTTGCCGGCCGCACTGTGCTCATCACGGTGGCCAAGGTGGATGATCCCGCTTCGCCGGACTGCGCGTTAACGTCATTAACTTGCGACTGCTGTCTCCGTATGCGAAGGGACGTTGACTTGAGGTGTACAATGACGCCGGTAAAGATATCTCGATTCCGCTTGGAATTTCTTCAACGGGGTGAAGAGATGCGAAACCTTACTTTCCTTACTCGATGGGTGGCCTGGGCCGTCTTTGGCGTCCTCCTTGTCGTCGCTTCTGCTGACGCCGGCGTGCGGTACGACAGCTCGAGCCAGGTATGGACGCTGACGAGTGGAGGGACAGAGTATCGTCTTCGACAAAAAGAAGGCACTGTTTACCTGGATTACTTTGGGCCTGCGGGGGGAGCGGCATGGAAGGAGCTGCCACGAGAGGAAGACCCACGCTATGAAATCGACGGTTCCGTGGAAGGGCAAGGGTTGTCTCCCGAAAACCTCACGCTGCTGTCCCAAGAGATTAGTCACCCGCAGGGAAGCGTTGAGGAGCTGCACTTGGTTTTCAAGCACCGCCGCTTGGCGCTGGAAATTGAGGTGCGTTATTCCACCTGGGGAGCGACAGGAGTATTAACACGCCAGTTGACGTTCACCAATCGAGGCGACCATGTCTTATATGTCGATTCGGCTCCATCGCTGGCTTGGCGCCTGCCTCCAGGCGACTATGACCTCAGTTATCTATGGGGCGCCTGGGGTCACGAACGCCAATTGACAACGGAGAGGCTGCAAGCGGGCCAGCGAGGGTTCGTTTCCACCCGGGGCCGTTCGACCAACGGCTACTCGCCCTGGTTCTGTCTCCATAACCTGGAGCTCGGCACCCGCTACCTTGCCCAGCTCGCTTACTCCGGCAACTGGCAGATGGGCTTTGAACGTTATCCCAACCCGCGGCCCTTGCGGGAAGAAGATTTGAGGGTCGCGCTGGGAATGCGCTTCGATTTTGGCGGTCCGCTGGCCCTTCAGGCAGGTGAGCCGTTTTCGACGCCGCAGGTGGCCTTCACGGCCTCTGCCAGTGATCTCGACGATACCGCGAATCAGCTCCATCGCTACCAGCGCCAGTATGTTGTTCCGCGCACGCCTGCGAACGACCCGTTGCTGGTGCAGTTCAATTCCTGGTATCCCTTCCAGGGAAAGATGACCGTGGAGCAGATGAAGCGCTGTGCCGATATCGCCAGCGAGATGGGCGCGGAAGTTTTTATGCTGGATGCCGGCTGGTTCAACAAGAGAGATTGGAGCCGGGAACTCGGCGACTGGGAGGCCGACCGCGCTGCGTTTCCACACGGCATTGAAGAGCTGGCGGGGTACGTGCGCAGTAAGGGGATGAAGTTTGGCATCTGGATCGAGATTGAAAACCTGGGGGTGGATTCGCGAACCTTCCGCGAGCATCCCGACTGGGTCTTCACTTACAACGGTCAGCCACTTCTAGCCTCCGACCGCCACCACCTGAATTTTTCCAAGCCTGAGGTGCGGGGCTGGGCTCGTTCAATCATCGACCGCCTGGTGCGCGATTACGGAATTGAATGGCTGAAGATCGACTACAACATCGATATTGGCGAGCGCTTTGATCCGCCCGGGACCGGCCGCCCGGGAGACGTGCTCTACCGTCACCTGGTGAATTATTACGCCTGGCTCGACGAAGTGCGTTCGGCGTATCCCGGCCTGGTCATCGAGAACTGCTCGAGTGGCGGAATGCGTTTTGATCTCGGTATTATGGCGCACACGCACACCACCTGGCTTTCTGACATTGTGTTGCCGTTACCGTCGGTCCAACTGGGCTATGGGTGCACAGTCGAATTCATGCCCGAGGTTTGTAACCACTGGATGGTGGGTGACAAGGACAACGGTGAGGTAGTACTTACGAATCCACCAGGCTGGTGGGATTTCATGTTGCGCGTCCCCATGAACGGACAATATGGGATCTCCAGCCGCGTGTTCGACTGGAACCCGGAGCTAAGAAAACGCGCCACTGAGAATGTGGCGCTTTACAAACAGTTGCGGAGGACCATCATGGGTGCGGACGTATACCACCTCACGCCTCCCCCCGCGCACGAAGACCCGACCGGCTGGAGTGCATTGCAGTATGTCGCGCCCGACCACAAACGGAGCGTGGTGTTAGCCTATCGCCTGGGGAAAAGCAAGGCTCAGGAAATCCTTAGGCTGCGTGGTTTGGACTCCGGGCGCACGTATCAGGTGACCGTAGTCGGACATCCGCAGGGTCCACTGAGTGGGCATCAGCTCGCGACCGAGGGTCTGCCCGTGAATCTCGATGCCGAATGGCGGGCCGCAGTCATTGAGCTGGAGCAGGAACCTTAGGTGGGTCAGGCCCCCACAAAAGCATCGGCATCAAAAACTTCTTCGTGGACGGCCAAGCTTTCGGCTGACGCGCGCCGAGATCGCCTTTTATGTCGGCGACCACTAAGAAGCCAGGACAGGCCAGAACCGATTGAACCTACTACTTCCCGGCCCCCAGGCGTTTATAGGCAGCCGGGTAGCGGTTCGGAAGCCCATAGACCGGATTCCAATCGTCTCTGATCTTGCGCAGAGCTGTAAGGTTCAAATCACCCACCAAAACACTCTCGGCGTGGTCGAGTTCGTCCTGGGTTGACCCTTCGAAATCCAGGATGGAACTGGTTCCGCTGCCGCGCGGAGCGCCGTAATCAACGCGGACGATGAACAGCCGGTTTTCGAGGGCCCGCGTTTGGTACAGGTGCACGAGCAGTGGCCGGGAGAAGTCATCGGTGAGGTAGGGATTGAAGACAATCTCCGCGCCTCCCAGCGCGAGCTCGCGTGTGGCCTCCGGATGCTGGATGTCGTAACAAATCTCGATTCCCACTTTGGTTTTCACTCCAGCAATTTCCACCTCCCAAACCGGGAAGCCGTCGCCGTGGTTTACTCCTGAGGCCAGCATCCAGTTCTGAAGATGAACCTTGCTATAGGTGCCCACGATCTGCCCCTGAGGGTTCATGAGAACCGCTGTGTTGAACAGTTTCCCTCCCCGATTCTCGTCCATGCCAAAGACTATCCAGATGCCCAGTTCCTTCGCGAGGATGCTAAAGCGGTTTGTGGCAGGCCCGGGAATCGTCTCGGCGGCCGCCAGGATCTTCGCCCGCTCCGCGACGATCTGAGGAGCGTCCGCGGACATGCCGGGAGGTAGCTCAACCCTCGCGTATCCCTGCACTGAGGATTCCGGCGTGCATACGATTTTGGCTCCACGGGCCGCGGCTTGCCGGATCAGGTTCTCGGCTCGCGCCAGATTGTATTGCTTGTCATAGGGCCGCCCATCCATCTGGATCAGGCCAACGCGGATTGTCTCAGCGGCCTTGGCAACGGTCGCATTCAATACCGTGAGCAGAAGCACAACGGTTACTGTGATCAGGCGCTGCATACTCTCCTCCTCCCAGGGTCATCATCAGCGGCGTTGAGGGGCTGGGATGGAAAATGTATAACTCACCTGGGATTTCCATTTTGCCTTCCCGGCTCAGACAGCATACTTCCAATCGCCTTCGTTTGTTGCGGTTGTTTTCATCTTTATGGAGAAGTTTCATGGGTCGTTTTAAGCAGATTGACGAAGCCCTTCGCCTTTATGACCGGCTGCTTCTTATCCTCTCCGAACACGGCATGAACAGCGAATGGATGAAGACCGAGTCCCAGCCTTCCTCCCGGTGCCTCGCAATCCCTGCATGCGCTCCACGGCTGCTCAGCGGCCTGGTTCTGCGCTCTTCGCGGCCAGCGTTTCGATCCGGCTGTTGACCTCCTTCATGCGGTCGGTCAGCACGGTCCACGGGGTCAGGTCGATTTTCACCAGGCCGTAATTGCTGTTTTCGCCGTCGAACCGCCCCTCTGCCGGCTCGTCGCGATATTCGAACCAGTGGTAGCCCACGCAGGAGGGAAGCGCCGCCAGGGCTTCGACATAGCGGGTGAACCCCTCGGCCCGGTCCTTCTGCGTGGCCACCGGTTTGGCCGCGCCCTTGGTGTTGGGAAGCCCGCTGTCCATGGCCTTGAAGCTGAATTCGGTGATCATCGTCGGCTTGCCGGTCAGATCGAAGATCTGCCGCAGCTTCTCTACGGGCGCATCGGGCGAGTAGTTGTTGTAGGAGATGACGTCGAAATACGGTCCCATGCCGCGCAGCACGGCCTCGGGGGCGTATCCGGCAAAGCGACAGCCCATGATGAGGTGATTCGGGTCGTAGCGGCGGATGGCCTCCCGGGCAATGCGCGCGTACTCCCCGGCGGTGATCTCAAGGAAGCTGGACTGATCGTCCTGGTCCAGGTTCTGAGGAGTGTGGCCCCGTGCCTTCAAGAACTCGATCGCCTTCTGATATCCGGGCGCGGTGGGCGGCATTTTCAGGTAGGTTTGGAGCAGACTTTCCTTGGAGCGCCAGTCCGCTCCCCACCGCAACTCGTTATCGGTGAAGTAGCCCAGCAGCCACGGGTCGTTGGCCCTCGGTTGGCACCCCCGGGTGGCGGCGCGATCCGCAGCTTGGCGGAATTCAGGGCTGAAATAGTCCGGGATGCCACCCTTGAGCCAGAGGCCACCTGTTGCTCCGGCCGCGATACCCAATACGGGTGTATAGACCAGCCCTTGGGAAAACATCAGCTCCACGGACCAACCTCCGGCCGTGTTGAAGTTCCAGCCCTTGAGCAGCCGCGCCGTCTCGGCGGCCCACTTGCTCGCGTCCGCCGGAGGCGGAGGCGAAGACTTGCTCTCGCGATTGGCGTTGATGTTGCAAACCCCCTTGGAGAAAAACACGTTCCCTTCGGGTGTCACCAGCCACCATCGCCCCCCGATGCGTTCCGCGTGAAAGAACCCGGTTTGCCCTCCTTTGATCTTGGTCCAGCCGCCGTAAGTGTCGTACTGCGCCGAGGCCGGTAGCGCCATAAATGCCAACAAGCATAACAAAGTCCACAGACGGTTCATGCAATTCTTCTCCGCATCAGATGAGCTTCATCCGCCGCAGCGCGAATGATCCCTGACCCATAATTCTCGACCGACCGATAACGTACACCTTACCGCCGCTGAACGCAATTGTCAGGCCAGAACTCAAGCCTCCCGTCAATAGGAAAATGCAGGGTTCGGAAGAGCAGGATTCAGAATTCAGCAAGGTCCGCTTGTGCTTTTTCCCTGACTCCTTCCCGCAGGGCGGGACTGGCTCCCGAATCCTGCATTTTTGACTCTTGAATCCTATTGCTTGTCGCGTGTAGCTTTGCGTTTCCAATAGCACCCTTTGTTTTCAATGAAATTCCTGCATTTTGCGCGAAGCTGCATTTGCTTTCAATAATATTCCCTGTTTGCTCCCGGTTGTCCAAACCAGATCCTTTGTTTTCAATGACATTCCCGCGTCGTTCGCTCAATTTTAAGTCTCCCACCGTTCCCACACTCTGCGAGTTATCGGATGAATTGTCGCTGTCGTGGCCCTCCTCGATGTTCTCCATCCTCCCGCCATCGTCCTGCCCAGCAGGAGCCATCGGGTGGTCGATAAATTCCTTCCGCAGCCTCAGCAGTATCCTCACTTTGCGGTCAATGGAGCGGTCCAGGGCGCCTTCCTGGCGCAGCATCATGCTCCACGTCTCCCCCTCCGGGGCCAGGCAGGCGTCCCGTTCTATCGCCGCCCTCTCCTCATTCGCCTTTTCGGCATAATCGAATTCTTCCCCGACGCTGGCGATTTCCTCCTCGAGCAAACGGAGAAGTTCCTGGCGCTCGGGCTCGCCCGGCGGCACGCAGTCGGCGCCTTCTTTGAGCAGGAACTGCCGGTATTCCTCGTCCTCCTCTTGTTGCTCGCGCAGGTGCATAGGGTCACTGAAACGGTGCAGCAGACTGAAAATCAGCCCCGGCCGCCACCCCATCATACCTCTGTAAAGGGATTCCAATACGGCGTACTGGCGCTCCCGGAAGGTGCGCTGGTTGATCTCCTCCCGTACGAGTTCAAGATAACAAAGAGTCTTTCTCAGCGCCACCCCTCGATCTGTAGAGTCCGGCAGATCGACATCAAGGATCTCGTGCTGGGAGGCGTCGAAGGTGACACGAGCCATCTCCTGCTGGCGGCGGTGTTGCCAGTCCTCGATGGCCTGCAAGGCGCGCCGCATCACGCCCGCTTGAGCCCGCTCGAGCCTTTCGCGGCGGCAGTAGAGCCAGGTCAAGTCCTCGACCTGCTTCTCCCAGAGCGCGTCGCCGGGACCGAAGGCGCTCATGAGTTCCTCGGTGAGGGTTTGGAATTGTTCCGGGT
>JBEKME010000086.1:0-25978 GCA_050008675.1 Terriglobia bacterium
TGCACCACGGCGAAGGGCTGCTTGCCGGTTCGCGGGTCGACCAGGCCCACGGGCTTCATGGGGCCGAAGCGAAGCGTGTCGTACCCTCGCCGCGCCAGTTCTTCGATGGGCAGGCAGGCCTCGAAGTAATTCAGGTCTTCGAATTCATGCGCCGGCACTGTCTCCGCGCTTCGCAGTGCGTCATAGAAGGCGCAGTATTCCGCTTCGTTCAGGGGGCAATTCAGGTAGTCATCACGGCCGCCCTTTCCGTAGCGTGAGGCAGCGAAGAGGCGTTCATGGTTCAGCGTTTCGGCATCAACGATGGGGCTGATGGAATCGTAGAAGGCCAGGTTTTCAGCGCCCATAAGCGACTGAAGGCAGCGAGCCAAGGCGTCCGAGGTGAGGGGGCCAGTGGCGATTACTACAAGACCGTCCGAGGGAATTTCCCGCAGCTCTTCCCGGCGTATTGTGACGCGTGGGTGCTCGGCGAGCGATTGAGTGACGGAGGCCGAGAATCGCTCTCGGTCAACCGCCAATGCTGCGCCACCTGGAACGGCGCACTCACCAGCAAGCTTTAACAGGAGCGACCCGGAGCGGCGCAACTCTTCCTTCAGGAGCCACGAGGCGGCGCCCGGCGTGTTCGACTTCAGCGAGTTGCTGCAAACCAACTCCGCCAAACGGTCCGTCTTGTGGGCGGGCGTCGAGCGCACCGGCCGCATCTCATACAGCGTAACGGAAATGTCCCGGACAGCGAGTTGCCACGCGGCTTCACTGCCTGCCAGCCCGCCTCCGGCGATGGTGACCGCCCTCATCTACTGCCCTCGCTGAATGTGATTATATCAGTGTGGGAGGGACTCCGCCTGCCGCAGGGGGGGTGAAACTGGGTGTAAACCCGTCTAGGGGCCTTTTGCGGGGAAATTGGCAGGACATGTTATAATTCGCACATGCACATCTCGACGAAGTTCACTTACGAGGACTTGCAGCTCATCCCGCCTGACCGGAACCGTTACGAGATTGCGGATGGAGAACTCTTCGTGACCCCCTCACCGATAACCCTTCATCAAAGAATAGTTACTAATCTTTCAGGGGAACTCAGGCAACATGTTCGCAAACACCGCTTGGGGGAAGTCTTTGTCGCGCCGCTGGACGTTGTATTCAGCTTCTCGACAGTGCTTGAGCCGGATGTGATATTCATATCGAGGTCTCGGCTCCACATCATCGGCGAAAAGAATATATCAGGGCCGCCGGACCTCGTCGTGGAGGTTTTGTCAGAGTCGACGGCGAAACTGGACCGGGAGATCAAGCCCAAGCAATACGCGCTCTATGGGGTCCCGGAATTTTGGCGCGTGGACCCCTTTGAAAGGACCGTGGAGATTTTCCGCTTGAAGGAGGGCGAATACGAGTTGGCCGCCCACTTGGGTTTCGAAGAAAACCTCACGTCCCCTCTATTTCCCGGCCTCATTCTGCCCGTCTCCAGCCTCTGGGAAAGCTGAAGGGCAGGTCTCAGTTTACAGTCCACAAATTACAGACAACGTCGGACATGTGGATGTGAAGGTTGGACATGCCCTCCAAGGTCGGAAACGATTTGAGATCAGCGAACGTCAACGACCTTGCCACCGTGAAACTCCACAGTCATATCCTTATATTTATAGAGCACCTTGGAGTCTAGATCGACCCGGGTCTGGGGCAGGCCAAGGACGGACTCAACCTCGGCGAAGGACATGCCAGCCTTAACTTGCTTAACGAAAGCGCCACCGGCAGTGTTGCCGAACTGAGCGGCCTGAGCTCGCGTGTCGAACGGTTTGAGCCATGTCTCGACGAGGTGCTGAGTGTAGTAAACGCCAGCGCTCTTTGGGATTTTGAATCTGAATTCTGCGGCGCCTTGTTCCATATGAGACCGCTCATGGGCTCGCTCCGCATCGACCTGGTGGAGGGACAATGTTTCCGCCCAAAGCATCAGACTCTCGCCGCGGGTGGACACCCCGCGCACATAAAGCACCTCCCCCTTCAGGAGGGGTTCCGGCAGGATTGCGGCGCACCCGTGAGCCTGAGTCGTGATGCCGGTTTGAGCGTGGTACTCGACCTTATCTCCATCAATCTCTACGTGGAGCGTAGGAGGTACTCGTTCCGACACCGGGCTAGGCCGATAGCCCTCACACGTTCCCACAGCCAAGCCGTCCCGCATGACCACCAGGAACTTACCCTTGTAACTTTGGGCCAACTCTCCTGTCTCGCGGTCTTTGGCGAATGCGCAGACTGAACAAGCTACTAGGATAACGATCGCAACCCAGCGCATGGTTCATCTCATTCCTTTTTCTGCTGCGGCTTTCCTGCCAGACACCCGGCACGGTTCATTTGGACTGCTGAATAGCCGTAAGGATGCCATCGTCGAAGTAGAGGTATTCATTCTCACTCATCACCCATTGCTGGCTGACGCGGCCCGATATCTCGGTTTCGTTGATTCTTTCCCGATTCCCCCAAGCCAGCCTGACCTGCGCGGCATTCATGCCGATGTGAACCTTCCCTTGAGCGATCATCTCGCAGCCGTGCGGCGTCCAATCCTGGAGCCGGGGGCCACTATAACGCAAGCGCCATGGTGCGTCAATGATAGGCGTCAGGAGTGTTCCCGGCCTCATTCTGCCTGTCTCCAGCCTCTGGGAAAGTTGAAGGGCAGGTCTCAGTTTACAGTCCACAGCAGGATGGCTGGAATTGCCGATTTTCGATTGCCGATTGCTGATGGACATCGGAGGGAGTTGCCACACCACTTTTTCAATCGTCAATCGGCAATCAGCAATGAGAACCAAGGTGCCAACTGACTCTCGACCTTCAACTGTCGACTCTCGACTTGCTTTCACGCGACTCTCAACTCACTTTCACGCCACCGCGAGCTGGTATTTACAGCCTTCATTCGGGCAGTAGCGCAGGGGCGGGCCGTCCTTCTTATACTTCTCAAGCAGGAGAGGATGGCCGCAATGGGGGCAGGGTTCGTTGACGGGTTTGTCCCAAGCGGTGAACTTGCAGTCAGGGTAGCGGCTGCAGCCGTAAAAGGTCTTACCTTTGCGGGTGCGGCGAGTGACCAGCTCACCCGTGCAGCCTTTTTCGGGACAGGGAATACCGAGGGTCTGTCGCTTCACGTATTTGCACTGCGGATAGTTGCTGCAAGCGGTGAACTGGCCGAAGCGGCCGTGCTTGAGCACCAGGTGGCTGCCGCATTTGGGACACTTCTCCTCCAGCAGCGTGTCGCTGACGGCCGTCGCGGCGCCTTCCTTCATCACGATTTTCTTAGTGTTCCGGCATTCGGGATAACCGGTGCAAGCCAGGAAGAATCCAAAGCGGCCGCGCTTGACGGCCATAGGCTTGCCGCATTTTTCGCAGGTCTGACCGGGGAGTTCAGGCGCCGGTGGCCCGGCACTGCTGTATTTCGCAGCCAGCTCAGGCGGCAGGTCGCTGGTTCCATCGCACTCGGGATAGCCCGTACAGGAGAGGAATTGGCCATTGCGTCCCAGCCGGATCACCATGGGCTTGCCACACTTGTCACACTTCACCTCGGTCGGGATGCCTTCTCCTTTGATGTCCACCATCTCGCGCTCGGCTAGCCGCAAATCTTTCTTGAACTTCTTGTAAAACTCATCGAGGGCTTCCGTCCAGGTGAGTTTCCCTTCCTCGATTTCGTCCAACTCTTCTTCCATGTGGGCGGTGTAAGCCACCTCGAAGATGTCGCTGAAGTTCTTCACCAACAGGTCGCTCACCACCATCCCGAGTTCTGAGGGATAAAAACGGCCCTGAAGTTTCTCAACGTACTCGCGGTTCTGGATGATGGAGAGGATTGTGGCGTAGGTGGAGGGCCTGCCGATGCCTTTTTCCTCCAACGCTTTCACCAGCGTGGCTTCGTTGAATCGTGGGGGAGGTTCGGTGAAGTGCTGTTCCGGTAGAATCTTCCGCAGCTTGAGCCCTTCGCCCTGCTCAACCTGCGGCAGGCGGAGTTTCAGTTCCTCATCTTCTTCCATTTCCGCCTTTTCGTCTTTGCCTTCTTCGTAAACGGCGCGGAAGCCATTGAACTTCTCCACGGAGCCTGTGGCGCGCAGCAGGTAGTCGCCGGCAGAGATGTCGATGGTGGTCTGGTCAAAGACCGCCGGAGTCATTTGCGAGGCCACAAAACGCTGCCAGATGAGCTTATACAATCTGAACTCGTCCGGGCTGAGGTACTTCTTGATGGAGTCGGGGTTTCGGATGGCGTCGGTTGGCCGGATGGCTTCGTGGGCATCCTGGGCGCCTTTCTTGCTCTTATAGTGTATGGGCGCAGGGGGAAGGTAATCTTTCCCAAAGGTCATCAGGATGTAACCGCGCACGGCACTCAGGGCGCCTTCCGCCACACGCGTGGAGTCTGTGCGCATGTAGGTAATGAGGCCGACCGAGCCTTCGTCACCAATCTCCAGGCCCTCGTAAAGACGCTGGGCCAGCATCATGGTTTTCTTGACAGTAAAGTGCAGCTTGCGGGCGGCTTCCTGCTGAAGCTTGCTGGTGATGAAGGGCGGCACCGGATACTTCCGCTTCTCCGTGGTGGTCACAGACTCCACCACCAGATTCGCAGCCTTAATCGCGTTGACGATTCGGTCGGCTGTCGCCTGGTCGGGAATCTCCAGGTCTTTGCCCTGGAACTTCACCAGGCGCGCGTCGAAGGGCGGAGGGTTCTTGCCTTCCACGCGGGCGCTGATGGTCCAGTATTCCTTCTTCTGGAAGGCCTGAATTTCCCGCTCGCGCTCGACGATCAGGCGCAAGGCCACGGTTTGGACACGCCCCGCCGAGATTCCCCGCTTCACCTTGTCCCAAAGCAGCGGGCTTACCTGGTAGCCCACCAGACGGTCCAGAATGCGCCGAGCCTGCTGCGCGTCCACCAGCTTGGAGTCAATCTCTCCCGGGATCTTAAAAGCTTCGCGGATGGCGTCGCGAGTGATCTCGTTGAAGAGTACGCGAAAGAATTTTCGCTTCTTGCCGTTCAGCAACTCACGCAAGTGGGCACAGATGGCTTCGCCTTCCCGGTCCGGGTCGGCAGCCAGGTAAATGGCATCTGATTCTGCCGCCGCGGACTTCAACTCCGCGATGATAGCCTTGCGGCCGGGAATCGTAATGTAGGTTGGTTTGAAATTGTGGGCGAGGTCCACGCCCAGGTCCTTTTTGGGCAAGTCCAACACGTGCCCCATGGAGGCCTTTACCAGATAGTTCGATCCAAGGTATTTGTTGATCGTTCTCGCCTTGGCCGGCGATTCGACAATGACCAGCGATTTACCCATAAAAACTCTTGCCTACCTTGTTGCCTTCGTCACCCCCGCGCAAGCGGGGGTCCATGTCACCAGAAAGCGCTGGATTCCCGCTTTCGCGGGAATGACGTGACTACAGCTTACGGATAAAATTCTTTCCCGGCAACTGGCGGATCACTCCCGCCATCTCGAGCTCCAGGAGCGCCATCATCACCCGCGGCTGTGGGATCGGCACCGAAGTCAGTATCGCATCCACAAACAGGGGCTGGTCGGCGCGCAAAACATCAAACACCGCTTTCTGGTCCGGCGTCAAAGACTGTTCAAAAAGCGACCCCGTCTGAGGTTTAGCCGCAGCTTCATCCGATGCTTCTACGGGAGGGAGAAGTTGCATGCGGATTTCGGCAGGGAACTCTTCGATGACATCCATCCATTCATCCACGAGCTTGGCGCCCTGCTTTATCAGATGATTCGGGCCGAAGCTCTGCGCCGAAGTTATGTTGCCCGGCACGGCGAACACCTCACGGTTCTGCTCCAGGGCCAGGCGCGCGGTAATCAGGGAGCCGCTGTATTCTGCCGCCTCCACAACCACGACGCCCAGCGCAAGTCCGCTGATCGTGCGGTTGCGAATGGGAAAGTTCTGGGGAGCGGGTGAAGTGCCGGGGGGAAATTCGGAGATCAATGCGCCGCACTCGGTGACTTGTTCAGCCAGGCGCTTATTTTCGCGGGGATAAATCACGTCAATCCCCGAGCCCAGAACCGCCACCGTCTTTCCCGCTGCTTCCAGGGCGCCGCGATGCGCCGCCGAATCGATACCCCGAGCTAACCCGCTCACGATTACCAACTGCCTCTGCGCGAGGTCGTGCGCCAGCCGCTGCGCTACCTGGCCGCCATAAGCCGTCGGCCGCCGCGTGCCGACGATGGCCAGCCCATAACGCGAAAGCACCTTGACATCCCCACGAACATAGAGCACCAACGGCGGGTCGGGGATTTGTTTGAGCCGCGGAGGATAATCGTCGCTGGAGTACGCCACAACTTGGCAACCGGCTTTGGCGGAGGCTTCGAGGTCTCTGGCGGCTTCCTTCAATCCCGCCTGAGCAAAGATCGACTGCGCCACGCGCGCCGGAATTCCGCAGCTTTCAAGCTCCGTCAGCGAGGCCATGTAGGCGGCCTGCGGCGAACCGAAATGCTCCACCAGCCTGTGCGCGCCGCGTACGCCCAGACCTTCGAGCTTCGTCAGCCCCAGCCAGAATTGGGTGTTCTCGTCGCTCAAGTTTCCTTACCACCTTGCGCAGAGTTGTTTTCCAAGCTTGCTCCTTTTCTACATACACGCCACGGCTCCGGACCGCCCACCCAACCCTTCGCCATCGGTGCTGGCGCTCCTCTAAAATCGCAGAACATGTCATGCGGAGGCAAGTAGAAAGTTTTCACAGAACCGAACGTTGGGATAGAATTGTGGTTTGCATTTGGCTGTGATCTATATGTCTACCCCCAGAATCTCCGTCGTCCAGTACCTTAACAGTGTGCCGCTGATTTGGGGCATGCTGCATGGCCCGCAGCAGGGCAAGTACGAACTCCAGTTCGCCACTCCGGCCCATTGCGCGGACGCGGTCCGGGAGGGGAGTGCAGATATCGGCATCATCCCCGTCATCGAGTACCAGCGCATGGACCGCATGCAAATCATCGCCGGCATCTCCATCGCATCGAAATCGCGCGTCCGTAGTGTACTTCTTTTGAGCAAGGTCCCTATGGGAGAAATCCAGAGCGTTGCAGTGGACACCTCCTCGCGAACTTCCGTAGCGTTTCTTCGCATCTTGATGGGCAAGTTTTACTCGCGCACGGTCAACCTCATTCCCTCCGCCCCGCGACCGGATGAGATGTTGAAGCGCGCTGATTCGGCGCTCGTGATCGGCGATCCGGCGCTCACTTATCGTGGCTCGGCAGAGGTTTATGACCTTGCCGCAGAATGGAAAAAGTTTACGGGGTTGCCATTTGTCTTCGCCTTCTGGGCGGGCCACGAAGACAAGAATCTCTCCAAGTGCCGGAAAGACTTCGAAGCGTCGCGGGAGTTCGGCCTTGCTCACATTGATGACATCGCCGCTGAATACGCGCTGAAGCTCAACTTGGAACCTGCGGATGTCAAAGTTTACTTGACCGAGAATATCGATTATTCTCTGGATGAGGAGAACTGCAAGGGCTTGCGCCTCTTTTTCAAGCTGGCGCGCGAGGTGGGCATCATACCGGTCGAAAAGGAGTTGCACTTCGTCTAGTGTCCCGTCCCGCTTAGTTGTTGACAACCCGATCTTGTCGGACCCCCTCACCCCCGGCCCCTCTCCCCCAAGGGGGAGAGGGGAGGCAAGGTCTGGTGAATGAGTAGGTTCGCATAAATCCCCCCTCTCTCCCTTGGGGGAGAGGGGCCGGGGGTGAGGGGGTCGTAGGATTGCAAGGAATTAAGTGTGACAGCACATTAGAGACCTGACCGAGAAGGTGTTGCGCTATGGCTCTAACTCCTGCGCAGGCTCTCGACATGCTGAAGTCCGATGATTTGCTCGGCCTCGGCTTCGAGGCTGACGCCGTGCGCAAGCGGCTCCATCCTGAAGGCGTGGTCACGTACATCGTTGACCGCAACATCAACTACACCAATGTTTGCACGGAGTACTGCTCGTTTTGCGCCTTCTACCGGCCGGTGGGTTCGCCTGAGGGATACATCCAACCGCTTGAGTCGATCTTCGAGAAGATCGATGAAACCCTCGCCCTGGGTGGCACGGGAATCCTCATGCAAGGCGGCCTTCACCCTGACCTCAAGATCGACTATTACGAGAACTTGCTCTCGAGCATTAAGCAGCGTTACCCCTTGCTTCATTTGCATTGCTTCTCCGCTCCGGAGATTCTGAACATCGCCGAAGTCTCCGGCATGAATGTTCGTGACACGATTGCGCGTCTCATGGACGTCGGCCTCGATTCCATCCCCGGCGGCGGGGCGGAAATCCTGGACGACGAGGTACGCCAGCGCATCGCGCGGCTGAAGTGCACCACTGAGGAGTGGCTCCTGGTGCATCGCACCGCGCACCAGCTCGGTATGCGCACCACCGCCACCATGATGTTCGGCTGTGGAGAAAGGCTCGAGCATCGCATCAACCACTGCGCGCGCATCCGCCAACTGCAAGAGGAAACCGGCGGCTTCACGGCCTTCATCCCCTGGCTCTTCCAACGCGAGAATACCTCGCTCGGCAACTTCGTGAAGGAGGAAGCCAGTGCCGTCGATTACCTGAAAACGCTTGCCGTCTCCCGCATCTATCTGGACAACATCCTCAACGTCCAGGCCTCGTGGCTTACCCCGGGCCACAAGATCTGCCAGATCGCCCTGCGCTTCGGCGGCAACGATGTGGGCAGCATCCTTATCGAGGAGAACGTGGTTCGCGCCGCCGGTGTCACTCGCACTTCCAGCGAGGAGCAGCTCCGCCGCCTTATCCAAGAGGCAGGCTTCCGTCCCGTCAAGCGCGACACGCTCTACCGCACCTATTTCCTGAACTAATCGGTTAGCTGCCGGGCTTGGCCGGAGGCGTGGTGAACCCAATGCGTCGGCGAGGGCGTGGCGAAGTTTCAATCAACTTGCGGATGGCGTCAAAGATGGCTGTAATCTGCGCATCATGCCTCTGGT
Source organism: Terriglobia bacterium (assembly GCA_050008675.1). GTDB lineage: Bacteria > Acidobacteriota > Terriglobia > UBA7540 > UBA7540 > CAVROP01. Next base: position 8,896 of record JBEKME010000086.1, read on the forward strand.
ACTTTCTTTCTAGCTCTTCCAGCTTTCGCAGAACGTCTCTGTGAGTCGAGAGCATCTCTCGCAGCTTTACAAAAGCCCGCATGATGATGATGTTTACCTGAACGGCGCGCTTACTGCTGAGGACAGATGAGAGCATGGCCACTCCGTGCTCGGTGAAGGCATAAGGGAGATAGCGGCGGCCTCCGCGACCTTTGTTTGAGGTTTCAATTTGAAACCTCAAAGCACGGGCCTCTTCTTTCGTAAGCTGAAACATGAAGTCTTCGGGAAAGCGGTCCCTATTCCGCCGAACCGCCAGATTCAGCGATTTTGTGGGCGCCTGGTAGAGCTCCGCCAGGTCGCTGTCGAGCATAACCTTTTGCCCACGAATGAGATATATCCGGTGTTCAATGACTTCGAGCGGCACAACGAGATTTTCAGTCATCGGCCCTTCCTGCTGTTTGGCTGCGCTCTGCGGAGTCCATCGACCATCCCAGAAGAAATTCGCCTGGGGCAGACCTCCGAGCCCCCCTCAAGAAGACGACAAGGCAAAGGGAAAAGGTATCAAGGATTAGCCACTTCTGCGGCACACCTGAAGCCGATGTCGTCGTACCTGAGGCCGGGGTAGTATCGCCTCATGCGGTGTGACACCCGGACGCCGCCGCCGGGCCTGTCCGCTGCCATTCGGAGCGCTTGCGGCCGACCCACCCCCTTGCGAGTGTATTGACGTTGCATTGTACAATAGAAAACCGAGTGAGGTGTAGATGGCCAAGAAAAAGCTAATCATCCCGAAGTTTGCTTCCGAAGCAGAGGACGCTCGCTGGCATGACCGGCACCGGCGAAAGGTCGAGTCGGCCGTGGCTCACCGCATCCAGGAGGGTTCCACGCTGACCGTGCAGCAAGCCGCCGCCCGGGCGAGCACGCAGCCGGTCACCATGCGGCTGGCGACCCAAGATATCGACATGGCACGCGGATTGGCTGCGCAAAAAGGCATCGGCTACCAGACCTACATCAAGATGCTCTTGCGCGAAGCCTTGCGGCGCGAAGCCGGCGAGCGGTAAGCCAGGCGGGTCGTCAAAGCACCTAGTCGTCGGGCAATTGATCGGTGAGGCGGTCCATCTCGGTTTGCAGATCAGGGGCCAAGCCCTTTGCCCAGGTCATCAGCGTGTAAATCTCGGAGAGATGGTCGAGGTACGGTTCGCTGAGTCGAGGAGACGTCTCTAACTGGCGCAGTTCACGGTCGAGACGACTGTGCAAATCTCGAAGGTCATCAAGGAGCCCTTCAAGGGTCCGGATGTCAATGTCGACAGCCACTTTTTGTTTGCTCATAATCCCCATTCTAATGCCGGCGAAGCTCTTCTTCCAAGTTGGCTTCGCGCTCCGGCGGGCCATCTCTTGCATCTGCCGCCCGGGGCCGAGACCGATACTCACGGGGCCGACTAGTAGTGGTGTCATTTGCGAGACACAGGCGCGCAAATGACCCCAGTACCCGGCCGACGAGTCAAATCAGGACAGTGCCAAACGCGGCGGTTTGTTGACGCGATCCCGCTGAGTACATATAATCCGTCGCTTGACCTTTTCGGTCAGAACTTCGCGTGCAAATATCAGGCCCTTATGGAGATTGGATAATGTGCCGTCGTACAAGCGCCGTGTGTTCATCTTTCGTGCTCATTCTGTTCTTCGGCATTTCCAGCACTTGGGCGGGAGAACAGCCCGTCACGGTTCAGGTTCACTGGGACCGGGTCATCCGTGTTTCGCAGACAACGCCGACTCTGTTGATAGGCGCGTCGCCAGCTTTGATGCGCGGCGCCCCGCTTCACGATCAAATGCTTCAGAGGCTCAAGGATCTTGGTGCTGACGATGTACGGTACGCGGGAGCGGGGTACGTTTATCCCCACCTCGGCGTCGTAGAACTGGAACCCCCCACTGCCACCACAACCTCATGGGACTTCTCTTTCATCGATCCGGTGACCGAGGATGTCATGAAAGCGCTCGAGGGGCATCCCGTGGTGCTGAACTTCACCACCATCCCGGCATGGATGTTCAAGACGGCCGAACCAGTCCGCTACCCGGCGGATCCGAGGAAAGAAGCGTGGCATTACGGGCAGGGTACGGAGCTCCGCGATCCCACTTTTCGCGAGGTTGCCGATTACTTTGCGCGCCTTGTCGCCTGGCATGTGAAAGGCGGCTTTACGGATGAGCTGGGGAAATGGCACCCATCAGGACATCACTACAAGGTGGACTATTGGGAAGTGTTCAATGAACCCGACCTCGAGCACGGGTTTAGCGCCGAAACCTACACCAAGCTTTACGACGCCGTGGTGCAAGCCATTCATAAAGTCTCACCGCAGACGAAGTTTGTAGGCATCTCACATTCCTATATCGTCGGACATCCGGAGTACCTTACCTATTTTCTCAATCCCCAGCATCACCAACCTGGGATTCCACTCGATATGATCTCCTGCCATTTCTACGCCGTGCCGAACGCGGACGAACCTCCGGAAGCTCAACAGTTCACGTATTTCAACCAAGCTGACAAGTTCCTGGAGATCGTCGGTTACATTGAAACCATCCGAAAGATGCTATCACCGAAGACGGGCACCATGGTCAATGAGATCGGAACGATGCTTCCTGACGACTGGTCGCAGACGAGCCCCGATTACGTCTTCAAACCCATCCGGCCCTCCTATTGGAGTCTCTCGGCGGCGACCTACGCTTATGTTTTCGCGGGACTGGCGCGGCTCGGAATCGATGCGGCCGGCGAATCGGGCATACCCTGTGGTCCCGGATTGTGGCCGAGCATCGCCATGCTTGATTGGGACACTGCTCAACCCAACCCGCGATACTGGGTCCTGAAGTTAATCCTCGACAACTTCCGGCCCGGGGACAAGATTGTGGAGGCTTCCAGCGACTCGGGGTACGTGATGACGCAGGCGTTTGTGAGTCCCAGTGGAGAACGAAAGCTGCTGCTGGTAAACAAGCGCGATCGAGAATTCGAGATCAGCCTGCCCGAGGCTGGGGGAGCGAAGATCGAAATGATCGACCTGACGACCGGCTCGAACCCGCCAGCCTCGAGCTCGATTGCGGGATCAACCTTCAAGCTGGGCGGATTCGGAGTTGCCGCCGTGACGCTAGCGAAGTGACACAAGCACGGGTTGCATAACTGCGCTCACGTATTCGCACAGGCGATTGAGGGGTGATCGGCAACACGGCGCCGTTGGGTCATGGCCCCCCACGTTCAACGATGCCGCCCCCGAGTGCGAAGCATTCTTTGCGAGTGCGCGACGATGCAGGAGCTGAGTGGCCATTCGGCCGAGCCCATCGGAAGAACCTGTAATGAACACCCGCGCCATGAGTCCGTGGCTAACCACTTGTCCGATTTTGCCCGACGAAAGAGACCGACACAATCTATTTAGGAAGCGGTGCGAGATTCGAACTTCGGGAGAAGACTATATCCTCCAGAAACTTGTCCCTGTGCTTGGAGATGAAGGTCCTGAGCATCTCCGGCCTGTCGATGAGATGCCGAAATGCCGTCCGCGCAATTGCTTCCGTGTGCCCGATAAATTCGTCAATCGCGGGCTTGCGCAGAGCGCAGCTCTGCGACCCATAAACAAGACCGATATCAGGCGAGCCGATTACTCTCAACAAACTTCGCGGGGCGATAGGCGCTGCTGGTCAGGGGTTGGAGCGTCCGCGCGCAAAATATCGTTTGCGGGTGGGCATGACCAGCGCTAATATAGCACGCTAAAGCGCAGAGCTGCGCTCTGCGCCAGCCGGCGGAGGTAATCCTGATGGATATCAATCTGCCTGACATCAATGGTTTCGAAGCCCTGAGAATTCTGCACGAAGACCCGGCCACGGCGCACATCCCTGTCGTGGCCCTAAGCGCAAATGCCATGCCACGCGACATCGAGAAGGGCCTGGAGGCAGGATTCTTCCGGTATCTCACCAAACCCATCAAGATCATGGAGTTCATGGACATGCTGCACGTGACACTGGAATTTGCAGCCAAGGGGTTGGCCAGCGCAAGTGAGGCAGGGCGCTTGCCATGATCAGATCATCCGACATCCTTAACTCCAGGGTCCTGATCGTTGACGATCAGGAGGCCAATGTCTTTCTGCTCGAGCACATACTGCGCGGCGCCGGTTATGCCTCCGTCGCGTCCACGATGGATCCGCGCGAGGTCTGCGAGCTTCACCGACAAAACCGCTACGAGCTGATCCTGCTCGATCTCGAGATGCCCGGCATGGATGGATTCCAGGTGATGGAAGGCCTTAAGGAAATCGAAACGGAGGGCTACCTTCCGGTGCTCGTGATCACCGCCGAACCGGGTCACAAGCTGCGCGCGCTGCAAGCCGGCGCGAAGGATTTCATCAGCAAACCGCTCGATCTGGCCGAGGTGCTGGCGCGCGCTTACAATATGCTGGAAGTACGCCTGCTGCACATGGAAACGAAGACCTACAGCAAAGTGCTGGAGCAGACGGTGCGGGAATTGGAGGCAAGCCGCGAGGTGATCCGTCTTAAAACCCTGGAGGAGCGAAAGAAGCTCGATCAGGAATGGGCCTTGGCGGAGGAAACTCAGAAAAGCCTGCTTCCCCATTGCTTGCCGCAGTTTGAGAATTTTCGCATCCATGCTTTCAATAATCCCACACGCTATGTAGGAGGGGATTTCTACGATTTCCTGCAACTGAGTTCAGGGGATTGGGTGGGGGTTCTGGCCGATGTCTCCGGCAAAGGGATCTCCGCAGCCCTGTTAAGTTCGATGTTGCTGGGCGCTCTTAGCACGGAATTTCGCTGCGGGACTCAACCGCAGGAAGTCTTGAACCGGGTTAACCAGCTCCTTTACGAAAAGACTCTTCACGACCGGTTCGTTACGCTCTTTCTCTTCCTCCTGAGCCCGCAGGGCGAGGGGCAATTCATCGGCGCGGGACATAATCCAGCCTATTTGTTCCGTTCCGCCACGGGAAAGATCGAGGTGCTGTCCTCCGGCAATTTGATCCTGGGAGCTTTCACTCCCGTCTCTTACCAATCCAGCCCGCTCCATCTCTACCAAGGAGATATTCTGGTGGTTTATTCCGATGGCCTTACGGAAGCGCGAAACCAGCGGGAAGAAATGTTCGGAGAGGAAAGACTGCTGAAAATCATTCAGCAAGAGGCCCCCTCGGGAAGTCATGCGTTCCAGCAGAAGTTCTTGAAAGCCATTGAGGAATTTACTCAGGGCATGCCGCAAGCTGACGACATCACCTTCCTGGTCGTCGAAAAATACCAGTGAAAAAATCAGAGCCACAACCAGAAGGAAGCGGAGAATCAAGTCAAGACCAGCGGTGATGCGTACTTAGCTGCCGCAGAATTTCTCGTCCCGGAGGCTGATCACGCGGTGCGGGCGGCGCACCTGGGCTGGACATGATTAACGCGCTGGCCCGCTTCCATGAGCGCAGCGGCACCATTGTTCAATTTCGTCAATGTCGAGCGCATCTGCTCGTCCTCTATACCACTAGTCTTCATCTTCTTCTCGCGCGGCGAAGATTTTCTACGATCATCGCTTGGCCCAGGATGGCTGGAATTGCCGATTGTGGATTGCCGATTTTCGATATAAAGGCTGAGAACCGACTGCTGAAGACTAATAGCTTTTTTCCTACTTCCGCCGGCTGGCGCAGAGCGAAGCTCTGCGACCGCGCGATCAGCAGAAAGCCCGTCCTGCTGAAATTGCCCGGCATCTTGCATCGGGCCGCAGCGGGCAGCGCAGACTCCCTAGAAGTATAGCCTATCATGAAGGGCGTGGGCCGCCGAGTGTGTCAACATGGTACACAGATGTGTCAATGCATATATATCTTTGAGTGCTTCCAATCCCTTGAAAATCATGGGGATAATGTGCCGCGGAGACAGAACATCTCAAGAAAAATAACACGCAAGGGAAAAATGGAAAACCCGCCCTTTGTCGACTCGGACGGTCGATTCCGCCGTGCAGAGTAGCCTCCTCTTTGAGCATCTCCACAACGCTCAGACTTCTGCCGCAAAAAAGGGAAGCTCGCCGATCCTGACTTCCGACCTCTGCCTTTCTTCTACTCCCTTTCACTTTCCTTCCAACAGTTCGGCGCGAACGTTTTTGAGCACAAAGGCTGCGCGCTCGACCCCAACCTCGCCCGGCAGTATCGGGTCCTCGTTTTCGATGCTCATGATGCCCTGGAAGCCGATATCCATGTAAGCTTTTACGACATCCTTCCAGAGTTGCGCGCCATGACCATATCCAACCGCGCGGAAGATGACCGAACCTTGCGCGAATTTGGCCGGGTCGGCGGAGAAATTGAGGACGCCGGTCCTGGCGGCATTGTCCTTGAAGACCACCGTATCCTTCATGTGGGCGTGGTAGATAGCGCCTTGTTTGCCAAGAAAGTGGATGACCACCACCGGGTCGCAGGCCTGCCAGAAGAGGTGGCTAAGATCGCAATTCGCTCCGATTTCCTCTCCCACCGCCTCGCGCAGCTTGAGCAGCGTGAACGGGTTGTAAACCACAAAGCCCGGATGCATCTCGAGGGCGATCCGCTTGGCGCCGTGCTGGCGCGCAAATTTCACCGCTTCCCGCCAGTAAGGAATTACTACCTTCTCCCATTGCCAGGTGACGACTTCCTCATAGTCGGGCGGCCACCGGTAGGTGACCCAGTTGGGATGTTTCGCTGTCGGTGAATCGCCAGGACAGCCCGAAAAGGTGACGACCACTGGAACTTCCAATCGTTCCGCCAGCAGGACGGTGCGGCGGAACGAGTCGTCGTACTGCTTGGCGATCTGGGGGTTGGGATGAACAGGATTTCCGTGGCAACTCAGTGTGGCCACGAGAATGTTGCGGTCCTCGAATTTCTTTTTCCAGGCTTTGGCCTTGGCAGGATCTGCCAGGAGATCGGCGACGGGGCAATGCTTGGCGCCCGGATATCCGCCCGTGCCGATCTCGACTGCTTCAATCCCCAGGGCGCTGATCTTATCGAGCATCTCGTCGAGTGATAGGTTGTCGTAAACAGGATCGAAGACGCCGATTGGAATTTTGCGAACTGCCTCTTCGGCGGCGGGAGCGGCCGGAAAAGCCTCCGGCGCTTCCATTGCCTTTGAGGCCAGGGTGCCAACCAGCGGGGTCGCCGCAAGCATGCCGCCCGTGGTGGCAAGAAAACTTCTACGACTTACCGAGCCAGAACCAGTACTCTCAGCCATGAATGATTCCTCCTTGATGAAGTAGCGGCGAGTTTATCCGTCAGCCGACGGACCAAATGGCGGCGTAAAGCCGCCTCTACGTCAAACTGACCCGCTAGCATGAAGTGGGGAAAGTATACGCCAATTCTTGACGCCTGCGACACTCCGCGTTTAGCCGGGAAGCAACCCCATGAGCGTTGACACGGCCGGTGGTCCCAAGTCCTTGAGGCCCATCAGGAGTCTGTGGGAAAGCTGCGTATTACTTGATAGAATGCCAAGTCCGAGTCTCGGTAATGTACAAGCTGGGGAATCACAGCCCTTAGCTACCCAGTTCTTAGGCGCCCCGTAAGGCGACGGGGGAGCGGTGCGTCGGATACGAGTGCTGTATTTGGCCTGACGATGGGTCCCTTACCGGGCGCGGCCACTCTTGGGCGCGGGGACTTATCTGCGGGCTGATGACCACCGCGGGAGGGATCGGACATACCCTGCCTTTTCTTATTTCTGGTTTCAGGGTCGCCACTAGCGTGGCTGTTGCCATCGTGGCCGCTGAGCTCGCGGCCATCAGCTTCGTGCGTCAGCGCTACATGGATACCCCCTTCCTTGCCGCTGCGTTCCAAGTTGTTGTGGGTGGAGTGTTGGAGTTCCCCGCCGGAATCCTGATCGGCAGTTCGTGAGGAGTGTGAATTATGTGGATTGTCAGGCTTGCTCTACGTCGTCCGTACACTTTTGTGGTGATGTCGATACTCATCGCCATTTTAGGTGTGGTCTCGATCCTCACGATGCCCACCGACATCTTCCCGAACATTGATATTCCGGTGGTGAGCGTGATCTGGAGTTATTCAGGGGTTTCTCCCGACGACATGGAAAAGCGCATCGTGACCATCTGCGAGCGCGCCATGACTACCACCGTGAACGACATCGAGCACATCGAGTCGCAGTCTTACTACGGTGTGTCGGTCATCAAGGTCTTCTTGCAGCCCACGGCGAAACCGGAGATGGCAATCGCCCAAATTACCTCCATCGTGCAGACAATCCTTCGAGTCATGCCCCCCGGCATCTTCCCTCCCGCTGTGGTGAAGTACGATGCCTCCAGCGTGCCGATCCTGCAATTGGGCCTCAGCAGCGATACGTTAACCGAGCAGCAACTCTTCGACTACGGAACGAACTTTATACGCACGCAGCTTGCGACGGTGCAGGGCGCCTCCGTCCCGACCCCCTATGGCGGCAAATACCGGCAGATTATGGTGGACCTGGACCCCGACGCACTTTACGCGAACCACCTCTCCGCCACCGATGTATCGAATGCCGTCAACTTGCAAAGCCTGATCCTCCCGGCGGGCACGGCCAAGGTCGGCGACCGCGAGTACCTGGTGATGCTCAACAGCAGTCCCACCGTCGTTACTGCTCTGAATGACCTGCCCATCAAGACGGTGAACGGCGCCACGGTTTACATTAAGGATATCGGCCACGTCCGGGACGGCTTCGGGGTGCAGACCAACATCGTCCGCGAGGACGGCCGCCGTGGGGCGCTCCTCACCGTCATCAAGAATGGCAACGCCTCCACGCTGGACATCGTCAGCAAGGTCAGGGCAACCCTGCCCCGTATCCTGTCCGCCTTGCCTCCCGAACTGAAAGTATCCCAGCTTTTCGACCAGTCCCTTTTTGTGCGGGCAGCCGTGAATGGGGTGGTGCGCGAGGCGGTCATCGCAGCCTTCCTCACCGGGTTGATGATCCTGCTTTTCATCGGAAGCTGGCGAAGCACCGTCGTGGTGTGCATCTCGATCCCGCTTTCGATTCTGACCTCCCTGGTGATTCTCGACTTCCTCGGCAAGACGATCAATGTGATGACCCTCGGCGGGATGGCCCTGGCCGTGGGCATCCTGGTGGACGACGCCACAGTGGAAATTGAGAACATCAATCGCAACCTCGCCATGAAGAAGCCGATCACGCGCGGCATCCTGGACGGCGCCCGGCAGATCGCGGTTCCCGCCTTCGTCTCCACCCTGTGCATCTGCATTGTGTTCGTCCCCGTGCTGTTTCTCAGCGGGGCGGCCAAGTACCTCTTCACGCCTTTGGCCCTGGCGGTGGTATTCGCCATGCTAGCGTCTTATCTCCTGTCGCGGACCCTCGTTCCCACCATGGTAAAGTACCTGTTGAGATCCGAATTGCACATCTACCAGCAAGGGGAGGAAGAGTCCGAGGGCCACGGGCCCATCTGGCGGACCCATTACGCCTTCAACCGCCATTTCCTGCGGATGCGGAATAATTACAAGACCGCACTGGCTTGGTGCCTGACTCATCGCCGCATAGTCGTCGTTTGGTTCGCAGTTTTCGTCATCGGCTCCCTCAGCTTGATATTTTGGATCGGGGAGGATTTCTTCCCCTACGTGGATTCCGGCCAGATGCGCTTGCACGTGCGCGCTCCGGAAGGCACGCGCATCGAAGAAACCGAGCGTATTTTTGCTCAGGTGGAAGAGGAGGTGCGGCAGGAGATTCCTGCCGATGAGATTGATACGATTCTCGACAACATCGGCCTTCCCGTTTCCGGAATCAATCTGGCCTTCAGCGACAGCGTGACCATTGGACCCGGTGACGGTGAAATTCTTATTTCCCTCAAGCAGGACCACCGCACCCCCACCGAGGTTTACACCCGGAGGCTGAGGGAGAGCCTCCGGGCCAGGTTCCCCAACCTGAGGTTTTTCTTCCAGGCAGCGAATATTACCAACCAGATTTTGAACTTCGGTCTCCCGGCGCCCATCGACGTGCAAGTAGTGGGGCGTGACGCCCAGGCCAGTTACAGAATTGCGAAAGAGATAGAGCGGCGCGTGGCGCTGGTTCCCGGCGCCGCGGACGTACACGTGCACCAGGAAGTGAACTACCCCACAGTTCGCGTTGACGTGGACCGGACCAAGGCTGATGAAGTAGGTTTGACCCAGCAAAATGTTGCGAACAGCCTTCTGATTTCCTTGAGCTCCAGCGGGCAGGTGGCGCCGAACCAGTGGTTGAACCCGCAGAACGGCGTCAATTACCAGTTGGTGGCGCAAACGCCGCAGTATCGAGTGGATTCCTTCGACGCCCTTCTGAGGACCCCTATTACCCAGGGCGCAAGCGCAGGTGGGGCTAATGGGACGCAGTTGCTGAGCAACTTGGCTACAGTGAGCCGGGGAGTCTCCACTGCCATCGCCAGCCACTATAACGTGCAGCCCGTTATGGACGTTTATGCGAACGTTGATCAACGTGACCTGGGCGGCGTGGCGCGCGAGGTGGAGCGCATTATGGCGGACCTCAGCCCGCAGTTGCCAAGGGGTTCCTGGATGGCCATGCGGGGCCAGGTCCAGACCATGAGGTCGTCCTTTGTCGGCCTAGGATTTGGAATCCTCTTCGCGATCGTTCTCGTCTATCTTCTGATGACGGTGAATTTCCAATCCTGGGTGGACCCCTTCATTATCCTGTGGGCACTTCCCGGCGCACTCGCCGGCATCGTTTGGATGTTGTTTGTCACCCAGACCACGTTCAGCGTTCCCTCCCTGATGGGAACGATTATGTGCATCGGGGTGGCAACCTCCAATAGCATTCTGCTGGTGACCTTTGCCAACGACGAGCGGTGGGAGGGTAAGAATGCTCGGGCTGCGGCGCTTTCCGCTGGCTTCACACGAATCCGGCCCGTTATTATGACCGCGCTTGCTATGATCGTCGGAATGCTTCCCATGGCATTGGGATTTGGTGAAGGCGGCGAACAGAACGCGCCACTGGGAAGGGCGGTAATCGGCGGCCTGTTGGTCGCCACCTTTACGACTCTTTTCTTCGTGCCCGTCATGTACAGCTATTTGCGCAAAGCACCGCCCCTGGACCTCGATCGGCAGATCGAGCAGGAGGAGCACGAAGAAGGAATATCGCTGCACTAATGGGAACGTCTTAAGTCATGTCTAAGTGCGTTTGCACTAGCCGCCGGGAGCGAGTCCGCGGCGAGCTCAGGAGAGAGTAATGGAACGACAGCCCGTGTTGACGGAGCTTATACCCCCGCAGCGCCAGGGCAAGCCGCAAAGGGGCTTGAAGAGGCGTCTACTCATAACCTGCATTATTGTTTTACCGATTCTCGCGCTGCTTCTGATCGGCTACCTCCCTCGGCGAGAACGGCTGCGGGCGCTCGTAATCGCCTCGGAAAGGGAAAAGCACAGCCTGCCGGTCGTGAATACTGTCCGGGTTCGACGCGCGGCCTCTACAAGTGAACTCGTGCTTCCGGGGGATGTCCAGGCAATTACGGACGCGCCGATTTACGCTCGAGCCGACGGATATGTGCGTCGGCGATATGTTGATATTGGCGACCGTGTGAAGGAGGGCCAGATCCTGGCAGAGATTGAAACCCCCGACCTTGACCAGCAGGTACGCCAGGGGCGGGCGAGCCTGCTCCAAACGCGCTCGGCGCTCGCCCAGACGGAAGCCAACCTGGTGCAAGCGAAATCCACCGAGCATCTTGCTCAACTGACGGTGGAGCGGTGGAACGTGCTGGTGGCGCGGGGCGTCCTGGCGCGGCAGGATGGCGACCAGAAACAGGCGGATTACGCGGTGGCGGTGGCCAGCCAGAAAGCGCAGGAGGCCAATGTGAACGCGGCCCAAAGCAACGTCAGCGCGGCGGAGGCCAGCCTTGGACGCCTGCTCGACTTACAGGGCTTTGAGAAGGTCACCGCTCCCTTCTCGGGATTGGTCACGGTGCGGAACTTCGACGTTGGAGCGCTGGTCGCTTCCGGCGGTGTCTCCGGCCATGAACTCTTCCACATGGCACAGATCGGGGTGGTGCGCATTTTCGTGGATGTCCCGCAAAGCAACGCCCCATTCATCCATACGGGGCTGGCCGCTGAAGTGACCGTACAGCAACTTTCCAGCCGGAGGTTCGCCGGCAAGGTGGCGCGGACGAGCGAGTCTTTGGATCCGAATACGCGCACTTTGCGGACCGAGGTGGACGTGCCCAACCCCGATTCCTCCTTGCTCCCCGGAATGTACGCACAGGTGACGCTACGCAGCGTAAGCGCTGAACCCCCGCTGCTGGTGCCCGGCGACACACTTGTCGCGCGCGCCAGCGGCATTCGTGTGGCGGTGGTGGGCGACGACGGGGTGGTCCACTTTCAGAAGGTGTCGGTGGGCCGTGACTACGGAACTGAAACCGAGGTGCTTTCAGGTCTACAAGGAGGGGAACAGATCATCATCAATCCCACTGACGACGTCCGGGAGGGTGCTAAAGTCAAGCCCGCAGCGAGCCGGGAACAGGGCGCCGCCCCGGGCGCTTCTTCGCCTCCTCACCCCCTAGAGGGCGAGCAAAGGCCACACAACCCGCAGCAATAACCGAACCTTTGGAAACAGTTCAACAAGAGGCTTATTCGTTATGGTGACTCCGGTAGTAGTTTCTTTACCCAAAGAAACCCGCAGGCCGGGAGGTAATGTATGAAAGGTCGAGGGATTTTGCTAGTTGCAAGTTGCTTTCTCGCCAACTCCTTTTGGGCGCAAACGCCATCCACCTCGCAACCCGCCACGCCTTCTGGGGGGGGGGTATTGAGCGGTCTTTCCCGCAGCTATCGAGTGGGTGCGTTGCCGTCTACAAAGTTCAAAAACTCGGAGCGCTTTGGCGCCTTGATCAAAGACGGCAAGCTCTATCTGTCGTTGCAGGATGCGATCGCGCTTGCTCTGGAGAACAACCTTGATATCGAGCTCGAGCGCTACGGACCTCGCATGGCGGATACTGACCTCTGGCGCGCGCAGGCGGGTTCTTTATTGCGCGGAGTCCCTCTTTCCGTGCAGGAAGGCCCAAATGGTACGGGCGGTCCGGTTGAGACTCCACCAGGCAGCGCGCCGCCCCTGACCCCCTCCTCGAGCACCATCATCGACACCGGCATCATCCAGGCACAGACCGACTTGTCGATTACCGGGGCGACGCCGCTCTCGGCGGGTACGCCCATCCCGTCCTTTGACCCTCAGTTAACTGGACTGGTTGGACCCGCCTACAGCAACACGCCGCAGTCTAATGCGGTCCAGAGCGGCTACAGCTTCCTCATCGAGCACAGCATGACCGAGAACTTTGGAGTGCAAAAAGGTTTCGCCAGCGGCGCTGTATTGGATCTGGGTTACACCAACCTTCGGCAGAGTTACAACAATGGGGAACTCAGCTACAACCCGTACACGGCCTCGAGCCTCGGTCTGACCCTGACTCAGCCCTTGCTCCAGGGTTTCGGTTTCGGGCTCAACCGGCGCTACATCCGGATCGCCAAAAACAACGAGAAGATCTCGGACCTGGTTTTCCGTCAGCAGCTCATCAGCACGGTTTCCAACATCATTCGGCTTTATTGGGACTTGGTGAGCCTTGACGAAGACGTCCGAGTGAAGCGCGATTCACTGACACTCGCTGAGAAGCTCCTGGCCGATAACAAAGTTCATGTGGAAGTGGGCACTATGGCCCCGCTGGAAGTCATCCGCGCGGAGGCGGAGGTGGCCCAGGCGCGCCAATCACTAAGCAATTCCGAGAGCCTTGTCCTGGAACAGGAACTGATCCTGAAGAATGCACTGACGCGAACGGGGACAGCGGATGCGCAGATATCCGCGATCCGTATCGTTCCTACCGATCACATCGAAGTTCCGGAAAAGGAGCAACTGCCGTCTCTGGATGACTTGGCTGCTATGGCTCTCCAGGAGCGTCCCGACCTGGCAGCCGGGCAGGTACAAGTCGAAAATACGCAGATTGCCCTCAAGGGGTCACGAAACGCCCTGCTACCCTCGTTGAATCTGGTCGCAAGTGTCCAAGGTAACGGTCTCACCGGTCAAGTCAACACGTTCCCTATTCCGGGCGTAACCTTTACGCCAAGTATCGATCCCAATTTCGTGGGTGGGTACGGCACAGTCCTTTCCCAGATGTTCAAAGGGAAGTTTCCCGATTACGGTGTGGCCCTCCAGCTTGATGTGCCACTGCGCAACCGTACAGCCCGGGCCGACCTGGCGCGAGATCAACTGGCGCTGCGCCAATCCGAGGTGCGGCTGCGTGAACTTCAGAACCAGACGCGCGTTCAGGTGGAAGCTGCTCTGATCGCCATCCGGCAAGCGCGCAGCAGTTACCAGGCGGCGGTGCAGACACGCCTTCTTCAGGAAAAGGCTCTAGATGACATGCGCCAGCAATACGAAGTCGGGGTTGCCAGGAGCTACGACGTGATCCTGAACCAGCGCGACTTGACTCAGGCGCGCTCCAATGAAGTGGTGACGCAAAGCGATTACATCACAGCCCGCACGGCTCTCGACCGGGCCACCGGGATGACGCTGCAGAATAACAACATTGTCCTGGACGATGCCTTCCGCGGGCAGATCTCGCGACCGCCCAGCGCCTTGCCTGCGGAACAGAAATAGCCGCAATGGTCAGTAGTCAGTTGTCAGTTGTCAGTAGTCAGTTGTCAGTGGTCAGTTGTCAGTAGTCAGTTGTCAGTGGTCAGTTGTTAGCCATCCGCGGTCAGCTTTCCACCCAGGGAAAACGGGGCTAAGAAGCTGTGAAATAATTCCGAGGGGGCCGGTTTTGCAGAGCGTAAGTTATTGAATATTCATTCTAGTAATATGGCCTTACTAGATTATTTCACAACTTCTAATGCGGATTGTCCGTCATTCGTAGAGGATAACGCCACCGCCTGTCATTCCGAGCGAGGATAGCCGGAGAGCGCTACCCGTGGTATCAGAAACGGAGTACGTCGCAAACGGGTGTTGCCCTCTCCCCTGGGGCGAGGGTGGACCGCGACGGCGCTTTCACCAGCCGTCGCGGGCCGGGTGAGGGGTTAGTTGCGGAGCGAGGACGGCTCAGACAGGCCCGGCCCAAGCTGCTCAATGGAAACGAGTAATGGGTCGAGTTTCTGGAGAGCGCGTTCGCTTCGCGCTCTCGAAAATCACCCCATGCCGGTCATTCCCGCCCCGCCATGGCGGGAGGAATCCAGCTCGATGTGGACTGACCTGGACCCCCGCTTACGCGGGGGTGACAACACCGGCGATTTTCATCTCCTTGGGTGGGCCGCAGGCCCATGCACACTCAGGGTAAACTCCGCGAAGAATCCCCGCATTTGTAAGCTCAAACGGTGCGAGACACTTCGATGCCACCTGCGAGGTGGGGTATCTCCCCATCGATCCGACCTCCGGCATCCAATGGTCGATCTGAGCGAAGTAGGTTTAGGATTCGTTCCCGATTCTCCGTGCCCGATCCTTTGTTTTCAACGACATTCCCGCGTCGTTCCTTCATTTTTAAGCTCTCGACTGTTTCCACACCCTGCGAGTGCGCGGACACACTGTCCCTGTCGGGGACGTCCTCGATGTTCTCCATCCTCCCGCCATCGTCCTCCCCAGCAGGAGCGACCGGGGGGTTGGTAGATTCCTTCCGCAGCCTCATCAGTATCCTCACTTTGCGGTCTATGGAGCGGTCCAGGGCGGCTTCCTGGCGCAGCATCATCCCCCACGTCTCCCCTTCCGGGGCAAGGCAGGCGTCCCGTTCTATCGCCGCCCTCTCCTCATTCGCCTCTTCCGCATATTCGAATTCTTCCCGCACGCTGGCGATTTCCTCCTCCAGCAAACGGAGAAGTTCCTGGCGCTCGGGCTCGCCCGGCGGCACGCAGTCGGCGCCTTCTTTGAGCAGGAACTGCCGGTATTCCTCGTCCTCCTCTTGTTGCTCGCGCAGGTGCAGAGGGTCACTGAAACGGTGCAGCAGACTGAAAATCAGCCCCGACCGCCACCCCATCATCCCTCTGTAAAAAGATTCCAATACGGCGTACTGGCGCTCCCGGAAGGTGCGCTGGTTGATCTCCTCCCGTACGAGTTCAAGATAAGAAAGGGTCTTTCTCAACGCCACCCCTCGATCTGTAGACTCCGGCAGATCGACATCAAGCACCCGGTGCTGGGAGGCGTCGAAGGTGACTCGGGCCATCTCCTGCTGGCGGCGGTGTTGCCAGTCGTCGATGGCCTGCAAGGCGCGCCGCATCACGCCCGCTTGCGCCCGCTCGAGCCTTTCGCGGCGCGAGTAGAGCCAGGCGAGGTCCTCGACCTGCTTCTCCCAGAGCGCGTCGCCGGGGCCGAAAGCGCTCATGAGTTCCTCGGTGAGGGTTTGGAATTGTTCCGGGTCTTCGCCCAGCGCCAGCATGGACTGGCGGCGATTTTCGTCCGCGACGTATGCGCCGTGCTTCAAGGCATTGAGCTTGGAGTTATGCTGGGCGGCGGGGCTGCGCGGGCCGGTGGAATGCTGGGCATTCTGGCGCGCGGCGGCGAGCAACGCGGGCGTAAGTTCGGGTGATTTGCGTAAGGACATAGTTCCTCCTGGGACGGAATGTTGGGATAGCGGGGAAAGGACTTCCCCGCGGGTCAAGCTATACACATTAATAGGCTATCACAGGGGCGGGGCGTTGTCAAGAGAAATATTTACAGGTGTAGCCCAGGAGTTCTTCAATTGACTCATTGATTCATCGGGTCATTGGGTCATCGGGTCATCGGGTCATTGAATCATTGAAGAGCAGACTTGCCTCGCTTTTTTCAATGAGTCAATGACTCAATGGATCAATGGGGCAATCGCCTGGGGACGCGGGTGGCGCATACGTCCCGACGGTTTTTGTCGGGATGTATGCGCCACGGGGACATGAGCATCTGGAGCCCGAAGAAGCGAGACGAAAGATTGAATTACATGCACAACAATCCCGTGAAACGAGGCTTGGTCAAGCACCCGGGCGACCGGCCGTGGTCGAGTTGGAGGTTCTTTTTTTGGAATGACGCTTCGATCTTGGGCATGGACAAAATGCTGTGATGTCGACATACCGAGGGTCGCATACATCCCGACAAAAAGAAGCTGTGAAAAAATTATCGGGGGCGAGGATCCGCTCTCCCGCAGCACCATCGTTTTGCGGGTCCTATCGACCGCGGCTGTGATTGATTA
>JBEKME010000087.1:0-25796 GCA_050008675.1 Terriglobia bacterium
TGGCCATAATCAATCACAGCCGCGGTCGATAGGACCCGCAAAACGATGGTGCTGCGGGAGAGCGGATCCTCGCCCCCGATAATTTTTTCACAGCTTCAAACCGTCGGGACGTATGCGCCACCCGCGATCAGGATCACCGTGATCACCATCATCATATCGAGGAGAGAGAAACCGTCGCGGCGATTGGCGCCTTTCGTTTTGGGCAGGTCTATGAGGAGGCCGATTGGTGCGCTTTCCATAGCGACCCACCGTCAGGGGAGGCTCAAATGCGGGGCAGCGACCGTGGATGGACCCGCCGGTCTGTCCCAGCCCATTGGAGGCGCGTTCAGGCGCAGGCATAAAAACCAATGTATCTGCCACCCGCCTGTCCCTTGTCACCGCCTCCTCCGGACATCACCCCGGCCTTCCATCCCCTGACGAATTTAGAACGGCCGCACGATAAGGGGGTGCGGCAGCCCTAACAGCTCCTTCCGGAAATCTCAGACCTCAAGAAGCAGGGGTCTGCGACAACCAGTATCCGGCGCAACCGCTGTAGAGGGTATGTGTCAGGAACATTAAAACCTGAAAGAACCTGTCGACGCTCGCGACGCCGCCTCTCGGCCATGAGGGTATGAGGACGGCACACGAGATAGCTGCTGCCCCAACACCACATAGCATGAGGGCTACCCATCCCCCAGTATGCCAATTGTGGGCGAAAACATACAGGGCAAGTGACAGCACCAATACGCTACTGAATATTCCAATGACTGCGGCAAGAAAAACCACGACCAAGGCGAAAATTGGGTGACCCCTGACGTAGTGGTTGCCGAGGGCGGCCATGGCAAAACCGGCCCGGATTACAACCAACAATCCAGCCGCAAGCCCACAAAGGCCGTTCACGGTGACAAGCAGGGCGGCGACAAGGCATCGCCACCCTGAATGCCTGACGCTGAGCCATCCGATTCCCTGGCAGAAGGCAAGGGCCGTAATGAGCCCTAGAAGGAGCAAGAGTCCCGGCAGTAGCAGGGCCCCACGCCCGATGGCATGCGGAGGACCGGTGCGAGATGCCACCGTCATCCACTCGAGTATTCTCTCAGAACCCCAGCCGGATGCAACGCCCGCCAATCCGAACGCAAGCACAACGCGCGTTCTGTTAGTATTTCGCCTGGGATCCGCTGTCAGCATATTGCTCACCACTCTAGCCCCCTATTTTGGGTCGGGTCCGTTGTGACCGCCGGCTCCGGACATGACCCCGCCTTCCATCCCCTGACGAGTTTAGAACGGCTGGGGCATCAGGGCGGCACGTCAGCCCGACCAGCCCCTTCCGCAAATCTCAGAGCCTAAGTAGCAGGGGTTCGCGACAGCCAGTACCCAGCGCAACCGCTGTAGAGGGCTTGGCTCAGGAATATTTGGACTCGAGAAAACATGTCGCTGCTTGCGAGGTCTCCCGTCCATGACCACCCGCGCACAGAATCGGGTGACGCGGCAAGCGAGATAGCTGCTGCCCCAAGACCACATACCAGGAGAGCCGCCCATCCCTCTATATTCCAACTGTGGGCAAAAACGTACAAGGCGAGTGACAGCACGAATACGCTAACGAATATTCCTATAACGTGTGCATAAATCACCGTGAGCGCAGCAAAAATTGGGTGAGCCCTCGTAAAGGGGTTGTCAACGGCAACGAACATTGCAAGACCCGCCAACAATGCAGCGCAGGCTCCACAATAGCCGTTCGCGGCAACGAGCGGGGCGGCCACAAGGCATCGCCACACCGAACGCCTGACGCTTAGCCATCCAATTCCCTGGCAGAAGGCAAGGGCCGCAATGAGCCCGAGAAGGAGCAAGAGGTCCGGGAGCAGCCAGGCGGGCCCGGCGCCATACGTTCCGGTGCGAGTTGACACCGCCAACTGCTCGAGTATTCTCTCCGAACCCCAGCCGGAGGCAATGCCTCCCAATGCGAACGCAAGCACAACGCGCCTTCTGTTAGTATTTCGCCTGGGATCCGCTGTCAGCATATTGCCCACCACTGTAGCCCCCTATTTCGCGGATGGCGCATACGTCCCGACGGTTTTTGTCGGGATGTATGCGACCCTCGGTATGTCGATGCCATCAGAGCATTCTGTCGATGCCCAAGATCGGACCGTCATTCCAAAAAT
The DNA here is from genome assembly GCA_050008675.1 of Terriglobia bacterium. Lineage (GTDB taxonomy): Bacteria > Acidobacteriota > Terriglobia > UBA7540 > UBA7540 > CAVROP01. The sequence goes on from JBEKME010000087.1 coordinate 2,136, forward strand.
AGAACCTCCAACTCGACCACCGCCAGTCGCCCGAGTGCTTGACCAGGCCTCGTTTCACGGGATTGTTGTGCATGTAATGCAGATGATTGAGGCCGTAATAGTGCTTTAGCTCAGACGCCCGAACATTATACCGTCCCTGGGTCGCATACATCCCAACAAAAACCGTCGGGACGTATGCGCCACCCGCGGTAATTCGAGATGGCAGATTCGAGGTTTCAGAGACGCAAGGGCCGTTTCCTGAATCCTGAATCCTGACTCCTGAATCCTGTTTCTAATTTCCAGTTTCTGGTTTCTCCATGAAGGCCGCACCGGCCTTGGCTTGACTTTGCTTCGGGCTCGCCGGATACTTAGCTTGGTTGGTCTGCGAATTACGAGGCGAAAATGAGCTTCGCTTTCGAGCGGCGCTACCGTGGGCTTGGCCCGACTCCTTTGGGGCCGGCTTCCCTGCGTGCCTGGGAACGCATCCGGCGAGGAGGGATGGGGGTCACCTCACTGCTGCTATTGCTGGGCCTGGTGGCGGCAGGGGTTTTCAGTGGCGTGCCGGCTGCTGCCGGACAGGGCTCGGGTGAACAGGAAATTGCCACCCAGGAAGTTCAATCCCCGTTCAAGGTGCAAGTGCAGCGCAACATGGTGTTGGTGCGTGTGATCGTGCGCGACTCGAATGGTCGTGCCGTACCCCGCCTGCGGAAAGAAGACTTTCGATTATGGGACAACGGCAAGCCGCAGGAGATTGACCAGTTCGCCGTCGAATCTCCCAGCCACATCTCGGCCCTGGTGCGCCCGGCCCCCGGCAAGGAGTCGGATGAGGAAACCGCTTCAGAGGCGGGAGCGGCGAATGCGGCGGCGCGGAACTTCCAGGCGCTTTACTTCGATGATATCCAAATGACCTTTGAAGATATCGCCCACGCCCGCGATGCCGCCGACCGGTATCTGGCGACCACGCTTACTGCTGCGGACAGGGCAGGCATCTTCACCTCCTCAGGCCAGGGCAACCTGGACTTCACGGACGACCGCAGCAAGCTCCACGAAGCCCTTTTCAAGCTCCGCCCGAGGCCCATGATCTCAACAGAAACAAATGCCTGTCCTGATATTGGTGACTATCAGGCTTACTTAATCGCGCAACAGCACGATCCCTCTGCCACTGAAATTGCGATACAAGAGTATATCCAGTGCAATTGCGGAGACGCGCCGCAAATGTGCAGCCAAGCGGCAAACGTGGTGCAGGGGGAGGCAATGCAGGTGTTGAATCAATGGGAGACGCAGTCCGAGGCGGTGTTGCGAGGCCTTGAACAGGTCATTCGCCGCACCGCGCTGCTGCCCGGGCAACACAGCGTCATTTTCCTTTCGCCCGGTCTTCTCCTCTACAACCTGGAGTCCCAGATCGCAGAGATCGCGGACCGAGCGCTGCGCTCCAGCGTGGTCGTCAGCGCCCTGGACCCCAGGGGCCTGTATGTCATCATTCCCGGTGGTGATGCCAGCCGCCGAACTACTCTTATCGCCAGCCGTCCGGATTTGATGGGGAGGAAACAACAGATCATCGATGCGGGACTCTCCCTGGCCGAGGAGGTTCTTTACGGTCTTGCGGCGGATACGGGCGGTCAATTCTTCCACAATAGCAACGATTTGGACAAGGGCTTTCGACAGGTGGGGACACTTTCGGAGGTTTATTACGTTCTAGCCTTTTCTCCCCGCAACCTCAAGTTTGATGGCCGATTCCACAAGCTGAAGGTCAGCTTGGTGAACCCCGCCGGCGCCACGATTCAGGCGCGACGTGGCTATTTTGCGCCCAAAGCGTCGGAGGATGTGGCCGCCAAGGCCAAGGAAGAAATCGAACAGGCAGTTTACTCCCAAGACGAATTGAAGGAACTCCCGGTCGATGTGCATACGCAGTTTTTTAAAGTCAACGAAGCCGAGACGCGGCTTGCTGTACTTACCCATTTGGATTTGAGTTCCGTGCGTTTCCGCAAGGAACAGGATCGCCATCTGGACAACCTCACCTTTTTGACCGTCCTGTTTGACCGGGATGGAAAGTACGTGATGGGAAAAGAGAAAATTGTAGAGTTTCGACTTCGCGATGCTACACTTGCGAGGTTGACGCAAACCGGAATAACCCTGAAGGTGGAATTCGACTTGAAGCCCGGGACGTACCTGGTTCGCCAGATTGTCCGGGACTCCGAGGCGGGCCAATTATCGGGGCTGAACCGTACGGTGGAGATACCTTATTAGGGGGCGGTGTATGCGTCGAAGAAGCAACTTTGGTTTGTATATTCTCCTACCTGCTGCCATCGGAATTCTGGGAGCGCGGCTGGTTCTCACTCTTGCCCAGAGCGGGGGAGCGCCGAATGCTCCTCCCCAGGTAGCCGACACTTCCACTCAAGTCATAAGAGCCGAGGCGAATCTTGTTCTGGTGGACGTCATTGCCACTGACAAGAAAGGGGCATACATCAAAGATCTGGAGGTGAAGGAATTCGAGGTCCTCGAGGATAATCAGCCCCAAGTGATAGCCAGCTTTTCGCGCCCCGAGGAGGGTCAGGGTGCTAAAGGGGCGAGCCAGCCTCGCTATATCGTGCTCTTTTTCGATGACTCCACCATGACCGCCGCAGACCAAATGCTGGCCCGGCGGGCCGCAAACCAGTTTGTGGAGAAGACTGCGTCGCCGGAACGCTTGATGGCGGTGGTGGACTTTGGAGGGACAACCCAAGTGGTCCAGAATTTCACCCCGGACGGAGAGAAGCTGAGGCGCGCGACGGCAGAGGTGAAATACTCTGCGGTTTCGCCGAATATATCCACGCCGACGGCCGATATTGCGTCCACGGGGGCGTCGACTGCCTTAATTGCTTCTATGGGACAGCTCTCCCTGAATGAAGCCGACTTCGGCGCCCGATCGTTCCTTCTGGCCATCCGCAACCTGGCGAAAACCCTGCGGGCCGTCCCTGGCCGCAAGACGTTGATTCTTTTCTCCGCAGGCTTTCCACTCACCCCGGAACGCCAATCCGAGCTCGATGCCACCATCGATGCTGCTAGTCGAGCCAATGTGGCGATCTACCCGGTGGACGTGCGAGGCTTGCAGGCACTACCCCCGTCCATGCCAGGGCTGCGGCCAGGTGCGTTTCTCCTCGATTCGCCATTCCCGCACGAACCAGGATTGCTCACTTCCTTAGCGGGTTCGCCCGACCCCTGGCCGCAGCATGGCGGGAGCGGGGGCGGTGGTGGGACCGGAGGAGGAGGTGGGACCGGAGGTGGCAGTGGGGGCGGCGGTACCGGCGGGACCGGAGGTGGCGGTGGACGTGGGGGTGGAGGTGGGACAACCGGAGGTGGCGGCGGCACGAAGGGTGGCGGCGGCACCTCCGGAGGTGGTGGCGGCACGAAGGGTGGCGGCGGCACCTCATCAGGCGGAGGAGGCACTGGCGCATCCGGCAATCGCGGTGGCTCGGCAGGTTCTTACTCGAATTATCCCGGCGGCACTTCTCAGTGTAACAACTCGATGGTTGCCCTATCGAATCCTCTTTGCCCGCAGAACCGCCTCCGGGCCTTGATTGATCAAAGCGTTCCCGCCAACCAGCAGGTTCTCGACGCGTTGGCTCGAGGGACAGGCGGCTTTACCATATTCAATACCAACGATTTCCTTGCCGGCTTGAATAAGATCGGCAACGAATTGGACGAGTACTACATTCTGGGTTATGTCCCACCCAGCCAAGCGCACGACGGGAGTTACCACAAGATCACAGTGAAGGTGACCCGCAAGGGAGTGCAACTCCGCCACCGTAATGGTTACTACGACTTGAAGGCTCCCGACCTGCTGGCCGGAAAACCCGAGGGGAAAACCCTGGAAGCGCTGGCGGCAAGTTCTCAGCCCGGACAAGTCCCTGTTTCACTCAGTACGCCTTACTTCTACAATTCGCCGGGCGTGGCGCGCGTCAACATTTCGCTTCAGGTCCCGGCTTCGGCGATCGACTTCGATAAAGAGAAGAAGGAGTTTCATTCCAACGTGCAAGTGCTGGGTATTGCCTACCGGGAGGACGGATCGGTGGCCGCTCGATTCAGCGATACGGTGAAGCTGGACGTGGAAAAGAAAGACCTGAAGGAGTTTTCCAAAGGGCCATTCAATTATCAGCACACCTTCAATGTTGCACCGGGAAAATACACGCTGAAACTGGTTTTGAGCACCGGCGGGGAGAAATTTGGGAAGTACGAAACAGCCTTGAGCATTGCCCCCTTTGACGGCCAACACCTCGAGCTCGGCGGACCCGCCCTCAGCAACGCTTTTCGTCCCGTGGACCAGCTCGTTGCCAGCCTGGATGCACAACTCCTCGAGGATCAAACTCCGTTGCTCTTCCAGGGTATGGAAGTATTCATCCAGCCGGGCAATCGTTTCCAGCGCGGCGACAAGGTCGCGTTCTACGTCGAGGTGTTTGAACCCCTGATGCAATCGAGTCTTGTACCCCGTGTGGGGGTGCTCTTCAATATCGTCAATCGCAAGACCAACCAGCAAGTGTATTCCTCGAACACCATACTTGTGGACGCGCTCGCGCGCTCGGGGAATCCGCTGATCCCCGTGGCACAGGAGATTCCCACGAACAGCCTTCAGGCAGGAGAATACCGGCTGGAGGTAAGGGCCCGGAATTCCGCCGGTGGGGTGAGCCCCATACGCACGGCGGACTTCGTTCTCGAATGAGCGTTTCGTCGGCGCGCGGCAGGAAAGCTCGGCTCAATCGGAAGATAGATAACGATAGCATCCAGCGGATGAAGTTTTCGGGCCAGGACAGAGATGCGATTCGAAGTGCGCTGCTGGAGTGGTTTCGTCGAAAGGCGCGTCCCCTCCCCTGGCGGAAGAGTGGTGATCCGTATGCCGTCTGGGTTTCTGAGGTAATGCTTCAGCAGACCCAGGTGGCGACGGTGATCCCGTACTACCAACGCTTTCTCGCGGCGTTTCCCACATTAGTCCACCTGGCGCGGGCCCCGCTCGAGCGAGTCCTGCAACTATGGTCAGGACTTGGCTACTATCGCCGCGCCCGTCACCTGCACCAAGCCGCCAAGGAACTGGTTCGCCGCTTTGCTGGGGCGTTCCCCCAGGACTACGAGCAGATTCGTTCGCTGCCTGGAATTGGGGATTACACCGCGCGGGCCGTTCTGAGCATTGCCTTCGAGCAGCCGTACACCCTGCTGGACGGAAATGTTGCCAGAGTCCTCTCGCGTCTGGCGGCTCTCCAGGGTAATCTTCACCAGCTTGGCTTCCGTCGCGCGGTAGAAGCCCAACTCGAACTTCTGCTTGCGCCTCGAAGCTCCGGCGACTTCAACCAGTCGTTAATGGAGCTGGGGCAAACCCTTTGCCTGCCTCGCACTCCCCGATGTACCGCCTGCCCGGTGCGAAGCTGGTGCCGAGGATACAAATCCGGCCAGCCCCAACTCTACCCCCAGCCGCGTCCCAGGCGCGCGGCGGAATCCCATTACCTTGCCGCTGCTATCCTGCGGCGCGGAGCCCGAGTGGCCATGGTGCGCGGCCTTGATGACGGCCTGTTAGGTGACCTGTGGAATTTCCCCTCCGCCTTCGGCCGCTCCCGCCCCGAGGCGCTGGCGAGCTTACGCAATAAGCTCGCGGCTGATGGGAGCGCTTCCGTCGCCATCCAGGACTCCATCGCCGAGCTCCATCATGGCATTACTTACCGCTCCATTCGCGTCCATGCTTACCCGGCGGAGATTTCGTGCACTCCCCGTAAAGACCCGTTTCAATGGTTGCCTATTTCGAGACTGGGGCAGGCCGCGATTTCGCAACTGGCTCGCAAAATCGCGCAACAGGTGTTTTGCCGAGCCTGAATTGCCAATCTGGTGTAGTGTGCACAAAATTGCTGGGCACTACGCTAGCCCTCTTCACCCACAGGCGCCCAGCAGCCTCAAGCCGAGGGGAAGAACACCATGCTGGGAAATACGCCTTGCGCTAAAATGTAATCCGGTAGCGAAACGTTGCTCATGGCAAAAACCGCACAACTTGATCCCGCCACGCTCGTAAGGCTTCAATCCAACATTAGCGTGCAGCGTTACTTTGAGATTTCGCTGCTGCTGACCCTGGCTACGGGATTCATCACCCTCACCATGACGGGCAAGTTGGACACGCTCTCGATCGTGGTGGTTTCTACCGCGCTGGCCGTGAAGCTCTGGAGCTACTCTCGCGAGGCTGACTATTCCCTCTCTCCGCGCACGGTCACGCGGATTTCCATCTTTTACATCTTCTTTTACGCCCTCGACTTCTTGATCTTCGCGCCGGGCCTGAGCGCTTTGGACAGGATGCTGGCCGCGACCGTGCACCTTATTCTGTTCACCACCGTCGTCAAAATCTTCTCGGCACGAACCTATCGCGACTACGCTTACCTCGCCATCCTATCTTTCATGATGATGCTGGCAAGCGCTATCCTGACGGTCAGCACCACTTATTTGATCTTCTTCACCCTGTACGTCATCTTCGCCATCTCGACCTTCATCAGCTACGAAATCAAGCAAGGAATGGAGTCGGCGTCCCGTGCGCCGGAAGGCCCTTTCCGAAAACCTGGACAGAACCGGACAGCCGTCGAAGGGGCGCTGATGAGGGCGGCCGTGGGTTTAGCTGCCGGCATTTTTCTCTTGGCAACGGTTCTCTTTTTCGTCATTCCGAGATACCGGACAGGCTACTTGACCGCGCTCTCCTCACAGGCGCAGAACATCACCGGCTTCTCAGACTCCGTTAACATGGGAGACATCCGGAAGATCCTGCGTTCCCCTATGGTTGTCATGCGCGTCACCTTAGAAGGAGATCCCAGGCAATTCCAGGGTGTGAAATGGCGGGGTGTGGGTTTGACGAGTTTTGACGGCACGCACTGGTTTAATGACAACACGGAGCAAATACCCATTACGCAGGCCACCGAACAGCGCTTTGTTCTGCCCCAGCTCGAGGGCTGGCAGAGCCGTTCACGGCGACTGCTCCGCTACCATGTGTTGCGCTCGGCGCTCTCCACCGACGTGCTTTTCGCCGCCCCTATTCCCCAGGAGGTTATGGGTCGGTTTCACTTGGTGAATGTCGATGAGACAGGCTCCCTGCATAGCCCTCAATATGCCTTCTCGCCTCTGGCTTACGATGTGGTTTCGGAGACAGGGCTTCCTTCGGCCCGGGAGTTGCAGCGCGCCTCCACGAAATACCCCGATGATGTCCGCCTGGTGTATCTCCGGCTCCCCAATCTGAACCCGAAGATTTCGGAGCTTGCCCGGAGGGTCGCATCGACTGCCACGAACAATTACGACCGCGCCACCGCGATTGAGAATTACCTGCGAGACAATTTCCGGTACACGCTCGACCCGTCAGCCATTGAGCCCGGAGACCCCCTCGTCAGTTTCTTGTTCAAATCCAAATCAGGATACTGCGAATACTTTGCCGCCTCGATGGCCGTGATGCTTCGAACGCTCAACATCCCCTCGCGGCTGGTGAATGGCTTTCAGACGGGTTCTTATAACCGTATCGGCAAGGATTTTGTGGTCCGCGCTCGTGATGCCCATAGCTGGGTGGAAGTGTATTTTCCAAATTACGGCTGGATTGCGTTTGATCCCACTCCTGCGGACCCCAATCCCATCCGCGCCGGAGCATGGGACGATTACCTCGATGCCTTGAACCTTTTCTGGAGCGAGTGGATTGTCAACTACGATTTCAGCCATCAAGTGCGGCTGGCGCGGCAGGTGGAACAAACCTCCAGGAAATTCCAGCAGGAATTCCGGGACCGCACCGACAAGCTCAGACATCAGGGGGTGCGGGTGGCCTACCTCGTCGAAGGGTGGCTGATGTCGCACAAGCTTTTCCTGCTCTTATTAATGGTGCTCATTCTGGCAGCCTTGGTGGCTGGCGAAAAGGGTGGTTCGCTGGCCGAAATGCGATTTTTCTGGGTGTGGAAGTTTGGACGCCGGGAGCTCGCACTGAGCCCGCGCCAAGCCACCCTGACTTATCAAAGGCTGCTGAAGACCCTGCGCAAGAAAGGCTATCGAAAGTCTGCCGCGCTAACACCCTGGGAGTTCGCTCAATCGTTGTTAGGGACGCCTCTCGGATCAGGCGTCTGGGAATTCACTCGCCTCTACAACCTGCTCCGCTTCGGCCAGGCACAAGTCCCCATGGCGCGGCTGCGGCAGCTTCTGGATGAAATCAGCAGGGCCTGAGCGCAGTGACGAGTAGCGAGTGACGAGTGACGAACAGAAGTCAGAAGCCAGGAGTTAGAGTAGAAAAGAGCGGATAGCGACGCCCCAGGAGTTCGCAACAACTGACCACGGACTACGGACAACCGGCAGGATTGCCTGGTGAGCCACTTTCCAATTGTAGTTGCCAGAGGTGATCTCGTAAACTCTGGTCGCTGGCCTAAAGGATATTCTTTAAGAACTTCCCGAGGTTCTCGAACTCCTTCTGGTATTCCTCGTCAAAGCGCAGATTCTCGAACGCCCTCTCGACTGTCTTTTCCAATGCGGCAGCCGACGCTCCGCGCGCTTTGTGGCGGCCAGTCGGAGGAGCCGGGGCCTGCGGATTGAGGCCGCCCCGAAGCGACGGCCTTTTCCCGAGCGCTGGTCCCTGGATCTGAAGCAGCCTCTGCGGGAGCGCCTCATTTATTGTAGTAGTACTACCGATACTGGATATGTTAACCTGTTGGGTCATACTATATATGTGCAAGAAGAACCCATAGCTGGCCGGTAGCTCAAACATGGCACATGACTGAATGGGACACTCAAGGCAAACAACGCCCCGAGCCACCGCCGGTCTTGCGCGGGTTCAACGGCGAGGCACGGAGCATCCCTCCGGATTCGGCCTGAGGTGGTTCTAACCCTATAAAAAACGACCAACTATTGTTTGATAAGAGCATGAATCCTTTTCCGCCAACTCGAATCTAACTTAGTGTAAGTGGTCTTGAAGAAAGGAAAGGGTAAAGGAGAAAATGGTTACGTATTTGAGCATCGTGTTTGACCACTTGTTGAAGTTGCTGGCTGTTGCAGCCGGAGCCATTTATGCGGGGATGGTCCTGATGAGGTATCGTACGGACAGGCCACACTACCGCCTCAGTTTCGAACTTCGAGACCCCGCAAGGTCGGTGCAGCATTTGGTGGTCTGGCTGGGTGTGAAGCTTTTCGACGCCTGCCTCCGGTTTGCAGCGGCTATTTTCAATATGCTTCTTGAAGCCTCTGCTGAGGTTGGGGAATGGTTTATGCGGCGCAGCCCCAGCGTGCAGCAAAGTATCCGCTCCCGCTTCCTCGTGTGACGATTTGCATCCGGCGCCCGGAATGATTCAGGGCATCTCATAGCGTGAGTCCTTCTCTCCGCTGCCCTTCCAGTTGCTGAATCCTGACTCCTGAATCCCGTTCTTCCCCCGCCTACCCACCTACCACCTACTAACTACCTTTCTTTTGAACAATATTCCCGCTTTCAATGCGTAACTACCTTTTTTTTTTATAACATTCCCGCGCTGTTCCGGGCTGCTGAAAGCCGTCCCTTTGTTTTCATAGACATTCCCGCGTCGTTCCTTCACTTTTTAAAGTTACTGTTTCTTTCGTTCCCTGTCAGCGGTGACATATTGTCGTAGGCTGCGGTACGGGCCAAGCCAACTCGAACTCCCCTCAAATGCAGTAGGCAGTAAGCAGACGGCAGTTGGCGGTGGCCAGAAGTAAGAAGGCAACTCACAGTCCATCATTCACAATTCAGAATTCACAATTCAGAATTGCCCCCTTTCCCTACCCTCTGTAACCTGCCCTTTCGCTTCCTGAATCCCGAATCCTGACTCCTGCATCCTGTTCTTCTCCACCTACCACCTACGACATACCACCTACCGTATTCACAATTCAGAATCTGTGCCGGCGTTCAGCATACGTCAACCACGGTAGGCTACTCTATTTCCGGCCTCGTGTCAAGAGTCAAAACGCCGGATTCACAAGAGCGGGAGTGCGGAGGCGGGTGCATTGCATAGTTATAAGTGTGGCCGCATCGAAAGCAGTTGGGAGTATAGTTTCCGTGACGAGGACTTCAAGAAGGAGATTCTGGATGAGAAAACTTGGTCTTCTATTGTGCTTGTTCTCAATGGTTGCCGGAACACTCCGGGCTGCGGAGGATTATCCCTTGGGTGGCGACTCCCAACGTCAGCCCGGCGTACCTCAGGGTACAGTCACCCACTACACCTGGACCAGCAAAATCTTTTCCGGCACGTTCCGCGACTACTGGGTTTACGTGCCTGCGCAGTACCAGCCCGGCAAGGCCGCCTGCGTGATGGTCTTCCAGGATGGCGAGAGTTTCATGAAGGAGGACGGCAGGGCACGTGTCCCGATCGTGTTTGACAACCTGATCGCCAAACACGAGATGCCGGTAAGCATCGGGGTGTTCATCAATCCCGGCGTGCTCAAGGCCCGGTCGCCCGACCAGCAGGACCGCACCAATCGCAGCTTCGAGTACGACGCCCTGAGCAGTTCTTACGCGCTATTTCTCCTCGACGAAATCCTGCCCGAGGTGGCGAAGCATTACAGTCTCTCGGCTAATCCGGACGATCGTGCCATCTCCGGTATGAGTTCCGGAGGGATCTGTGCCTTCACCGTGGCCTGGAATCGGCCCGACGGTTTCCATCGCGTGCTCAGCTTTATCGGTAGCTTCACCTCCCTACGGGGCGGCGACATCTACCCGGCGCTGATTCGCAAGACCGAGCCCAAGCCTTTGCGCGTTTTCCTACAGGACGGCAGCCACGACCTCAACAACTATGCCGGAGATTGGTGGCTGGCGAACCAGTCCATGGCCTCAGCGCTGGAATACGCGGGCTACGACGTGAAGTTCGTCACCGGGGACAAAGACCACGACATGGAGCAGGGCGGCGCTATCCTGCCGGACGCGCTGCGCTGGCTGTGGCGCGATTATCCGCAGCCGATTGCAAAACCGGCTCCGAATCACAGCGGCGATAAGCGCACGGCGATCCTTGATCCGGGCCACGGATGGGAGTTGGTGAGCCAAGGTCACAAGGCGGGCTGGGGACTCGCCGCGGACGCGCAGGGGAGTGTCCTCTTCACCGATGGATTGGAGGATCGCATCGAGAAGATTGGTCCCTACGGAACCGTTTCTGGCTTCAGGGAACATGCCGGACGGTCAGGCGGTATGATGTTCGGCCCCGATGGCCGTCTTTACGCATGCCAAAGTGGTGCCCACCGAATCGTGAGCTTCGCGCCTGGGGAAGTTGAAAAGGTTCTTTCGGAGGGCGTAGATTGCCAGGATCTGGCTGTTGATAAGGCGGGCGGGATTTACTTCACCGATCTCAGCGGCTCCAAGGTGTGGTACATCAATCCGGCTCGTAAGAAGCGCGTGGTGATTGACATCGTTGCGGAGCCAAGAGGGATCCACCTCTCGCCCGACCAATCGCTGCTCTACGTCGATAGTTTTGATTTTCGTTGGATTTGGTCATTTCAGGTTCAGGCTGACGGGTCACTCATAAATGCTGAGTATTTCTATCGCCTCGAAGGGCTGGACGATTCCCTTCAAACCGAGGCCGCTGGGATGACCGCAGACAGCCTGGGCTTCCTCTATGTGCTGACGCACCTGGGCATCCAGGTTTTTGACGAGCAGGGCCGAGTGCAGGCGATCGTCAGCCTGCCAACATCTAATCCACCGGCAGGGATCGTCTTTGGTGGCCCGAACCTTCAGGACCTATATGTTGTTTCCAGCTACATCGCCTCCGGCGGCGAGATCTTCAAACGCCATCTGCTGAGGAAAGGATATCTGCCCTGGGTTCCGCAAAAACCGCCCACCCCGGAGCATTGACGGCGGGTCACAGCATCGGGTCCATGGTCAGGAGCGAGGCGTCATTTAAGAAGTAGAATCTCTCCGCCGTGGCGGGACCACGCTGGTCTCCTGGCTGCTTCACCAAGCCGCCCTTGACGGGATTGTTATGCATGTAATTCAAAAGGTACCCGACGATGCGGAAGCCCAGCTCGCCTCGCAGGTCGGCGAGCGTGGTGACGAATCTGCGCTTAAACCGCTCCGAGTCGAATTAGAAATAAAACTTCAGCGCAAACTGAATTTCTCTTTGATCGTTCTGTCCGTCGCGCGTCGAATTGATCGTGCCGAAGGTGGTTGGCGAGGTGTAGTCGAGCGAACCAGGCGAGGCCACGACCCCATTTCCGCTGAATCCAGGCGGGGAGAAATTCGGGTGATTGAACAAATTGAAAAACTCTGCCCGGAATTCGAGATGGGTTCTCTCCGAAGTGCGGAACTCCTTGAAGAGCGAGAAATCGAAGCGGTGGTATCCCGGGCCGTAAGCCTGGGTAGGAGCTCCACCCAAGGGAGAGTAGTCGGACTGCCCGATGGTCGAGGCGACCGGCGGGCTGGTAAAGGCCGCGGGGTTCCACCACTGATTGACGTCGTGCGGACCGGCGATCTTGTTCTGCCCGGGAACCAGCAAGGCGTCGCAGCCGTAACCGGAAGTCGTGCTATTCACACAGCCAATGGTCCACGGCATGCCATCCTGGAGGGTTAAGATCCCATTGGTTTTCCAGCCGCCCAGCACGCCATCGACGAATCGCCCGCCGTTGCCGAGTAGCCGCTTACCCTTACCCACGGGCAATTCGTAGGTGCCGCTCACGTGCACAACCTTGGGAACGTCAAAGTCGCACAAGCCATAGTCTTCCTGGATGCCGAAGTGTGGAAGCATCGGCGCGCGGAAAAAGATCGCCGTCGCATTCAGCACGTCCGAGGCATCCGTGCGACATTTCGAGTAAGTGAAGTTGGCGAGGAGATTGAGGCCCGCGCTGAAGCGGCGCTCGAAGTTGGCCTGCAACGCGTTGTAGTAGCTGTCGCCGGCCATGGAGGTATAGGTGATCGAGTTTTGGAAGTCGGGATAAGGGGAATAGGCGTAGGAGTTGAGCCCGGGCGGGAGGATCTCGCTGGGGCTATTCGGGTTGATGTAGACGCCGAGATGCCGCACGGAATTCCCCACGTAAGCGATCTGGAAGGTCTGGTTGGGCGTGATTTCGTACTGGAGTGTGAGGTTGTAGCCTTCGGTATAAGGCGTCTTCATGTGGAAGTCTTCGCCGGTGAAGGACACGCCACTCGGTTCAGCCGCGGCTGACGTCAGTGGGGTGATTGCCGTGAGGCCGGTTTCCAGGGTTCCGATGGCCCCATTGGCAAAAGTGATGGGTTGCGCGGTCGTCAGCGCCGGGTAGCCCAAGCTGAACTGGAAGGGGAAATCGACATAAGTCTCGACCACAGAGTTCTCAAATCCTCCATAGAAGAGACCGAACCCGCCGCGGGCCACGAGCTTAGGGGTAATCCTGTAAGCGAAGCCCACGCGGGGCGAGAAGTTGGTCAATTGCGAATGTCCGAGTCCGGGGATAGAGGAGCAAGTCACATTGATGTTGTCAGTCTTGGCGGCCGCCAGAAAGTCAGCGGACAACGGAGTGTTGCACCGCGCCTGGGTAAGCAAGAACTGTGACGGCCCGCTCCCGCCCGAGGGAAGGAAATTGGACTGCGCTCCGAAATTCTCCACAATCTGGCCAAAGTACTCCCAGCGTAGTCCGAGGTTCAGAGTGAGTTTACTTGTGGCCTTCCAATCATCTTGGAAGTAGAAGCCATAATAGTTGCGCCCCATATCCGTGTTGGCGTAATTGGAAGCGCCCATGTCGTCGGCCCCGCCCACCATATCGTAGGCGCCGGGCACCGTACCGTTAATCGGGACAATCAGCATCTGGGCCAACCCGGTGTTTCCGCCGCCAGTTTCAGGGACCTCAGTGAAAGCGCCGCTGAAAGTCCAATACCCACGACCCTCGGGGGGCTGCAGAATCGAGAACTTCAGGTGCTGAAACTCCATTCCTGCCTTGAGAGTTTGTTTTCCCTGAATCTTCGTCATGTTGTCGGTGAATTGGACGGTGGAGTTGTATTCAACGGAGGGAAGAAACTCGTTGCTGCCCAGTGTGTTGAGACCCGTGATGAAGAGGGAGCCCAGGCCGCCGTTGTCGCTAACCTGGGGAACACCCTGGATGCCATACGTGCCAGAGGCGCTGAGGTCATTGGCGAAGGGCTGGAGGCGCGAACTCCCGATGCGCGTGAAACCCAAACGAGCTTCGTTCACGAGCGAGGGTGAAAAAGAGTGCGTCTCGCTCAGGGCCGTATTGATAGAAACCACCGTCTGGTTGCCGTCGGCAAAAGACCCGCCATCCGCGATTCCCGTAAAAGGACCGGGAAGGAGCTCGGGGTTGTCCGAATAGCTGACCCGGCCGAACATTTGATCCTTATCGCTGAAGTCTTGGTCCACTCGTACATCAAACTGGTTCACGTTGTTGTGGAGGACGGGGTTGCTGGAGAAGTTGTTGAAGAGGCTGGACGAAGTGGGAGCCGGAAACAGATTTAGCAAATGGATGGCGTTCGGATCCAGGCGCGAGGCCGGAAGTTGGTTGAGCAGGGCGATTTGTGCCGGCGCCGTAAAGTCCGTAATGCCTGCCAGCGCGGCTTCGCCGTTCATATAAAAAGGATCACGAACGAATCCATCCGCCGTCGCGGTAAACCCGGTCACAGGGTCGACCTGCCCCTGCACAACCGACCGCGTAGTGGCAGGATCAAACACGGTGCCCAAAGGGAAGGTCCTGTTCAGCAGGTCGGTGCGGGTTGCCCCCGGGCCCTCCTGACCGGTGATCAACTCGCTCAGGTCGGTGTATCCACTGGATCGCTCCAGCGCCGTGGGCACGGTGGCGACCCAGGGAATTGCCTGGCGAATGCGGGTCCCTTCGTAGTCGGCAAAGAAGAATGTCTTGTCTTTGCGGATCGGGCCGCCGATGGTGGCGCCGAACTGGTTCTGACGGTACTCGCCCTTCTTGATTGGCGACGGGGAGTTCTCGAAGAAGTTGGCCGCGTCGAACTTGTCGTTGCGCACGAACTCCCAAGCATTCCCGTGGAACTGATTGGTCCCTGATTTGATGGTCGCATTCAGGACGGCGCCTGCTGATCGTCCAAACTCGGCGCTGTAATCGTTTGTCTGGACCTTGAACTCTTCAATGGCATCAACCGGAGGCCGGACGACATACGCCGTACCATTGAGAAAATCCACGAGGTCGGCATTGTCGTCGATTCCATCCAACAAGTAGTTGTTCTGCGCGGGGCGCGTACCGTTGGCCGCGAAACTGCCGCTCGCTCCCAGGCCTCGAGTATCCTGCTGGTCCTGAGTAACTCCGGCCGAAAGTTGGGCCAGGAAAGTGTAATTGCGGCCGTTCAGCGGCAAGTCATTGACCGCGCGCGCCCCCACCACCTGCCCCACCGAGGCGTCCTGAGTTTGCAGGGAGGCCGGGGCCGCCTTTACCTCAATGGACTGCGTAATCTGGCCGGGCTGGAGGGTGAAGTTCACCACCACCTGCTGCTGCACCTCCACCGTCACGTTCCTGTGCTGGACGGTCTGAAAACCCTTGAATTGCGCCTCCAGGGTGTAGGCGCCGATCTTGATCGGCCGGAAAACGTAACTCCCGTCACCACCCGTGACGGTTGAAAGCAAAAGGCCGGTGCCTTGGTTCGTTAAAATGACTCTAGCCCCAGGGATGACGGCGCCGCTCAGATCCTTCACGTTCCCGAGAATTGCGCCAGTATCAACCTGGCCATAGACTTGCCCCACAGTCAGCAACAGGCTGACCGCAAGTATTCGCAAGATGATCCTGATTTGCATATGCCTCCTTCTGCCCGACGCTTCCTAAGACCCCCCTCTCGGGGTGGTGTGCAAGGCAGCAATCGTGGTGCTTTCGACTCAGTATTCTTGCATCCAAAAGTCGGGGATTGTGATCCCGCGCTAGCCCGGGTTCAAAAGCGAGGTTTTTCAATGTTCGCCTCGGCGAAACTTCTCGGTCATGTATTCACAATTGCGCAGCCGCGAACGCCAGGATGGGGAGGGTGGTTGTTTTGTCCGTACAAGATGGAAAGATGCTGGCGTCGCAGATGTACACGTTCGGGCCGCTGTGCGTATAGCCATAGCGGCTGGCCATCTCTGAAAACGCAACACCTCAAGAGCTAAGGTTTATCTCTGAAAGCGTGACGTGTCAAGACCTAATTCAGGGTGCCTACTACCTGCTACCCATTTATCCGGCCAGACCCGCGACGTACTGGCGACGCTGGGACCATACAGCCGGCGTCACCCGATAGGCCTTCAATGCTTCAATTATGTCCCCACCAACTGCTTGCTCTTGATCGTTGAGAAAAGCATAAGCTTCCGCTTCTTGGTCGGAACCCCCGGTGCGCGCCGCGCGTGTGTGGCTTAGAGAACTCCTTCCAATGTCCATCGGCAATCGAAAATCGGCAATCGAAAATCGACAATCGGCAGTCCACAATCGGCAATTCCAGCCATCCTGGGCCAAGCGATGATCGTGGAAAATCTTCGCCGCACGAGAAGAAGATGAAGACTAGTGCTACACCTTTACTCGGCGGTGCGTATCGCATACGCTTCTGTTCCATACTTTTGGTCGCGCCAGGAAGGCAGCTTATGGACAGCAACATTTCCTTTGACCAACTCGAGACGCGAATCGACGATACCTCGCTCGACCTAGAGCCCGAAGTGATGCGACGGGCCGGCTACCAGGTTGTGGACTGGATCGTCGAGCGCCTGCAAAATCTTCGCGCCAGCCCTCTCGGTCGCGAGCTCGATCGCGAACAGACGGAAGCCCTGCTGCGCGAGCCGCTGCCCGAGGAGGGCCGCTCCTTCGATACGGTCTTCGCGGAGTACACGCAGAAGGTGGCGCCGAACGCTTTCAGTCTCGACCATCCGCGTTTTTTCGCTTTTATCCCCAGCGCGCCCAATTTCGTCAGCATTCTGGCGGACGCACTGGTGGCGGGCTCGAACGTCTTCGTGGGCACTTGGGTTGAGTCGTCCGGGCCGAGCCAAGTGGAGCTGGTGGTCATGGATTGGTTCAAGGGGATGCTGGGGCTACCGGATACGGCCGCCGGGCTGCTGGTGAGCGGCGGCTCGGTGGCCTCTCTCACCGCGCTCGCCGTGGCACGGCGCGCCGTCTTGAATGATGAAACCCGCGACGCCCGCGTGTATCTCTCGAATCAGACGCACGCCTCGATCGACCGCGGGCTGCGCATCCTGGGGATCTCCGCCGCACAGATGCGACGCATTCCGACCGACGCGAACTTCCGTATGGATACGGCCGAACTGGAGCGCCAGATCCAACGCGACCTGGAGGCCGGCCTCAGGCCCTTCGCCGTGGTGGCCAACGCCGGCGCCACCAACACCGGGGCCGTCGATCCGCTTGCCTCGATCGCCGAGATAGCCCGCGCCTACTCGCTTTGGTTTCACGCCGACGCAGCTTACGGGGGGTTCGCGGCGCTCACCGAGCGCGGGCGGCGGAGCCTGAGCGGAATCGAGCAAGCCGACTCGGTGGCGCTCGATCCGCACAAGTGGCTCTACTGCCCCATCGAAGCCGGTTGCGTGCTGGTGCGCAACGGCGGCTTGATGCGCGAAACCTTTCACATCATGCCGGAATACATGGCCGACGTGGCGCGCCAGGAACGTGAGGTGAATTTCTGCGATTACGGTCTCCAGTTGACACGAAGCTTCCGAGCCCTGAAGGTCTGGATGGCGCTCAAGACCTACGGCGCACGCCGCTTCCGCCAGATCATCGACCGTTGCCTCGACCTGGCTGAGTATGGGGCTCGCTTGTTCGAGCGCTCGCCAAGAATTGAGCTGGTGACTCGGCCCCAGCTCGGCATCTTCACTTTCCGCTATGTGCCCGAGCGGCTCCCCGCTACCGACACCCAGGCGTACCTCAACCGTTTGAACGAGAAGCTGGTGGCCAAAATCACCGCCAGCCGCAGGCTAATGCTCTCTTCGACACGCCTCGGGTCGCAGACCGTGCTTCGCCTTTGCGTCCTGAACCACCGCACTCGCAAGGAAGACGTCAAAGAAGCCTTAAGCCTTATCGAACAACTGGGCCGCGAAGCCGAAGCAAGTCTTGGCTAGCTGGAGGTGACAAAGCCCCGGCAAACCTGGGAAGAGGCGCCCACGCAGCGACTGAATGAAATCACAAATCATTGTAAATACAGTACTTCACTCCGCCGAGTGCGGAAGTTGGGCTAGAACCCCCTCACCCCCGCCCCTCTCCCCCAAGGGGGAGAGGGGGGACGTTAGTTTGAATTTACTCCCCTCTCCTCCAAGGGGGAGAGGGGGGACGTTAGTTTGAATTTACTCCCCTTGCCCACGCATTGTATTGGGGGGTTCTAATCCCTGTTTCCCTGGCGCTTCCAAGCGCGGCTCATTGTGATTCCGGCTAGCATTCTGTCCGATCCGCATATCTTTTTGAATAGGACCTCAAAGCAGCAACCTTATGGTAAGATGGTTCGTCAGAAGATATGTAAGTTGGGTATAAAAACCCCGCCGGAGGCCGACCTTGAGATACGATCATTTACGACGTGTACTCGTGGTTGTGGTCGCGGGGCTGCTCTTCCTACCAGCAGCTCTCTTTAGCCAACAACAGAACCCTTCCCCTGTGCGCTCGGTGCGGCTAAGTTTCGTCAGCGGCAGGGTGACGGTGAAGCGCCCAGGCGCAGCCGAAGGGGTCCCAGCACAGGTGAACACACCCATCGAGCAAGGCTTTGAGGTGGCGACATCGGGTGGCGGTTTTGCGAACGTGCAGCTCGAGAACGGCTCCACCATTCGACTGAGCGAACGCGCCAAAGCCAACTTCACGCAATTAAGTGCGGATGCGGATGGAAACAAACTGAACGTCGTCACGTTGGAACAGGGAAATGCCGGTTTTTACTTCATCCCTGAACGACAGGACGTTTCCAAGGTGAAGATTGCTGACGCCACCTTAACTCCCAATGGCAAGGCCGAATTCCAAACGGCTTTCATCGCGGGGAAGATGCAGGCGCGCGTGTTGGCGGGCTCCATCATAGTCTCAGCCCACTCCGGCTCCCTGACCTTGGGTAAGGGGAAGTTCATGGAGTACCGCCCATCGGCTGATGAGGCGGTGGCGAAATCGCACGCGCGGGTGGTGCGCTTGAGCTACGTGCGTGGCACGGTGATGGTCAAGCGGCCTGGTTCGGCGGAAGAGGAACCGGCGATGGTGAACGTACCCATCCAGGAGGGTTTCGAGCTCTCCACTTCCGAGGGCAGTTATGCCGAAGTGGAATTTGAAAACGGTTCCACCGCACGCTTGGGCGAGCTCTCCAAATTGCTTTTCCATCAACTGGCGTTGGACGCTGACGGCAACAAGCTGAACGGCATGACGTTTGAGCAGGGATATGCCACTTTCCACTTTCTTCCCGAGCACAACGTTCCGCCCTCGGCAAAACGGGATGGCACTATCCACTTTCAGCCCGCGTACAGTGATGTTTATCGCGTCAAGATTGCCGACGCGACGGTGACGGCCGATGGCAAGTGCGAATTCCGCACGGACCTGGACCAGGACCGCTTTCGCGTGGAAGTTTTCCATGGCTCGGTAGATGTCGCCACTCCCACCCTGTCTTCCAAACTCGGCGAAGGCAAGATCCTGGAACATAATTCCGGCGGCACTGAATTGGCTTTCAACACCCGGAAAGGAATTGTCACGGACGCTTGGGATCATTGGACGGAGGCACGGGATAAGCAGGTGCAGCTTACGGAAAAAGACGAGCCCGTCCATCCAACTGGACCGCGCTACGGCTGGAGTGACCTTAACACCTATGGCGAATGGATTGCGCTTCCCAGTGGCAGATTCGGCTGGTCGCCTTACGCGCAGACAGGTTGGTCGCCTTACACCAATGGCCAGTGGGGATCGTACCCGGGACTCGGCTGGACGTGGATTTCCGGCGAACCCTGGGGCTGGCTGCCTTACCACTGCGGTCTATGGGACTTCGACGCTAGCTTTGGCTGGTATTGGATGAACCCGATGTTCGGTTGCGGACTCTGGGGGGCTTCGCTGGTCAATTGGTATGCGGGACCGGGATGGATCGGCTGGGCGCCGAAGGGGGGGGGCGGTCATCCGAGGCCCGTTCCACCAGGGGGTGGTCATCCAGTCCCTGTTCCTCTCCTACAGCATTTCTCATGGGGAATTGTCACGGTTCCGACCAGTGTGGTTCAGAATCGGCAGTTGATTACGCCCCAGACAGTGAGCCACATGCCGACCACGGCGGGAAGCATGATTGAGCACCCGCCCTTCGAGCCGGGCCCGCGGCCCACGAGCGCGGCAAGCTCGCCGGCGCTGAGCGCGGAAACCACATCCAAAAGCAATACCACGCCCGCGGCGGCGCCGATCGGTGGGCCGGGGCCAGGCTTCGCATCGCACCACGGTTCCGCGCCTTCAACCATCCTGATGGGAGGCGATGCGGCAAAGGAGAGTGCCCTGCTTGCGGAGCATCATCTCCATTCCGGCCGTGAACCCTTGCGCGCCGTTGCAGGTACAACCCTGGGGGGACGTTATCCGGTGCGCGGGTCTACGGGTGAGTTCCGCGGGAATGCTTTCGGAGGTGGGGAAAAGAAGGGGGGCGCCAGTGGCAAGAACGGTCCCTTGGTCGGCCCCTCCGTGTCGCACACAACGGGCGGGTCAGGGGCCATCATCATGGCCCACGGACAAGGTGGAGGCGGCTCGCGCGGTGGGGGCTATTCCGGCGGCGGAGGAGTCGGCTCGAGTAGCGGTGGAGGGCGCTCCGGAGGCGGTGGTGGAAGCGTCTCCAGCGGTGGCGGCGCAGCACACTCTGGCGGTGGTGGTGGAAGCGTCTCCAGCGCTGGCGGTGGCGGCGGTGGCGGACACCACTAATCCACCATCGCATTGCAGTTGTTGAATAATTGTCGCGCCTTTAGCCCCAATGCTGTTCACGTAAGCTTTTTCAAGGAGGCTGTTCACTGTTCGACCCTAGAACCCCCTCACCCCCTTACCCCCTTGGGGAGCTGAGCGTGTCCCACATCTTTCGCTGGACACAGCCGTGGGGCCGCTGACTTCTGCCTCTTTCCCGAGGAGAAAGGATGGGAATTGGGCCTTTGCCCTCTCCCCAGGGGAGAGGGTGGCCAGCGATCCCGCCACGCGGGACGCGGGCCGGGTGAGGGGTCACTCGCTCATCTCGGCCCCACCTGAACCATCATCACCCCGATGGCTTCCCGCAATTTGCGCACCAACTCCTCTGCATCCTCCAACCCCAACCCGTTCGCAATCCGCAGCAAGCCTATGCCGAGACTTCTCCAATAATCCTCTTTCGCAGCGTCTTTCCGCATTGGGCTGGGCTGCGAGTGCACACCGCCATCAAGCTCCATCGCCCGTCGATGTTCGAAGCAGTAGAAATCGACAACCCAGTTTTCGATGCGGCATGGGCGGCGAAATTTCGCGCCCAGCCTTCGGTCGCGCCACCGATACCACGCCGCTTTTTCAGAATCAGTTTGGGTGCGGCGCAGTTCGCGCATGCGTGGCGTGGGGAGGCGCACGGGCAAAGTATAACAGCATTGCGAAGGGCTGCGAAGACTTGGGCGGGGCCGTCGAAGTAACCCCTCACCCGGCCCGCTCTGCGGGAGGACCGGGTGAGGGGGTTACCCCGGAACGAATTGGGAAGGAGTATCCTGAACACCCCTTATGTGAACAGTATTGGAGCTTAACCACGGTTCACTTTCGCCAGAACCTGTCAACTTGCTCGCCCCCCTTTCGGATCGGACCCGGCTTTCGCCCAGCCCACGGGGACTATTACGTCCGGGCTTCCAGCGGATCGGTCACCCTCTCCGCCGGCGGAGATAACTACGGTGGCAACTGAGCAAGCTCCACCGGCGGGGCTTCCACCCGCAAGAACGTCAGCTAACATCGGTGCATGACACCTCTCATCTGACCCCTGGCGCCTAACACCTGTTCTTCTGCTTTCTGCCTTCTGCTTTCTGCCTTCTGCCTTGGGAATTACCTCACGCCTTGGGGTGGGTTCTGTCGTAGACCTCGATTAACTGTTTGATTGAGACCTGCGTGTATTTCTGCGTAGTTGACAGGCTGGCGTGCCCCAGCATTTCCTGGATTGCCCTCAGGTCAGCTCCCTCCGTGAGGAGGTGAGAGGCAAAAGCATGGCGGAGCGAATGTGGGCTGACCTTTACAGCCGGCCCGTAGTGCCGGACGTATTTTTTCACCAGCCGGTCCACGGAGCGTGTGGTGAGCCGCTCCCCCCACACATTCAAAAACAGGGCCTGCTGGCCGGACTTCTTCCTTTCCTGGAGGATTCTTTGCCGGACCGGGAGGTAGTCCTCGAGGGCCTGCTTAGCCTTGGAGCCGAAGGGCACGATCCTCTCCTTTCGTCCCTTGCCGCGGACGAGCACCATGCAGTCTCCGAAGTTCACGCTGCGGAGATCCAGGCCCACCAATTCACTCACGCGCAGGCCCGAGGCGTAAAGCATTTCCAGCAGGGCGCGGTCGCGCCGCATGGCGGGCTCTCCGGTTTTGGTGGCTTCGGCCACAGCGTCGAGGAAAGTGTTCATTTCCTCCTCAGTCATGATCCTGGGGAGGGTCTTGTCCTGCTTGGGAGTCGAGACAAGCGTGGAAGGATTCTCGGCCAGCACTCCCTCGCGCCTCAAGAACTTAAAGAATGCCCTCACCGCCGAGAGTTTGCGGGCGATGGACGACTTCTTTTCTTGCTTTTCGAAAAGGATGCTGAGGAAGCCGCGGATGCGCAAAGCGTCGACCGATCTGACATCCACAGCGGCGGTGGCGCGGCCCTCCGCCAGGTAATCCCGGAACTGTAGGAGGTCGCTGCGGTAGTTACGGACCGTGTGCGGGGAGGCATTCCGCTCGTACTGGAGGTAGTTGACGTAGCGCTCGATGAGTTCATTCATGCCGGGCATCCATAGCCAGATTTGCGTAGCTCGTTGTCGTAAGCCCAGTGAGGGAGGACAACGCACCACAGACCGTTTCATACGGGTTGTTCGTCATTCGTAGAAGAAAAGGCCACCGCCTGTCATTCTGAGCGAAGCGAAGAATCCCCGCATTTGAAAGCTCAATCAGCGCGAAAAAAATGCCGGGATTCTTCGCTTCGCTCAGAATGACAGACAATGGGGTTGTCCTCTACGAATGACGGACATTGCGTATCAATCCAAGGTTGAAGCTCACCCAGAGCTCGCGCACATTGCGCCTGGCGCCGGGCACCGCGGTCACGCGCGATGAGCCTGGGCAGGTTCTCGATGGGCGGAAGCAAATCGAAAGAAATGTTGGCAGGCTGATAGTTGCCGGGGTCAGCGTGCGAAGTATAGTGGAGCAACGACCCGAGCGCCGTGGTGCGCGGAGGCGGCGTGAAGGCAGCCCCTGCCACCTGCTGAGCCAACGCCACTCCCGCAAGGAACCCGGTGGCGATGCACTCCACGTATCCTTCCACACCACAAAGCTGGCCGGCGATGAAGACATTGGGCTCGGCACGAAGGCTGAGGTCGGCCTCGAGCAGCCTTGGCGCATTGATATAAGTGTTGCGATGAATCTGCCCCAAGCGCAAGAACTCGGCATTTTCGAGCCCGGGGATCATGCGCAGGATGCGCTCTTGCTGGGGAAACTTGAGGTGGTTCTGGAACCCCACCAGGTTGTAGCTCGAGAAGCGCAGGTTTTCGGCCCGGAGCTGCACCACGGCGAAGGGCTGCTTGCCGGTTCGCGGGTCGACCAGGCCCACGGGCTTCATGGGGCCGAAGCGAAGCGTGTCGTACCCTCGCCGCGCCAGTTCTTCGATGGGCAGGCAGGCCTCGAAGT
>JBEKME010000088.1:0-25401 GCA_050008675.1 Terriglobia bacterium
TGCGCAGGATGACCATCCAGGCGTAAGTCCGTATCAGGAAGCTCGTCCAGAAAGGAATCACCACCAGCATCAACAGCGCGGATTTCCACCGGCCGGAGACTTTAAGGGCCAGGGTGTAAGCCACGGGATAGCCGAGCAGCATGCAAAGCGCCGTGGTGAGCAGTGCCATCCAGAAGGAGCGCCAGTAAACTCCAAGATAGAGAGGCTGGAAAGCGCGCCAGTAATTCGAAAATCCCAGGGTCCATTCGATAGTGCCGTAAGGCGAGCGCCGGGCGAAGCTGACCGCCAGAAGATAAGCCAGGGGGAGAAGAAAAAAGCCAACCAGCCAAACCAAGCTGCCTGAGAGGAGGGTGGCCGCGCGGATGGTGGGGCGTTGGCGGAAGAATCGAAGAAAGGGTTCGGTTCTGGAGACTGCTGGCGGTTTGATTTGCTGGCTCATGTCTTGGCAGGCGAGAATAACGGAAGGTCTCGATTCATGTCAAACCCGTGTGAAGCGCGCGCTGGGGTTGAGTGTATCCTAGTATTGTGCGGGAAAAAGTCATGACGGTATCCTCGCGGTCGTAGCCCTGGCCGAACTGCTCTTTGAGGGAAACCCAAGGAATAAAACCGGGTTCGCCGTGGGCCACGCGGTGCAGCCGCTGAGCCAGCCAGGTGTAAATGTCGAGGGCCATGGCGCTGTGCGACAGCCGTGATACGGCCGCCTCGTTCAGCGGGACGGCGTGCTGCATGAGGCTTTCGAAATACCGGCTAGAGAACTGCACGGTGGTCGGCCAGAGCATTCTCTGATGGGGGTCGCGTGGTATCCAGAGGTCTAAGCCTTCGATCACGGTTCCCTTCACCGTGACGGGGTGATTGTCGTACAGCGCCCCCAGACGGAAATCCGCGGCAGCGAGGCGGGAGAGCTGCTCATTGACGGCGCGGATGTTTCGATCTACAAACCTATCAACTACGGTTTTGGGGATCATCAGCTAGCTCCGGCAACCACTTGCCATAAAGGCGCAAATGCTCTCTGGCCATCCCGCTGGCGACAAGCTGCTTCCTGCAGTTTTCCAACGCGCACAAGTATTGTTTGTCGTTTCCGCTCATTTTGAAGGCCAGACCGATGCAATATTGCGCGACCAAGTGTCCAGGATGACTGATTAGAATGTCCTCGAACAGTTTTATGGCTCGATCATATCGGCCAATGCGCAGATTGTAGTTCTCTATGAAATTGATCCGGATATTCGCCTCTCCGACCATTCGCTTCAGTTGCTCTGCTGCCACTTCTGTCGTGTCGAACTGTCTCTCATTGTAAAAGGAATCATCCCAGTTGAAGGTTTCATCTATGTCGCCGCGATCCAGCATTTGATGAAACATCTCGGTTCCCACCAGAGGCGCCGCAATACTGAAGTGGCTCCAGTCCGTCGGAATCGAAGCCGCAAAATCAAACGTCTCCTGAATTTGTCCCACGGTCTCGCCGGGAAAGCCGAGTACGAAATAGGTACGTACCCAGACATCGGCGTCGCGGCAATCCTGGATTACTCTCTCAGCACGCGTTAGATCGCAGTTCTTCTTGATGATATGCTTCTGAACGTAGGCCGACCCTGACTCGACCGCTATGTTGGCAACGCTCATCCCCATCTTGACCATCGCATCGATGACATCTCTATCGAGGGTGGCCACCGATAGGCCATTGGGAAACTGAAAGCCCATATCCTTGCCGAAACGGTCTGAAATTGCGTTGCACAACTCGATGATCCGCGCTTTCTTCACAGTAAAAAGATCGTCCTCTGGAGTGACCATGTTCACCCGATATCGATCACGGAGAATCTCGAGTTCGGCAATGACATTCGCCACACTGCGATTGCGCATTTTCCGGCCATGGACGGTCCATGAGGAGCAGAAGGTGCAATGATATGGGCACCCCCGAGTAGTCATGATGGTGGCTTCGCGATATTGCTCGACCACGTCTATTTTTCGTGCAAACCCGCCATGCACATATTCTTCCATGGGAATCAGATGCCACGCAGGGAATGGGATGAGGTCGATATCGTCAATCAGATCCGCTGACTCCATGGTTGCAGACTGCGCGCCAGCTTGCCATGACTGCACATCCTCTTGCTTGATGGATTGGTTGATTGGCAGTCCTGAAAGCGCACGCGCCTCGAAGGCAGCCAACTTCCTACGTCCGAATATGCCCTTGATTTCTTCACAGTCATCACCGCGCACTATACTCATTACCAGATTAGATATGATGGACTCAGCCTCACCTCGGCAGACGTAGTCGATCGAGGACATGGCGAGCAGTGAGGGAACGGCATTGGTGGCGTGCATACCCCCAACGACGACTGGAACCCCGGGCCAGCGACGCTTGACCCCATTAGCGATGTGTCCTGAAGTCTTGTGGGCTGTCGAAAACAGAATTGATAAACCAACGATATCGGGAACGAAGTCTTTTGGCACCAGCGTCTGTAAGTAGTAATCAACAAATGCGTCGATGCCAGCAAAGCAAACCGTTGGGTCGCTAGCAACCTCACTCAAAGCCTTGGCATAATCGATCACGTGGATGCTTACGCCCTCGATTTCCTCCTCCAAAACCGCAGATAGATATAAGATGCCCATCGGCATAGTGACCGCCTGACGCACGAAGTTAGCAATATCCCGCTGTCTGTTTTGGAGCGACATGACCACATGGTTGTAAGGCATCGACGGAGGATTGATGAACAATACCTTCGGATTCGGCATCACCTAATTTCCCTTCTTCCGATTTCTATTGTGGAGACTGCTGGCGGTTTGATTTGCTGGCTCATGTCTTGGCAAGCGAGAATAGCGGAAGGTCGCGATTCATGTCAAACCTCTGTGAAGCGCGCGCGGTCGAGTTGGGTGTATCCTAGCATTGTGCGGGAAAAAGTCCATGATGTTTTCGGCGTTCTGCGAGATGCGCTGAGTGCACGGCCAGCACGGCGAAACTCACGACCGTGGCCGGCCTTGATTGTCGGTGTTTTCCTTTTGGCCAGCTCATGCCTCTTTGCAGGCGGCGGACGTCCCGGAGAGGGAAGGGGAGGCTTGCAGCAGGCTGGAAGTGCAGGCGCCGGTAATTCCCCAAACCAGGAACAGGCTGCGCCCGCCACTGCCGAGGACTTCCTGAAAAAGGGCAATGAATATGCCCGGCTCAATAAGTGGAAAGAAGCGGAGGAGGCGTACCGCAAAGCTACCAGCTTAAGACCCGATTACCCCCAGGCGCACTACAACCTGGGCAATGCCTACCTGGCTCTACAACGCACCACCGACGCCATCCGGGAATACCAGGAGACGCTACGGCTGAGGCCGGACTTTCCGGGCGTTCATATGAATCTCGGCGCTGTGGAGGAATCGCAGGGACACATTCCGGAGGCCGTGGCAGAGTACCGTTCCGAACTCCGCCTGCACCCCTCGAACCCAGATGCCCACGTCAACCTGGCGAACGCGCTGGCGGCCAGCCGGCAGTTCAACGAAGCCGTGGCCGAGTTCCGTAAGGCGCTAGAACTCCAGCCGCAGGACAGCGAGATCCACATGGCGTTTGCGAGCTCGCTGCTCCAGTCGGGAGACGTGACGGGCGCCAGCGCTGAGTATCAAAAAGTCCTGGAGCTGACTCCCGATAACGCCGACGCCCACGCAGGGCTCGCCATGGCGCTCACACAGGCCGGTAAATTCGACCAGGGCCTGGCCGAATTCCGGACCGCCGTCCGCCTGCGCCCCAACGACCCTGACCTCCACATGACCCTCGCGAACGCCCTGCGGGCCAGCGAGGAGCTGATTCACGCTATCGGGGAATATCGCCAGGCGGTTCAATTGCGTCCCGCCCAGGTCGACTACCGGTATGCGTTGGCGCTGGCGTTGCGGGAGGCCGGCGACTACGGCGGGGCCATCACCGAGTTCCGACGGGTGATTCGCCAGCAACCGGGAAACGCGAATGCCCACACGGAATTGGCCGCCTCATACCTTTCCGTCGCCGATCATCCCGCCGCTGAGGCCGAATACCGCGAGGCCCTCCGCCTGAAGCCCCAGGACCCCGCGCTCCACGAAAACCTCGGCCTGGTGCTGCGGAAAACCGGGGACCTGCCCGATGCCCTCCGGGAGCTTCAGCGAGCCGTGGAGCTGGCCAAGGACAACGCCGATTACCACCGCAACCTTGGGGAGGCCTACCAGTCGTCGGGAGACATCCCCGGGTTTGTCCAGGAATACCGCGAGGAGGTTCGCCTGCGGCCCGATGATCCCGATGCCCATCTGCATTTGGCCAACGCTTATCAGGCAGCAGGCGACTGGGAGAATTCTCTCAGTGAATACCGCGTGGCTCTGGAGATGCGACCGAACAGTCCCGAATTACATTACACCTACGCCCTGGCACTGAAGGCCGCCGGGCGAATGCAAGACGCGATGGGACAATTGAACCGCGCCGTCGAGTTGCGGGCCGACTATCCCGAGGCCCTGGTTGCGCTCGGCGATATGCTCGCGGTCGAGAAGAACTATGAGATGGCAATTCCCACTTACCGCGACGCCCTCCGCCTCAGGCCCGACGATCCCACGCTGCACTCTCGGCTGGCTGGCGCCCTGCGCGAAAACGGGGACATGCAAGGCGCGGCGACGGAGAGCCAGGAGGCGGCGCGGCTTGATCCCAGCTTCGCCGGCTATCAGCGTGATTTGGGTAACGCCCTATACAACAAAGGTGACTACAAGGGCGCGGTGGAGGCTTTCCGGGCTAGCTTGGCACGCCGCAACGATGCTCAGACCCAGGAGAACCTGGGGCTGGCCCTCGAGCAAATGGCGGACTGGCGGAGCGCCTCGGACGCCTTCCGTGAAGCGCTCAAGGTGCGGCCCAATTGGTCAGAGGCACACCTGAACCTTTCCATCGCTCTCAGCCAAATGAACGACACGGCAGGCGCCGCGGCGGAAGCGCAAGCGGCCCTGCAACTCACCCCCAATCTCCCGGAGGCCCACTTCGCTCTCGGTAGCACTTTGATGGTAACTGGTAAAGTGGACGACGCCGTCAAGGAATTTCAGGAAGCCCTGCGCGCCCAGCCCGATTACTCGGATGCGCGCCTGGCGCTCGCGGACGCGCTACGGCAATCAGGCCACCTCGAGGATGCCATCGGCAATTACCGCGATTACCTGCGGCTGCGCCCCCAGGACGCTGTCACGCGAGTCAACCTCGCTAACAGCTTGCTAAGAACACGGAACTTTGACGCTGCCATCCAAGAGTACGAGCAAGCCATCCAACGCCAGCCCAATGAGCCCATCACCCATTACAACCTCGCCGTCGCCCTCGAAGCCACCGGCCAGAAGGCTCGCGCCCGGCAGGAGTATGAAGCCTACTTGCAGCTCTCCCCTGCGGCGCCTGATGCAGGCGAGGTCCGCAAACACCTGCGCGACTTGCCGCCTCCGAACAAGTAAGCAGTAGGCAGTAAGCAGTAGGCAGTAGGGAATTCATAATTCGTATTCAGAGTTCATACTTGCCCCACCCCCAGCACCTGACACCTGAAACGCGACACCTGCTACTTGACACCCGACACCCGGACCCAGTCCTTCTTCCCCACCTACCACCTACGACCTACCACCTACCAGACACCTGATTCCTGGACCCAGCCTTTCTTCCCCCACCTACCAACGGAGTCAACAGTCGAAGGTTGGCTGCGGCTCTTCCCCAACCTACTAACTACCTTTATTTTCACCAACATTCCCGCTTATTTGCCCCATTTTCCACAACGGTCCTTTGTTTTCATAGACATTCCTGCGTCGGTCCTTCACTTCTTGAAATTACTACGGTCCCTTCTTTCGCTGCGGAAGGTGACATTGTGTCCTGAGCTGCATACGGTCGAAGACTCCCGCCAGCTCGGACTCCCCTCAAATGCAGTAGGCAGTAGGCAGACGGCAGTCGGCGGTGGCGAGAAGGAAGAAGGCAACTCATAATTCACAATTCAAAATTGCTCCTGTAACGGTCCTTTGTTTTCATAGACATTCCTGCGTCGTTCCTTCACTTTTTAAAGTTACTACGGTTTCTTCTTTCGCTGTGAAAGGTGACATTCTGCCCTGAGCGGCGGTACGGGCGAAGACTCCCGCCAACTCGCACTCCCCTCAAATGCAGCAGGCAGTAGGCAGACGGCAGTCGGTGGTGGCGAGAAGGAAGAAGGCAACTCATAATTCACAATTCAAAATTGCTCCTGTAACGGTCCTTTGTTTTCATAGACATTCCTGCGTCGTTCCTTCACTTTTTGAAATTACTACGGTCTCTTCTTTCGCTGTGAAAGGTGACATTCTGCCCTGGGCTGCATACGGTCGAAGACTCCCGCCAAATCGCACCCCCCTCAAATGCAGTAGGCAGTAGGCAGACGGCAGTCGGCGGTGGCGAGAAGGAAGAAGGCAGTTCATAATTCACAATTCAAAATTGCTCCTGTAAAGGTCCTTTGTTTTCATAGACATTCCTGCGTCGTTCCTTCACTTTTTGAAATTACAACGGTCCCTTCTTTCGCTGCGGAAGGTGACATCTTGTCCTGGGCTGCATACGGTCGAAGACTCCCGCCAGCTCGGACTCCCCTCAAATGCAGCAGGCAATAGGCAGACGGCAGTCGGTGGTGGCGAGAAGGAAGAAGGCAATTCATAATTCACAATTTGGCGACCGTGCTTCAGTGCATTGAGCTTCGAGTTCTGCTTGCCGGCCGCGGTGTGCGGTGCGGTGGAATGCTGGGCATTCCAGCGCCTGGCGGCGAGCGACTTGGGCGTACGTTGGGGCGATTTGCGCAATGGTATGGTTCCTCCTGGGGCCGGGTATGGGGTCAACGAGCGAAGGGCTTCCTCAGGGGCAGGACTTTCCACACTAGTAGGCTACCACAGCGGCGGGGCGTTGTCAAGAGACATTGTGTCCATCCGTCAGCTGACGGACCTAGCCCAGGACGTCTTCAGTTGACTCGTGGGCTCAATTTCCTGGGGCGCACGCGTGGGCGCAGCGCTTCGTTTGCCCGATTCAAATCGAAAAGCTCGGAGTCGAAGTGTCCTCCGATCCATTCGAGCCGCCGCTCATCTTCTTCGCATTGCGGATCTCGGATGGCTTGCAGGAATCTCGCGTACCCGCAATGACCTCCACAATCTTCCGGCGGAGAGTTTCGCGCCCCAGCTACGCACACCGGGTATTGAATGCTCGGGTCGGGCATCAGGATGGCTTCCAGCAGGAGATCGTGGTGCCAGTTGTCGCCGAAATCGTAATGATAGTCAAAGCGAGTGCCGACCTGTGATACGACCTTGCTCAATCGCACCCGGCGTTCATCGATCACCTTCCGTTCATAATGGGCGTCATCCGGGTCGGGAACGCTGTAGACCCTTCGCTTGATCGTGAATTGGTGAAGGTGGTAGTCCTGCCAGCCCATGACTGCCTGGATTACCCGATGTAGTTGCGCCAGGGTGCAGTCACTCAGAACCTGTACCCTCCGCCAAATGGAAGGCTGGACGTTCTCCAGTGTGATTCTGATCTGGTACACCGCTTTGAGCTTAACAGCCACCGTAGCTTCTCCTCATCTCCCATGCCGTGCGGTTGATGGCTTAGGTAGTTCGAGCACTCCTCACTTCCCATAGGAACGGCCTAAACTGTGCAAGCCGGGCAAAATCGCGTTCATGGGCGGTTATAACGGTGATTCCTTGGCGTGCGGCACTCATCGCGATCAGCGCGTCGTTGCTCAGGCGTGCTTGGCCAATTCGCTCGTAGCCATACGCCGCGGCCAGTCTGGCCAGCACTTTGCCGGCTTGTGTCCAGTCATTGAGATTGGGCACCAGGATGCGTCGAGCGCTGCCGAAGTCACGTTCTAAACGCTCCACCACGCGGCGGTCGCGCACGCTCACCCCAGCGTATAGCTCGCAGTATAGCACGGCATGGACATGATATGGCGGATTATGAACATCACAGCAGCAGTCTCGCCCGGCAAAAGCTTTCACCACCAAGACACCAAGGCACCAGGAGATCATAGGGCATTCGTCAGTTTCCTTGGGAATGGGCTCTCTTAGTGCCTCGGTGTCTTGGTGTCTTGGTGGTTCATAGTATAGGCGGCATTCTAAGAGCGAAGGAGCTTAAATATACTCATTGCATGGCTTGTCCGCACTGGGTAAACTCGACTCCGATGCCGGTGGTCAGTTCGTTTTTCGGCGATGATATCGTGTAGGAGTAACCCAAAATGTCGGTCGATCGTAGGCAGTTTTTGACTTGTGCAGCGATGGTGCCAGCGGGCCTCAAGCTGGCAGCGGAAGCCTCGGGCCCTGCGTCTGACAATCGCACTTCCTCCTCCGCCAGCCCAGGGGATGCGAAAGGGAAGGCTTATGGCTCCGGCTATTTCGGCGAATGGATAGAAGACGAGTTCGGCCTGCCTGCATTCCATTACACCTGTGACCAGATAAACGATCCCAAAGCCGTTACACAGGTAAACCCCGGCCTTCTCTCCTCCACGGAGCACATTCATCAAGTTGGCAACGATCGCATTGTAGCGATCGCCTCCAATTACGGACATGTACGCGTGCGCCAGGACGAAGGCGCGCCGAAATTTCTAAATGAGTACGCGCCGGAGAGGGGCCAATTCGCCGGCGGGATCGGCTATCTGTCTGATGGCAAAGTTGTGCTCAGCACACACTATCCGGGGAATGCAAAGACCTTCGACCGCATTTTCGGAACTGGGTATCTGCGCAAGAAAGTCGCAGGAGAGGAGTACGCAATCGATCAGGTGATCTTTGCGCCTTTCGGCGATGATCCCGTCTTGATCTCGCAAGTGACCATAGCGAACCATGGCAACTCCGAAGCGAAGTTGCGCTGGGTCGAGTACTGGGGATGCCAGCCGTATCAGTTTTCTTATCGTTCTTTTATGGAATCGTTTTCAGGGAAGAGTATAACCGAGTTGCGCCGTGATTTTGGAGAGCGCTTTGCGCATCATTTTCGCATCATGGAGAGCAATTCGGGCTTGCTCGAGACAAAGGAGTTCTTGGGACGTTCTCCCGCTGAAGAAGCGCGATGGCAAGGAATGCTGGCGTATTTACGAAAGAACCCCAATCCCTTCTTGACCGTGCCAGTAGAGGACGCCCCAAAGCAAGCAGCTTTCGACGACCTCAACCCTCCTCCGACGTTTCTCGTTTCCCTGGATGCTCCTCCTGAGGGGATTTCAACCAATGGAAAGGAGTTTTTTGGAGCAGGCGGCGTAAGCCATCCCACCGGTCTGGATCGCGAGCTTAACGGCGATCTGAATACGACCGGT
The DNA here is from genome assembly GCA_050008675.1 of Terriglobia bacterium. Lineage (GTDB taxonomy): Bacteria > Acidobacteriota > Terriglobia > UBA7540 > UBA7540 > CAVROP01. The sequence goes on from JBEKME010000088.1 coordinate 9,240, forward strand.
CCGGAGAGTGCTCTGCTGCTGGAGCGCAGTTTCAGCGTAAAGCCGGGAGAGAGCCGCACGCTCGTTTTTCTTTACGGCTACCTGCCGCAAGGAGCCGACTCACACGCGCTGACCAGCAAGTATCGCCACACTGCGCGCACTGCCTGGAAGGAGTCCAGCAATCAATGGAAGAATAAGGGTTTGCGCTTTAGCACCGAGGGCGAGCCCTGGGTCGAACGGGAAATCACCTGGAACCACTATTATCTTCGCAGCGGAATGACCTACGACACCTTCTTTCAGCAGCACATCCTCTCGCAAGCCAGCATTTATCAATACGTAATGGGATTTCAGGGTGCGGCCCGCGATCCGTTGCAGCACGTTCTGCCGTTCGTTTTCAGTGACCCCGATATTGTGAAGGAAGTCCTGCGCTATACCCTGAAAGAAGTCCGGCCGGATGGCTCCATCCCTTACGGAATCGTCGGTCACGGCATGCCCATGCCCACGACCTCCGACAACTCCAGCGATATGCCGATGTGGCTCCTTTGGATCACCAGTGAATATGTGCTGGCCACTCGCGACGTGTCTTTCCTCGACGAACAGATTCCGGCGCTCTTGGGGCCGGCCGGGGGCAACGAATCGGTTCGCAAGCTCCTGACCCGCTGCTATCGGCATCTGGTTGAAGACGTCAGGACGGGTGAGCACGGGCTCATGCGGATGCTTCAAGACGATTGGAATGATGCGCTCGTCATGGGATGGGTTCCGCCGACCGGCTTGCAGGAATGTCTGGCCCAGAGTGAGAGCGTGCTGAACTCTGCGATGGCATCTTACGTTTTCGACCTGTACGCGCGGCTGATGACGTTTGCAGGAGAAGCGACAGATCTCATTGCAGAAATCCGCCGCAAAGCGGAAGAACACCGCAAGGCCGCGCAACAGCAGTGGACAGGTAAGTGGTTTCGTCGCGCCTGGCTTGGACCCACGCGGGGATGGTTGGGTGAAAAGGGAATCTGGCTCGAGCCGCAGCCGTGGGCGATCATCGGTGGAATCACAACTGAGGAACAGACTCGTGCGCTGGTTCAGGCTCTCGATCAAGAGCTCCGGCGCCCTTCGCCGATCGGCGCCTTGCAGCTTAATAAGAGCCCCGATATGGTCGGACAGGGTGTGTGGAAAATGGAGCCCGGGACATCGATCGACGGAGGTGTGTGGCCTTCGCTCAACGCCACTCTCATTTGGGCGCTGGCGTCAGCCGACGGCGAAATGGCCTGGGACGAATGGAAGAAGAATTCGTTTGCCCGCCACGCCGAAGTGTATCCCGCGATCTGGTACGGAACCTGGAGCGGTCCCGACGTGATTAACTCGGCGTCGAGCGAGCATGCAGGCGAGACGACCGGAGGGCCTCCGTTTGGATGGACCGATTTCCCTGTGCTCAACATGCATACCCATGCTTGTCCGCTCTACTCGGCGGCAAAACTCCTGGGACTCGAATTCACGGAAGCCGGTTTGACCTTGGCGCCTAAACTTCCATTGCCATCGTATCGATTCGCCTCACCGCTGCTGGGGCTGGTGAAGTCATCGCGAGGATATGAGGGCTGGTATGAACCCTGGGCAGAACCGCGCACCTGGACTATCCATCTGACCCTTTCGGCGGAAGAGACAAGAGGTCTGGAGCGAGTCCAAGTCAACGGAACTCAAGTGTCCCCCTCGCGCAGTCCAGACGGCGCGATCGAGCTGAAGGGTCAAGGTGGCCGCGGAAAACCGCTGCGCTGGTCGCTTCTTCGCGCCTGATACTACCTTGCACCGCACGAATCGTCTCATTTCAGGGTGTGGAGGTACTTCACCAGGTCATCGACATCCTCTTCACTCAAGCGCTGGTCAAAAGCGGGCATGGTGCCTCGGCCTTCGATGACGGTCTTGCGGACTTGCGCATCGGTTGCCGGGCCGCCGCTGGGTAACGATTTCGACTGGAAAAGTCCCTCCAACTTGGGAGGCTGTTTTCGCAGGTCAGGGTGGGTGCCTTGATGGCAGGGCGCGCAGTGATCCTCAAAAAGCGCCCGACCTTGCATCTCATCCTCACTAAGGTAAGCGCTTCCTTGATGCGAGCAAGCCGTCGGCATCGCCAAGCCCGCGAGCCAGAGAGCGATACAAGCGATTCTGAGAAGGCGGGTCATGGAGTTCGCCCCCGACTCGCTCTTGCAGGAGCTGCTGCCGCCGCAGTCCCCGCCTGCTGGCGCAAGGCGTCCTCCAGTTCTGAGGTTGTCCACTCCTCGGACCAGTACTTGGCCACGGTACCGTCGGGCGCGATCAGCACGATATTCATCGTGTGCGAGATTTGGTTATCCTGTTCGAAGTACATCAGGCCGAATGCGTCAGCGAGCTTTCGTAAGTCGCCGGGCGTGGTGAACGCAAAGTCCCAATACCCAAAACCTGCGGGATCGTCGTCGAGATAAGCCAGCCCGTATTTACGGAGGACCCGAGCCGTGTCGTACTTGGGATCAAAAGTGATCGTCAACAAATGCGTCTTTCGGTAGTCGTCCGGTGTCTTCGCTAGGTCATCATGAATCTTCGCGAACTGACTGCTTAACCGCGGACAGAAGTTGGGGAGGGGACACCGGGTGTAGATAAAGGTCACGAGCACGGCCTTACCCTTGAAGTCGTCCAAGTGGATTGTCCTTCCGTCCTGATTTACGAGCGGAAGATTGGGCACATGTTCACCGACATTGAGCCGATGGACCGGTAGCGCTGCGCTTGCGCTTTTCCGACCGCTCTCGCCCGTGATTCGGACGTCTTCGAGCCAGTAATCGCTTCCATCGTTTACGACAACAACTTCCGCCGCGATTTTGTCACCTGGTTCTACTTCTTGTACGGTGGCTGGGTCTTTAACTTTGTAGGGCATGGTCATTGCAGCCATGAAACCTGGAATTTCGTCGTGCTGGACGGTGATCTCATTCGCGGCTACATCCTTCGCAACTACTTGACCCCGCAAGTTGTACCGTCTGTTCTCATGCTTCTCGAGTGCCTGGCGCTGTAGGTTGGAAGGTTTGTTCTCATTGTTGCAGCCCGTGACCACCAGACCGAACATGAGGACAATGACCATTGCGAGCACAACCTTCAACTTGCTGCCTGTCACGTGTTCCTCCTCCAAGCTGAAAAAACATTCCAGCATGCCGTTCTAATCCCGTCGGATTGGAAGGGCGAGCAGTGATCGCGCCTGATGGACTTCCGAAACGGCGCTTCACCCGCCTGCTACTTGTTCCCTGGCTTTGGACTTGCTGGTTTGCCAGAACCAACCTGCGGCTTTTGGCCAGCTGGCGGTCCGGCGCCGACAGCGGTTGGTTGGTTCTTCTTCTGCTGCCCCTCTGGCTTCTGTTCCTCTGCCAGCTTCTCGTTATGGTCCGGCGGAAGGCCGAGTTGTTGCAGAAGGTCTGGGTCGTAATACGCCTTGTCCCAGTGTAAGGCGCTCTTGAGAGCACCGGGGGTAATCCCCTTGGTGTGTTCGTTGAGGAGATTAGACCTGAAATCCGCGAACTTGAGGTCGGCCCCGGTCAGGTCGGCCCCGGTCAGGTCGGCCCCGGTCAGGTCGGCAATTTCTAGGTGGGCAGCGGTCAGGTGGGCAGCGATCAGTTCGGCGCTGACCAGCTTGGCCCAGGTCAGGTAGGCCCCGCCCAGGTTGGCCCCGGTCAGGTCGGCCCTGACCAAGTACGCCCCCTCCACGTGCGCTCCGATCAAGCTGGCCCCGCGTAAATCACTCCAGAGGAGATCGGCGCCCTCCAAGTTTGCATGCTCAAGAACGGCCTTTGCGAGAAATGCATTGTGCGCGTGGGCGTATCTAAGGTCGGGGCTGCTCAACTCGGCTCCTTTAACAAGATCGATCTCGCTGTCGTTCTTGCCCGTCCAATTCGGAGGTTTGACGGAGATTTCCGCCTGCCTCAGATTGGCAAACGGTGAGTAGCGCACCAGCGCCATGGCGCGAGGCACCCAACTGTAACGGCCGTACGCCACGGGCCAGCCATTGCCTGACGGAACGCCCCAGATCGCACCCAAGGAGACGAGCACGAACACAGCACCAGTTGCGACAAAAATGGCGAGGGCGCTATACGCACGAATGCTTTTGACCGCGTGCGCCCAGGAGAATGACGGGCGCTCAGCTCCGCGCAGGGTGGCAGCAGCGAGGCGATAGAGAAAAATCGCTGCCGTGATCGAAATTGCCAACAGCGCAACGTGAAGTGTCGCCCAGACCAGGTCGTGGCGGGGCAGGTAACGGCACCAGAAGGCGATGAGCGTAGCCGGCACCAGCCACCAAGCCAGCACCATCGAAATGGCCTGCTGGAAGTACGACATAAATGGCCGGTCCGCCTTGACCCTCGCCACATGGGATCGCACCAGATCGTTCAGCAGCCAGGGGTCGGATCTCGCGTGCAGTGGCCGGCCATCCCGGAAGATCGCGGGCAACGAGCCGAGCTCTTCCCACAGCTTTTGCAGATAGAAGTGAAAATAGAAGTAGACGCAAAGCAACAGAAGCGGGGCCACCACATAGAACCCCACAATAGGAATGCTCGTCTGGATGATGGGGAGGGGGGAAGACGCGCGATCCGTGATCAAGTTTGCGTCGGTGGTGGTGGCGATGGTCAGCCAGGAGTAAAGGCAGGCTGCCAGCATGGCGACGAACAGCTTTCGCGCGCTCTCCGAGATGTCGCCAACAGCCTTGAGGTCCTCGAAGAGCTTGTCGATGGGCTCCGGGAGCTTGGCGCCCGTGAGGTCCGCGCCCGCCAACTGGTCGGGCCGCAGCCCGCCTTCGACATTGCGAAGGTCTGCTCCTCTAAGGTCGGCTTCCCGGAACTTGGCGCCTTTCAGGTTGGCCGATTGTAGGTTAGCTCTTTGCAAGTCGGCATTCCGAAGATCGGCACCCTGCAAATTGGCCTGTACCAAATGAGCCGACTGTAAATTTGCCTTCCGAAGGTCGGCGCCCTGCAGATTCGCCTGTGGCAGTTGAGCCGACTGTAAGTTGGTCTTCCGAAGGTCCGCGCCGGAAAGGTCTGCACATTCCAGCCGCGCACCAGCCAAATCTCTGCCTTCAAGCGCGGCGCCGCTGAAGTCAAGCTTGCCACCGCTCTTGGCGCGCCACTCGTTCCAGACCTTGACACCCTGGTTCAGAATCTCGAGATGTTGTTGGTCCGCCACAGGTTGAAACCGCACTCATCCAAAGAAGTATTGCGTTTCCTCAGACCTTTCCTGCTCATTCATTGTAACGCCGTTCGGACCGTTCAATGGTCCGTTTCTTGGCAGCACGTCATTCTACTTTTGCGGCCCCAGGCATTGAGCGTGCGCAGTGCCAGGCCTCGCCCGGCCTGGAAACCTAACCAGGCGCGCGCTTCAGGAAGCTCTGCAACGACAGCGATGCGAGAAGTAGGGCAGAAAAGGAAAAGAGACGTCACCGAGGAAATCACAATCCGGCAAGACGACAACGGAAGCGACGGGCACGAAGGGTAGTCCGCCGTTAAGATCGGCGGACTTCCAGCCGCGGCGACATCGTGGCTATCCGCTTTCATACTCATTTCTCTCAACTATGGTCCGGCAAACTCTCGCGCAAGAACTCCAGCACTTTGGGAATGGCGTCGAGTGAGGATTGAGCGTCCCCTTGTGGCCTCCCACCCAAGTTTTCCTCTCTTCCCGAGGTGGGATTCCTGACGCTGCCGTGCCACGTGGGAACGATTTCGGGCCGGCCCGCCCGGTGCCCGGCATGAGGGTATTTCAAATGTTCGTAAGGATACGGGAAGTGAGTTTGTTTCAGGCGGGCGACGAGAGCGTTCGCCATCCCCGTGGAGCCCCACTCTCCATCATCCTCTCCCGAGATGAGCAGAATAGGTCCGTGCGTGCGCTCGACAGCGATCGCGGCGTGCATCGCCGTCTCCGGATTCCGCCGCGCGTCCCGCCCAGACTGAAACGCCAGTGGCTGCCCCTGCCAGGTCCAGGCGTAGGGGACCCGGGTGTTGCCACAGCAGGCCGCACGACGCACGTTGGCGGGCACGTAAGCCACCACCGCCTTGATCTGCGGAAACATGGACCCCAACTGTAGCGCCAGTTCGGCGCCGCGAGAGGTTCCCACCACGGCGATGCGATCGGCGGAGATTTCCGGCCGCTGCATCATCCAGGCGAGCGCACTCCCGAAGTACTCCAGCGGGATGCCTTCCAGCAGAGGCGGCAGGTCGTCGTAGCGCCAGTCCGCCCGTCCAAAGGCAGGCGGCGAGAATAGACCTTTGCACCTTCATGTCGCGGCTCCAATCGAGCATAGATTCTCCTTAGCCGACCTCCGGCCCTGCCGATAACCTACACCTGACCGCTGCTGAACACAATTCCCGACCGGGATTGCAGTGCAAGGCGTCTCTGCGGCTAACGGAACGGGCCATCGCCTGTGCACGAGGCACTCTCGCCTCACCGCTCTGCAACGTCGGACCAAACAGCCAGTCAATGCTGTAACCGTGCCTTGCGGTTTCTGGACCGGCGCCCCAGACCAGAGCGAAGTCTGTCCCAAAAAAGACTTGACATTACCTACTACAATAGTAGAATTACAAACCGATATAGGAGATGAAATGGCCGAACCCAAATTAACGAAGCTCGAATTTCAGATCATGGAGGCGCTGTGGACTCGGGGCGAGGCCTCCATTCGCGAAATTCAAGAAGCATTTCCCGAGGAGAACCGACCAGCCTACACGACGATCCAGACTACCGTTTATCGTCTGGAAGGAAAGAAGGCTCTGCGCCGCGCCAAGAAAGTCGGTAATTTTCACATTTTCAAAGCGGCAATCTCCCGCCACGCCGCGCAGCGGAGGTTGATCGACGATCTGCTGGCGCTGTTCGGCGGGCGCACGCAACCCGTAATGGCACACCTGATTGAATCCGGCAAGCTCACGCTTGAGGATGTGAAGGAAGCCAAGAAAACTCTGCGGAAGCTTGAGAAAAAGTAGCGCCGGGCTTTAGCCCGGCAGCGCGTTTCTACGTTCTCCCCTCTCCCCCTTGGGGGAGAGGGGCCGGGGGTGAGGGGGTCAAATCTGTGAAACCGGAAACAGCGAGACCGTATCGGCAGCGATTACCAAATGGAATCGTTATGGAGGCGCCGGATCTATTGGTGGGGAAACTACTGGACGTCGCCTGGTCACTGCTCAAGGCATTCACCGGCGAGTTGTGAGCTGCAAGAGGAGGGGCGCAAGGGGCGACCCCCTCACCCGGCCCGCCCCGGCTGAAGAAAACGCCGGTGCGGTCCACCCTCTCCCCCAAGGGGGAGAGGGCGGGTACCCGGACGAGCGGCGAGAAAGGATAGGCCATGATCCTGAAATATTTGTCTGCGATGTGGGCGGCCAGCGCACCAGCGCTGGGCAATCACTTGTGGCAGTCAACGCTGCTTGCCATCGTGGCCGGACTACTGACGCTGATTTTGCGCAAGAATCACGCGCGGGCTCGCTATGGGCTTTGGTTGGCAGCGTCGGTGAAATTCCTGGTCCCGTTTTCGTTGCTGATCGCCCTTGGCGCCCATCTGGCGAGGCCACGCGCTCTCCCACAAACGGAACCGGGCTTCTTCTTTGCGATGGAGAAAGTCAGCCAGCCGTTCACGAAGGCGGCGACCGGGTCCCAGGCGGCAGAGGAAAGCCGCAGACCTGCACAAGACGCAGGTCTGCGCTACAGGCTGGTCCATCTGGTTCCGGCGATTCTCGTGGCAGCGTGGCTCTGCGGATTCATGGTGGTGATTTTCGTATGGTACGCCCGTTGGCGGCGGATTTCCGCAGCTATGCGGCAGGGGGTGCCCTTACGGGAGGGGCGCGAAGTGGAAGCGCTGCGCCGCCTGGAGCGTCTGGGAGGAATACGGAGGCAGATCGAGTTGTTGTTGTCGCCGGCTTCGCTGGAACCGGGTATTTTCGGCATAACCCGGCCCGTGCTGGTATGGCCGGAAGGGATCTCCGAGCACCTTCAGGATGTGCACCTGGAGGCCATTCTCGCTCACGAAGTATGGCACGTCCGCCATCGCGACAATCTGGCCGCTGCGATCCACATGGTGGTGGAAGCCATCTTCTGGTTTCACCCGTTGGTTTGGTGGTTGGGAGCGCGGCTGGTCGAAGAGCGCGAGCGCGCCTGCGACGAAGAAGTCTTGGAATTGGGCAGCGAACGGCAGGTCTATGCAGAGAGTATTTTGAAGACCTGCGAATTCTGTGTGGAATCTCCGCTGGCTTGCGTGTCTGGAGTCACGGGCGCCGATCTCACGGAAAGGATTGTTCGTATTATGACACAGCGCTTGGAAAACAAGCTCAGTTTTGGCAGAAAACTGCTGTTGGCTGCTGTCGGCGTAGCAGCCGTTGCCGGACCTGTGGTGTTCGGTCTCCTGAACATCCCGCAAGGCCGTGCGCAATCGCCACAAAGGACCGGTGCACCCTCGCCGTCCTTCGAGGTTGTCTCAATCAAGCCGAATCGTTCCGAAGAGTTACGTATTTCGATCGGTTTTCAACCCGGCAGGTTCATCGCATCCGGCACGACGGTGAAACAACTCATTGCACTTGCGTACGACGTCAGAGACATTCAGGTTTCGGGAGGACCAAGCTGGGTCGACTCCGAAAGATACAATATTGACGCGAAGGAGCCGGACTCGGTCGTGGAGGAGTTGCCGAAACTTCCTCCCGCCGAGCGGGGGGAGCAACTTCGTTTGATGGTTCAGTCGCTGCTCGCGGATCGATTCAAGCTGAAGTTGCGTCACGAGTCAAAAGAACATCCTGTTTATGCACTGGTCGTCGCGAAGAATGGTCCTAAACTTCAGGAGGCAAAACCCGGCGACACTTACCCGAACGGAATGAAGGGCCCTGACGGCGTCGGACGCGCGGGCATGATGAACATGGGACCGGGCCAGCTAACGGGTCAAGGGCTTCCCATGGAGTCCTTGGCGCGGCTGTTGTCACAGCAACTGGGCCGCACCGTTCTGGATCAGACCGGGCTCAAGGGCAACTATGATTTCACGATTCAGTGGACGCCCGATCAAAGCCAGCCTGCGATGCTCAAGGGGCCGGAAGGCGGCAAGCCAGCAACTGATAACGCACCCCCGCCCGAGTCTTCCGGGCTTTCGCTCTTCACGGCGATTCAGGAGCAGCTTGGGCTGAAGTTGGAATCGAGAAAAGGCCCGGTGGAATTCCTCGTCATCGATCATGTCGAGAAGCCTTCGGAGAATTAGCGGCGGGCAAACGCTGCCCGTAATTAGCGCATCTGAGTTGAACGTAGCAAGCTCACGTCAGACTGCGCCGGAAGTGACCCCTCACCCGGCCCGCGACGGCTGGTGAAAGCGCCGTCGCGGTCCACCCTCTCCCCAGGGGAGAGGGCGCTATGATTTCGCCTTTGAGGGCTATAATTCCGCCTTTGAGGGCTATGATCCCGACTTCTACCCCTGCCGCGATACTAGAACGAAAGGATGATTTATGGTCCCGAACGTGGCAAACAAGCTCAATTTCGCCAGCAAACTACTGTTGGCTGCCGTCAGCATGGCACCTTTCGTGTTCGGTCTCGTGAACGCCCCGCAAGTCCGTGCGCAATCGCCACAAACGACCGGCGCGCCCTTGCCATCATTCGAGGTTGCCTCAATCAAGCCGAATCGTTCCGGGGACAACCACTTTTTCATCTCGTTTCAGCCTGGCAGGTTCACCGCAACAGGCGCGACGACAAGATTCCTCATTGAAGACGCGTACAACGTTAAAGATTTTCAGGTCTCGGGAGGGCCAAGCTGGATCAACTCCGAAAGATACGATATTGACGCGAAGGAAGAGGACTCGCTGGTGGAAGAATTGCAGAAACTTCCTCCCGACCAGCGGGCGGAGCAAATTAGATTGAGGGTTCAGTCGCTGCTCGCGGATCGATTCAAGCTGACGCTCCACCGCGAAACCAAAGAGCTTCCAGTATATGCGCTGGTCATCGCGAAGAACGGTCCCAAACTTCAGGAGGCAAAATCCGGCGACACTTACCCCAACGGAATGAAAGGCCTTGACGGCCGCGCACACGCAGGCATGATGCGCATGGGAAGGGGCCAACTAACAGGTCAAGCCATTCCTCTCGCGTCCCTGGTGCACATGTTATCGCAACAACTGGGCCGCACCGTTCTGGATAAGACTGGCCTCAAGGGCAACTATGATTTCGCGCTTCAGTGGACGCCCGACCAAAGCCAGCCTGCGATGCTCATGGGGCCGGAAGGCGGCAAGCCAGGAACTGACAACGCACCCCCGCCCGAGTCTTCCGGGCCTTCGCTCTTCACGGCGATTCAGGAGCAGCTTGGGCTGAAGTTGGAATCACAAAAAGGCCCGGTGGAAATCCTCGTCATCGATCATGTCGAGAAGCCTTCGGAGAATTAAACGCGCTGATGATGCCTCCGTGTCCTCCGTGGTCAGAAGAGCTTCAACACAGAGTTCACTGAGGGCCTCCGTGCGCCCTGTGTTGGGGCTTTTGAAGCACAGAGAACACGGAGAAGGACGTTTTGGTTGCGGCCACCGTGCCACATCGTATAACAACTGCCTCCGCATCCTCTGCGCCGTTGCGTGGCTGCTGGCCTCCAGCCTGGCAGCGGCCTCGGAGTACCACGGACAAGTCACTTTCGGCGGCCTGCCGGCTCCCGGAGCGACGCTAACGGCCACTCAGGGCGGCAAACAGCTTGTCACCATCACAGATCAACAGGGCCTCTATTCGTTTCCTGACTTGACGGATGGAAAATGGACGATTGAAGTCGAGATGACTGGTTTCGCGATTGTTAAGCAGGAGGTGGTGATCGGCCCGAATGCGCCTGCTGGAAAATGGGAATTAAAGCTGTTACCGCTCGATCAAATCAAGGCCCAGATCAAGCCGCTACCTGGCGCGCCCATCGTGGCCGCGCAAGCCAAGAGCGAGCATGCAAAGCCAATGGATTCCCGCCTTCGCGGGAATGACGGCCGGAACAATGAGAATGCAGAAGCACCCCGTCTTCGCGGGAATGACGGCCGGAACAATGAGAATGCAGAAGCACCCCGCCTTCGCGGGAATGACGAGCGGGACAATGCGAACGCAGAAGCACCCCAAGAGGACCTCAGCCAACGCGCTGCCGACGGCTTCCTCATCAACGGCAGCGTGATCAACGGCGCCGCTTCACCGTTCGCGCAGGCTTTCGCCTTCGGAAATAATCGCAACGGCACGAAAGGGCTGTATAACGGCGGAATCGGATTCATCTTCGACAATTCCGCATTGGATGCCCGGCCTTTTTCCTTGAGTGGCCAGAACACACCCAAGCCGGCTTATAACCGCATCACGGGTGTGGCGACGCTGGGCGGCCCGCTGAAGATTCCGCATTTCCTCCAGAAAGGTCCGAACTTTTTTGTCGGCTACCAATGGACACGATATGTTGACGCCACAACGCAATCGGCTTTGGTGCCGGATTCAGCGGAGCGCGGTGGGGATTTCTCCCAAGTTCTAAATGCGCTTGGGCAGCCGGTTCAAATCTTCGATCCGGCAACGGGACTGCCATTCCCCGGCAACAAGATTCCACAAACCCAGATCAGCCCTCCAGCGCGAGCTTTGTTGAATTTCTACCCGTTGCCGAGCTTTAGCGGAGATCCGCATTACAACTACCAGATTCCAATTATCGACAACACGCATCAAGACGCACTACAATCGCGCTTCAATCAGACATTCAATCCCAAGAATGAGCTTTATGGCGGCTTTGCTTTTCAAAGCACAAAGACAGGCACCCCGAACCTGTTTGGCTTTCTCGATACGACGGATGCGCTGGGGATCAACACCAGCATCAATTGGTACCACCGCTTCAGCCAGCGGCTGTTCCTGAATCTTGGGTACCAGTTCAGCCGCTTGGCGACGCGGAGCACGCCCTACTGGGAGGATCGCGAAAACGTTTCCGGCGAAGCTGGAATCTTGGGGAATAATCAAGACCCGGCGAACTGGGGTCCGCCGAGCCTCACTTTCTCGAGTGGTCTCGCGGGACTGTCCGATGCGCAAAGCTCTTTCGATCGCAATCAGACGGACGCGTGGTCTTACGCCATGTTATGGAGCCGCGACCGTCACAACATCACGTTTGGAGGTGACTTCCGGAGGCAGCAATTTAATTACCTGTCCCAACAGGACCCGCGAGGCATGTTCACGTTTACTGGCGCGGCCACTCAGGGAAGCGTGAACGGTACTGCTGTCGGTGGCTGGGATTTTGCCGACTTTCTGCTGGGAATTCCGGACACGAGCTCAATCGCTTTCGGCAATGCTGATAAATACTTTCGCGAATCCGTTTACGACGCCTACATCCAGGATGATTGGAGAATGAGTCCGGAATTCACCTTGAACGCGGGGATTCGCTGGGAATACGGTGCACCGATTACGGAGTTGTTTGGCCGCCTGGTAAATCTGGACATCCCTCCAGGTTTTGCGGCGGTAGCGCCGATTGTAGCAAACGATCCGGTCGGGCCGCTGACGGGCCAAAGATATCCGGACTCGCTCATCCGGCCTGACAAGCGCGGCTTTGAGCCGCGCGTTGGGATCGCGTGGCGTCCGGTCTCCGGGTCGTCAATGGTGGTTCGCGCCGGATATGGAATCTACTACGACACTTCGGTCTATCAAACGATCGCGCTGCAAATGGCACAGCAAGCGCCGCTCTCGAAGAGTTTGAGCGTGCCAAACAGCCCGGCTTGTCCGCTCACCCTGGCGAATGGATTCAATGCCTGCCCCTCGATTACGCCTGACACTTTTGCCGTCGATCCGAATTTCCGCGTTGGCTACGCGCAGAACTGGCATTTAGCGGTGCAACGTGATCTGCCCGGCTCGCTGCAACTGACGGGAACGTATCTGGGCATTAAGGGGACGCGGGGAGTGGAGGAATTCCTGCCGAATACTTTTCCGGCCGGGGCGGTGAATCCCTGTCCTACTTGTCCCGCCGGATTTGCTTACCTCACCTCGAATGGCAATTCAAGCCGCGAGGCGGGGCAAGTTCAGTTGCGGCGAAGGTTGCATAACGGTCTTACCGCTACGGTCCTTTATACCTTCTCAAAATCCATCGATGATGATTCCGCACTGGGAGGTCAGGGGGCTTCCGCGGCCACACAAAACACGCCGTCGAACCCGTTTAGCTCCAGCACTACGATGTCAATTGGAGCAAGCCAGAGCGCCCCCACGATCGCGCAGAACTGGCTTGATCTACGCGCCGAACGTGGGCTTTCCACTTTCGATCAGCGCCACCTTCTGAACGTACAACTACAGTACACCACGGGCATGGGCCTCGGCGGAGAAACGCTGTTGAGCGGCAAGAAGGGAGCGCTCTTCAAAGAGTGGACCTTCCTCACCCAGATTACTGTTGGCAGTGGTCTGCCGGAGACACCCATCGATCTTGCCGCGGTGCCGGGCACTGGGGTGACGGGAAGCATCCGGCCGGATTATACGGGCGCGCCGCTTTACGCGGCCCCATCCGGTTTGTTTCTGAACCCGGCGGCTTACACGGCGCCTCTGGCAGGCCAATGGGGAAACGCAGGAAGAGATTCGATCATCGGACCCGACCAGTTCATTTTGAATGCTTCGATGGGGCGCACATTCCGCCTGCGCGGTCGATTCAATCTCGATTTGCGGTTCGACTCCACAAACTTTCTCAACCATGCCACTTTTACGAGTTGGAATACAACCGTCACCAGCACGCAATTCGGATTGCCGACCGCGGCCAATGCCATGCGCAGCATGCAAACCACATTGCGCGTAAGGTTCTGAAACGCAGTGATGAGTGACCAGTGATGAGTGACGAGCATATGAGGCTCAGAATGACAGGTTGCAAGCGTTTTTCCGCAGGCTTTTTTAGCCCGGCACGTTGCGCCCCCGGAATCGCCGCGGCGGGGCTTTTCATTGCCCTCTTACAGACACTACCTGCCGCTGCACAGCAGATCGGGCAGAATGCGCCGCCTGGAGCCAAGGGGACGGCCACGGTCCGTGTCAGCACTCAGTTGGTGGTCGAGACGGTGTCGGTCAAGGACAAGAAAGGGAACCCCATCGGAGGCTTGACCGCGAAAGACTTTACGGTTACCGAGAACGGTGTGCCGCAGGCCATCAGTTTCTGCGAACACCAGGAACTGCCGGAGACTCCCAGCTCCGCGCCCGCAGCTCGATCCGAGCCTGAAGATATCAAAGTCTACTACCGGCTTGCTAGGACTCGCATTTCGCCCGAAACGCCTGGGAACATTCGATACAAAGACCGCCGCCTGTTGGCGCTGTACTTCGATATGACTACCATGCCCCCTGCGGACCAGTTGCGCGCGCTCACTGCGGCGCAGAAGTTCATCAGGACGCAGATGACATCGGCGGATCGCGTTTCCATGCTGAGATATTCGGGCGGCGCCGTTGACGTCCTGCAGGATTTCACCAATGACCATAACCGGCTGTTGAGCATCATCGAAACGTTGGTTGTGGGAGAAGGCCAGGGATATGGTGAATCCACGGACGACGCCAGCACTCCCGATACCGGGGCGGCGTTTGGACAGGACGACAGCGAGTTCAACATCTTCAACACCGATCGTCAACTGGCCGCACTCCAGACGGCCGCCAAAATGTTGGGGCAGCTTAGCGAGAAGAAATCGCTGATCTACTTCGCTAGCGGCCTGAGGCTGAATGGCGTAAACAACCAAGCGCAACTCCACGCCACGATCGATGCTGCCATCCGCGCTGGTGTGTCGTTTTGGCCGATCGACGCTCGTGGTTTGGTGGCCCAAGCCCCGCTCGGAGACGCCACGCAAGGATCGCCTGGCAACCTTGGGATGTATTCCGGGGCCGCGGCACTGGCGGTGACCACCAACTTTCAGCAGTCGCAAGATACGCTTTATGCGCTCGCTGGGGATACTGGCGGAAAGGCTTTGCTCGACTATAATGACCTGACGCGGGGAATCGTGCAGGCGCAGCAGACCGTTTCGAGCTACTACATCCTTGGATATTACACGAGCAATGCGGCTCAAGACGGAAAATTCCGGCGCATCAAAATTTCGCTGAGCGCGAACTTATCCGCCAATCTGGATTATCGCCAGGGCTACTACGCCGACAAACTGTTCAGTAAGTTCACCGCTGCCGATAAAGAACGGCAGCTTGAAGACGCGCTGATGTTGGACGACCCGATTACGGAACTCACCATCGCGATGGAGATAGATTACTTCCAGTTGAATCGGGCCGAATATTTCGTCCCAATCATTGTGAAGATTCCAGGACGTGAACTTGCTCTTGCCAAACGCGGCGGCGCCGAACACACCCTCATCGATTTCATCGGCGAGATCAAGGACAACTACGGCACAACGATCACAAACGTGCGCGACAAGGTGAATATCAAGCTGAGCGATGCAACGGCAATCGAATTATCCAAGCGGCCGATTGAATACGACACTGGCTTCACGATTCTTCCCGGAAAATACACCATCAAGTTTCTTGCGCGGGATGACGAAACGGGGAGAAGCGGGACGTATCAAACCACCTTTGTCATTCCCAACCTGAACAAAGAGGAGAAGCGAATTCCCATTAGCTCCGTGGTATTGAGCAGCCAGCGCGTTGATCTTAAGGACGCGCTCTATAACGCGATAAAGAACAAGGACAGAGAAGAAGTAGCCAACCCATTGGTCCAGGATGGACAGAAATTGATTCCTAGCGTGACTCGGGTGTTCAGCAAGAGCCGGGACATGTATGTCTACCTTCAAGCCTACGAGCAGGGTGCTCCAAGCACTCAGCCGTTAGTCGCATACGTGAGTTTCTACCGCGCGCAAAGGAAAGCGTTCGAAACGCAACCGATGGAGGTGACGGGCGGATTGAATAATCGGCTGAAAACCATGCCTCTTAGCTTCAGCATTGCTCTCCATCAGCTTCCGCCGGGCAAGTATGACTGCCAAGTAACCGTGCTGGACCCAACCCGACAGAAGGGGGCGTTTTGGCAGGCTCCAGTGATGCTTGTGCCGTAACCGTCCAGACCCGGTCGCCTTTGCTCCCTTTCACAATTCGCCTATAGCGCCGCCTCCTCTCCCGCCATGGCGGGTTTCAGGGCATTGACCCCCTCACCCCCTGGCCTAGGGCTGCGTCAAAGTCCCAGAAGTGTAACAATCTAAAACAACGCGATTTTCCGCTGGCAATTTCCTTTCGGATTTGTTAGCCTTCTGCCGTGGCAGAAGCCGGCATCCGTTGTGCGAATGTC
>JBEKME010000089.1:0-24902 GCA_050008675.1 Terriglobia bacterium
ATGATTGCGTCGTAGTTCGGCAACTCGTCCACCGTCGCGATCGGCGCCGCCTGATCGAGCTTGGCGCCGGCCTTTCGTGCCACGTCTTCCGGCACCAGATCGGGCACGCGCTTGATGGTGACCTCCGTGCCTTCGACGCTGCGCGCGCCTTCAGCCACCGCTTTCGCCATGGTTTCGATGTGCCCATACATGCTGTAGTAAAGAACGAGTACTCTTGCCATGTTGTATCTCCTCATTGTGCAAGGTAGTACGGTGAGCCTAGCGCCAGCGCAGCCCGCCGCTTGTTTCAAATCCCAGGTTATTGGAAAAGCTTACACCTCGAGACTCGAGGGGTCTGTTCAAAAAGGAACACACAGACAACTTTATTTTTGACACCTTTCAACTGAGCCTTCCGCCCCGGCGACTCCGGTCCGCCCTCTGAAACTGCCCGCACGGAGCCTCCATCTCATTCATCCATTCCGGACCGACCTCTGTTGGAGGCGATTCCTCAGCCACTGCTCCCCCTCAAGCTGTCTGTTGACCTAGCTACGCCTGCTCCCGGTCGCGATAGCTCTGTCCAAGCTGGCAGGGTCCGCTCCCCCGGCGCCGGTGCTCGCCGGTTCGTGTGGTAGCTCTTTCACGAAAGAGAAACGTGCTGGGAGTTGCAGCGCAGAAGGCCATCGCTGAGCAGGCGCCGAACAGTGGATTTGCTCACGTTTTTGTCCTGCACGAATAGCTCAGAGCCGGCGTTTCCCCAGCCTCCATCATCGTTCTCCATTCCAAGGCAGCCACGCCATGGGGCATGTTACGAGACTGTGCAATTTTGAACAGACAGGCGTTCTTTAGGTGCTTAAATGTTGTGATAATATATCGAGTTTCGGCTGACTTCGAAGGCTTATGGATTCTGGGTGGCGCCGTTGTCCTTGCCTACATTGTCTCTTCCGCAATTCAGGTTGCGGATCAATGGAGCAAGGCAGTTGTCTTACAGCCAGGTAAGTTCCGCTCCCCTTAGGGGCCCGGGACTGACCAGCCCGAGATTTTGTACCTTGCGGAGCCGCTCACGAGCAAGTACCCTCGAAGGGATTCGGAGCTGAAAAGGAGATTCCGATTGACCGCTGACATGAACGAGCATTCCGCCATCGGCCCTGACCATCAACTCCCGGCCTTTGTTCCCCGACATAAGGGTCTGCACGTCGTTATGTGGATCCTGCTGCTCCTGATCGTGGCGGTTCCGCTCCTGCTGGTCTTACACCACCACGAGGAAGCCAAAAAAGCGGCGGCCGCACGCCCTGCCGCGCCGGGGATCACCATTACGAGCGCGACGGCTCAAAAGGGTAATATCGGCGTCTACCTTGACGCCATTGGCACGGTCACCCCGGTCTATACCGATTCGATTACCAGCCAGGTGAATGGCCTGGTCGTTGCCGTGCAGTATACGGAGGGTCAGCGGGTAAGTAAGGACGATTCGCTGGTTGACATCGACCCGCGTCCCTACCGCGCCATGCTCTTACAAGCGCAAGGGGCGCTGGAGCGAGACCAGAATCTGCTCGCCCAAGCACAGATGGATCTTGAACGCTACCGTGCCGCGTGGGCACGCAACGGCATTGCAAAGCAAATCCTGGATGACCAGGAAAAGCTTGTACTTCAGGACGAGGGCGCAGTAAAAAACGACCAGGGAACGGTGCAATTTGACCAGATTCAGGTCGACTACTGCCATATCACTGCTCCCATCGCCGGCCGGGTGGGTTTACGGCTGGTGGATCCGGGCAACGTGGTGCAGTCTGGTGGAAACGTGACCCTCGCCGTCATTACGCAGTTGGAACCCATCACCGTGATTTTCACCATACCGGAAGATAGTCTAGGCCAGGTTGAAGCCCGCCTGAACGCGAAGGCTAAGCTCCCCGTCGATGCCTTTGATCGCACTGCGCAGACGAAGATTGCCAGCGGGGCGCTGTTGACGCTCGACAACCAGATTGACACTACGACGGGGACCGTAAAAGGGCGAGCACTCTTCGCCAACACAAATGATGCCCTCTTCCCGAACCAGTTTGTAAACACGCGCCTGCTGGTGAATACGTTGCAGGGAGTGACGCTGATTCCGTCCTCAGCCATTCAACAGAATGGCCAAGCATCGTTTGTCTATCTGATTCAAAACAATTTCGCTCACCTGCGCAACGTAACGCCGGGGGTTACAAACGGCGGTGTAACGCAGGTTGAAGGCATCAACCCTGGAGACGTTGTGGCCAACAGCAGCTTCGATAAGTTGCAGGACAAAGCTGCGGTGGTCATTTCGAACCAGCCTGTCAAGGCCAGCACGAGCGGGAGCAACGCGCAGTGAGTCCATCTCGCCCCTTTATCTTGCGACCCGTAGCCACGGCTTTGCTGATGGCTGCCATCCTCTTGGTCGGTCTGGTTGGCTATACACAACTGCCGGTTTCCGCATTGCCGGAAGTCGATTATCCCACCATTCAGGTGCTCACGTTTTATCCCGGCGCCAGCCCCACGGTGATGGCGACGACGGTGACGGCGCCCCTGGAGCGTCAATTCGGCGAACTTCAGGGCTTGAGCCAGATGACCTCCACCAGCTCTGGAGGCACTTCCGTCATCGTGCTGCAGTTTAATCTCTCTCTGGCTATTGATGTGGCCGAGCAGGAGGTGCAGGCTGCCATAAACGGGTCGCAGAGTCTTTTGCCCTCCATCCTGCCCTCGCCCCCGATCTACAGTAAGACGAATCCAGCCGATGCCCCTGTGCTCACCCTGGCCATCACCTCAAATTCCATGCCGCTTTCCCAGGTCGAAGACCTTGTGGACACGCGCCTTGCGCCTAAGATTTCGCAGCTCAACGGGGTCGGTCTTGTAACCATCAGCGGCGGCCAAAAGCCTGCCGTCCGCATCCAAGCCAACCCTACGGCCATGTCATCCTACGGCATCAACCTGGAAGACCTGCGCACCGCCCTGACAAATGCCAGTGTGAACGCCGCCAAAGGGAACTTCGATGGGCCGCGCCAGGATTACCAGATCGACGCCAACGATCAACTGGTCACCAGCGACGACTATCGGAAGGTTGTCGTTGCCTACCGCAACGGCGCGCCGGTGATGCTGACCGACGTGGCACACATCGTGAATGGCGTCGAGAACAATAATCTGGCCGCGTGGATGAACCAGACCCCTGCGGTGATCCTGAATGTGCAACGCCAGCCCGGGGCCAACACCATCAGCGTGGTCAAGGGCATCAAGGGACTCATGCCGCAGCTTGAGGCCAACCTGCCTACGGGCATACTGGTGACCACGCTTACCGATCTTACCACCGCCATCCAAGCATCAGTTTCCGACGTGGAGTTCGAATTGCTGTTGACGGTTGGACTCGTCGTGCTGGTCATCTTCCTCTTCTTGCGGAGTCTGTATGCCACCATCATCCCCAGCGTGGCTGTGCCGCTGTCACTGGTGGGCACCTTCGCGGCGATGTACGTCCTTGGTTACAGCCTGGATAACTTATCACTGATGGCGCTCACCATCTCCACCGGTTTCGTTGTGGACGATGCCATCGTGATGATCGAGAACATCGCGCGGTACATCGAAGCCGGCGATCCACCCATGGAAGCGGCGCTCAAGGGCGCGGAGCAAATTGGCTTCACCATTCTCTCGCTGACCGTGTCACTCATCGCCGTACTGATTCCGCTGTTGTTCATGGGCGACGTGGTGGGGCGCCTGTTCCGCGAATTTGCCGTGACACTTGCCGTCACCATCATCGTTTCGGCAGTGGTCTCTCTCACGCTGACGCCCATGATGAGTGCGCGAATCTTGCGGAAAGAGCCCAAAGAGAAGCAGGGGCGCGTCTATAGAGCCACGGAGCGTGCTTTCGAGTGGATGATTGCCTTCTATGGCCGGACGCTGAAGGTTGTCCTTCGATTCCAGACGGTTACGCTGTTGGTCGCCGTGGCTACACTGCTGCTTACGGTTTTCCTTTACATCGTGATCCCAAAAGGTTTTTTCCCGATTCAGGACACGGGCGTCATCCAGGGCATATCGCAGGCGCCGCCGGCGATCAGTTCGCAGGCCATGGCCAAGAAGCAGTTGGAGATTACCAAGGCAGTTCTGGATGATCCGGCGGTGGAAAGCGTCTCGTCGTTTATCGGCGCAGATGGAACGAACGTAACGACCAACAGCGGTAGGATGTCGATCAACTTAAAGCCGCTCGACCAGCGCAATATCAGCGCCTCAGACCTCATCCGCAGGCTCAACTCTCGCGTGAGCCAGGTTCAGGGAATCCAGTTGTTTATGGAACCTGTGCAGAACATTACCGTGGATGACCGGGTGAGTCGCACGCAATACCAGTACGCTCTGGAAGACCCCGATGCCAATGAACTGAATGACTGGACCAACCGTTTCGTCAACCGGCTGAAGCAGTTGCCGGAGCTGGAAGATGTGGCCACCGATCAACAAATGGGAGGGCTGGCCGTCTCTCTGGTGATCGACCGGGTCACCGCTTCGCGACTGGGCATCGCGCCTACGACCATCGATAACACCCTGTATGACGCCTTCGGTCAGCGGCAGATCAGCACGATGTATACGCAAGTAAACCAGTACCATGTGGTTCTCGAGAGTGAGCCGCAGTTTCAGAAAAACCCCAACAAGCTGAACCAGCTTTACATTCAGTCCAATGCGTCTTCAGGCGCCAGCGGTGCGGGAGCCTCTTCCTCTTTTGCGTCTTCCGGATCATCCTCCGCGGGATCCAATGGGCTGACGACTTCCGCACTGTACACTCCGGCGGCAAATACCCTTACGCCTCCTGCGAACGCGCTTTCGGCGAGCACCTCCACGCCGACCTCCAGCAAGGGAGCCGGCTCTGCGGGTACTACCAGTTCGGCCACCAGCAGCGCCGTGCCGCTGAGCGCTTTCGCGCATTTTGAGAACACCACAGAGCCGCTCGCCATTACCCACCAGGGTCAATTTCCGGCGATTACCGTGTCCTTCAATCTCGCGCCGAATGCCGCGCTGGGCAACGCCATTACGGCCGTCGACAAAGCGCAGAAAGACATGCACATGCCTCCCAGCCTGCAGGCGGGTTTTCAAGGCACGGCGGCCTCCTTCACGAATTCACTGGCCAATGAGCCGTTGCTCATTCTTGCGGCGCTGGTCACGGTGTACATCGTGCTGGGTGTTTTGTACGAGAGCTTTATCCACCCCATTACGATTCTGTCCACGCTACCCTCAGCGGGCGTGGGCGCTTTCCTCGCCTTGCTTCTTTTTCACCAGGATTTAAGCGTGGTGGCGATCATCGGCATCGTCCTGCTGATTGGTATCGTGAAAAAGAACGGCATTATGATGGTCGACTTCGCCCTGGAAGGCGAGCGCAAGCACGGAAAGAACGCCACGGATGCAATCTACGATGCGTGTCTGCTCCGCTTCCGCCCCATTATGATGACCACCATGGCCGCGCTGCTGGCCGGGCTACCGCTGGCACTGGGGACGGGTTTCGGTTCTGAGTTGCGCCGGCCGCTGGGCATCGCCATGGTGGGCGGACTGCTGCTGAGCCAGGCGCTCACGCTTTACACCACGCCCGTCATCTACATCTTTTTTGACAATCTGGCGCAGCGCTTTGCGCACAAATCGAACCAGCCGGAAACCGCAGGCGCAGAACTGGCAGGGCCGGCATGAACATCTCCGAACCCTTCATTCGCCGGCCAGTGGCTACGACGCTACTCACGGTGGCGATTGCCCTTGCCGGGGCGGTTGCGTATGAGGTGCTGGCGGTTGCGCCCCTGCCAGAGGTCGACTTTCCGACGATTTCCGTCAGTGCAAGCTTGCCGGGAGCCAGCGCCGACATTATGGCGTCGTCCGTCGCCACTCCCCTGGAGCGGCAGTTCGGCCACATTGCCGGGGTGACGGAGATGACCTCTGCAAGCACGCTCAGCAGCACGTCGGTCACCATTCAGTTTGACCTCAGCCGCGACATTGATGGCGCGGCGCGCGATGTGCAGGCCGCCATCAATGCGGCGCGATCCTATCTGCCCGCCAACCTGCCGGCCAATCCCACCTATCGCAAGGTCAATCCCGCCGATTCGCCGATCATGATCCTCGGTCTTACCTCCGACAAATACGGTCCCGATAAACTGTATGACGAAGCCTCCACCGTCGTCCAGCAGAAGTTGTCACAGATACAGGGCGTAGGGCAGGTCACTGCCGGAGGTGGCGCGTTGCCGTCCGTGCGGGTGGACGCCAATCCCACACAATTGGCCAGCTATGGACTTACCGTTGCGAATTTGCAGTCCGTGCTGAGCCTGCAGAACTCCGACCTGGCCAAAGGCCAAATCTCCGATGGCATTGTGACCGCAGATATCATTGCCAACGACCAGATCTCGCACGCCGCCGACTACAAGCCGCTCATCGTCGGTTATCACCACGGCGCGGCGGTCCGCCTGTCCGATGTCGCTCAGGTAACAGACTCCGTGCAGAACGTCCGCGCTGCCGGCTATTTGAACGGCAAGCGCGCGATTACGATGATGATCTTCCGCCAGCCCGGCGCCAACATCATTGACACGGTCGACGCCATACGCGCGCAACTTCCGTTTATCCAGGCATCCATTCCGCTCGGCATCGACACCACCATCGTTCTTGATCGCACCACAACCATCCGCGCCGCGGTCAGTGACGTCGAGAGGACGCTGCTCATTTCCATCGGCCTCGTCATCGTCGTGGTGTTTGTCTTCCTCCGCAACGGCCGCGCCACGCTCATTCCCGCCGTCGCCGTGCCGGTCTCGCTGATTGGTACGTTCGCAGTGATGTATCTGTTGGGATATACCCTCGACAACCTCTCGCTGATGGCCATGACCATTTCCACGGGATTTGTGGTCGATGATGCCATCGTGGTGATGGAGAATATCACGCGCCATCTGGAAAACGGCATAAGGCCCTTCGCCGCGGCGCTGAAGGGCGCGCAAGAAATCGGCTTCACCGTCTTCACCATCAGCATTTCGCTCATTGCCGTCTTTATCCCTCTTCTGTTGATGGGCGGAATTGTGGGCCGTCTCTTCCGCGAGTTTGCTGTCACCCTCTCGACGGCCATTCTCGTGTCCATGATCATTTCGCTGACCACCACGCCCATGATGTGCGCCTACCTGTTGAAAAACGAGCGCGCGGAAAAACATGGCCGCATCTTCACGGCCAGCGAAAAGCTCTTTGACGGGGTGCTATCGTTGTATCGCCGCACCCTGCATTGGGTGCTCGACCATCCGACCCTCACCCTCAGCGTACTCTTCCTCACCATAGCGCTCAATGTGGTGCTGATCTACAAGATACGCAAGGGCTTTTTCCCGGTGGAGGACACGGGAGCGATCTCCGGTAGTGTACGGGGGCCGCAGGATTCATCCTTCCCGGCGATGAACAACGCCCTTCAGCAGATCATCGGCGTGATCAAGAATGATCCCGCCGTCGCCAATGTGACGGGGTTTTGTGGCGGCGGCGGGGCCACCAATACCGGCTCCCTCAACATTGCGCTCAAGCCGCTGGCGGCGCGCAACGTCAGTGCCTCTCAGATCATCGACCGCCTGCGCCCCAAGTTGAATCGTCTGCCGGTGGCTTCCGCGTTCCTCCAACCCGTGCAGGATCTGCGCATCGGCGGCCGGTCCAGTAATGCAATGTACCAGTACACGATTCAAACCGACACGGTGCAGGATCTTTCCAAGTGGGGACCGATCCTACAGGGTGCGATGAAGCGCTTGCCCGGTCTGCAGGACGTAAGCTCCGACCAGCAGAATGGCGGTCTGGATGAGCTAATGACTTATGATCGCGTCACCGCGGCAAAGCTCGGCCTTACCGCAAAGTCGCTGGACTCGGCGTTATACAGCGCCTTCGGCCAATCGGAAGTGTCCATCATTTACACCCAGTTAAATCAGTATTACGTGGTGCTGGAAGTTGCTCCCCAGTATTGGCAAAGCCCGGAAGGATTGAAAGACATCTATCTCCTTTCGTCCAGGGGCAACAACATTCCGCTGCTCGCGGTGGCCAAGGGCCAAGCCAACACCACACCCCTGGCCGTCAACCATACGGGCTTGTTCCCCTCGGTCACCGTTTCCTTTAACCTCGCGCCGAACGTGTCTTTGAGCGATGCCACAGCGAGCATCACCCAGATGCAAAAGCGGCTCGGCGCGCCTTCCACGCTGCAAGGTTTTTTTGCCGGCACGCTGCAGGCCTACCAGCAATCTCTGGGCACCGAGCCCGTGCTGATTCTCACGGCGCTGCTGGCGGTGTACATCGTTCTCGGTATTTTGTATGAAAGCCTGGTTCATCCCCTGACCATCATCTCCTCTCTGCCCTCGGCGAGCGTGGGCGCCATGCTCGCCTTGATGCTCTTTAACGTGGATCTGAACATCATCTCCATCATTGGCATTGTGCTGCTGATCGGAATCGTAAAAAAGAACGCCATCATGATGATCGATTTCGCTCTTGAAGCAGAGCGCAACCAGGGGAAGAGCCCCGCCGACGCGATTTTTGAAGCCTGCATGTTGCGCTTCCGTCCCATCCTGATGACGACGATGGCGGCGCTATTGGGCGCTCTGCCGCTGGCGCTGGGGACGGGCACGGGGTATGAGCTCCGCCGGCCCCTGGGCATCACGATTGTGGGAGGCCTGATCTTGAGTCAGTTGCTCACGCTCTATACAACGCCGGTCGTCTATCTGTCGTTCGACCGGCTGCGGCTACGGATGCAGGGAAAGCAGCACGCCATCCTTGTCCATGGGGCCGGACCAGCCCCCAGCGCGGCAGTTTAAGGTGAGGCTAGCGCCGGCATCTTGCCGGCAGCGGAAAATGCCGCCGGGACGGCGGCGCTACGAAGAAGGGCTGTCACTGTATTTTGCGAACCTCAGTAAGTGGTTTCAGGAAATTGCTTTTCAATTTGCTCCTGGGTGACCCCCTCACCCGTCCCGCCCCGGCTGGAGAAAGCGCCGGTTGCGGTCCACCCTCTCCCCCAAGAGGGAGAGGGTCTGGAGTTTCTACATTTTTCACGCGGCTGCGGCCTGGGTCAGAGCCCGATCGCTGAGGTTGAGAGTAAATTCAAATCGATGTCCCCTCCGTCGCCGCGGCGACAGAAGGGCCGGGGGCCAGGGCAAAGAAATCAAATCAATGCTCCCCTCTCCCCCTTGGGGGAGAGGGGCCGGGGGTGAGGGGGTCACAGCTGAAGAGGCTCGGATCCAATTTCCTGAAACCCCTTAAGTGAACAGCATCGGGGTTAGGGGGTGCATAAGATTATGACTTCTTTCCATCGAAGAGCCAGAATGTGTCTCGCCGTGACCTCTTGCCTCCTGGCAGGGTGCACGGTCGGCCCAAAGTACCACACACCGACCGCGGATACCCCTGCGGCATACAAGGAACTCACTCCCGCCGACTACAAAAATACGGAAGGTTGGAAAGTGGCGCAGCCCAAAGATGATGCGCTGCGCGGTAAATGGTGGGAGATTTTCAACGATCCTCAGTTGAATGCGCTGGAAGAGAAGGTCAATGTTTCAAACCAAAACATCGCCGCCGCTGCGGCAAGCTTTTTTGCCGCGCGCGCCCTGGTTAAGGAAGCTCGATCCCAGCTTTTCCCTCGAGTGACGACCAACCCAGCCATTACTGTGCAACGGCCGTCGTCCACATTATCCAGTGGCAAAGCGGGAGGTTCCACTCCTTCCTCGACGGGTACATTTACTGACTATACCCTCCCGTTTGATGCGACCTGGGAGCCGGACTTGTTCGGCCGGATACGGAACACGATCAAATCGGCTGCCTACGGAGCGCAGGCCAGCGCGGCGGATCTCGAGAATACCCGCCTCACAGTCCAAGCGGATGTTGCTGTGGATTACTTTCAACTTCGCGGCCAGGATGCCTTAAAGCAGTTGTTGGATTCTACTGTGGTCGATTTTCAACAGACTCTCGATCTGACGAGGGCTCGGTACGAGACAGGCATCGACTCGGAAGAAGCCGTGGCGCAAGCCGAAACTCTACTCGAAGCCACGCAAGCACAGGATGCCGCTCTGGGCGTCCAACGGGCGCAGTTTGAACATGCCATCGCCATGCTGACCGGCCAACCGGCGTCGACGTTTTCAATTCCCATCGAACCGCTCAAATCAAATCCTCCGGCAATTCCCTTCGGGGTTCCGTCCCAGCTTCTCGAGCGGCGTCCCGACGTCGCCGCCGCAGAGCGCCTGGTTGCTCAGGCCAACGCCCAGATTGGCATTGCGAGAGCAGCCTACTTTCCGACGGTTACGTTAAGCGCCGCGGCAGGACTCGAAAGCACTGCGATCACGAGTTGGTTCACATGGCCGAGCCGCTTTTTCTCGGTGGGTCCGGCGGCCGCGGAAACCATTTTTGACGCGGGGTTGCGCCGGGCCACGGTCGAGCAATTCCGAGCCCAGTACGACGAGACCGTGGCCAACTATCGGCAGACGGTGCTAACGGCTTTTCAACAAGTTGAAGATAACCTCGCGTCGTTGCGCATCCTGTCGGTGGAGATTCAATATCAGGATACGGCGGTCAAGTCGGCGGAAAAAACCCTCGCCATCGCCCAGGATCGTTACAAATTGGGAATCGATCCTTACCTCAATGTGCTCACCGCGCAAACCGCATTGCTATCCAATCAGGAAACTGCGGTCAATCTTCGAATTCAGCAGATGACGGCCAGCGGGGGGTTGATCGAGGCGCTCGGTGGAGGTTGGAACGCCTCGCAGCTCCCATCGCCTGGGCAACTGATCAGCAAAGTACCATGAAACTGAAAACTGACTTCTAATGGCTTCGTATTGACCCCACGCAATCGTCGCTAAAGACAACGCCATAGCCCTGGGGGAATGCTCCCGCATGATGTGGATCTGTCGTGGCATTGCTGGTGACAAACTGGGGTCTCGCAATGTCCAAGGAAGAGGAAATGAGTGGCCCCAGCGCGCGAGATTTCGGACTTGCATCGCAAGTTTCGTGGGAGTCTAATTGAGCCATCCTGGTCGCCAGCCCGAGGATTTCCGGGAGGCCAGGCGTCATGAACAATTTCCCCTCCTGTTTCAGGAGCGGGCCAGGGGGCGGTAAACCCGCGAATCGTCGCTCACCGCTCGGGCTGTTCGCTGGTGCGCCGACTCCGAGGCTCTACGACCGCGTGGTAGAAGTCCTAGGCAGTAAGAAGAGATGTAGCGCAAGGCTCGCGGTTCAGCCTTGCGGCACTTCCACCGCGACGCGCATTGGGCGGAGCGGATGAGGGAAAGTTTTCAGGGTGCCTGGTTCGAGGCGCAGCCAGGCAGACGTAGCGCCGACCTTCAGGTCGGCATTTGTGCGATCTCACCTCGTGCTGACCCCGCCTTGCGGGGTCAGCGCTACTGCGGCGCGGCAAGCACCCGCGCCGCGCGAAAAGCCGCAGGGCCGGAGGGCAGGCCCTGCGGTACCCCGTCTCTCGTTGTGCAGACCGGGAAGGGTTTTATGCAGGTCAGCCTGGACAAGAGTTGGGTGGATGGAGGGATGAGAGCTGGCGGTGCAGGTCATCAGCAAACACGAATGGCCGTTTCGGTGTTTCATGCGCAATCTCTATTGACGCACGAAAGGAAAGTCAGATGAACAACGTATCAAAAGGTCTTTTCTTGGGTTCCGTCGGCATCGGGTTTGGAATTGCCACTGTGCTCCTCATTCTCGGTAATGTGCAGATCAGAAGAGGATCCGCGCATGCGGGGCTTCTTCTTATCTGTCTGTCGTGTATTCCGATGCTGTACGGCGCGATTTTCATGGTCGTGCCCTGGTACAAGTCGTGGGCGGCCATTCAGGACGGCCACGCGAGGGCTACGCCCGGCAAGGCCATCGCTTTCCTCTTCATTCCTCTTTTCGACTTCTACTGGATCTTTCAGGCCGTATGGGGTCTGTCGAAGGATTTCAACGCATACCTCCAGAGGAACTCGATCCCTGCCTCGAGACTTCCTGAAGGACTTTTTCTTACCTATTGCATTGTTTGCTTCACGACGTGGATTCCCATCCTTGGGCTCGTGCTCCTCGTTGTGAACTGCATCATTGCGCTGATCATGGTGTCCGCCCTGTGCGATGGAATCAATGCGGTCGCAGGGAAACTACAGAATGCGTAGCGAGATAGCCAGAGGACCGAGGGGTGGCGCAGACATCGTTTTGGGACGTCCGCGTCATGAGATTCAGGGCGTGCGATCCATTGCGAGGAGGAAGGGATCTTGCCGGCAGTCGAGCCGGAAGGTCGACCACGGCCACGGGTAAGGAGAGGAAACGAGGCGGTGGTCGAAGGGGCGGGAGCAGCGACAAGTACGGGTGGTCAGGTAATGAAGATGGTTGAGGCCGTAGAAATGCGGTTGCCGTCCCATGCTCACATTTTACCGCGCCGCGACATCGGTGCGCCGCAGACATCAAACCACGATGTCTGCGCCACCGGCCGAAAGGGCGGGGAACCGTGGCCGGGGCATTGCAGGCGGATGCAATAGGGTGTATGTTACCAGTCAGCATGGGGTGTGGGACCGAAACCCCCGCCCCAATTTCCTCTTGACGGAGACATACATGAACATGAGAAAGCGAGTGATCCTTTTCGCCTTTCTGACTGCGATTTATTTGCCTTCATATGCAGGTGTAAATGGCGGAAAGGCTGTGTACATGGGGGGCACGGTTTCCGCGGGGTGGCGCAGACATCGTTTTGGGATGTCTGCGTTATGAGATTCAGGGCATGGGATCCTTTGCGAGGAGGGAGGGATCTTGCCGGTAGTCGAACCGGAGACTCGACCACGGCCACGGGTCAGGAGAGGAAATGAGGCATTGGTCGAAGGTGCGCGCCCGGCGACAGGTACGGGTGGTGAGGTAATGAACATGGTTGAGCCCGTAGAAATGCCCCTGCCGTCCCATCCTCACGCTGTGCCGCGCCGCGACATCGGAGCGCCGTAGACATCAAACCGAAGGTGTGAAGAAAACGGATTGGCCATTTGTGGCGGTGCTCTATGAGCGCCGAAGTGATTGATTCCAAAATCCGGCGGTCATAGACCGCCGCTACAGCGCGATTTTTTCACACCTTCCCCACGGTATCTGCGCAACCCGGTGTAGCGGCGTGCCCCGTCCAGATTGACGACGTGCGTTCGCCGCTGGGGCATCGGGCACGAGGAAGGCCCACGGTCAGGGCCCTGACCGTGGCTGCTCTACCCAGTTGACCCACCACGTGGTAACATGCGCAGACGATGCGAGCCCCCGAATCCTACGTCCGCTGGATGAACGAGAACATCGGCTTTAACCCGAGAGCGCAGCAAAACTCCAACGCACTGTCGGAGTTCGTAGTCGCCGACCTTGTTACCTCATGCCCGGCGATCCGAACAGCAATTCAGTCTGAAGCCCTAACGCCCAAGAAAAACTCCGAGGTTAATACGACCAGCGCCGTCAGGACGGTCGATCTCGTTCTTCTCGAGAGGCTTAAGCTTCCCCTTATTTCTGTGCGGGTTTCAGTAGAAAACAAAACGATTATGACGGCTCACGCAAAGGCCCGAAAGAACAGGTACGGCGACATCATCGCGTATTCAAACCACATGCACAACCATCGAAGAGAGTGTGTCGCCGGTGCAATCGTGGTTGTCAACGTTTCGCCGAAGTATGAGAACCCGGACGAATTTGCCAAGGGGTTGGTGAGACCAAATTTCGATATGGATAAAATCGTAGCGGACACCATCAATATCTTCCGCAGAATCCCACTGAGAAATGAGCCTCGAGATCCCAGCGACCAGCCAGAGGCCCTCGCTGTAATTGTCGTGGATTACGATGGGGAGTCGGCAGCAAAACTCGTAACGGGATCGCTTGCCCCTCAGCCTGGAGACAGCATCCATTACGAGAATTTCGTTGGAAGGATTGGAAGTCTGTACAAACGGCGATTCAGCGGACGATGATGGAAGGCCGATCCTGATCGAAAAGCGTACTTACTTCCCTCTCGAGCCTTGCCTTCGCCATTTTTACGTAGGAATGGTCGATCTCAACCCCAATACTGTTCCGGCCACATTTGGCAGCGGCCAACAGCGTGGTTCCTGTCCCCATAAAGGGGTCAAGAACCGTGTCGCCAACAAACGAAAACATCCTCACCAGGCGGTGAGCTAATTCCTCAGGATAGGGCGCGGGGTGGTACTTCGTGGATTCGCCCGTCAGGCCATTCCACACCTGCCGGAACCATTCCTGGTATTCTTCCTTCGTCAGCTTGGAAGCTTCGCGCTGCTCGTCAGTCGGTTGGCGATAGCCCCCAGGCTTCCTAAGCATCAGGATGAATTCCACATCGTTCTTGATAATGGCGTTCGGCTCGTATGGCTTCCCAAGGAAGCTCGAACCGTTCTCAACCTCGTAGCTGGCGTTGGCGATTTTGTACCAAAAAATAGGGCTTAGGTTGTCGAAGCCGATCTTCCGAGCCCTAACTACAATGTCAGCGTGCAAGGGCATTACTGAGTGCTTGCCATGGCGACGACGGGACAGGCAAACATCTCCCACTACACAGACGAGGCGACCTCCAGGGACAAGAACTCGAAAAGCATGCTTCCACACTTTATCGAGCTCATCGTGAAAAGCGTCGTAATCTTCTATGAGCCCAAGCTGGCTCTTGTGGCGGGGGTACTCCTTAAGTGTCCAATACGGAGGAGAGGTAAGGACGAGGTGGACAGACCCCGACGGAATCCAGTCCATTTCCCTGGAGTCTCCGCAACATAATGTTAAAGTGGCCTTAGTGAGCGTGGCTTCCATCAATCCAGATTGTATCAGAGGTGAACCAGCCCGCAAAGGGACCGGGTCGCACCCAATTGTTTCCGTCTTGCGCGAGATGGGTAGAGTCGCCATCGAGTGAGCGACTTCGAAGTGCCCCAGCTTCAATTGCTCCAACATCAAAAATACTATCGGCTGCTCCCCACCTCAGCAATATGGTTTTTCAAGATATAAAATGGGTGCCCGAGTTATCTCGGTTGCGAGAAAGAAGAAGAAACGACGATTAGCCGCTGCCCGCCTAAGGATGGCGCCATGGGATAACGTTATTTGCTCCCAATGATTTCGCCCTTCGCGCGGGTGGCGCAGACATCGTTTTGGGATGTCTGCGTTATGAGATTCAGGGCATGGGGTCCTTTGCGAGGAGGGAGGGATCTTGCCGGTAGCCGAACCGGAAGCTCGACCACGGTCACGGGTCAGGAGAGGAAATGAGGCGGTGGTCGAAAGGGCGGGCGCAGCGACAGGCACGGGCGCTGGGGTAATGAAGATGGTTGAGCCCGCAGAAATGCCGTTGCCAGCCGTCCCATCCTTACGTTTTACCGCGCCGCGACCTCGGTGCGCCACAGACGCCAAACCACGATCCCTGCGCCACCCCCTGGAACCGTGGGGAACCGTCGCCGAGGCATTGCAGGCGGACGCAATAGGGTGTATGTTACCAGTCAGTCGGGGCTGTGGGAGCGAAACCCTCGCCCCAATTTCCTCTTGACGGAGACATACATGGACATGAGAAAGCGAGTCATCCTTTTCGCCTTTCTGACTGCGGTTTATTTGCCTTTATACGGAGGTGTAAATGGCGGAAAGGCTGTGTACATGGGAGGCACGGTCGCCGACCTCAAGCAAGAAACGGAAGGCACGTTCTCAGCAGCGGACGTAAAGGAAATGGTCTTTGAGTATAAGAAAGGCAAGTTCACCGTCCCGTATGACAGGATTGACAGTCTCGAGTATGGACAGAAGGCTGGGCGGCGTGTCGGCTTAGCCATTGCCGTGACCCCGATCGCACTGCTTTCAAAAAAGCGGCGCCATTATCTCACTGTTAACTACAAGGATGCAGACGATAAACAGCAGGCTGCTGTTTTCGAGTTAGGAAAGCACATCGTCAGGGTCACACTCTCCAGCTTGGAAGCGCGAACAGGTCGCAAGATAGAGTACCAAGACGATGAGGCCCGTAATAGCTCGAAAGGGGACTGAGGGGGGTGCGATGGTGCAAAGACAAACTGTACTTCTCTTCTTCATGGCCCTCGCGGTAAGCATTGCTGGCTTCTCCCAGACCGAAAACCAGAGTCCTGCTGCCACGTCCAAGCCGGTCCCGGACGCGCGTTCCGAACTCGCGGCCAAGCTCCTCAATGTAAAGCGGATTTATGTTGAGAGCTTCGGGGATGATGAGGAATCCAAAAGCCTCCAGGCCATGGTGATCAACGCCCTTGACGAGAGCAAGCGCTTCATTGTGACCGAGAACAAGGACAAGGCAGACGCCACCCTAAAGGGTCGATCAGCCGAGAAGACCTCGCAGGAGGTGCATGCGACGGGGGAAGCAACCGCGGAAGCCAGTGGCGGTCGCCATTCAGGGCAAGCCATGGGGATCCAAGACTCAAAGCTTTCGACGCAGACGATCCATGAAGCGCGCCTCGCGGTTCGGCTGGTCTCGCAGGACGGCGATGTGATCTGGTCCACTACGCAAGAGAGTGAAGGGGCGAAGTTCAAGAGTTCGAGCGCGGACGTCGCCGATAAAGTCGTAAAACAGCTCCTGCACGAGCTCGACAAAGCCAAGCCAAATAGGATGTGAGCTCAACCACGGCCACGGGTCAGGAGAGGAAACCAGGCGGTGACGGTCGAAAGGACGGGCGGTTAAGAGCAGTGACAAGTGGCGAGTGACGAGTGACGAGCGAGGTGGCAAAGCAAATCTCTGAGCCTGAATTCCGAAGTCGCACCTTGGATGTCGCCCGCGAAGGCTGGCTGAGAGAGACTGCTCGGGGGGATGAGCCCGTAGAAATGCCGTTGCCGTCCGATCCGCACGTTTTACCGCGCCACGACCTCGGCGCGCCGCAAACATCAAACCACGATGCCTGCGCCACCCGCGGGCTTTTCCGGGGGGCTCTAGGGAGTCGTTTGCGGGGGCGCCAGCCGCGTTCCGGGCGTGATGATGACTTCGCCGGTTGACCTCAGGCAGATCTCGTACACCCGGTCGGGCTCCAGCCGCATGTAGGGCGCGTCGCCGTGGATAGCCCGCACATTGCGCTCCTTCGCCAGTTTCTCGTCGTTGGCGAGTTCCCAGAAGCGTTTCCAGAGATCCTTCTCGAAGGCGCTGGAGGCTTGCTGCTCGGCGTAGACCTCGGGTGCCTGGCCCTCGATGTCGATGACGAACCCATCTTCGGCCCGCATGGTGCTGGAGAAGATGCGCCGGAACAGCATGAGCGCCCGGCCTTTGAAGGGGTCGCCCTGCTCGATGAAGTAGTCGTCGAACTTGATCACCAGAGTGTCAAAATAGACTTCTTGCCCCGGCAGAGTCATCTCTCGGGAGACATTCATCGGCTTGCCGGTGTCGTCAATCTCGGTGAACCGGATGGTAGTTTGCAGGTTCCCCTGCTGGTCCTTCGCCTGCCGCAGAACCTCGATGCGGGCCCGGCGGTCGATGTGCTTTAGGATCTTCAGGTAGGCCTCGAGGCGCTGCTTCTCTTGCTCGAGTTTGAGAATGGTTTCTTTCTGCTCGCTGATCTGGTCCTGCAGTGCCCGCTGCGGCTTGACAACCAGTTCATACGCCAGGTAGATGCCGGCGGCGGCGACTGCGACCAACAGCACGGACCAGACAAACGACCGAATGGGAAAAGGACGTCCGTTGCTCATAGGACCCTCGACTCTAAACTGAAATTTCCATTTTGGTCTTCCAGCAGCTCCGAGTATACACCCAGTCGTCTCCCAGCGAACCCTTCCATTTCCTGTTTCGTCCCCGGATTCTCGCCCGGAAGTCATGTTCGGGGCTGCTGGCTGCGCCTGCCACCAGTCTGATATGGTGGTAGGAGGCTGAACATGACTGCTGACACATCCGTGGCTAGCGAACTCGGAATCTACGCGTGCCCCCTATGCAAGCGTCTCTTGCGCCAAGAAGAGGGTGCGCTCCGCTGCCCCACCTGTTCCCAAGCCTACCCCATCAGAGAGGGCATTCCCGACTTCATCCGGGAAGAACTATCTCAAAGTAAAGACCCCGTACTCAGGAGAATGCGCTTCATCGATCGGATGGGACGCATCTACGAAACCAAGCTATGGTATCCGATCGTTCTAAATGTCTACGGTGGATTTCACAGCCCGTCTCTTGCACAACTGGTCAGTACAGTGTCTCAGAAAGTCCAAGCGACCCAAGGCCGGGTGCTAGATATCGCCTGCGGCCCCGGCACGTATGGCCGGCGGATTGCGTCACCGTCGAAGGAGGTGTTCGGGATCGACGTATCCATGGGGATGCTTCGGCAAGGCGCAGCCTACACGGCAAAGGAAGGCATTCCCAACGTGCATTTCGCCCGAGCAAGAGTAGAGGCCCTTCCCTTCGAAAACGGCCTTTTCGACGCCACCCTCTGTTGTGGCTCGCTTCATCTCTTTGCGGACACCGTGATTGCTCTGCGCGAGATGGCTCGCGTCATGAAGCCAGCAGCTATTCTTGCCGTCTTCACTTTCACCGCAGGCCGCGGTGGTGTCCTTAAGTTTCGCCGGGTGCGTGAGTGGAGTCTCAGGGATCACGGCCTTCATGTATTCGACCTTCCTGAGATGGAGCAGTACTTGACCGCTTCAGGCTTTAAGGACTTCCAGCCCGAAGTATCTGGCTCCATTTTGACATTCAGCGCTCGCAAGCAAGCGGCCTGACTGGTGGCGCAGGACGGGACCGGAGAAGACGATCACGGCATCATCCGCGAAACCGCATGGCGCCAAACATTGCGCGCAGCCGACGCCGCCTATCGGCTCGCTCGTGAAGCTGCCTGGAAGGCTAGGCGGCGCGGCTCACGCCGTATCGTTCGGCAAGATGATCAGAAAGGGGAAATGCAGTGAAGATTGCACTGGTTCCAAACGACGACGGGTATGGGCCGTCGGCTCTTGGATTCTATGTGGCTAAGGCTCTTCTCAAGCAAGGAGTGTCGCTGGTCATCAGGAACGAGTCGGCGTTGACGCTGAATGCCTCTTTCTACAAAGACGAGATCAACAACGGAAAGGTCACACTCCAGCCGACTTTTGGCGGCATAAGACTACGCAAGACCGCGGAGGGCGTCGACATTCCTGCCTCGCTACGGGATATCCGAAGCTACCCAACCCGTTCCGCAAAGTATGTGGTTCCAGAAGATGTGGATGCAGTTGTCGACATAGGGACTCCTTCCGCAGCCAGGGCAGCTCGGCTGGCAGGCAAACCCGCACTAACGATCTTCGATCATTCCTGGGGCAAGACATACGAAATGCTTCTGGAGGAATTCACTGCCGGCGTGCTTGGCCCGACAACATCCGCGCGGCCGATCATAAAGAGAGATTACGAGGTTGCCAAGGCCATCAACCAACTCAAGGAGGACGAAAGCAAGGCCCAGGCGGTTTTTCTGTTCCCGGAATTCATCGCTCCGAGGCCCTACCGCGAACATTGGAAGTCGCTCGGTGTCAGAATAGAGCCTATTGGCGGTGTCTTCGGCCGGCCTGCTGTCTCCCGAAAAAAAGCAAGGAGCAGGATGGGGATTCCTGAAGGCGCTCCAGCCCAGACCGTCTACATACTGGGAGGCGGGACATCAGTATGGGATGCCAAGTTACCGGAGATCATTCTGCAACTGAAGGAGAAGATCTTGCCCTACAATGTCGTGCTCTTCGACCGAAACGCCAAACCCAATGAATACGTGAGAGTGGGTGACAACGTGTTCAAGGGTGGTGTTATCGACGGCGCGACGGTGCAAGGTCTGCTCCCAGGAATCGATCTTGTCATAACAAGGGCTGGGGGCGGAATCGTCAATGACGCCATCGCGTGCCGCGTACCATTGGTTTGCGTTGAGGAACCCAACCACCTCCAGGTGGAGATGATACGACAAAACTGCGAGAAGGAAGGGTTGACCAGGACAATTCGCATTGGTGATTTCAGAGATTGCGCTATCGGGGAGATTGTTGAGAAGGAACTCGGGAACCAAGCTGGGAACAGGAGAATCCGGAAAGCGATGCAGGGGATTAGGAACGGGATGGAGGAGGCCGTGGCAGCGACGATCATCCAGTTCTGTTCGCCCAGCAGGAGTACGAGTAGCCCAACAATGCCTTCCAGCCGACCCCGACAACGGCGCGGCTCAGGGTAAACTGTGCGAACGGGCTCAGCATGACAGTGAGGGGGCGCTCTCGTCGCAAAGGGTCGAAAAGAACTCTCGACAACCTACCCTTAACATGGTAGGCTACTTAATGATGCTCGACTGTTCTGTCATGAGCGTAGAGACCTCGCGGATGACTCCCCCATGCTTCTTTCCAAACCGACGGTATGTCATTGCCTGCGCTTCCCCATGACCGTAGTAACTTTAAAAATGCTGCAACGATGCGCGAATGTTGTTGAAAACAAAGGACCGCTGTGGAAAACCAGGGGGAGGGGCGGGAATGTCTATGAAAACAAAGGAGATATCTGTTCAATGCGGGGATGTTGTTGAAACTAAAGGTAGTTAGTAGGTCGTAGATGGTAGGTGGGGAAGGGCTTGGCCAAGCGACGTGCGTTGATCCTGACGGAAGTTGTCACTTTGCTAAGAACCGGAAGTTCTAACTTTGCCTTGACACCTGATACCAGGGTCGCGTCAAAGTCGCGTCGGCGGGCCGGCCCCGAAGGGGCCGAAGGTCATTAGTCCCGCAGTCGCGGGATGAAACCCACGGGAAGCGTCGCCCGTGGGTGTTCGACCCCGACGGGGTCGAATATCTTCTCGCTCCTTGTCCGTAGGTTTCATCCCGCCACTGCGGGACTAATGATCTTGTTCCCCTTCGGGGAACTTCGCGGACTTTGACGCGACCCTGCACCTGATACGCTGTCTCTTGACAGGCGGCTGGAGATGTGATAGGCTATGTGAGTTGACCTATGGCGAACGATTCAACAGACCGCTTCCAGGGGGTTCCAAGTCGGCCCGCTGGCTGCGGAGATTGGGCACAAAATACAAAAAAGATACTATTTAGGCGGAACGAAGCGAAGAGTCTGTTGAAAATAAAGGAGTTAGCCGTTTTAGGGCCCAAAAACGAACTGGTTCTTGAGAGCCAGAAACCCCGATCAAAGCCAAGAATATGGCCAAGAATCCACGCTTTGTGGGGCAGTGAGTGAAACGAGAAACTGGAAACTGGAAACTGGAAATTGGAAACTGGAAATTAGGGCTGCCAGTTTCTAAGAATTCACGCTTTGTGTGGCAGTGAATGAAACGAGAAACTGGAAATTGGAAACTGGAAATTAGAAATTAGGGCGCCAGTTTCCAGTTTCTAATTTCCAGTTTCTATTTTCTCTGCAGCACATGCGCCAAGATTCGGGGTGCTACTCGAAAAGGCTCCGTTTGGTCTTCCAGTGCCAGCGAGCCACTTCTCCTCTGGCCGGACGGGCGAGCCACCCCGGCGCCTTTCGATAGGTTTCACAGATGCTCGGGAAGTCCAATATCTACTCCCGCTGGTTGAAGGAAATAAAGAGGCAGGGACTTTTCCATCCCGGCCAGCGAGTCGGCGTGGCAGTTTCAGGCGGGCCGGATTCAGTATTATTGCTTCACTTCATGAAAGATCTGGCTTTGGAGTGGGGAATCACTCTGGCCGTGGTCCACTTCAATCATCATTTGCGGGGGGCCGAGTCAGACGCGGATGAGAGCTTTGTTCGGAACCTGGCTGATTCAATCGGGATCGCTTTCCTCTGTGGTGAAGCTGAGGTAGCGCGGGTCGCTCGTGAGAAAAAGCAAAACCTCGAGGCTACCGCCCGCGAGCTGCGCTACGGATTTTTCTTCTCACTTGTGGAGCAAGGCCGGCTTGACAAAGTGGTGACGGCTCACACCGCCAACGACCAGGCTGAGACCGTGTTGCTGCGCTTATTGCGCGGCTCCGGAACGCGCGGCTTGAGTGGAATTTATCCTGTGCTGGAGGGCAAGGTCGCCCGCCCGTTTCTTGATCTCACGCGCGTCGAAATCACGCGCGAGATGGAAGCGCGCCAGCTCGAATGCCGGCTTGATTCAACCAACCTCGACTCCCGGCTGCGGCGCAACAAGATACGCCTGGAACTGCTCCCCTGGCTGGAAAGGGAATTCAACCCAGCCCTCATCCCCCTTCTCAAGAATCATGCTGACCGGGCACGGGATGAGGAAGCGTTCCTGGAGCAACAGGCCGGTGAGCGCAGCCGTCCCTGGCGCATCCGAGAAGGCGCAGAAGAGAAGATTCCGGTGCGCGCCCTGCGAGGGTTTGCACCGGCAATGCAGCGGCTGGTTTTGCGGCAAATGCTTCACTCCGTGGACGAGGGTCTGCAGGGCGTGACTTACGCCCACATTGAAGGACTCCTGCGCTTCGCCACCAGCGCCCAAAGTGGCCGGAGCCTCACTTTGCCTGGCGGGGCAGTAGCGAGAAAGGAATTCGACTGGCTCATCCTTGGTTCGCAGTCGATCTCCGCAGGAGAGGATGCATACTCTTACCCTGTCGCGGTCCCGGGAGAGATAACCATCCCGTACTTAGGTGTTACCTTTCGGTTCAAGATTGTTGAACCGCAAGGTGTTCCTAAGGAGTATAATCAAATGGGGAGCAGCGCCATGGACGCGCAGAAACTGCCCCACAGATTGTTTCTGCGAAATTGGAGAGCCGGCGACCAGTTTTGGCCTTGCGGAAGCCGAAAGCTCCGCAAATTGAAGGAGCTGTTTCGCCAGCGGAAGATTCCTCGGAAGCAGCGCAAGCTCTGGCCAGTGTTGGAATGTGGGGAACAGATTGTGTGGGTCAGGGGATTCCCACCCGCAGCTCCCGTGGTAGCTTCTGCGGAGTCCCGAGCGATCTTGTTGATTGAGGAAGCTCGCGGCCCTCAGGGTTAGCGGGGACTCGGAGCGGATGAGATGAAAAGCAAGACCTCCAAACCTCCGGCAACAAAGCGCAGCTCTCACCCGTGCGCGCGGGCTCTCCCGGACAACGATCTGCGCTGTGTATACCCGGAGAAGCAGATTCAAAAGCGCGTGCGCGAATTGGCAAAGCAGATAGACCGCGACTACAAGGGCAAGACGCTGCACGTGGTGGGGATTCTGGAAGACTGCTTTATTTTTATGGCCGACCTTGTGCGCAGCCTCACGATTCCGGTGGTTTGCCATTTCACCAAAGCCGAGATACATGACACTTCAGCGGGCCCGACCGCGGTGCGAGAAATCATGTACACTCCCAAGGTCGAGGCCGCCGGGCGGGACGTCCTTCTCGTCGATGGTATTCTGCAATCCGGACTGACTCTGGACCACCTCTACAGCTATGTTCTGGGCCAGAACCCCAGCTCCGTCCGCACCGCCTCGCTCATTGAAAAGAGCGGTGAGCGCACGGTGGATGTTTCAACCGATTACGTGGGGTTCAAGAGCAACGCGAAATTTCTGGTCGGCTATGGCCTCGGCTATCAGGAGAAGTATAGAAATTTGCCTTTCGTGGCGCGGCTCGTGAGAGCTGGGTGAAGCATCTAATACTACAGTGGGGATAAGAGACCCGCGTAAGGTCTAAGGGAGCAGGAGGAGGAAGCCCAGTGAACTCAGCGGTCAAGAACATAGTTTTCTGGGTGGTGATGGCGGTCACCGCCCTGCTCATCTGGGCGGTGGTCAAGTCCAGCACTACGGGAAGCATCCAGGAGCTTACTTTTACGACCTTCGTCAACGAGATTAATAGGGATAACGTCCGTGAAGTCCAAATCACGGGGAGCGACGTTTCCGGTGCGCTGAAAAAGGATGGCGCCAAGTTCAAAACCACCATTCCCACAAACTATCCCGACCTGTACAAGACTCTGACGGAAAAGAACGTCAATGTCGTCATCAAGGATAGCTCCGGGGGGTCCTGGATGACTTGGCTCGCTAACGGCCTGCCCATGATCCTGTTGTTGGGTCTCTGGATCTTCTTTATGCGCCAGATGCAGAGCGGCGGTAACAAAGCGCTTTCATTTGGGAAGAGCCGCGCCCGCCTTCTCTCCAGCCAGCAAAAGAAGGTGACGTTCAAGGACGTGGCCGGGGTTGAAGAAGCCAAAGAAGAATTGCAGGAGATCATTGAGTTCCT
This sequence comes from Terriglobia bacterium, assembly GCA_050008675.1. Taxonomy (GTDB): domain Bacteria; phylum Acidobacteriota; class Terriglobia; order UBA7540; family UBA7540; genus CAVROP01. The sequence goes on from JBEKME010000089.1 coordinate 23,926, forward strand.
GAGGGAGCCGCAAAAGTTTCAGAAGCTCGGCGGCCGCATCCCCAAGGGTGTTTTGCTGGTTGGGGCGCCTGGGACCGGGAAGACCCTGTTGGCGCGAGCGATTGCCGGTGAAGCGAACGTTCCTTTCTTTTCCATCTCCGGCTCGGATTTCGTTGAGATGTTCGTAGGGGTGGGCGCTTCGCGGGTTCGCGACCTCTTCGAGCAGGGGAAGAAAAATGCGCCCTGCATCATTTTCATAGACGAAATTGATGCCGTGGGCCGCCACCGAGGCGCCGGCCTGGGCGGTGGTCATGACGAGCGCGAACAGACGCTGAACCAATTGCTGGTGGAGATGGATGGCTTTGAGTCGAATGAGGGCGTCATCCTCATTGCCGCAACGAACCGTCCGGATGTTTTGGATCCCGCCCTTTTGCGCCCCGGCCGTTTTGACCGGCGCGTGGTCGTTCCACGCCCTGACGTGGGAGGACGCGAAGCCATTTTGAAAGTACACACGAAGAAAATTCCTCTGGCTGAGGACGTGGAAATCTCCGTGCTCGCGCGCGGCTCGCCCGGTTTTTCGGGCGCTGACTTGGCCAACTTGGTGAACGAAGCGGCCCTGCTCGCCGCCCGGCAGAACCGCAAGACGGTGATGATGAGCGATTTCGAGACCTCCAAAGACAAGGTCCTCATGGGCGCCGAGCGAAAGTCCATGATCCTTTCCGAAGAGGAGAAGAAAAACACCGCCTATCATGAAGGCGGGCATGCGCTGGTGGCTTCCACGGTCCCTTACGCCGACCCGCTCCACAAGGTCACCATCATCCCTCGCGGCATGGCGCTGGGCGTCACCATGCAACTCCCTCTGGATGACAAACACACTTACACGCGCGATTACCTCGAATCGCAACTGGCCATCATGATGGGCGGGCGCGCGGCGGAGGAAATCTTCCTGAACCACATTACCACCGGGGCCGGCAACGACATCGAACAGGCCACTGAAA
>JBEKME010000009.1:0-115540 GCA_050008675.1 Terriglobia bacterium
CGCCGTGAGTCTGGCGGTGAATCCTGTCGGAGAGCCGGATGCGGGAAATCCGCACGTCCGGTTCGATGAGCGGGGATGGGAAACGGGACGACGCTCGAGTCGCTACCGCGCCCATCCTCGACTCTACAGAAAACAAAGAAGATCATCGATTTCTGAAAGCTATGACGCTGACACTTTGTCGATCCCCGCGGCCGCCCTTGACTGGGCCTTGCAGACTCGCCTGCCATGCTGTCATTCTGAGCGCAGCGGAGCGGAGCGAAGAATCTCGCTCTGGACTTTTCCGCTGACGAACAGCAGGGCGAGATGCTTCGCTGCGCTCAGAGCTTGTGACTTTTTTGATTTGTGGGCCTTTTTGAGGCACTTAAGTCTTTTGTTTTCAGTCCCTGTTTGCAAGTACATTCAAAAAAGTCACAAACTCTCAGCATGACAGTGTGCGGGATAGCCGTTTTGGGCTATGAACGCTAAGAGGGAAATGTGAAGGCTGGGTCTTGTCTTCGTCACATTCCCAAAGGAGCCCCATTATGAAAAGAGTTAATGGGCTCGGCGGAATATTCTTCAAAGCTGACCATCCCGAGAAACTCTATGCGTGGTATGAGAAGCATCTTGGCTTGCAGCGCCAGGCGCAGGAAGCAGTGGTCTTCAATTGGCGTCAAGCTGACGATCCTGAGAAAGCCGGCATGACCGTCTGGTCGATCTTCCCGAAAGATACGAAGTATTTCGACCCCAGCCGCTCCAGCTTCATGATGAACTTTATTGTGGAAGATTTGGACGGGTTGCTGGCCGCGCTCCGCGAAGAAGACGTGGAGGTCGATCCAAGGCGCGAGGACTACGATTACGGCCGCTTCGCCTGGATCATAGATCCGGAAGGCAACCGCATTGAACTCTGGGAACCACCCAAGAGAAGCAAGGGCGTCGCATGAGAATCACGTCTGGGATTTGGCCCGATACTTGCCACCTGCTCTTCTGTCTTCTGATACTACTTTCGGCTCTGTCATTCTGAGCGAAGCGAAGAATCCCGGCATTTTTTCGCACTGATTGAGCCTTCAAATGCGGGGATTCTTCGCTTCGCTCAGAATGACAGGCGGTGGCGTTTTCCTTTACGAATGACTACCAATCCGTGTGACTCCTGACTTCCGCTCGTCACTCGTCACTTATCACTGCTCTTAAGGAGCCCCCGTTTCTGGACGGGCTTCTCTCCATCGGGCTTTGGAAGGAAGATATCCTGCCACGTTAGCCCGCACTCCTTCACCATTTCCACACCGTACTCCATACGGCCCAAGTTCTTGTCGCCGTTGTTGGTGCCAAAAGAGAACTTGACGCCGGCCTTCTTGGCCGCCTTGATGAAAGCCGGGCTGGGCACCCGGTAGCGATTGTTTATTTCGATGGCCACATCGTTCTTCTTCGCGGCGTCGATCACAGTCTGCATTCGCTCGGGCGTCCAAAGCTGGTCGTAATCGGCCGCGATAACATCCGGTAGAAACGTCGGATTGGCGTGGATGTCGATCGGCTCGTGATTGAGCACGCCAAGGATGCGGTTGACGTACATGTCCATGAACTGTTCCTTGTCCTTAATCTCTCCCACCTCTTCCTTGATCCAAATCCGCATTCGCTTGCCGCTGTCGTCGGTGAAGGTCATGGCGTCAGTAAACACGTAATCGAATTTCGCCACCGTTTCCTTTGAGAATAGCGTCACCCATTCCCGGCCTTCGCCTTGCAGCGCCACGAAGATCGGTTGACCCTTCATACTCCTGAGGAACTCCTCGGCTGCGGCATCGTTGGTGACGGGAAAGCCGAGTCCGCCGTTGATGGCGATTCCGTACTGGATGCCGAGCCGTCGCGACTCCTGGAGCGCCTCTTCCAGTGTCAGCCCGCCTTTGAGGTGAACGTGGTAATCCACTACGGGAAAATTCTGGGCATTCATGCGCAGCAGTTCTCGGTAGACGGCGTCTACGACGGGCCGCTCGGCAGTCTCTGCGGGGAGATCGTCCGGCAGCGGCTTCACCTGGATATTCCGGAACAAGACCTTCGAGTTCGCGTCGTGGCATTCGAGCGCGAATGTACCGCGCCCGAGAACACGTCCGGCGTAATCAGCCTCCACCACCGGCGGGTCAGGCTCGAGGTAATCCACCAGCAGCGTGCCGTTCAGCCGGACCTGCACCTGTTTAGCCCGGACCAGAATGTGCAACTGGGACCATTCGTTGTCGTTGGCGAACGCCTTGTACACGTCGCGGACACCGTAAAGCGAGCCGGTCTTCCGGCGCTCGCGGTAATCGCCCTCACCCGGGTAAGTGTTGTTGATCTGAACCTTGAACCCTTTTTCCGGCCACCCTTTCGGCTGGAACCCGGTGTGAAAGTAAATGCCAGACTCAGCCCCTGGGCGCGGCATGACCTCCGCCCTCAACTCGAAGTTCTTGAAACTCGCATTCCGCGTCCGCCCGGTGTAAAACAAGTGCGAACGCGGTCCACCGGCTGCGATCTGCCCGTCCACGACCCGGAAGGAGCGGCTGTTCTCGCTGGCCTTCCAGCCGTGGAGCGTGCGGCCGTCAAAGAGCGGTATCCAGTCGGGGTCCGCGCGGAGCGTAGTAGGCAGAACCAGCAAGGAAGCCAGCAAATCGCGCCTTGATATGGGAACCATAGGTATTCCTTTCAGGGCTCTCGTGTCCTTAACAGCTCGACAACCGCGCCCGATCAGCGTGCGCAAACCGCGCCAGAGAGCACCGGGGACACTGTACCCCAATCGCCCGCCCGCCACAACGTTTTCATTGCCGATTGCTGATTGCCGATTGAAAAAGTGGTGTGGCGACTCCTTCCAATCTCCATCACCCCGCCACGGCGGGGCAATCGGCAATCGAAAATCGGCAATTTCAGCCATCCTGGGCCAAGCGATGATCGTAGAAAATCTTCGCCGCACGAGAAGAAGATGAAGACTGGTGCCACAGGGAAGCCGCGGCTCAAACGCATCCCACCCCGAGGGTCTTTTGTGGTACGATTGCGGCACTGTCGAGGAGTGATTTCATGAGAACCGAACTGACTAGTCACGCCGTTACATGGCTGCTATGTGCGGCTTGCGCTCTTTCCTCCGGCTCTGCTCAGAATGCTGCACAGAATCAGCTTCCCACCGGCTCGCTTTTTTCGGCCGAGGAATTGAGCAAGGGTTTCAACATCCACCAATTCACGCCCTTCGGCGATGCCAAGTTCAGCCTGGAGATTCTGGTTCCGAGCGGCTGGGAGTCGCACTTGAGTGAGGTGGACGCCGGGCAGATCACCCACGATACCGATGCCCCGGTTCCCATGGTCGAGTTCTATCCCAGCGGTGCGGACGATCTTGGCGTCAACGTCCAGTACATGCGTGTGCCGGGCGAAAAACCTGTGAGCGCCTTTATGGATGAGTACGTCAAGAAAGCCAATGGCACATCTGCCGCGCGGCAACAGTTGGACTTGCAGGGCCGCAAAGTGGAGGATCTCCTGATGAAGACCAGCGACGATTCGCTGGGCCCCCTCCTTAGTCGCGTTATGGCCTTCCGTCGCGGCGACATCGTCTTTATCACCACCGGTTGGGGTGTGGAGGAGAAGTACGAGAAGTACAAGAAGGTCTTCGCCACCGTCCTTGCTTCATTCAATCCCACCGGAAAATAGCTGGCTGACTACGCTGTCACCCTGAGTCCAGGGTAGGGCCGGGCCAGTGGAGCGGCGGTCAAGAGGGGGAGGAGCGCAAGCTGGCGACGAACTCCAGGGCGCTGCCCATCGTTCCAAATCAGCAGGAATTGGGGGCTTCGACCGGCTCCTACAACCGCAGGCCACAGCGCCCCACGCGCCGCCAAGCCGCTGGCTCACCCTTGATGAGATACAGGTGAACACCGCTAACCTTGAACTCGAGCTCGAACCGCCGGCCAAGGGAAGCGACGATTCTTTCTTTCACGCCTGAGGGCAAATCGGCGTACAGAAGGCTGAGGTGGGGCATGAAGGCGGGCTGCTTCTCGAGGCTGAAGACTGCCCGCGCAACCTTGTTCGCCTTCATGATGGGGTGAGTCGTCGCCACCCTCACGAACAGGCAGCGAAAGTATTCGTCCAAGCAATCGACCTCGGTAAGGCGAACTGTAAAAGGTGGGATTCGCCTTGCGAGGTCCGCCATCTTCGACGCCACCTCCCGCGCCGGCCCCACAATGCCGCCAGCCAAGGTGACGTGAGGCTCAAAAATCGGCGCTGCATATTCCCGGCTCAAATCGAATATTGTTCCTGCCAAGCCGTGACGAACTTCCCCGGTGGGCGGTAACCAAATCGAATAACTCGGTGTTTTCTGGTCTAGTCTCATATCAATCTTTCGGGCTTATGGAAAGGTCGAACTTCCATCAGCGTCTTGTGCGTTCAGGCGAGGAATTCGCGCTGCCGCACGCTGGCCACGCCATTCTATACTTGTACCAAGATGCTGAAAACCGCTTTATGGCTTTTCGTGGCGACTGCCGCAAGCCGGGGCAAGTCCTTATCTGACCTGCCGGGCTAACCTGTCCCGATGATCTTGATCGGGATGCTTTTGATCGGGTAGCCCGCCTCTGAGAAACGACAATCAAATGACCTCCATCCCGGATCAGCCGACGCGACCTGCATGCTCGCACCCCGTGCTCCGCCTGCTTAGGGACGCATGATCTGCTTGCAAACCTCCTCGTGTGGGAATAACTTGGTGCGCTGGGAGGAGGAGCTTCCGGTAGCGGGTCAGTTTAATGTAGAGGCGGCTTTACGCCGCCACTTTACGCCGCCACGTGGCGAGGTAAACTCGCCGCTACAACTTGTCCTCAGGAGGTCATATGCAACGGCGTTTTTTCCTGCAATCGGTCGGTTTGGGAGGGGCTGCGGCTCTTGCGGCGACTTCGATGGCGAGGGCGACTGCCGCGCCTGCGCCCCTGAAGATTACACGCGTTCGTTTCTACCACAACCCGAAGTCTCCCGCTCATTTCAATCAGAGCTTCCACATCGTGACTGTCGAAACGGACCAGGGCATCACAGGCATTGGCGAGGGCGGCTCGCGCGACCTCATCTCGCAGTGCGCCGCCATGATTATCGGCGAAGACCCATTCCGCATCGAGCATCTGTGGCAAATGATGTTTCGCGGTTACTTCTATCCTGCCGGGCGCGAAAAACTCGACGCGCTGGGTGCGATCGACCTTGCGCTCTGGGACCTCAAAGGTAAGGCGCTGGGTGTGCCGGTCTACGAATTGCTCGGAGGCCTCTCGCACGACCACCTGGAGTGTTACTCCACCGGGTTTCCAAGCAAGGGAAGCCTGAAGGAAACCGGCCGCGCCTGCCTCGAGGCTGGTTTCCGCGCTTTCCGCTATGCCACTGCGGATCCGGGGGCCGGCCAGCCTTTCAACTCTCATCAGATGGTGCGGAAGACATACGAGGACTGCGTGCAGATACGCGACGGCGTGGGAAAAGACGGCGATTGGGCGCTGGATTACCACACCCGCCTCGACTTCCCGGATGCCGTGCGGCTCAGCACGCTGATCGAGCCGCTCGAGCCTTACTTCGCCGAGGATCTGATCCGATCTGAAAATCCCGAGGTTTATAAGGAACTCCGCGCGCACGTCAAAGTACCCATTGCGGTCGGCGAACAGTTCGGAACCCGGTGGGACATCAACCAGTTGATCGAACAGCAACTCATTGACTACGCGCGTGTCACTTTGCCGAACGTAGGAGGCATCACCGAGTACATGAAGATCCTCGCCCTCTGTGAGACGCACTACGTCGGCTTGATCCCGCACTTCACCGGGCCGGTTGCGGAAGCCGCATTGGTCCATGCCTGCGGAGCGTTCTCGGGACCGGTGTTGATGGAAATGACCGGCGAGGGGAAAGTTTCTTACCCTCATTTGCCGGAGTGGTACGATTTCCACCATGGCAAGATGTGGCCGAATCGCCGTCCAGGCCTCGGTGTAACGTTGGATACCAAGCCGCTACAACTCGCGGCCGAGATCACGGAACGCTCGCGCCCGGTCCCCATGTTCCATAGGCCCGACGGGTCCATCACGAACTGGTAAGCTCGGGCGCCTGCGAACCACGACTGGCATTTGCCGGCCATTCTTGCCCTGCGACTTTGGTCACATGCAAGGTCTGAAACGACTGTTATTATGGGAAGTGGGTGTTGGTGTCATTTGGGATGGCACCCCCTTCGAAACGGCGGTCATTCCCGCGAAAGCGGGAATCCAGTCCGTCGGCAGCGCACTTCCGAAGGCTTGCGGAGTGGATTCCCGCTTTCGCGGGAATGACCGCGACTTCGAGCGCCCATGTCTCGCAAATGACACCAGTACCAGTACGCGTGAATTGCAGAGGAGGACACATGGCAATAGCAACCAAAGTATTGCGGCACGAACATGAAGCTATTCTAAGAATGCTTGGGGCGAGTGAAGAGGTAGGCCGCCGGCTGGAGCGGGGTGAACAAGTGGAGCAGCAAACGCTCGACGGCCTGCTGGAGTTCTTCCAGCTCTTTGCTGACCGTTGTCATCACGGCAAAGAGGAGGACTTGCTATTCCCGCTCCTCGAAAAGAAGGGCTTTCCACGTGATGGCGGACCCATCGGTGTGATGCTTTTCGAGCATGAGCGCGGCCGGTCGTTAATCCGGCAAATGGCGGAGGCAACGGCGGCCTACAAGTCTGGCGACAAGAGCGCCGGGATACGCTGGGCGGGGGCTGGCGCAGGCTATGCGGCACTGCTGCGCACCCACATCGATAAGGAAAACAACGTCCTGTTCGCAATGGCGGAAAGAGTCCTTACGCCCGCGGAGCAAGCCGACCTGGCAGAAGGGTTCGAAAAGCTGGAGGTCGAAAAAATGGGCGCCGGAACCCACGAGAGGCTGCATGCTATGATGGACGCCCTGCTCGCTCGGCTCTCAAAGTAGCGGCCAAGGACATTCGCGCCTTGCATTCTTGTCGGCGGCGCGCAACAATATTTCTACGGTTGGGGACGGCATCAAACTTGAAACCCTAAGATGGAGAGCAGGTCATGGAGACAGCCACTTTTGGCGCGGGGTGCTTCTGGGGAGTCGAGGCAGCGTTTCGGCAGGCGCCGGGAGTCGTCTCAACCTCCGTCGGCTATATGGGAGGAACACTCGACAGCCCAACTTACCAGGACGTCTGCACTGATAAGACCGGACACGCCGAGGTCGTGCAAATCATTTATGACCCCTTGAAGACATCCTACGACGACCTCTTGAGGGTCTTTTGGCAGAACCATGATCCGACGACGTTGAACCGCCAGGGCCCCGACCTGGGGACTCAATACCGGTCGGTGATTTTCTATCACACTCCAGAGCAGGAGGCGGTCGCCAGAGCATCTAAGGAAGGCCTGGAGCGCGCCGGAGCATTCAATAGACCCATCGTAACGGAGATCGTTCCTGCCTCTGCATTCTGGCGAGCCGAGGAATATCACCAGCAATATCTGGAAAAGCGCGGCCTCGCCCAATGCCACATCAAATAGGGGCAAGGTATTGCCTCGTCTCTTGACGGGTTGCCGTCTTTGGAGTGCGGCAGCTTGCTGCCGCTTTTCTCCTGCGAGCTTGCTCGCGCTTCACCGGTCTGAGTACCGCGCTCCTGTGCAGGGCTAGCAAGCTGTCCCGCGATGCGGGAAAAAGCGGCAGCAAGCTGCCGCACTCCAGAGCGCTTGGTCACATTGGAGGAACACATGTCAACGATTCGAACCCTCGAGCCTTATGCGCGCTCCGTGCTCCGCGTGGTTGTGGGATTCACTTTCTCCCTGCACGGAATGCAAAAACTGCTCGGCTTCTTTGGCGGCTTGAATGGAAAAGGCGCGACGGTTCCATTCGGCTCCCTTTTTTGGTTTGCCGGCGGCCTGGAGCTGATCGGCGGGCTGCTGCTCATCCTGGGGCTCTTCACCTCCCCGGTGGCGTTTATTCTGTGCGGGGAGATGGCCGTGGCCTACTTTAAGGTGCATTTTCCCCACGGGTTCATCCCCCTTCGTAATGGCGGAGAGTTGGCTGTGGTCTACTGCTTCGTCTTCCTCTACCTGTGCATTGCCGGGGCCGGACGCTTCAGCCTGGATTCCCTGATTTGGAAAAAATCCAGTTAGGCTGTCTTCGGACTCACACGGTAATTGCCGGGAAGAATTGGTAACTGGTCCGCGCGCTGGCTTCCGATCAGCCGGCGAGGGACAGGCCGTGGTATAATATTGATTTGGCGCTTGCTGGGAAATTGCATTCAAGTGTGATCCTGAGCAAAGCATTTACGCGCCGACGTCCCGGAAAGCGCCCCTCACTGTCATGCTGAGCGCAGCGAAGCATCTCGCTCTGCTGTTTCTCGGCAGAAAAGTGCAGAGCGAGATTCTTCGCTCCGTTGCGCTCCGCTCAGAATGACAGGATAAGAGACGAGTGCACGGATGGTACGCTGAGTGCGCCTCGAGAATTCCTTCGGCTTCTGCCAACCCATTCCAAACCAAGTCTGGTTGAAGCGGCGTCGAGCGGGAAAGGAACGCGGGCGCTCGAGAATGTGAGAGGGGTTTAGACTCTTGACCCAACAGATTCGCAACATCGCCATCATTGCCCACGTTGACCATGGGAAGACCACGCTCGTGGACGCCATGCTGCACCAGAGCGGCATCTTCCGCGCCAACCAGGCCGTGGTGGAGCGCGTCATGGACTCGAGCGATCTCGAGCGCGAGCGCGGCATTACAATTCTTGCCAAAAACACGGCGCTCTTTTTCCAAGGCATCAAGATCAACATTGTGGATACGCCGGGCCACAGCGACTTCGGGGGCGAAGTTGAGCGGGCGCTCAGGATGGTGGATGGGGTGCTCCTTCTGGTGGACGCGAGCGAAGGCCCACTGCCACAGACCCGCTATGTTCTCCAGAAGGCTCTCGCGGCCAAACTGCCTCCCATTGTCGTGCTGAACAAGATTGACCGGCAGGATGCGCGGCCCGCCGAGGTGCTGAACGAGATCTACGACCTCTTTATCGACCTCGACGCCACGGAGGACCAACTCGAATTCCCGGTCCTTTACACCAACGCCAAGAAAGGTGTCGCCCACCGTCATGTCGGCGACGGCTCGCAAGACCTTTTGCCGCTGTTTGAAGCGATTGTGAACTCCATCCCCGCGCCCGCTGGCGATCCGGAGGCTACCCTGCAGCTTCAGGTGGCGAACCTCGACTACAGCGACTACCTGGGCCGCATCGCCATCGGCCGGGTGTTCAACGGCGCCGTTCACTTTGGGGACGAAGTGGCTATCGCCAAGCTCTCAGGGGAATTGGTCCGGACTCGAATCACCAAGCTCTACACCTTTCTTGGCCTGGAACGGGAAGAGGTGCAGGAAGTGCCCGCCGGCGACATCGTCGCCCTCGCCGGAGTCGAGGGCATCCAGATTGGCGAAACCATCACCGACCCCGAGCGGCCCGCTCCGCTCGAACGCCTCGTGATCGATGAGCCGACGATCGCCATCGTCTTCACGGTGAACACCTCGCCGCTCGCAGGCCGCGAAGGCCAATACGTGACCTCTCGCCACTTGCGCGAGCGCTTGGAAAAAGAGCTGCTCACCAACGTCTCGATCGCCGTGGACTGGCAGGACTCAACGGACACTTTCCGGGTGCTGGGGCGCGGCGAGCTTCAGCTTGCCATCCTGATCGAGACCTTGCGCCGCGAGGGCTACGAGCTGATCGCAGGCAAACCGCAGATCGTGGTCCGCAGGGAGAACGGAAAGCTCCTGGAACCCGTCGAGCTCCTTGTGGTCGATTGCCCGGAGTCGTTTACCGGATTGGTGATTGAGACCCTGGGAAGCCGCCGCGGGCAAATGACCAAGATGGTGAATCACGGGTCCGGCCGCGTCCGCCTGGAGCTCCGCATTCCCTCTCGCGGGCTCATTGGATTGCGCAGCCAGTTGCTCACCGAGACGCGCGGCACGGCGCTGCTTCACTCCCTTTTTGATGGCTGGACGGAATACCAGGGAGAAATGGCTACTCGTCCTACGGGAGTTCTGGTGGCTGACCGTGCCGGCATCACCACCGCCTATGCCCTCAACAACCTTCAATCTCGCGGCGAGCTTTTCTATGGGCCTGGCACAGAGGTCTATGAGGGCATGATCGTGGGTGAGAATTCGCGCGCCGACGATATCGACGTCAACGTCACGAGGGAAAAGAAGCAAACCAACATGCGCGCCTCGGTGGCCGACGAGGCCATCCGCCTTATTCCTTACCGCCCGCTCAGCCTCGAGCAAGCTCTCGACTTCATCGCCGACGATGAATACCTCGAGGTCACGCCTGAGTCCATCCGGCTGCGGAAGAAAATCCTTGCCGCCAACCGTCGCCCCAAACCCTGGGAGAAGAAGCAACTCGCGCCCACGGTTTAGCCCGCAGTGCCAATCTATGGTCGATGTCCTTTGAATCCCAATCCCGCGCTCGATGCGTCTCATTGACTTGCCCGTGCGTGCGGGCTAAGATGCGCTTTCAAGGCTAGGTTGCTTTCCATGATTGGCCGCATAATCGGTCACTACCGCATCGTCGAGAAGCTCGGTGGCGGGGGCATGGGTGTCGTCTATAAGGCCGAAGACACCAAGCTCCGTAGGTTTGTTGCCCTCAAGTTCCTGCCTGAAGAACTCTCTAAGGACCGCCAAGCTCTGGAACGATTCCAGCGCGAGGCGCGGGCAGCCAGCGCGCTCAATCATCCCAACATCTGCACGATCTACGACATTGATGAGCACGAAGGCCAGCCCTTCATCGCTATGGAGTTGCTGGAGGGACAGACCCTGAAGCAGCGCCTAGCGGTAGAGGCGGGTTTACCCCGCCAGCCCGAACGTGGCGGCATAAAGCCGCCTCTACGAACGGACGAAGTACTGGACTTGGCGATTCAGATTGCCGATGCGCTGGACACAGCCCACTCGAAGGGGATCATCCATCGGGACATCAAGCCTGCAAACATCTTCGTCACCGAGCGCGGGCAGGCGAAGATTCTGGACTTTGGCTTAGCCAAGCTGGCGCCGGAAAAACGGGGGATGGGTGCTAGGGGCTGGGGGCTGGGGAAAGAGGCCCTGCAAGAGATGCCGACCGCGACTGCCGGAACCGCAGAGGAGCACTTAACCAGCCCGGGCGTGGCCATGGGGACCGTCGCCTACATGTCACCCGAGCAGGCGCGAGGCGAGGAGATCGACGCGAGGACAGACTTGTTCAGTTTTGGCGTGGTCCTGTACGAGATGGTGACAGGTCACCTCGCCTTTTCCGGGACAACTTCCGCGCTTATCTTTGACGCGATCCTCCACAAGGCCCCCACGTCACCGGTGCGTTTGAACCCCGAATGCCCGACCGAACTGGAACGCATTATCAACAAGGCGCTGGAGAAAGACCGCGAGGTGCGTTACCAAGTGGCCTCAGAGATACGTGCCGACCTGAAGCGCCTGAAGCGCGATACGGATTCGGGCCGCGCGGCCTTGGTTGCCGCGGCGGCCATGACTCCCGCCCAAGCAGTGAGCAGCCAGATTGCGGTTGCTGCCCGGGCCCCATCGGGTCCGGCTGAGTCGGTTACGCCGAGTCGGGCGAGCCATGGGGGGCCGCGCCGGAGCTGGGTGATTGCCGCCGCAGCGGTGGTAGCGCTGATTGCCTTGGTCGGAGGCTTGCTGCACTTCCGGCGAACGCCGGCTCTGACCGAGCGGGATTCCATCGTGGTGGCGGATTTCGTCAACACCACCGGCGAGTCTGTTTTCGACGGAACGTTGAAAGAGGCGCTCACGGTGCAACTCGAGCAATCCCCTTATCTGAACATCCTCCCGGAATCTCGAGTGCGTGAGGCCTTGGGCTTCATGGGCCGTTCTCCTGATGAACGAGTCTCGAACGATGTGGCGCGCGAGATTTGCCTGCGCGCGGGGGTCAAGGCGATGCTGACAGGGTCAATCTCGAGCCTGGGCAGCCACTACGTGATTACCCTGACAGCCGTCAACGCGCAGACGGGTGACGTGCTGGCCCGCGAGCAGATCGAGGCCGAAAGCAAAGAGCAGGTGCTGAAGGCGCTGGACCGCGCCGCCTCCAGCCTGCGGCGCAAACTCGGCGAGTCCCTCGGCTCGGTTCAGAAGTTCGCAACTCCTCTCGAGGAAGCTACCACCTCGTCGCTCGAGGCGCTGAGAGCCTTCAGCCTTGGACAAGCCGAGCACCTGAAGGTCGCCGAAGACAGGGCCATGCCGCATCTGAAGCGCTCCATCGAACTAGACCCCAATTTCGCCATGGCCTATGCGACCCTGGGCGTGGTCCTCAGCAATTTGGGGGAAAAGACACAGGCTTCGGATTACCTGAAGAAGGCGTTTGAGCTGAAGGAGAGGGCGAGCGAGCGGGAGAAGTTATACATCTCCGGGCATTACTATGAGTACGTAACGGGGCAGGCCGACCGAGCCATTGAAGTCTATGAGTCGTGGAAAGAAATCTACCCTCGCGACACCGTTCCCCGCGACAACGTGGCGCTCCGGTACAGTGAGATTGGGCAGTATGAGAAGACCTTAACCAACGCCAGCGAAGCGATGCGCCTCAACCCGAAGGATCGCTTCGCCTACCAGAATGTTGCAGACGCTTACGAAAAGCTCGATCGCTACGATGAGGCGAAGGCTATTGCGGAGCAGGCCATCGCGCAGAATGTTGACTCTGGGGTTCTCCACGCGGAGCTCTATGATATTGCCTTCATCCGGGGCGACGCCGCCGGCATGCAGCGCGAGATAGCATGGGCGGTCGGAAAACCGGAGGAAGCGTATGGGCTCTTTCTCGCGGCGCAGGCTGAGTACTCGTTGGGGAAAACACAGAGGGCTCGCGAGACCTTCAGGCGCGCGGCCAGTTTAGCCGAGTCGGAGGGCCTGAAAGAGGGGGTGGCTAATGCGCGAGCGATGCAGACTATTTTGGAGGCCGTGGTTGGCAATATCCAAGAGGCTCACCAAAAGGCTACAGAAGCTCTCACCTCCCCAGTGGACAGGGATACGAGGATGACATTAGCGACCGCCCTAGCGCTATGCGGAGACACCAATCGGGCTCAGAAACTCATCGAGGAGTTGGCGAAAGATTTCCCCTTGGACACTCTGATCAACAATGTCTCCATTCCCGTAGCGCGGGCGATCATTGAGATCCAGCACAACAACCCCGCGCAGGCCATTACGCTGCTGGAGGCTGCCAGCCCTTACGACCTCACCGGTTACGGGCCCATGTACGCTCGCGGGAAAGCCTACTTGCAGGCGCGTGAGGGAGCGAAGGCCGCCGCCGAATACCAAAAGATCCTGGACCATCGCGGCATAGACCCCACGAGTCCCCTCTATACACTCGCGCGGCTGGGGTTGGCACGCGCTTACGCGCTTCAGGGCGGTGTAGGGGCGGGCCTTGTGCCCGCCCCACCAGGGCACCCACAAGGGGCGCCCTTACAGCCCAACGCCCTCGCCAAGGCCCGTACCGCGTACCAGGATTTTCTCGCCCTCTGGAAAGACGCCGACCCCGACATTCCCATCCTGAAACAAGCTAAGGAAGAGTACGAAAAACTCAGGTGACTACGCACAATCTCTTGAGGACTCCGGCAGCTTTTCCTAGGGCTGAGCCGAGGGCTGTACGGGCAGGGGAGCTTGGGCGGTCGGTTGCGGCGCTGCCCCTTTAGCCGGCTGGGTTTTCACCATTTGCTTGTAAACGGCCTCCAGTGCCTCCGAAACCAACTCCGGTGCATGCCATTTATATTTCTCCAACAGGGGACCTATTTCATGCTTCACTTCGCTTAGGGATTTTCCTTCCTGGAAACGCGTCTCAACTTCTTTTCCCAACCATTCCAGAAACTGCCGGAACTCTGCAACCTCCTTCTTCCCGCCGGGCGCGCCATGACCGGGGACGTAAACTTCCACGTCCCACCCCTCGACCTGTCGTAGGGTGTCAATCCACTCATGGACCTTCCTTGAATCGATGCGGGGGAAGTAGTTGTTCTGAAACAGCTCACCGAGGAACAAGACCTTTGCCGCTGGCAGATAAACCACTGCGTCATCTCCAGACCCATTCTTGAGCAGGCATAGCAGCTTAATCTCCTGCCCGCCCAGCCGCAGCGACATTTCACTGCCGAAAGTTTGGGTGGGAACTGTGATGTGGAAGCCGCGCATGCGGATTTGCAGTTTCGATTGGTCATCTTCGCCGGCCAGACGGCGTGCCAGTAGTTGCCGGTAGTTGAGGATCGCTTCCTGCGTTTTCGCCGACGAAATCAGGGTGGCTTGCTGGTCCGTGAAGACTTCGTTGCCCAGCATCTGCTCGCCGCTGGAATTGGTGTCGATAACGTACCTCACGGGCAATTCGGAGTGATGCCGGATCTCATAAAGCAATTCGCGGCCGTGAAAAGGGCCATTGGTTGTATTCACCACGATCACGCCCTCCGGGGTGATGATGAATCCCGCCGTCCCCGCGCGGTCGAACTGAGGGTCTCCGTCCAGGTCTAGAACATCATCCGCAACCCATACGAAGACGTTCGGCTTCACTTCCTGGACCTTGTAGAGCCAACCGGCAGCCGGACAGTAAGCCGAAGGCAGTAGGCAAAAGGCAGTAAGCAGAAGGCAAGGGCAGAAAAGCGTCAGGAGGCGGCTACTTGGCAAAAGATTCCAAATAGCAGCGTATGAACTGCCAACTCTCGACTCTTCGACTCTTAACTTTCGACTCTTCTCAAATGTCCACATACACCTGTGCACGCCAGCCCTGCGCTGTTTCCCTCAAATCAAGCTGATGGTAAGTTATGGCTTTCACCAGCAATTTCGCTTGATGCCGCGTCCGGTCGAACTTCTCACCTCGCGCCATGGCCTCCAGTGAGTGATCCGTGAGGTCCTTAACCTCGAAGTCGCGGAACAGCCAGCCCTCCGCGTCGAAGAGATACAAGATTTCACTCAACCAGTTTACCAGCAGGTTGGGCATATCGGAAGCTTCTGCGCGCAGCGACAATTTTCCCTGGGGCACAATCGTTTCGAGATCCACCATCAAGTGCATCAGGGCGCGGGCCGCATTCGCAAACACTTCCTTGCGCGTGGCCCCAAACGCCTCGAAGCCGATGTCGGCCGTGTGCTCGAGCACGCGAAAGGGCTGCATCTTTTGTCTTTCACCGTTCAGCCGTCAACTTTCCGCCCATCATTCTGAGCGGCCCTTTTCCAGATCAAAGCTGAAACCAGACGGGAAACAGGTTCTCATCATACTCAACCTTTACCCCCTTGGGTAGTCCGTCGAAAACCTGCTAGACTTTTTCCGAACCCTTGAGTAGGATGGGCGAGAAAATAAGGGGGCCGCATGTCTTCTCATACCACGAATCTCGAGGTTGCGATTGTGGTAGGGTTCGGCGCCGGTCTCTTCTGGTTCTTCAAGGGGTTTCGCGTCTACCGGGAGTACCGGGTGCTGGCCGACACCCCCGAGATCCCGATTCGCAGCATGGCCATGGGCTTGGTGGAGATCCATGGTAAGGCCAAGGGCCCGCAGACCGTCCTGAGCCCCGTCACCCATACTCCGTGCTTTTTCTATAAGGTTGATATTGAGAGGTGGGTGAGAGATAAGGATGGCGGGCACTGGTCCCATGCGGCAACCGACGCCGAAGGTGTCCGGTTCTACCTCGAGGACGCAACGGGCAAGGTTTTGGTCGATGCTCATGGGGCCGAGTACGATTTGATTCAGACCACGAAGCGCGAAACAGGACCGGGCGGCGGCGCATCGCTCATCAGTCTTTTCGGGGGAACTGGCGGTTCGAGCCTGACCACCGGCGCCTGGGTTTCTGACTCTGACCTGCTCAATTACGCAGAGTCGGTGGTTTCGACGGCTCACACCACTTTCTCTCTTGACGCAGGGAGTCTTCTCTCAGGCCTGGGACGTGGCTCCCTAAGTCTGGGGATGGGTTCGGAACACCGTTATCGCTTGAGCGAGTATTGCATCGTTCCTGAACATTGGTACGCCGTCACTGGGACTTGCGTTGAGAACCCCAATCCCCAGGACGAACACGACCGGAACATGATCGTGAAGGGGCAGAATGAGCCCACGTTTTTGATCTCTTGGCGAAGTGAAAAGGAACTCCAGAGCGCCTTGCGAAATCGTGCCGCCCTTCATATTTTCGGCGGGGGAGCGCTCTCGGTCGCGTGTTTGGCCATTCTGCTATTCAGGCTCGGCTGGCTGTAGAGCGGTGACGAGTGACGAGTGAAAACTACCAAGGATGCACTGGGAAGGGCGAATTCTCCAGGTAATTATGGTACGGGCTTCATTTCCCGGCGCGAACCTGGTCCTTTGTGGTTCTCTTGTCACTTGTCACTTTGTTGGAGGTGGCGCAAAGTTCCACTACAATCTTAGGTGGATGTCCGTAAATTATTGAAGGGGAGGGTACCGGCGTCATTTGGGGGAAGTTGATTTCTCGTGCGGGCCTGTGAAGGCAGTCATTCCCGCGAAAGCGGGAATCCAGTGGCAGGTTAGACTTATTTGCGCCGAGCAATCCTAGGCCAGACGGACTTGTACAGAGCGGTAGCGCCATTCTCGGCGCCTGGATTCCCGCTTTCGCGGGAATGACTGCGCTCCAAATGACACCAGTACCAAGGGGAGCTACGAGATGGGAATTGCAATCCTGATTGGATTGGTTGTAGTCCTGGTGGTGGTGGGCATCTTTGTCTATCTCATCACTATTTACAACAGCTTGGTGCGCCTGCGGAATGACATTGACAAGGCGTGGGCCAACATTGACGTCCTGCTCAAGCAACGTCACGACGAGCTGCCCAAGCTGATCGAGACCTGCAAAGGCTACATGCAGTACGAGCAGAAAACCTTTCAGGTCATTACCGAAGCCCGCACTGCCTTCATGAGAGCCAACACGGTGGCGGAGAAGGCCCAGGCTGATAACTTCATGACTGGCGCATTGAAATCGCTATTTGCGGTCGCAGAGAACTATCCCGAGCTGAAGGCCGACAACAATTTCATGCAGCTCCAGAACCGGATATCCGAACTGGAAGAAAAGATTGCCGACCGCCGCGAGTTCTTTAATGACGACGTGAACACTTACAACATCCGAATCCAGCAACTTCCGGATGTCTTTATTGCTCACATGATGAGCTTGCAACGCAAAGACATGTTCAAGGTGACAGAGGACGACCGCCGCGACGTGGAAGTGAAGCTCGGTCAGTAGCAGGCTGATGAAAGAACCTCGGAAGCTGTCATTCTGCGCGTAGCGAAGAATCTAATTCCTTGATTTCAAAGCAGAGCGAGATGCTTCGCTTCGCTCAGCATGACATGATGGGCACTTTTTGATCAGCTTGGTATGTGGTAGATGGGGAAAAGCAAGGTGGAAGTGAAACTCAGTAGGTATGTCGTAGACGGGGAAAAACAAGGCGGAGATCCCACTGCGTGTCGCCTGCTGACTACTCAGCGCGAAGGATGTGAAAGGAGTCTGTTATGGCACTTGCATTGTTTCTGGGTGGATTGATTGTTGGGCTCGTGGTGCTGGCGGTGCTGGCAATCATCGTCATCGCCATCATCATGTATTTTGTGGGCCTTTACAACAGCCTCGTGACATTTAAGAACAATATCGACCGCTCATTCTCCAATATCGATGTCTTGCTCAAGCAGCGCCACGACGAGCTTCCCAAATTGATCGAGACCTGCAAGGGTTACATGCAGTACGAGCAGAAAACCTTGCTAGCCGTCACCGAGGCCCGCACGGCCTTTATGCGCGCCACCACGCCGGCGGAAAAGGCTCAGGCGGATAACATGGTGAGCGGGGCGCTCAAGACTTTGTTTGCGGTGGCTGAGAAATACCCCGACTTGAAAGCCAACACCAACTTCATGCAGCTCCAGGGCCGCATCACGGAACTGGAAACCAAGATTGCAGCGCAACGTAGCTCTTACAACGAGGATGTGAACGCTTTCAACATCCGCATCGCCCAGGTCCCCGCAAATCTCATCGCCGGGTTTATGGGCCTCCAGCCCCATGCTCTCTTCCAAGTGGCCGAAGCGGACCGCGAGGACGTCAAGATCAGCTTCACTTAGCCATGTCGCTCAAGAGATACCTCGACGAAATCGGGTCGGTTGCCAGCGAAGTAGGACTCTACACGCCGCTTGCTACCCACGTCTTCGGAGCGCTTCTCGGCTACCCGGCGAAGCACAGGGTCATCAACAAGTCCGGCGCGCACGGCATCCCTGACATCCGGCTGTATTCCCAAGAGGATGATTCCCAGTGGGCCGTCGTCGAGGTCAAGTTCGAGGACGGCGAAATCCGCGAACAGGTGAAGCGCGAGCGAATCTGGAACGAGCAGATTCTCGGTCACGGTTACATCTCGCCGGACACTTTCTACGTAGTGCTTTGTGCCCCGCGCACGTTCCTTGTCTGTGATCTGGAGGGTCAGATTCTGGAGGCGCTTCAAATCGAAGCGGGTCACTTGCTCGATCCGCGCACCGGCGCGGAGTTCCCTCTTACGGACACAAGCTTCCGCGAGCGTCTGTTCGCCGTAAGTTATGCCGCGTCGCTGGAACGAAGGCAATTTGAGGCTTTCCGCGCCGGCGAGCTCAAGAGCGGCCACATCCCCATCACGCTGGAAACGCTTCCCCATTTGCAGTCGGTTTTCGAAGGCGCTATCGGGAAACTCAAGGAGTACTGCCGCTTTTACTTTCGCGAGCTTCAGGCGGAGTACCAAGGGACCAGCCAGGAAATCGCCCAGATCGACCAGAGGCTTGAAGATATCGGTTCAGGGGCAATCAAAACGCGCCAGAAGCTCCTTTACAAGAAGCGTACCTTGCGAGCCCGCCATCGCCTTGCCCTGCAACTCTTCGAATACGAGAATGATTACGAGCGCTTCAAGCACGACCAGACCTACGCGGGAACCCAGGAAGAAGAACATTTTGAGGATATTTTCTGCACCAACACGGCCTACGTCGCGCTTAGCCGGCTCTTCTTCGTGCGCATCTGCGAGGATGTGGGGCTGACCACGCGCAAGATCTCCAATTCCGGCATCGCCGTCTGGCGCAACTTCGTCGAGAATATCAAAGGCCACTACCAGGATCTCCTGGACGTCGCCTTCAAAGACGTCGCCCACGTCTACGTCAGCCTGTTTGAGCCGACGGTCTTTGACTGGTTCGGCAGGGGAAACACCAAACTCCACGACATTCTGGAACGGATTCTCTTCCGTCTCAACGCTTTCAACTTTCGCGATATCAATCGCGATGTGCTGGGCTCGATCTACCAGTATTTCCGGCCCCGCGTCGAGCGCCGGAGACTGGGCGAGTACTATACGCCGGTTGAAGTGGTGGATTACATCCTCGCGCGGACAGGGATTGCCTCGGACCCCGGCTTGATGGAGAAGCGCATCCTCGACCCGGCTTGCGGGTCGTTTACCTTTGGCGTCCGCGCTATGCTGGCGTTGCTGAAAGCCGGCGCACACCTTTCTCCCGAAAACAAGATCGAGTTGGTTCGCCGCTGTCTTCGCGGCCAGGACATCAATCCCTTCTCGGTTTTCCTTTCCCATCTCAGCCTCCTGTTCGCACTTCTTGAGACCTATCTCCAGGCGAAGCGCTCCAACCCGGTATATGAAATCGCGCCGATGGATGTCGCCGTCCAGAACTCGCTAACCCAGGCGATTCCCGAACCGTCGGAAATCGGGCAGGCAAGCGATGAAGGCGCCGCCGATGCGGGGGCCGGGACGCTTCCGGCGTTCGACTATGTAGTGGGAAATCCGCCCTTCGTACGTAACGAGAGGCTGCCCGAACAGGACCGCGAGGTGCTGAACGAGATCTTTCCCACGCTGGCCGTGAAAAACACCGACCTTGCCGTCTATTTTCTTTACGCGGCCACCAGATACATGAGCAAAGAGGGCGGAAAGGTTGGTATGGTCGCTCCGCTGGCCATCGCTAACGCTCAGATGGCTGCTTACTTGAGAAACTTTCTCAAGGACCACACAGTCTCTGAACTTGTTTCGCTCGAATGGTGTGCCAAGCAAGCCTTCCCCGGCGCCGACATCGTGCCCATGCTGATTTTTTTGCAGAAGGGCAAGTGCCCACCCGACCACAAGGTCCGGCTCGTGCGGGGAATTAGCAGCCTCGCCGAACTCAAGTGTTATGCGGAAGACGACGCGCTTCTCATGGCTACGTCGTCACTGGTGCCGTTCCAGGATTGGGCGGCCCTTAGTCCGTTCGGCGATTGGTGCTTGGACGTCGCTGAAGAGGACTTACCTCTCCTGCAGAAGCTGAACCTATGTCCGAGTTTGGGGGATGGCTTCGCTCAATGTTCCTATGGGGTCAAGGCGGGTAACAGCCCCGAGTTCTTGCGGCCTTCCAAGGCCGGAGAAGCGAAGCCGGGAGAAGTCCCTTTTGTTAAGGGGCAGCACGTTGCGGCATTCCAAGTGGCCATGGGCACGGACGAGCTTGCCAATCTTGCCAAGCTCGATTCGGCAGAGGATCCTTCCATCTGGGGCGAGCTTGACTTTTACCGCGCCAATGTTGGAAAGTCGGACACGACGGGCCTTGGGCGGTTCGATTATGACACGCCCCACATGCTGGCCGCCGGCTCACCCAGCGACAGGTTATGCTGCCTCGTTCCTGAGGTGTACGTCACTCTGGTAGCCGCCGTAGCCGACCCTCTCGAGGTAGTTGCCAACAATAGTGTCATCGCGGTGGTACCGAAGAAGTTCAGCGCCCACTGTCTCGCCGCCATCATCAATTCTCGGGTATCGCGATACTATGCCTTCCTTACCCTCAGATCGGCCATCCTCCTCAGGCGGCGAGCGCATTGGTTTCCGCGCGCGCTCAAAGCGCTGCGCATGCCAGAGCTGGCTCCCCGCAGCGCAGGAGCGCTTCACAATTTGGCGGTCGAGGCATCCGATCTGTCAGGGCACGTGGCGCGAAACCTGCTGGACGCATACGCCGATTGGGTTGCCGACATTGCGCTCTTCACCAAGGCCGGATTTCTTGGCGTGCAGGCGCGAGGTCTGGAGGTTGTCGACCGGGAGGACTTGGCGGCGGTCCAACCTCAGGGGAACAAGGTTGCCGTCGACGGGGGCGAAATCTGGTGCGATTCCGCCGATACCCTTCTCCTCACGCGCACTGCCTTGCTAGCAAGCGACAAGGACGAGTTCACTGCCCACGATGTCGAGAACGCGCCCGTTCCCTCCGACTCGAACGTTCGCCGCGTCCTGGCCCAAAAGATCCGTGACTTTGCTGCTGACCAGGAGAGGATTCAAAGCCGCGTGCTTCGAATCCTGGAAGAGATCGATGAGATCGTCGCGGAAGGGTTAGGCCTGACGGCGGCCGAGCATGAGGTGATCCGCCGGCGCTGCCAGGAGTTCCCACTCTCTGTCACCGTCGAGCGGCCTCGCTTCGCTTGGAGCGCCGACCGGAAGCGCCAGGCGCGCAGGACCTATCGCCCGGGAGAACGTTTTAGGTAGTGTCGGCTTACCTCGGGCAGTTGCTAGCGCCGTGGTCTTTCATAGCGCAATTGCTTGTTTCAGGACTTCCTCCCGGATGTAAGGGCTGATGGCGTCTTCGGTAACGACGTGTACGGTCGCAAGCCGTGGATTCCGTAATCAGCCGCGAGCTTCAAAGTCTCACCGGGCGCGAGAGCGCGCTTAGCCGACCAGAGCCCCAGGGTCACCGCGTTTTCTGCCTTACCGGTCCAATGTGCGAAGCAGCGCGAGACCTGATCCTTGGGGAAACGATTGACCAAAACCAGACCCGTTCCCGCCTCCGAGAGCCTCCACTCTCCATCGGGCTGCTGCGCGCCGTCATAGACTTTGGAACCCCTGGGCTCTTGCCCTGGCTGGAGCAGTCTTTGCTCGAGGGTTTTTCCATCCTGCTGGCGGAAGGAGAGGACGACCCGGTCCATGCTTTTTGGGTCAACTACACATCGCGACTGGAGCACCACATCGAGGGCGGAAGCGCCGCCATTCTCCAAAGTGGTTTCAGTCTGCACGACCGGCTCATCTTTCCGAAGTCGAATCGCGCGCCTCGCCTTCAGCCCATTGGCAAAAGTGCCGGTGAGCAGCAGCTCGGTTGGCTGGGTTTGTGGTTCCAATTCCCATTTCGCTTCGTAGAGCTTGGCGGCGAGATAGTCGGAGTATACAAACAGGCTTAAGCCTCCGACGTCCGGATACGGCCGCTCGCCGGGATCGGAATGACGCAACACGTCCTTGCCGGTTCTCTTATCGATCATTTGGATGACCCGGCCGCTCAACTCCGGCGCAACGACAACTCGCAACGCCGCATTCTCTAATGCCGCCACACGATAGGGCCTTATGGACTTGCTGAATTCTTCTTCGTCTTCGGCCAGCGTGGTCCCTTCGTGAAGTTCGGTGATGCCGAATGAGCGGACGTCATTCATGAAACTCTGGAAGCTCTCTTTCAACTGCTCGAGGCGGGCGGGTGCGTACGATCCATCTCGGACCTCGAAGGCTTTCGCGTGCATCAGTCTCACGTAATCGATGGAGAGTCGCGCCTTGCGTACCCTCGTCCTCGTAGCATCATCATCGGCGGCTGTTTCGGCTTCATGGAAAAACTTCATGGACTGTGCAAGAAAGTCCTCCGACAGGTAGGGTGCCCCAGGGTTCGTGTAAATCCACATGTGATGCCCTTTTCCCTGGGGCGCCAGCCTCACCTGCCGGTGAAGCAAGTCGAAGTAGGCCCGCATGGGGCGCGCCGCCTTGCCATAGTACGCAGTCATGAACTCACGGATGATTCCGTTCACATCAACGCTCGAATTCCACAGCAAACGCGCCATCACGTAGCACCGCAGTTCGGCATTTTCTCCACCACCACCTTCGGCATAGTCGCCCTCGAGAAATATGCCTACAACTCCGTGTTTCCGGTACATGGGAATGTCCGCTGCAAGTTCATCGAAGTCCGGAAAGGGAAGCAGGTAGTGTGCGAAATTCGTCACATAGTGCCATATGTAGAGCTGGTTCGTGATCCTAGACCACCCTCGGAGGTGCTCCAGGAAATACGCATCGTCTTGGCAATTTTCGTACGCGTGCGCCTCGCAGGCCCCGATGGGGCAGAGGCGGATGCGAACGTTGGGGAGCGGACGGACTTTCAGCGGAGGAGCTTCCGTGTACCAGTAGGCCAATGTATCGATCAGCTTTTCGGGATGCTCCTTCGCCACTTCCGCGGCGACGGCGTTGACGAAGCGCAGGACGGGGCCCGAGTGAGCCCCGCCTTCTTCCTGCTCGACGCGCCGGCAATTGTCGCACTCGCACCATCCCTCACAGTCATTTTGCGAAACGGAGTAAATGCTCGCCTCGGGATGCTGCTCGACCCATTCCAGGACGGTCTCAATCGCCAGCCGCAGTACATCAGGATTCGTTAGACAGAGCTGTGCGCCCTCGCTTCTCCGTTTGCCGTCCACCAAGGCGTAGTATTCGGGATGATCCTTAAAGTATTTGTCCGGGGGGAGTATCAGGTAAGAGGTGTGAACGAACGGATAGTAGCCGACCTTGCCGCCGGTTGACTCGTCGAGGTTTAAAGAGGACCCATTCATCTTGTTGCGGGCAGCCCAGTCCTTATCAAAAGCTTCCCTGAAGGATGACTCGCGATACTCGAATGCAGGCTTGTGCATTTCATCGAGAGGCTCGAGGGTAAGAGACGACATCTTGGGAATGACGCTCAAATCGCGCGTAAACCACCGGCATCCCAGCTTTTCCAAGAACGTGTAGACGCCGTACATGGTCCCACGCTGCCGGCCTCCCACAATCACGACGTGGTTCCCTTGCGTTCTCAATACAAAGCCCTCAGAGCCGAGTGTCTCGAACGGGATCCTCAATCCAAGCTTCTGAATCAGGTTGCTGTTTCCGACAAGTACCAAATCGCCTTGCGGTTTTTCTGCCTCGGTGACAATCGGCAGGCGAGCGCCCGACATTTCCTGGAGGAATTTCTGTAGCTCTTCCGCGCCGTGCATCTCCGACGGCGAGGCTGTTTCCGAAACGCAAATGGAGTAGGTGGATTTTCCCTGCTTCACAAGGGTGAGAGGTTTTTTCGCGGCATTCATTGGAGCTGAAAGAGCACTGCTCCGGCCTGTAGCCAATCCCACACTGCTCAAGACAGCAGACTTTAGAAACTCCCTCCGACTCTTGTCGTGGTGATCTGGATTTTCCACGGTAGTCCTCCGTTTTAATATTTGATCCATTGCTTGTAATAGACGTATTGCTGGAGCCAGGGCCGTGACCAGGGATTACGGGCGCAGTAGAAGACCGAAATGGCGGATATGAGCAAAAAGGCCAGGGCCATGCCGCGGAACCAGCGGTGAGCGGTTTTTCCCCGCAGCCCCTCCGGCAGCAGCAGCAGCCATAAAGGGATCAACCAGAAAAACCAACGCAGGCCGCAGCACATCCCGCCGTAGTTCCGATTACCGGCGAAGAAAGTATAGAAGACGAGCAACAACAAGGTGAGGAAGGCAGCAAGCGCCGCGAAGGCGTGTAGTGGGCTTCCTCGGGACCGGAGGGAACTCCAGACCCCCATCAGGGTGAAGATGAAAATCGGCGAGAGTGAGAGAATCCCGTGATGTCCGACCAGCATGTGGAACAGGTACACGGGCCAGGGTTCATACATGTTGTCGATTCCCTTGCCGATTTGCCCCGTCGGCTTTCCGCTTGCGGGATCGACCTCGCTGCCCACCAGCCGGCCGGATGCCGGATCAATCAACCAATAGGAGCCGGGATATACGTAGGCTGACTTGTCCGCGTAAGCGGGTCGAAGGTCTCCGGTGACCAAGTAGTTCGTCGAGAAATGCCCGGCGATGGGGACCAACGCAAGGGGGAGAAACCAGGTCAAAGTCTGCCGCCGCGCCTTCCAGGCCAGCCCGGCGCCCAGCGCCACCAGGAAGGCAGTGGCCGGGAATTCGTTCACAGCGGCAAATCCTGCAAAGAACCCTGCCAGGGCAAAGAGCCGCCACCCGCGCTGCCCCTGGCACCAGATCAGGAAAGCAGGATAGAGCGCAAAGAACGAGCTGAAGGCTGCGATGGTGTGGTTGTTCAGCGTGATGCTGAAACCCGTCAAGAATGTTCCCAGCCCCGCTGCCGCCATGGTGTAGGCCCGAATCCAGGGATCAGGGGCGAGCCGGTCGAGGAGGCGCGAGAAGAGAACCAGAAAGAAGATCAGCGGCGGCAGATTTATGGTGGCGACGATAATGCGGATGACGCTTTCCGGGCTATGGCGAAAACTCAGCCGGCCGAAGCTCAGTTTCTTCAGGAGCAGGTACTCGCCGGCGAGCAAAGTCGGCAGCAGGGGAGGCTTGGAGGAATAGTAGTGGCCATTGAGCTGGACCCGGTCAATCGTACTAGGCCAGGGTGTCTCATCGATGTTGTAGGTCCCTCGTTCCGCGAGGCTGTAGACCGTCGCCCATCGCGAGCGATCGTTGACGCTGTGCATGGGAAGGATCACACCTTGCAGGTTCCGTTCGGCGCGTGCCAGGAAAATCAAGCCGAGCACAGCCCCTGCGGTCACAGCAATCAGTATGAAGTCCAGGCGCCTCCTCTCGGCAAAAGGGTCGTCTGGCGCGTTGAGTTGTGTCGGATCGTTCATGTCGCGTTTTCTCGAGGGGGTGGAGTAAGTTCTGCAATGCTGTACTTGTGCTCATTCCGGATGTTCTGAGAAGCAACCAGTTCGCCGAGAAATCCGATGGCGAGCATTTGAAACCCCATGATGAGGCAGGCGAGAGAATAGGTCAGCAGAGGCCGGGTCCCAATGGGCCCAAAGCCATGCACTCTAAAGCGCGCCAGCACCCAGCACACTGCAAGGTAGGAGAGCCCGGCCGCTCCGAGCAGGAAGGCGGGAAGACCGATCCCGCCCAGCAGATGAAGCGGACGCTCGCCGAAGACCGTCAGGAAAACGACGGTAAGGAGATCCAGGAAACCCTTAACAAAACGATGGAATCTGTACTTCGATTGTCCGTAGCGCCTGGGATGATGCTCGACGGACAGCTCCGCGACGCGGTATCCGCGGGCGTGGGCCATCACGGGGATAAAGCGGTGCAACTCTCCGTAGAGAGGCAGCTCCTTGACCACCTCGGCGCGAAAGCACTTGAGCCCGCAATTGTGGTCGCGCAGCTTAAGGCCCGTCAGGCGACTGACGAGCCAGTTGAACACGCGGCTGGGCCAGACCTTGTGCCAGGGGTCTTTCCTGACCCGCTTCCAGCCATTAACGACGTCAAATCCTTCCTCCAGCTTGGCCAGGAATTTTGGAATTTCAGCGGGGTCGTCCTGAAGATCTGCATCCATCTGGAGCACCACCTGCCCCAGCGCGGCATCGAACCCCGCAGCAAGTGCGGCGGCCTTGCCAAAGTTGCGCCGGAAGCGAATGCCGCGAATACGCGGGTCGGCAGTGGCGAGCCGGCGAATCTTATCCCACGAGCCATCCCAGCTGCCGTCGTCCACGAAAATCACCTCGAGGTAAAGCCCCTGCGTCGCAGCCACGGTGAGCAAGGCGTTCCCCAGTTCCTCCAGGCTCTCGGACTCGTTGAGGAGGGGGATGACGATGCTGATCAGCTCGGATTTGCTTAGCTTCGATTCCATCGGCGGTTCACAGTCCGTGCCCACAAAAGCCCGGGGTGTCATTCCGAGCCCTTCGCCTGTCATTCTGAGCGAAGCGAAGAATCTCCGCAGTTCGCTCAGGGTAAACTCCGCGAGAAATCTCGCTCTGGTTTGTGGAGGAAGGACTCAGAGCGAGATTCCTCGCTACGCTCGGAATGACACCGTGCGCAGGAAGGCACGGAGTACGCAAATGACTCACTCAGCCCTTCAAGCGGATGCCGGAAGACCGAAGACTTTTTCAGCGTACTGGCGGCTCAAGCGGAGGTCTTCGTCGAGAGAGCGAGTGATTTGGGTGTCCTTCTCGTAAGCCAGTTCGACTACCAGATATCCCTTGAAACCAATTCCGCGCAGGTAATCGGCGACCTTCTGATAATCAATGTCGCCTGGGCCAAAATCCTCCATCCAAACACCCTGTTTGGAATTGCGCAGGTGCAGTTCCACAAGCCGGTGGCCGGTTTCGCGAAGGAACGTCATCACTTCCTGGCCGCCGCGATAGGCCCAATGCACGTCGACACAGCAATAAACCCGGCTGGGGTTGGTGTGCTGCAAGAGGTGGCGCCATTCGCGCGCGTTATCAACCAGCTCGGGGGTGTGATGGTGAAGCGCCAGCTTCATTCCCTGTTGGTGCAGCTCAGCGCCCAACTGGTCAACGTATTTAGCCTGGGTGTCAAGCTCTTCATCGGTCTTTCGGGCTTGGCCTGGTTTAGGACTCGGGTTGGTGACGATCACGCGCGTCCCATGCGGTTTAAGCAGCCGCGCCAACTCCACCACCTCCTTGACGGATTTCTCGGCGGCTGCGGCCTCGTGCATGGTTGTGCCTGCATAGATCGTCTCCGGAACCAGGTTATACTTGGCCAACAGGGCGAGGGTTCTTTCGCGCAATTCCGGCTTGAAGAAGTCCTGATTCAGCTCCACCCGACGGTACCCCGCCCCATGAAAGCTGGCCAGAACTTCATCCACACCTTCGGCCAAAGTCTTTTTCTCGGATGCGAGATGCTGGATCCAAATGTAAATCTCGACCGAGAGCTTGGGAGCGTAGTGGGCCGCGCTTGCTTCATTGCTCCCCGGGAGCAATCGCCGGCTGAGGAGCATGGCGCCGGCAAGCTTTGACATGCCGGATAACATCTCCCGTCGAGTTTGACGGCTGTGAATTGTTGCCATGTGAAACTGCCTCCCTCTCGAGAACGGAGTCGCGATTTTCGCGGCAGGAAGAAGCGCGCCGCGGTATGCGTAACGGTACGACCCGAGGGGGTGAATGTACCGCCGCAGGCGGGCCGGGTCAAGCTCGTTGTTTGGGCCGTGACACAATTCGCAGGGGAATTCTCTTGTCTACCGTGAATCACGGGTGGTGGTGTCATTTGGGATGGGATCCCTTTCGAAACGCCGGTCATTCCCGTCCCGCCATGGCGGGAGGAATCCAGTCCGTCGACAGCGCATTTCCGAAGGTTTGCGGAGTGGATTCCCGCTTTCGCGGGAATGACTGCGGCTTCGAGCGCCCATGTCTCGCAAATGACACCAGTACCGAATCACGGTTCAGCTTGCGGCTTATTCACCTGCGGCGATATACTTGCCGCCGCACACAGGTTTCAGGTGCCAGGTTTCAGGTGCCAGGGGCCGAGCGGAGCGAACCGGGAGTGGGGAATAGGGAATAGGGAGTAGGGAACAGGGAATAGGGAAAAACCCCGACTCCCTACTCCCGATTCCCGACTCCCCCCGATTTCCCTGACACCTGACACCCGACACCTGGCACCTGCTCTGATTGCGGAGATTGGAGCAATAATGACCATCAACCTTGATCTCGAGCATGTCGCTCCGGCGCCGAAGCGGAAGGATTACCGGATTGGGGCCATTGGCGCGGGGTTCATAATGAGTGAATGCCACTTGGTGGCCTATGGCCACGCCGGTTACAAGGTCGTTGCCATCACCTCCGCGTCTCGGGAGGAGTCCGAGCAAGTGGCACAGGCACGTGGGATACCCAAGGTGTACAGCACGTACCAGGAATTGTTGGCTGACCCCTCGATCGAAGTCGTAGACATCGCCGTGCCGCCGGACAAGCGGTTGATGATCGTGCGCGAGGCCGTGAAACACTCGAGCCACCTCAAAGGCATTCTGGCGCAGAAGCCGCTGGCCATGAACTATGCCGATTCCAGGGAGATTGTGCACCTCTCGGAGCAGGCGGGCATCACGCTGGCCGTCAATCAGAACATGCGCTACGACCATTCCATGCGCGCCCTCAAGACCCTCCTGAAGCGTGGTTATCTGGGCGAACCGGTCCTGGCCACTATCGAAATGCGCGCCATACCACACTGGAAGCCATGGCAGCTCGCTTACACTCACCTGACCTTGCTGAACATGAGCATCCACCACCTCGACAGCTTCCGCTACCTGTTTGGTGAGCCTGATAGCGTTTACGTCAGCGCGCGAAAAGATCCCCGGACTCCCTCGGAGCACGTGGATGGCGTGGTGCTTTACATTCTCGAGTATCCGGGCGGCTTCCGCGCCACCGCCTGGGACGATGTGTGGGCTGGGCCGGCGCGGGAAGGTGCGCCGCCGGACCTGTACATCAAATGGAGGGTGGAGGGTACGGAAGGGATGGCGCGGGGGACCATTGGCTGGCCTGCCTATCCGAACCTCACCCCCAGCACCATCGATTTCACCACCCGGCAAGAGCCCGGATGCTGGTTTTCGCCGCGCTGGAAAGAAGCGTGGTTTCCGGACGCTTTTGAAGGCACCATGGGCCAGTTGCTGGATGCGCTTGCCAAGGGCACTGAGCCTGCGATCAGCGGCCGCGATAACCTCAAAACCATGGCCCTGGTCGAGGCTTGCTATAAATCAATCGCAGAACACCGGCCTGTGAGGATTGAAGAGATTCTGAAAGAGCAGTCGAGTGGTTCTGTCACAGTTCCATGAAAACGGCGTGAGGAGGTCGTAGGTGCCGGCTGTCAGGTCTCAAATGTCAATTGTTGGTCCTAAGGCCCTGACACCTGACACCCGACACCTGGAACCTTGGTTCAGGAGGCATCATGAAACTCGGACTCATCAATTCGGCTTGGCTGGGGACCTCCGTCACCACCGCCGAAGGCATCCGCAAGACCAAAGAGATCGGATTCGATACCATTGATATCTCCGCCGACCCCTTGGACATTGACATCAAGGAGCGGCGGTTGATCAAGGACACCTGCCGGGAAGCCGGCTTGCCCGTTATCTCGGTTTGCTGTTGTGCGCTGGGCATCGCGGACTTCAACCCCTCGGTGCAGCGGTTCCACGTTACCCGCTGCGAAGCCTACCTGGACTTCGTCTATGAACTCGAGGCCAAGAACCTGTTGCTGGTGGTGGGCGAGTACATCTGGCAGCAGGAGGTCATTCCGCCCAAGGCCCAATGGCAGTTCGCCGTCGACAACGTCAGGGCGCTGGGTGAATACGCGGCGACACTGGGTGTGGAGGTCGCGATCGAACTCGAGCCCTTCAAGCTTTCCATTGTTAACACCTTGGATAAGATGGATCAGTTCCTGAAGGATGTGGACCATCCCGCCGTGCGCGCCAACCTCGACATCTCGCATCTGGCCCTCGCGAACACGCCCCCAGAGTCCATTCCAAACCTCAAAGGGCGCATTGCTCATGTGCACTTCTCCGACTGCGACGGCAAGGTCCACGGCGATTTGCCCCCGGGACGGGGGACTGTGAACTTCACCCCCTACCTCCAGCAACTGAAGAACCTGGGCTTTGATGGCACGATCAGCATTGAGCTGGAGTATTCGCCCCAGCCGGAGAAGATCGTTGAATGGGTCACGGATGCATATCGGGAGACCAACCGCTTGATGCAGAACCTCGGCATTCGCGGCTAGCAGCCTGCGGCGGTTTTGAATTTTGCCAGTCTGTCATGCTGAGCGCAGCGAAGCATCCTTGCAGTTTCGTTCCATGGGCAAGCGGCCAATCCGGCGGGCTAACTGCCGAGATCCTTCGCTGCGCT
The DNA here is from genome assembly GCA_050008675.1 of Terriglobia bacterium. Taxonomy (GTDB): domain Bacteria; phylum Acidobacteriota; class Terriglobia; order UBA7540; family UBA7540; genus CAVROP01. The sequence goes on from JBEKME010000009.1 coordinate 30,458, forward strand.
CAGGATGACAGGCTTGTAGGGCCCAGGCAAGGCCCTACAAGACTCAAGGGGGGATAACGATGAACTACAGAAAGTTCGGGCGTGTCGGCTGGATGGTGAGCGAATTCGGCTATGGCATGTGGGGAATGGCAGGCTGGACAGGCTCCAACGATGATGAATCCAAGCAAGCTCTGCAACGCTCCGTTGAGCTGGGCTGTAACTTCTTTGATACGGCTTGGGCCTATGGGGAGGGCCACAGCGAGGCGTTGTTGGGATGGCTGGTTTCCAACTACCCGGGCAAGAAGCTCTATACAGCCACCAAAGTTCCCCCCAAGAATTTCAGGTGGCCGAGCCGGCGTGGATACACTTTGGACGATTGCTTTCCGCCCGATCACATCGAGGAATACATCCATCGAAGCCTCGGGAACGCGGGCCTGAATAGCTTCGACCTGGTGCAGTTTCACGTGTGGGAGGATGCCTGGTTGGATGACGACCGTTGGGTGAAGAAGGTAGATGATCTGCGCCGCCAAGGGCTGATTCATGCCTTGGGCATCAGCATCAACCGCTGGGAACCGTGGAACGGCGTGCGGGCGGTCGAGTCTGGTCTCGTTGACAGCGTGCAGGTCATTTATAATATCTTCGACCAGGACCCCGAGGACCAGCTTTTCCCAGCCTGTGCCGCGAAGGACGTTGCGGTGATCGCCCGCGTCCCTTTTGACGAAGGAACGCTCACGGGGGCCCTCACGCTGGAGAGTAAATGGCCGGCAGGCGATTGGCGCAACAGCTACTTCGTGGCGGAGAACCTCAAGGCCAGCGTGGCACGCGCCGAGGCGCTCCGGCCCCTTATTCCCAGCGGCATGAGCATGCCGGAGATGGCTCTGCGCTTCATCCTCAACAATCCCACGGTCAGCACCATCATTCCCGGCATGCGCCGGGTCAAGCATGTGGAGGCAAATGTCGCCGCCTGCAACGCGGGGCCTCTCCCGGGCGACCTTTTCGCGAAGTTGCGGCCTCACCGCTGGGACCGCAAACCCACCCGCTGGTCACAATGAACTGGCCGAGCGGAGGGGAGGATGTCATTCCGAGCGCAGCGAGGAATCTGGCTCTGCGCTGAGGCGGATCGGCGCTCAAGGCGGCCTCGTAGGTGGAAGAAAGGATCAGAACGAGATTCCTCGCTGCGCTCGGAATGACAGAGGGCTGACACACCTTGCCAAGTATGGAGGAAGTCATGATGCAGAATCAACTTTCAAGGCGTGCATTTCTAGCCCGGACCGGTGCCGTGGCTGCTACCACGGCGGCCATGCCTGCGTTCCTGGGGGGTGGCGCGACAGCTTCTGGCCGGCCGATGAGGCTGGGCGGCCCTATCTTTCTCAATTCGGAAGAGCCTGGCGAACTAGCTCGAGAGCACCGCCGGCTGGGATATCGCGCCGCTTACGCTCCCAAGGTGGAATTGAAGGAGAAGGAAAAGATCAAAGCCATTATCAAGGAATTCGCGGCCCAGGACGTGGCCCTTGCGGAAGTGGGCGCCTGGGTCAACATGCTCGACCCCGATCCTGAAAAGCGGCGCAAGAACATGGATTACGTGCAGGAGCGGTTGGCGTTAGCTGAGGAGCTGGGCACGCGTTGTTGCGTGGACATTGCGGGCTCCTACGACCCCAAGATTTGGTACGGCCCCAACCCCAAAAACCTCAGCCAGGAATTCATTGACGCCACGGTGGAGAACTGCCGCAGGCTGATTGATGCGGTGAAGCCGACGCGCACCAAGTTCTCCATCGAAATGATGCCGTTCAACTTCCCCAGCGGACCGGACGAATACCTGAAGCTGATCAAGGGGGTGGACCGCAAGGCGTTCGCGGTTTATCTTGACGTGTGCAATGTGATGAACAGCCCCCAGCGCATGTACCACAACGGCGCCGTCATCCGCGAATGCTTCTGGAAGTTGGGGCCGTGGATTGCCTCCTGTCACGCCAAAGACCTGAATTGGGAGGACTACGTGCAGGTGTGCCTGCGCGAAGTGATTCCCGGCCGAGGCCAGATTGATTACAAGACCTATCTAACCGAACTCTCAAGGCTTCCGGTTGACGCTCCCTTGATGCTCGAGCACTTGAAAACCGCCGAGGAGTACGATGAGGGACGACGCTATATTCAGGGGGTCGCCCGGGAGCTTGGCCTTTCCTTCGGGGCCTGAGGAAATCGGAAACTGGAAACTGGAAACTGGAAACTGGAAACTGGTCAGTTGTCCGTAGTGAGTGGTCCGTAGTCAGTGGGGAGAAGTCAGTCTAGAAGGTAAGGCAAGCGGGTGGGGCTGTCTCGAATCTCAGAATTGGGATTTCTTCTACCTGGCTTCTGACTCCTGACTTCTGACTCCTGACTCCTGAATCCCGAATCCTGATTTCTCGTCCGACGAGAGGAGCTAACACATGAGAGAAGAAGCCGGAATTACTCGAAGAGATTTCTTGAAGGAGACAGCCTTGGCCGGCGCCACGGCGGCCGTGCTCGGGGGTCTGGCGCCGGCGCGCGTGCTGGGCGCGAATGACAAAATCCGTGTCGGCGCCATGGGCACCGGTGAGCGCTGCCAGTACCTGATGAAGCTCTTCAAAGATAACCCCGCCGTTGCGTTGGTGGCCGTCTGCGACGTATACGGACCGCGACGCGATGAGGCATTGAAGATTGCCGGCCCGGATGCCAAATCCTACCTCGATTACCACGAGTTGCTCGACCGCAAGGATATTGATGCTGTCATCATCGGCAGCCCCGACCACTGGCATAAGCAGATGCTCATTGATGCGCTGCACGCCGGCAAGGACGCCTACCTCGAGAAGCCCATCATGCACTCCATTGAAGAAGGCGTGGAGATGGTGCGAGCCGTCGAGGAAAGCAAGCGCATTGTCCAGACGGGCATGCAGCAGAGGAGTTGGCCGCACTGGATCATGGGCAAGCAGATCATCGATTCCGGCAAGCTGGGCAGAATCACTTTCATTCATACCTACTGGTACCAGGACTACACGCTGTTTTACAGAGAGCTGCCCCCGGTGGACCAGTCGCAACTCGACTGGAAGCGCTTCCTGGGCGACGCGCCGGACCAGCCGTTTACGCTGGAGAAATTCTACTGGTGGCGCTGGTTCTGGGATTTCGGAGGGGGGATATTAACGGATCTTCTCACGCACTGGATTGACGTTATTCAATGGTATATGGGCCAGCCCGCGCCCATGACGGCCACCACCACGGGAGAGGTCTACTGTATGCCCTGGCAGGCGCCGGATACCCTTACGGCGGCTTACGAGTATCCTGGGAAGTTCATGGTTACCTTCACCGGCGCCATCAACAGCAGCGTGGATGATGGAGGGATCGAATTCCGGGGCAGCGAGGCCACCCTGAAAATCGACCGCGCCCACATGGCGGTTTATCCTGAAGGTGGAGCGGCGGCGCCCGGCACACTTGTTCCTGACCCTGAAATCCTGGTGCGCGCCGAGCGCGATGGCACGATTGACAACGTCAATAACTTCCTCGACTGCGTGCGCAGTCGCAAGACTCCCAATGCCAGCATCCACGTGGGCTTTGAGGCGGCGCGCACTTCCTGGATCGGAAACGCCGCCCTGAAGCGCGGGATGAAAGTGGTCTGGGACGCGAGCCGGGGGCGAGTTGCAGCATGAGGTGACGGCGCTGTGGATGGGGAAGGTCGCGCGAGCGCCATGAACGCCTCAGGCATGGTGTGGCCCACGCAGGACGCGCGCCGGCAAGGTGATGATCGCGGTAAGCAGCTCAAAGACTCCTCCCACCGCGATGCCGACGAGGCGGAAGGGCAAAAGCAATAACCAGATCAACGGGTACAGAACCAAGGCCAGCAACGCCAGCGGCCAGCAAAGAACCAAGAGTATACACCACAGGAAGAATTTAACCATCGGCGAACCTCCGCAATGTCCTCTGGTTTAATCATACGCAGAACGGCTGAGAATGTTCCGCCGCGTTCGGACTGCAAGGTTCTGATCCTGGAGACTTAGCAGGGCTATCCGAGCAATTCTGGTCGCTCAAAGAAATCGCTAACCTATTGATTCCACAGCAGGTAAAAAAACCTGTCGCGCCTATTGACTGCTCCGAAATTCTTCGTGTCTTGCGAAGGATTTCTGCGACCATCGTTAAACACTATGCCCAGATTGGCGGCAGGTCTCCCCTCCGCGAACTGACGGAACTTCAGGCCTGCAGGCTCGAAAGCGAGTTGCGCGATTCTCTCCAGGCCCGCGTTTTCGTAGCCATGCGTTACTGGCATCCACAAGCAATTGAAAGCGGAGGCTCGTTCAATGCCCGGTTGGATGGCCGACACTTTGCGTCGACACGAACAAGGAGGACTTAGTGCCTGACGATTTCCTGCACCTGCCCGCCGATGAACAGGCCAATATCATCCTTCTGAGCTACAGGCCCGTTAATTAATGCTTGACAAAATCCAGATTGTGAGCTAGCGTAGTAGCGTATGATTACGGTGTGGAACGCCCACAAGATCCAGAGCCACCTCAACGCCTCTGCCCATCCTGGAGACGAACATCCCCCGCAGTCGTGGAAAATGATTTATTGGCAGGCTTCTTCTGTCAACCGCCAACTTTTGACAGTGAGTCGCGATTGGAAAAGAATTCTTTTTTGACGAACCGACGCGGGAATGTTATTGAAAACAAAGGACCGCTGTGGAAAACTTGGGGCCAAAGCTGGAATGTGTATGAAAACAAAGGTACTTAGCCCTCATAGGCGGGAATGTTGTTGAAAAGACAAGGGGTTAAAGCTCGCCACAGGAAGAGGAAATGGCAGCCAAGGACAATTTGTCAGGGAAGCCGCGCATGATCCCGAATTCAGAGGATGGGCGGTCCTGGTCCCTCCCACTGCTTTGCACCCAAGGCGCTTGACCACCAGATGAAGATGGATACAATGTCCGCTTTGGTGATGGTCAAACTTTTGATGTTTATGGTGTTCCCAGATAGCTTCAGGCTATTGGCGACGAGGCCGCATTAGGTGTAAGTTAAAGTCTGGGGCTTGGACTTTTGATTTGAGGTTCATCAAATTCCCTTATGACAGCGAAACAATACAGTCCGTGGTTACATCGATACGCAACCTTCATCGCAATCTGCACCTTTTTACTGATTATCGCGGGCGCGCTGGTGACCGGTAACGACGCTGGTTTGTCCGTGCCTGATTGGCCGACTTCATTCGGCAGTTTCCGAATGCCGCGCATGGTGGGCGGGGTCAAGTTTGAGCACGGCCACCGCATGATCGCCGGAGCTGTGGGAATCCTGACGATAATTCTCGTCCTTGCGCTCTGGATCAAGGATTCCAGGCGTTGGGTGAAATGGATTGGAGGGGCCGCCGTGCTGGCCGTGCTGGCCCAGGCCACCCTGGGGGGCATCACGGTTCTATTTCATTTGCCCGTGGCCATCTCGACGAGTCATGCCACGCTGGCCCAAGTCTTTTTCTGCCTCGCCGCGAGCCTGGTCTTTTTCACGCGAGCCGGCTGGCGATGGGACGAACCCAAACTTGAAGACGCTTCCACTCCCTCGCTCCAGCATCTGACCGTGGGCACGACGGGCGTCATGCTTGTGCAGTTGGTTTTGGGGGCCGCGTATCGCCACTCCGGGATGGGCATTGAGCCCCACGTTGTGGGCGCCTGCGTGGTCACAATGCTGGTGGTCTGGGTGGTCACACGAATCGAGATGAAGTTCTGGCAAGAGCCCGCCCTCCTGAGGCCCGCACTTTTGCTGGCCGCCCTGCTGATGCTACAACTGTCCCTCGGCATCGGCGCTTACATCGTGAAGATGGCTGACCGGAACGCACCTAAACCTCTGCCCCCGGTGGTGAACATGACCACCGCGCACGTGGCCGTGGGCGCGCTGTTGCTGGTGACAAGCCTGTACCTGACCTATCAGACCCATCGCTTTCTCACCGCTCCGACCGAGGCGGTGAAGATCGCTTCAGCCCCACACGGGGCGGCCATATGAACCGCGGTTCAGACAACCCGGGAGTCAACGCCGTGTCGCTGAGGAACAACGCGCCCCCGCAGTGGCTGACGCGCCTGGCGGATTACTGGACGCTTACCAAGCCGGAAGTGAACTTCCTGGTCCTGGTAAGTACGCTAGTGGGTTTCTATCTCGCCTCGCGCGGCCCGCTGGATTTCCGGCGGTTGTTGCATACGCTGCTGGGCACCCTGCTTGTGGCCGGCGGCACCGGGACGCTGAACCAGTACATCGAGCGGCACGCGGATAAGCGCATGCGCCGAACCGCCAATCGCCCCCTGCCTGCCGGGAGACTAGCTCCGCCCGAGGCGTTCTGGTTCGGCATCGCGCTTGCGGCGTCCGGCGGCTGGGAGTTGTGGGTGTTCACGAACCCATTGACCAGCGAGCTCGCTTTGCTGACGCTTGGCGCCTATCTCCTGTTCTATACCCCACTCAAAAAGAGAACGCCGCTCTGCACGCTTGTGGGGGCCTTTCCTGGCGCCATGCCGCCGCTCATCGGCTGGGCGGCGGCGCGCAACAGCCTGAGCCCTGATGCCTGGGCGCTATACGTCATTCTCTTCCTCTGGCAGTTCCCGCACCTGCTGGCGATTGCCTGGATGTACCGCGAAGACTACGCCCGTGCTGGCCTCCAGATGCTTCCGAGGAACGACCGCGAAGGCCGGGCGACGGTGCGGCAGATTCTGGGGTATTCATTCGTATTGTTGCCTGCGAGCTTAGTGCCCGTCTTCTTGGGGCAGGTGGGGAAGGCCTATTTGGTGGGAGCTTTGGTGCTCGGATTTGGGTTTTTGCACTATGGCATGCGCTTGGCGGCTAACCGGTCGAATTCATTTGCCCGGCGCTTGGTCCTTGCCTCAGTCGTATACTTACCTCTGGTATTCGCCTTGATGATGGTGGACAAAACTCCGCTTTAGGCAAGGCCTGCCTGTTGCTGAGCGAGCTTTGCTTCCAACTGCTCAATGGCCGAATTCAGCCAATGGAGGAGAGCTTTTTCAGCCTCTTCGCGGTCCTTGGCGTCTTCGAGAGAGGTGATGCTTTCACCACGAAGCAACTTCGCAAAGGGTCCGAGCCCCATAACGCCTCGGACAAGAAGCAGCCGACCGTAGCATGATCCATTACCTTCCCGCCATCGACGCCAGCCTGAATGCCGCCAGTGCCATCTTCTTGGTCCTGGGGTTCTTTTTCGTTCGAGAAAGGAACATCCGAGCTCACAAGACGTGCATGCTTTCAGCCTTCGCGACCTCAATGATCTTCTTGGTCTGCTACCTCACTTATCACTACTTTCACGGGACAACCCACTTCCTCGGACAGGGCAGTGTTCGAACTTTCTATTTTGTGCTGCTCGGTTCGCATACAGTCCTTGCGGTAGTGATCGTACCGCTGGCACTCACCACGCTTTATCGGGCTTCGCGGAGGCGCTTCCAGCAGCACAAACGAATCGCCCGCTGGACCCTGCCCCTTTGGCTTTACGTCTCGGTGACGGGCGTGCTGGTTTACTGGATGCTTTATCACCTCTATCCGAGCAGCTAGTGGCGCCTGCCCCCAGGGCCGTTTGCACTGACGAAAGCAGGATTCTCAGGTCGTTTCGAAGAGCGGTGATTCCCCCAATTCGCCGATAAGAGACGGGGTCCGGTGGGGAAGGTAGCGTCGGAGGCGCTGAATGCGTTGGCAGAGAGGGGGTTAGAAGTCCGGAAAGATTTTGCGGGGACTAAGAAAATTCACCCCTCAGGTGTGCAATGCCGTTACACTCGCAACATGGAGAAACCCAGAAGACGTTCACCCACGGAATTGCCAATGCTTTTTGAGATTGACCCCCAGCCGTTAGCAGAAGAGTTGACGGCACTGGGGGGAGTGCCGCTGGTGGTGCGGGCCTTTCGCTCGCTGGGCCTGCCGGTTGCGATCCGGGAACATGTGCATATCAAGCAGGGAGAGCGGGGCTATGACGAAGCCACCTACGTGGAAAGTTTGGTAGTGGTGAACGCGGTGGGAGGGGAGTGTCCGGAGGACCTGGAGCGATTGCGGGAAGACGCGGCGCTGAGCAAGTTGCTGGGACATGATTTTCCCTCGCTGCGGGCGGGGCTGGAATTTCTCTATCCATTTCACGACGAGCAAAAGATTGAGGAGGCCAAGCGGAGGCGTGCGCCGGATGAGATCGCCTATATTCCCGAGGAGAGCGCCTCGTTGCAGGGTCTGGGGCGGGTGAAGCGCAGCTTGGTGCAGGAGTTGGGATCACGCTGTGCGGAGCAGCGGATCGCCACGGTCGATCAGGATGCCACGATCATCGAGATCCGGAAACAGGAGGCGCTGCCGACCTACGAAGGGGAACGGGGCTATCAGCCGATGCTGGCGGTGTGGGCAGAGATGGACGTGGTGCTGGCGGATCAATTTCGGGACGGGAATGTGCCAGCGATGATGGAGTCCCGCAGAGCGGGATGGCGAAGGCGGCGTTCGCAGCGCTGCCCGGGACGGTGAAAACGTATTACTACCGAGGGGATTCAGCGTGCCACGAAAGTGGGCTGGTGAACTGGCTGCGGGACGAAAAGCGGACGGACGGTCCCCAGGGATTCATCCCGCTCTGCGGGATCAGCGCGCGCATGAGCGAGGCGCTGCACGCGGCGATCCTGGCAGTGCCGGAGGAAGCCTGGGAGCCGTATGGGGAGCCGCACGCGGAGGAGATTCGGGAATGCGCCGAGGTGCCGTTTGTACCGGGGGAGAAGTCGGAACACAAACAGACAGAACCTTTGTCCCGCCTGGCGGGATGGGGATTCGGATTCGCAAGCGGCTGAGCGGTTTGTTTGAGGGCGGTCTTGCCACCCGGCATTTTGCGCTGCTGAGCAATATTTGGGACTGGAAGGCAGGGCGACTGATCGAGTGGCACCGCGATAAGGCGGGGACGATCGAAGCGGTGCACGATGTGGTGAAGAATGAGCTGGCGGGCGGGGTGCTGCCCAGCAAGTACTTCGGGGCCAACGCCGCCTGGCTGCGAGTCGCCGTGCTGGTCCCGCAGAGCGGGATGCTGACGGCCCTGAGGCGGTTGGCGCTGCCGGCCGAGTTGCTGAGGGCACGGCCCAAGCGGTTGCGCTTCCTGATTTTCAATACGCCGGGGCGGGTAGCGTATCATGCGCGGAGGATGGTGTTGCGCTTGGTGACGTGGCTGGAGGAGCGGTTGGGGGAATGGATGGAAGCCTGGAGGCTGCTTCCCTTGCGGACCTGAAGGAGGTCTTATCAGCGGATAAGCAAGCCACTTTTCGTGAGCCAAGAGGGAGGGTAAGGGCGAGGTATTCCTTGCTGACCGTAAGCGGAGGGTAAAGCGAGCCTTGGAACACTGATCTCAGCCGAAGCGCAAGGCGGCTACGCTCGGCATGGTCCGTCGGCGCAAACCTCTCACGCTCCGAACCCAGTGTCTATTGCATTCGACGACCTTATCAGCGAATTGGGGGACTACCAAAAAAGGTGCTTGACAATGGCGCCCATAAGTGATAATCAATTATCGATTAAAACTTAAATTTCTCGAGAACAAGCCATGCCATTGTTTGCACCCATCGAACCAGAGACCCTGGCTGGGAAAGTGGCTACCCACATTCGCCGGGCGATCTATTCGGGTAAGTTCAAGCCCGGCGAGCATATTGTCGAGACTCGGGTAGCGCGAGCGATGGGAGTGGCCCAGTCGTCGGTGCGAGAAGCGTTGCAGCAACTCGAGAGCCTTGGGCTGGTCGTCAAGTTTCCAAACCGCGGTTCGTTTGTCGTCGACTTTTCCGAAGAACAGAGCCGCCAGGCCTATGTTGTGCGCAGCACACTCGAGGGCTTGGCCATCGGGCTAGCCCTGCCGCGCTGCACATCCAAGGATGTGAAACACCTGCGGGGCCTCTTGGCCAGGATGAGGGCGAGCACCCGGCAGAAGGACTTCGAGGAATTCATCGAGACGGACATGGAGTTACATTCCTATGTCTGGAAACTCAGCGCGAATCCTTACCTTGAGAAAGCCCTTCAAGCGCTGGCCGCGCCTCAGTTTGCCTATTACAAGATTCTCCTCATGAGCGGGCGCAGAGACTGGGACGTGGGCGCCGTAATGAACAAGCACGCTGAAATCATCGAACGGCTGGAGAATCGTTCGAAAAAGGATCCACGCCGGATCATTGACGAGCTGCGGCGGGTCGTCTGGAAAAACCTTCCGGACGAGAAAGGGTCAGCCGCGGACTTGCGACCATCTCCGCGCCGACGGCGATAGTTCCAGCATCGACCTGTTTTGTGGAAATGATTTCTGCCTTCGGGTAGCAGGTAAAGAATCCTCACAACCCGCGTACCCGGGGGCCTGACCTTGACAAATCTGAAAAGGGAGGCTTGTATGAGAATCAGGGTTATCACCAAATGTATAGCCGTGGTCGTTGCCTTCTTGTCGCTTGCGACGGCAAGTCTCGGACAGGAGACCACCGGCTCCATCGTGGGAACAGCTCGTGACGCCACTGGCGGCGCCGTGCCAGGCGTTGCTATGAAGGCGACCAACATCAACACCGGCCTCGTGAGAACGACCACGACCGACAGCGTGGGGGATTACGTTCTGACCGGGCTCCCAATCGGAGAATACCAGCTTGAGGCTCAACGGAGCGGTTTTAAGACCTCTTACCGCAAGGGACTGGTTCTGCACGTCAACGATCGTCTGGACATTGACGTTGTCCTGGAAGTCGGTCAAGTCGTGCAAGAAGTGAGCGTATCCGGCGCCGCTCCTGTGGTGCAAACGGAGAGCAGCGAAGTGAGCGGGCTTGCCGACCAGAACACGGTGAGGGAATTGCCGCTGAACGGCAGGAGCTTCCTGCAGCTCACCACTTTGTTCCCGGGAGCCGTCAGCGGCGCGGCTGGGCAAGGTTACGGTCCCGCAGCTTTCTCGGACCCTACGAATCCCTATTTCGGAAAGCAAGCGATCGTTTCGGTGAATGGGGCCCGTGGCCAGCAGACCAACTGGGTCATCGACGGGGGGAGCAACGTCGATCCGGGCGCCAACTGGAGTGTCAACAACCTGCCCAGCCCGGATAACATTGCCGAATTCCGTATTCTCGAAAGCGACTACACGGCAGAATTCGGGCGCAATGCCGGTGGTCAGGTCAACATCATTACCAAGTCGGGAGGTGCAACTTACCACGGTACTCTCCTGGAATTCTTCCGCAACGACGTGCTCGACTCGCGGTCCTACTTTGCCACCACAAAAGGACCCCTGCGTTTCAATCAGTTTGGTTTCAACTTTGGCGGCCCGCTCATTCCGCGACGGGGCTGGGTGGACAAGCTCGACTTTTTCACTTCGACAGAATGGGTCAGAATGAGGACCTCCACGCCCTTCGTCGGCACCACCATCCCGGCCGCCGAACGCAAGGGGGACTTCAGTGATCTTCTGTCGGAAACTCCCCCTGTCCAACTCGTCAATCCAGCGACGGGCACGCCACTGCCAGGCAATCAGATACCTTCCGCAGCGCTTGATCCGAATGCGAAGCTTCTGGCCAGTCTTTATCCCCTACCCACGACGTCCGGGCGGGCTGAGAACTACGTGACCAATATCACAGGAAGTCGCGATAGTGTGCAGCAATTGTACCGGCTCGACTATAAACCCACCAACAAAGTCTCACTCACCGCGCGGTGGATGCGCGACGGTGTAACCATGTATGGAGAAAACGGGGCTTTTTCGGGCGGTGGGCTGCCAGTGAACGGCACCAACCTCTTTTGGCCGGGCGAGAACCTTGTAGCAAGTCTCAGTCAGGTTATCAACCCACACCTTTTGCATGAGTTCCAGTTCTCGCGCACGTACGACCGGCTGAACAATGTGCCCACGGGGACCTACCTGCGCAGCCAGGTCCCCGGTCTGAGCATTCCGGAGATATATCCTCTCAGTGATAAGACCAACTCTTTTGGAAACCTGCCCGAGATCAACATTTCCGGATTCAGCTCTATCGACAATGTCGCCGGCCTGCCTTACCGGAACTATGCCGATGCCATTCAATTCGACGACAAGGTGACCTATGTCCGCGGGGACCACACCCTCAAGGCCGGATTCCACTATCTTTACGGGCGCAAACGCGAAGGCGAGGTCCTGGCTCCGGAAGAGGGATTATTCAACTTTACTGGTTTCGCTACCCACGATCCGGTCGCGGACTTCATGATTGGCCAAGCCTACACCTATGAGGAGGAGAATACGCTGCTGTGGGGCGAAGGGAGATATCAGGACATAGAGGCGTTCGTTCAGGATCACATGAAAGTGGGACGTCACTTGTCCCTGGATATTGGCACGCGGCTGGAGTTGTTTCCCGAGCCCTATGAAGCACAGAACCGCTACTGGAATTTTCTGCCCCAGCTCTTTAATCCCGCGGAAGAACCAACCGTGTATCCCAATGGCTTCATTTTGAATCCCTCCAGCGGAGATCTCTATAACGGCATTGTGAAAGCGCCTTACAATGGAAGTAGGTCGATCATCGAAAACCATTACGATACCTGGTCTCCGCGCTTTGGTTTCGCGTGGTCGCCCTCCGACGACGGAAAGACGGTCATTCGGGGCGGGTACGGTCTGTTCTTCGATCGCGGGACCTTGATCGCGCAGTTTGGGTACGCTAATGCCCAGACCGTGGGAGTCGTTTTTATTCCCCCGCTGAGCAACCCGGGCGGCGGCATGAGTCTGACTCTTCCGCGCATCGTGGTGGCCAACGACTATACCGGCAAAATCGGCTCAGTGCAGCAGTGGAGCATGGGGGTCCAGCGCGAGGTCCTTCCTCAGACCGTGTTGGAAGTGCGGTACGTAGGCGCCCCGGGTCATCATCTCCAGAACACCGTCGATCTCAACCAGCCTTATCCAAATACCGAAGTCCCGGAAGGACTTGCAGCGGCGGACTACGTGCGGCCTTACACAGGCCTGGGTGAGATCGGCTTCATCCGCGATAACGGCAACTCGATCTATCACAGCCTGCAAGTTTCCGCCAGCCGGCGCATGAGCAAGGGTCTTCAGTTCCAGCTCTCTTATACTTACGCGAAAACCATTGACGACTGTCCCTTCCATCCCAACATCGTCAACGGCGTGCAAGACATGAGAAACCCCAAGGGAGAGAGGGCCCTCAGCGACGTCAATGTTCCCCAGAACTTTGTCTATAGCTACGTCTGGACCATTCCTTACCCGTCCTCGAAGCCCGGTCCGCTGCCTAAGATTCTCGGTGGATGGCAGATGAGTGGGATCGTCACGTTCCAGGCCGGCCAGCCTTTCAACGTAACTTTGACTAAGGAGGTCTCAGGAACAGCCTCCCTCGAAAGGCCCAACATGACTGGGAACCCGAACCTCGCTTCGGGCACGCGTACGGTACAGGAATACTTCGATACCAGCGCGTTTTCACTGCCCGCCGATGGGACCTTTGGCTCTGCGCCTCGAAACGCCGTGCAAGGCCCGGGGATCAATAATTGGGACTGGGCTTTGCAGAAGAACGCGCAAGTCCCATGGCTGGGGGGGAAATATCTGGAGGAGAAAGCCACCATCCAGTTCCGGTTCGAAGTGTTCGACATGTGGAACCACCCGCAATTTTGGGGCATCAACACGCAGTATGCTGCGCCCGCCTTTGGCATGGTCGACGCTGCCCGGACGCCTCGCCAGATACAGTTTGGTCTGAAACTGTTGTGGTAAAGGTCGCGGCGAGTTTACTTTGCCACCTGGCGATTCCGGCATTAGGGGAAAGGCCGGCACTTACTCAAATTAACTGCGGCGCTCGCCGACAGGGCGGGGCGGGCGGCGAGCGGCGCTGCGGGACGACGGTGCCCTGTCGCGGCCGTTTCGGAAAGGCGTTGCTACAGCCCCGGCACCGCATTCTTCAACAAGCTCATATGCACCGAAAGGAGACAATTCGAAATGCAGGAAAAACAAAACTCTGTGCGTGGCTGCGGAATGGCCATGCGGGCTCTTGCGGCAGGACTAATCCTGGTAGCCGCACCCTATCTCCAAGCCCAAACTTCTACTTCCAGAACCATCCTGGCAATTTTCGCGCATCCCGATGACGACATCATGATCGGTCCCTTGCTGGCACATTACGCAAAAGAAGGCGTGCGAGTCCATTTGGTGATTGTGACCTCGGGACAACAGGGGGTGACGCCGCACGCAAGGATTCCCGCCGGAGCTCAGCTTGGCGCAGTGCGCGAAGCGGAATCACGAGCAGCCTGCAAAGCATACGGAATAGAGGAACCTAGCCTGCTCGGTGAGCAGGACGGCACCCTCGGCGCCATGAAGCACCACGACGAGATCGTTGCCCGTTTGGCTGAAATCATTCAGAACGTGAAGCCATCCGTCATCATTACTTTTGGTCCTGACGGCGTAACCGGGCACACCGACCACCGCGCCGTGAGCAATATGGTAACGGAAGTGTTCCAAACGTTTCCCGTGAACCATCCCTCCGGCCCTATTCCTGATAAGCTTTACTACGTTGCGTATCCGGCAAGCCTGCTTGCTGGTAACGCCGCAGCATCCCTCCCCGGCCGAGTCGCAACCGTCAGTGACACTTACGTGACCACGGTGGTGGAATCGAGGGATGGTCTCGCTGCCGCCGCCCGAGCAGAGGAGTGCTACGTGAGCCAGCACACTCCCGAAATGATGGCCGGCTTGAACCAGGTTATGGCCAACGTCCTCAAAGGCAACATTTACCTGAGGCTCGCCCTTTTCCGGCAAGACGCCAAGACAAATTCAGAGAAGGACGTTTTCCAGGGCATTCCCTGAAGCCCGTCGAGTGCGACAGCAGAGCCTGTGGAGCTATCACCTTTCTCAGATTGCGTAATTTGTTCGCCGGCTCCGGAACACAAACAAGCAACCCGAGAAGGGATCCCTCTGGAGTTTCTCCTGGCACAACTGCACCAGAGAATCGATGCCTTTGCGACCGTCCACCGCCTCGACCGCCACCAGGATGCGCATCTGCGGGGTGATCTGGGAATGGTCAGCTGACCATTCCCAGATTAATGGCAAGGAGCCGATAATGCGAAGGAAGGTGGCCGGACACCTGCTTTTGCTGGTGCCCGACCCGAGCGCACCTTCCCATTATTATTGACAGCCCTCAATCACACACTCAGCTCAGAGCGAGTCGAGCCACTGCAGCAGTTCCACCTCGCGTTTCCAGCGTGGTGGTTTGCCGGGCCTAGTGCAACCGTCTACCTTCTCCAGGGCCTTGCGTTTTGTTTCAAGGTTAACTCACGCGTAGATGTTAGTGGTGTCGAGGCTTGCATGGCCAAGCCAGCTGCGAATCACCGTCACGTCAACTCCCGCCGTGACAAGACTCGCCGCTGTGGCGTGGCGAAAAGTATGCGGAGAGACACGCTTTTTGGCCAATGATGGAACCATTTTGGTCGCCGCTGCCGCCGTACTGCTTCAACTTGAAGCGAACGCCGGCAGCTTTGAGGGGATCGCCGTAGCGGTTGACAAAAATGGGTTCATCTTCCCCGCGAGGCCGTCTTTTCAAGAGAGCCTTCAGGAGTTCAACCGTCTCTGGCCAGAGCGGACAGGTCCGCTCCTTTCGCCCTTTGCCGAGCAGTCGAACTTGAAAGGGTGACTCCAAGCGAAGAGCCTGGGGAGAGAGGTTCAACGCTTCCCGAATGCGGGCACCAGTGTTGTAAAGGATCGCCAACAGGGCGTGATCGCGCTGGCCTTCGATCCTCGACCGATCCGGTTGGGCGAGAATTGCGGCGATCTCCTCCTCGTCCAGATCACAGACCTCAGGTTTGGGTGCCTGTTCGGTAGGGATACGCAGGACCGCGGCGCCCTGCGCAGCTGCCAACGGTTCGCGGTCGGCGACGAAGCTGAAGAAGCTGTGCAGCGCGCCTAATCGGCAGTTCCGGGTTCCAATCGAGGACTTTCGTACCTGTTCGACGTGTTGCAGGAACGCCAGAACTTCCTCTGCTGTGAGATCGGTCAGACTCAGCTTGGCAACGGACTTGGTCTTTTGCGGCGCTACGAACCGGAGAAACAGCCGCCAGCTGTCTCGATAGGACAGCACGGTGTGATGGGAGACATTACGTTGCTGCACTAGTGTAGTGTCCAGAAATTAAGTAGACAATTTTTTCGGCCTCTTTCTGCTGCGAGTCTGCGTACAACCGGGTTGAATTTGTTCTAGAGTCTGGCGGCAGCGAGAGAGCTTTTCTTTGATGGATTCGACCGTCGCCGTCCAGACGAAAGGTCGGGGATCCTCATTCCACGCGGCCAGGAATTCCGCGATCGCCTTCTCTAGATCCTCCACGCTGCGGAACGAGCCCCGACGTACGCGTTTCGAGGTCAGCTCGGCAAACCAGCGCTCGATCAAGTTGAGCCAACTGGAACTGGTGGGCACGAAATGGGGGATGAAGCGCGGATGCCGTTTGAGCCAAGCTTGCACGTTGGCATGCTTATGGGTGCCGTAGTTGTCCGTCACCAAGTGCAAGGGCACTTGGCCGGGAAACTCTTCGTCCAGACGGCGCAGGAACTTCAAAAACTCCTGGTGTCGGTGCCGCTCAAAGCACTGCCCGATGACCCGGCCCTCGAGCACCTCCAAGGCCGCAAACAGCGTGGTCGTGCCGTGACGCTTGTAATCGTGCGTCATCGTGCCACAGCGCCCTTTCTTCAGGGGCAGGCCCGGCTGGGTGCGGTCCAGCGCCTGGATCTGGGACTTCTCATCCACGCAAATCACCATCGCCTGTTGCGGAGGATTCAAGTAAAGGCCGACCACGTCGGTGAGCTTTTCCAGAAACCTCGGGTCCCGCGACAGCTTGAAGTGCTTCACCCAGTGCGGTTTCAGATTGTGACCCTGCCAGACGTTGCTCACCGTGGACTTGCTTACCCCCTGGCTCTTGGCCATCAGCCGGCAACTCCAGTGAGTCATCTCCGGGGGCTTGGTTTGCAGCGTCGCATCCACAATGGCTTTGATCTTCTGCGGCCCGTAGGTCGGCTTGCGCCCGCGTCCGGGGGCTACCTGCCACAAGCTCTCCAGCCCCTGCTCCGCAAAACGCGCGCGCCACAAGCGCACGGTTTTGCGATGGGTTCCCAACTGCTCGGCGACGGTGCTCTCCGGCTGGCCTTCGGCCGCCGCCAAAACAATACGGCCTCGCAGCACCACCTGCTGGGGTGTGCCGTGCGTTGTCAACCACTGCTGAATTTGTTGCTGCTGACTGGGACTCAAACTCAACGCGGGAAGTTTTCGGGGCATGTCTAAGCATAACTGAATTCCCGCCATTTGTATACTTATTTGTTGGACACCACAGTAGTGTCCCGGCGCCTTGGGCCCTTTGCACTGACAATAGCAGGACTCTCAGGCCGTCCTCAAGAGAGGTGATTCGCTTGATTCTTGCCGAGAGCGCGCTATAATGGGCACTCGCAACATTAGTTCCCTCACGACGAGGATCCTCCGGAGAATCTTTCATGATTGAGCCCGTTCCACGACTAGGTGATACCATTGACGATTATTGCCCTCGCTGCCGTCTGCTTCTGAACCATGCTGTGGCAAGCTTGGTGGACAACAAGGTGGTAAAAGTCGTTTGCCAGACTTGCCATAGTGAGCACCCATACCGTAATGGGGAATTGCCTCCAAAGAAGAAACCAAGCCCCCGTGCCGCGCTATTTGAGCAGGTTTTGGTGAAGACAACATCCACCCCCGAAGCCGAGCCGCAAGCCCCTGCTGAGGAACCCGCTCAGGTCGAGCCCCAGCCGCCGAAGAAAAAAAAGGTCGCAACTCCGGCACGCTACATCTCCAGGCATAAGACCAAGCCTCCCCGTGGGTAGACAGGTTTCAGGTGCCAGGTTTCAGGTGTCAGGGAAGCAGTGAGGAGCGCAATTATGAATAGTGAATGGTGAATAGTAAATTGTGAATTGCGGGCGCAGAGTTTGCTTTGCGCGCCCAGGGCCTCTGACCGCTACGCTTCCTCAATTCACAATTCATAATTTACTATTCAGATTGTCCGGGTCACAATGTTGAGCTCCCGTGGCTTGTCGGGATTCAACCCCTTCACTTCGGCGAGCAGGGCTGCGAAAATCTGCCCCGGCACGATGTAAGGGATGGGCGTGTAGATTTCCGGGACAGGATCGGGGATTCGAATCACTCGACCGGCGCCGGGTATACGCGCCTTGGAGGAGGAAAATACCAGGGTGTCCGCTCTCAGAGCGTGCAGACGCGCCGTCAATTTCAAGAGTTCTCGAAATGCCTTGCCGGGTGGCATGAAGACCAGCGCGGGGAAGTCCGGCTCGATTATCGCAATCGGTCCGTGAAGGAAGTCAGCAGACGAGAATCTTTCCGCAACGACATAGCAGGTTTCCATCAGCTTCAAGGCCAGTTCAAAGGCGTTGGCAGAGTTAATGCCGCGTGCGACCACGACGCAGCGGCGCATGTAACGGTAGCGCTCGACCAACCTCTCGATTTCCGGCGCCAATTTGAGCGCCTGTTCGACTCGGTGAGGGAATTCGCTGACATCAGCGAGGGCAATTTGAGAGCTTAAGCTCGAGGCCAACAAGTAGAGCAGCAGCAGTTGACCGGTGTAGGTCTTGGTCGCGGCCACGGAGCGCTGCTTCCCAGCATGGACAAGGAACACCTCATCCACCAAACCGGCCATCGTAGAACGGGCTTCGTTGGTGATGCCGAGTGTGTAACCACCAAAACGCTTCGCCGACTCGAGCACCAGATTAATGTCTGTTCCTTCGCCCGATTGCGAGATGCCCACCACCAAAGTTTGGCGAAAATCCAACCGCGCGTGATAGAGGGTGTGAATCGACGGAGCACATAATGAGACGGGGATGCCCGTCGTTAACTCGAGCAGGTAGCGTCCAAACAGCGCGGCATTGTCAGATGTGCCCCGTGCCACCAGAACTATGAGCCGGAAGTTCTGTTTGCGGGCGAAGTCAGCGAATGCTAAGGCATGGTGGCGCTCGGCGGCCAGTGTGCGTTTGAGCGCCAGGGGCTGCTCCAAAATCTCTTCCATCATTTTAGACATAAGGCACCAGGATACAGATCATTCAGATTGCGAACCCAAAGACAAGAAATTATATGCAAGCAGGGACGGCCCGCAACCGGAAAGTTCCGGAGGGCAGGCCGATCGCCAAAAAGAAAGGAAAGCCTCGCCCCTACGTTGCCAGCTTCCGCGCCATGGCCAGGGCGCCTTCGACGGGTTCACGCTGCAAAAGCCGCACGCGCGCGGAGGGCATACGCTGGTGCACGCAGCGCGCAAAACTGCGCCGTAAAGTTGGGCTGGAGCGGAAGACGCCGCCGGCACACACGACGGGGACCATTCGGCAACGCCCCAGGCGTCTCGCCAGCGCCAGCGCCAACTGGGCGAGGTCACAAGCGGCTTCGGCCAAAAGGCGTCGCGCCACCCGATCGCCTTGGCGGGCCGCTTCCAAAACCAGCGGGAAGAGCGCGGCCACTTGCTGTGGGTCAAGGTTCTTCGGCGCGATTTGTGTGATGTCAGTGAGCTGTAGAGCCCGGCAAATCCGCTGGGTCAGCAAAGTGCGCTCGCCCCGCCCATCGAAGTCGCGCAGAGCCGCCATGATGGCCTTACGTCCCAAGTCATAGCCCGAGCCGAGATCGTCAAACGAAGCGCCCCAACCACCGGCGCGCAGGGTTTGCCCTCGGCGGTTACGCGCGTAGGCGATGGAACCTGTCCCCGAGACCACGATCATCCCGGCAGCGGTTCCTAGGGCGGCGTGCAGAGCAATCGCCGCGTCCGTCGCCAGGAGATGATGCCGCGCGGGGATGGCCTTGCGGAGCCACGCCAGAAGCGGGCGGCTCACAGCCGGACGGTCCACTCCGGCCACGCCGGCGCAAACGGCCACGAGCAAGGGTTTGTGGTGAGGCCGCCCTCGAGCGGCGCCAACAACCGGAGGCTCGTCGCGCGCGGCGGCAGTAGAAACCTTTCTTAGGACCGCGCGCGCGGCCCGTAAGAGTTCTTTCTTGGCTCCTTCAATCCCCACTTTCAGCGGGTTCGATGGCCCTGCCACAGCCTTGGCGAGAATGCGGCCTCGCTCGTCACCCAGGCATGCTTGGGTGCGGCTTCCACCACCATCGATACCAAGGAAGAGTCCCATGTCCTAAGACCAGCACCACCATTATGTGCGATTTGTCGTGCCCATTTCCAGTTCGTCCATTTTTGACCTTCCACTCTCGACTTGTCGAGCAGCGCTCACGGGGTTCTGCAAGGAACCGCGGAACCAGAAATTCAGGTACGAGCCACTCGGCTCCGGGGTGGATTTTTCCTGTACCCGGCGGGCAATTCTCTGCGTATATCCGGATGGAGGGGTTTGGCTGATGTCACGACTGCTATGGGCTCTGATGTTGGCCCCGCTGGGAGTGCTGTTCGCCGGCGACCAGCCTTCCCCATCGGTGCAGAAGATCATGGCTCGCGTGGCCGCCAACCAGGACCGGGGGCAGAAGGCGCGCGCCGAATACGTCTACCAGCAGCGCATCCGGGTCGCAACCCGCCGCACCAACGGCAAGCTGGCACGCGAGGAGACAACGGATTACCTGGTCACTCCCACGCCGGACGGAACAAAGAAAGAATTGAAACATATCGTTGGCCGTTACTGGCACAAAGGGAAGTACCTGGAATTTCATAGTGAACCTGTGCCTGATTCTGACAGCCTGGATGGCAATCTTGTTCGCGACTTTCGCCATGACTTTTCCCACGACTCGTCGAAAGATGGCCTCGGACACGATCTTTTTCCGCTGACCTCCGAGGAGCAGAAGAATTATCTTTTCGAGCTGGCAGGAGAGGAGACGGTTCAAGGGCGAAAAGTGTATCGCGTAAGGTTTCGTCCGCTTGATAAGAATGCACTGACCTGGGCAGGTGAAGCACTGATCGACGCGGAGGAGTTCGAGCCCGTGAGGGTGTATACGAAATTATCACGCAAAGTCCCTCTCTTCGTCCGCACCCTGCTGGGCAGCGATGTTCCCGGCTTGGGCTTCAACGTGGAGTACCGGCGATTTGACGAAGGTGTCTGGTTTCCGGTGAGCTTCGGTACCGAGTTCCGCTTGCGTGCCGTGTTCTTTTTCAACCGCGACATCACCATATCGCTCGAAAACTCCGCCTTTGAGCGAGCGAAAGTGCAAAGCAAAATTCTAGATTTCCAACCGCTGAAGTGAATTCCTTTCCCTCTCCAACCGATTGGGCGGGACAGCGCGGCTGAAGAAAAAGGCGCAGGGTAAGAGAAGAACGCTGCCTTTCCAGGCGTCACTCGCCAGTGGTCAGCCTTCAGCGGTCAGGTTTTTCTGCCGACTGCCTTCTGCTTGCTTGTAGGCTGTCCTTCCCCAACCTCGAGTCCCAAGCACCTACCTTGGATCCTCGACTTTTGGCCTCTGCAAGCTGTTAACTCCTTCAGCACTTGACAAAAAATTATTCGCCCCGTTTAATATGTCCTGCGGAATAAGACCGCAGGAATATTATTCAGACGCCCGACTCTTAGTTAACGGTGAATAGGATGGAATTACGAAAGGATCCCATTACGCAAAACTGGGTGATTCAGGAGGATGGCGAAGGCCCATGGCCCAGATTTGCTGCTTGCCCCCTATGCCCCGGCCAGGAAGCCCTTTCCCCGCAGACGATCTACTCGTACTGGAATGGCAACGGCAGGTGGCAAGTCCGCGTAACGCCCCACTTGCGCCCCCTTTACCGAATTGAAGGGGATGCACAACGCCGGGCGGAAGGTATCTACGACAAGATGCGCGGCTTGGGCGCCCACGAGGTCGTTGTGGAATCGCCGAATCACGATGCCTCGCTTTCGCATCTGAGTGACGAAGACGTTGCGCAGGTCTTGCGAGCCTACGTGTCGAGAATTACAGACCTTAAGAAAGACCGCCGTTTCCGTTACGTTACCGTTTTCCGTAACCAGGGAGCCTTGGCGGGACAGGATCTGGAGCACCCACACTCACAGATCACGGCTACTCCCTTCATCCCCAGAAGGGTGATCTACGAGTTGCGATCATTCCAGGCGTACTACGCGCTCAAGGAACGATGTATTCTTTGCGACATTTCCACACAGGAAATCTCCTCCCAAGTGCGGACTGTCGAGTGGGATGATCAATTCGTCGCCTTTTGTCCATTTGCCTCACGGGTACCCTATGAGACCTGGATTCTGCCCCTTAACCATCATTGTTCCTTCGAAGAGGACCTCATCACCTGGGACCGCCAAATACACTTAGCCCGCTTTCTGAAGTCAATTCTGCGGCGGCTGGAGTCGGTGTCGCCCGCTTATCATCTGGTCCTTCACACCACACCCAACGTGGCTGCAAAATACGACCGGACAGAGCACTGGATGACCGTGGCGGACGATTCTCACTGGCACTTTGAGATACTGCCGGCGAGCCAGCCAAAATCCAAGTCGTATAGTGTGAAAGAGGTTTACTACAATTCGGTCCGGCCCGAACTGGCGGCGGAAGAGTTGCGCGCCGCAAGCGCAGAAATCCGTACCCAGACCTAGCCTTCCAATCTCACCATTGAGTCGCCGGTGTACTTTGCCCGGGAAGGCTGGCGAGTGTCTAGCCGCTGCGCTTGGGCCGGACAGACGTGGTGTGCTTCGTCTTGGGGCGCATCTGTCCCCGCATGTCAACGCCCTGTTCGATGACGGACTTCAGGTTCTGGAGGTAAAGGGTCCAGGTCCCTACAGCCTTGTCCAGTGCGTCGCTGGAAGGGAAACCGCTGTGGCTGAGTTCGACAACAGTTTGCGCGCCTTGCGGAAAGAGCTTGATCCTCACGTTTGTTACCACGGGTTCGTTGGGTGGCTGCCATGTAAAACCCAAGGTGTTACCCCTGATGAACTCCGTTACCACGCCACTCCACACGCCTTCCGTGCCCGTCCACCGGAAGTGGTACTTTCCTCCCAGTTGGGGTTCGATGATGGCTTGGTCCGGAAACCACAGGGTTAGCTTCTTGGAATCTGACAGGTAATCGAAAATACCCACTGCGTCGCTGGAAATCGTTACCCTCAGGGCGGCCGACCGCGTCACACTGACGGGGCCCGTATCTTCGCCTTTGGCCGCGCGCTTGGTGTGTTGCGCCGTGGCGGGGCCAGTTGCAAGCAACAAGAGAAGCAGCAAAGCGGTAACGTGGGCTTTCATTTCTTTTATTCCTCCTGGAGATTTCGCCTGCTCCCATAATACAACACCTCCCGGTTTCAACATAGTTCCCGACACCCGGCATCTCCGGCCCTCTTCCCTACGAGCTTTCAGTGAGGTGGATTCTAAGACATTTGCAGCCCCGCTCGCGGCTAACGCCTAAGTCCAATGCAGCCTCATTGGTCTGCGGTTGGCAGGGCGTCCATCCCGTAGCGCTGGGCTTCGTGCTGCATCAGGCGTGTCAGCTCCAATTTGATTTCCTCTGGCAGGCGCGAGGGCGTGTATTGCTCGACGAGCCGCGAAACCTCCCGCGCGGCGCGCTCCCTCAACCTCAGTCGGCCCCCCTCCAGCCATCGCGATAGGCTGGCGCGATCGATAACCGGGCCAGGGAAAGTGATTTCCTCGCGCAGGTGGCGGCGGGTGTGGTCGGCGATCAGCAAATACTTCTCGCGCCGCAATTCCTGGAAGAGGGGAAGCGATGGGAAATCCTCCCGCGGCTCGATCCCGCGCAACAGGCGGTAGGTCATGGCGCAGATCTCGTTATCGACGACCAGCTTCTCCAGGCTCAGGCAGCTTTCAAAATCCAGCATCCCCGGACCCGAGATGCTGTTGATTCCCGAGAGCGCCGCCAAGATCGCGCCCATGCCCGTCTCGAGGCCCGCCTGCGCGTCCAATTGCTTCGCGTCGCTGAGGGCAATGTAACCCTGAGTGGGCATGCCCAGGCGCTTCCCGACCTCGCTGTTCGCGCAGTCGAGCATCATGGTTTCCACCGCGCCCATCGGAGTGGTCCCGAACCGGATGTCGAAGATGGCTGGCGAGCCGCCGTACAAGATCGGATGGCCGGGATGCACAAGCTGGCTAATCACCACCCCACTCAGGTTCTCGGCGGTCTGCTGGACAAGGCTCCCCACCAGTGTGACGGGCGCCACGAGTCCGGAAAGCGGCATGGATATCAGCTCCACCGGAATCGACCAGCGGGCACAGTCCACCAGATTCTGGCTTGTCACATCGCTCCACTTGAGCGGCGCGGTGGGGCAAGCGGAGAAGATGGTCAGGGGCTTTGCTCTGAGTGCCGGCTCGTTTCCGCGCACAGCGACTTGCAGGTCCTTCATGATCTCGAAGCCTTCGACCGTAAAGGCCCCGGTGACCACCGGCTTCTCGCCGTACAGGAGGCTCAGATAGAGTCGGTAGCTATCCGAGATCTTATCGTGAACATCGGCGGGGATCAGGGCGGTGCTTTGAGAAGCGAGGTGCTGCAGGCCGCTCGTTACCTTCACGTAGCAGACGTAGTCCACTGTCGAGGGTCGGCGCAATTCGCCGCTCCGGTTATCCAGGATGTTGAGCGCGGTCGAGCCAGGCGTGAAGTATACGTTGTCACCCCGAAAGTCATGGGTTTCGTTCCCCAGGACATCGTAGAGTTTGAAAGCGCGGGGGACGGTACCGAGCGCCTGGTCGATGAGGTCTTCCGTGAGGCGGGCGTTCCAGTTGCCTTCGTCCACCTGCGCGCCATGGTCAGCAAGCATAGTGAGCACAGGCTTATTGTGGATCTCGAAGCCTAGCTTGCACACTACTTCGCGCGCTTCCGCGATGATTCTATCGATCAGTTCATCATCGAGCAGTCTAAGAATTGGTCTCATTCGTCTCCTTGCGAAGGGATTGTGCGGCCAAATTGGGTCCACGGTGCGTCTTCAGCACCAGCGAGACTGATCTTGCCTATGGCCAAGCTACAGTTCACCCCCCAGCTCACACCTTGGTGAATGGGAGGGTTAGATTGTACTCGAAGCGGCGATCCCGGGTTACGGGATTCTGTTCCTTCCTCTATACCCACCATTAAGTTTTCGTGCCGATAAAATAATTCGATTTGGGCCCGTGCCCGACCGGTTCCTATAATATCTACCGTCTTACACGAATGGGTTCAACTCATGGAGGAGAATTATATGCATAGGTTGTTAATCCGGCTCCTTCTCGGTCTGGTGCTCGTTATTGGATTGATGGCTGGTCGAGGGTTCGCTCAATCCTCCGCACCTTCCGATATTTCTACCCCGCATTCGCAGTCCGGTTCTACTTCGATTACGGCCGAACGCCTGGGCCAGCTCGAACAGCAGATTGCGGAAGCGCGGAGCTCCGGCGACAACGCCTGGATGCTGGTCAGCGCAGCGCTGGTTCTTATGATGACCGGCCCCGGTCTGGCGCTCTTCTACGCAGGTTTGGTTCGAAAGAAAAACGTCCTTGCCACGATGATGCAAAGCTTCACGCTCATGGTGTTGGTCACAGTGCTCTGGGCTCTTTTCGGTTACAGCTTGGTCTTCCATGAGGGCGGGTGGGTCTTGGGGAATCTAGGGTATGTTTTTCTCCGGGGCGTGGGTGCCATGCCTAACGCGGATTACGCCGCCACCATTCCCCATCAGACTTTCATGGTTTATCAATTAATGTTCGCTATTATTACTCCTGCCTTGATTACGGGAGCCTTTGCGGAACGAATGAAATTCAGCGCCATGGTGCTTTTCATGGCATTGTGGTCCGTCCTTGTCTACGACCCCATGGCCCACATGGTCTGGGGAAAGGGCGGCTTGCTAAATGCCGCGCTGGGGGGGGTCTTCCCCACTCTTGACTTTGCCGGGGGCACCGTTGTGCATGTGACTTCCGGCGTTTCAGCGCTGGTCTGCGCGCTTTACCTCGGGAAGAGATTGGGTTATCCGAAAGAAGCAATGCCGCCGCACAGCGTCGTGCTGAGCTTCATCGGCGCCTGCCTGCTTTGGGTGGGTTGGTTCGGGTTCAACGCCGGAAGTGCGCTTGGGGCGGGAAGTCTCGCCAGCAGCGCCTTTGTGGCTACGCATTTCGGTGCTGCGGCGGCAGCGCTGGGGTGGGCTACGGCAGAGTGGCTTTGGCGCGGAAAGCCCAGCGTGCTCGGGGCCATTTCAGGAGCGGTGGCCGGGTTGGTTGCAATTACCCCCGCGGCGGGATTTGTTGCGCCTATGCCTGCGCTGGCCATCGGGCTGATCGCTGGCGTGCTCTGCTTTTTTATGGTGGCCAAGGTCAAGGGCCTCTTCGGTTATGATGATTCTCTCGACGTGTTCGGGGTTCATGGCGCGGGCGGCACAATCGGGGCGCTATTGACCGGCGTTTTCGCCGCCAAGGCAGTGAATTCGATTTTTAAGGACAGCCACGGCAATGCCTTGCCAGTGGGCTTGATTGATGGTAATGCCCATCAACTCTTGAACCAGTTGGTGGGTATCGGCTTTGCTTGGGTGCTCGCCATCGTCGGCACGCTCATCATTTTGAAGGTCGTGGATCTGGTCGTGGGTTTGCGCGTTCCGACCGAGCAGGAGATTCAGGGTCTGGACCTGTCTCAACACGGCGAAGAAGGCTACAATCTGGAGGTTTGAGCCGATTTCGGCTGATGTAGGTACGGGCACGCCATGGCGTGCCCGTACGGCCATGGCGCCAAGTCTTAGGTCAAAGGACAACTGCCAATGAAAAAAATCGAAGCGATTATTCAGCCCTCGAGGTTTGATGCGGTCAAGGATGCCCTCCATGATATCGGCGTGGAAGGCATGACGGTCTTAGAAGTGCGAGGGCACGGCCGGCAGAAGGGACACACCGAGTTTTACCGTGGCAATGAGTACACGGTCGATCTGCTTCCCAAGATCAAAATTGAGATGGTAGTCCCGGACAACCTCGCAGAACAGTCTGTTCAGGCCATTCTTAAAACGGCCAAGACGGGGAAGATTGGCGACGGAAAGATTTTTCTGACGCACGTTGACGACGCCATCCGCATCCGGAACGACGAGCGGGGCGATGCGGCCCTGTAAGTGAAAATGGAAACTGGAAAATAGAAAATGGAAAAAGGGGGAGAAGGGGAATGTGGTCGAGGCCCTCTCCCCCTTGGGGGAGAGGGTGGCCCGCCGCCGGCGTTTTCTTCAGCCCGTCAGCCGACGGGGCCGGGTGAGGGGGTCGCGAGGCTGGCCCACCTGCGTCAAGAAACTGGGGGGATTCTTCGGTCCCCAAAGGACGGGGCCTCAGAATGACAGAACCGGTTCGGTCCCCAAAGGACGGGCGCCTCAGAATGACAGGGGAGCGCCCCAAGCTTGTCATCCTGAGGAGTCCCACTCTTTGGGACGACGAAGGATCTCTGCAGTTCGCAGGGAACGGTCGCTGCCCGATCCTAGAAAGGAACTGGGGGGATTCTTCGGTCCCCAACGAACGGGGGCCTCAGAATGACAGAGGGGCTGCCACCGGGTCGTGCGGTGTCCTTCGTGGTGAACAGACGCCAGGATGTTAGCAATGCCACTTCATCCCACCTCGAGAGGACTAATCTCCGCGCTAAAGCTTTCGGACTACTACGCTGCTGAATCCCTTAAGATCCAACAAGAGTTTGAGCGGACGGGCGATGGCCTGGCCGTCCTGTGCCGACGCTCGGACGCGGTGGATGTAGTGGTTGCCGGGCTCTACGCCCAGCTTTTCTCCCCGCAGCCTGATGAACCACAGAACTTCTGCCTGGTTGCCCTGGGCGGCTATGGTCGCCGGGAGCTCTTTCCACATTCGGATATTGACCTGCTTTTCCTTACCGAAAGCAGCAGGGAGCAATCTTCCAGAAGGGACGCGATGGCGGCTATCCTGCGGGAGCTTTGGGACTTTCGGCTGCGCATTGGCCATAGCATGCACACGCTTGCGGAGTGTGGCCGGCTTTACCGCGATAGCCTGGAATTCAACGTCGCACTCCTCGATTGCCGCTACCTGGCGGGCGACCGCGGGCTTTATGTGCGCCTGCATGATGACGTGTTTCCACACCTGGTGGCTCGAGACCATCTAGACCTGCTTCGCAACCTGGCGGACCTGACTCGCCAGCGGCACGCGAAGTATGGCGATACCATTTTTCACCTCGAGCCCGACATCAAAGAAGCTCCTGGCGGCCTCCGGGATTACCATGTTTGCCGATGGCTGGGACGCATCTCCGAACTCGAGAAGCGTAAAGCCTGGCGCACGCCGGAGGATCTGTGGCCGGCGCATTGGCGTGCCGAGATCGGTGCGGCTTTCGAGTTCCTTTGCGCCACGCGGTGTTTTCTTCACTATCTCCGGGAGCGCGATGACAATCAGTTAAGTTACGAATGCCAG
This sequence comes from Terriglobia bacterium, assembly GCA_050008675.1. Taxonomy (GTDB): domain Bacteria; phylum Acidobacteriota; class Terriglobia; order UBA7540; family UBA7540; genus CAVROP01. Next base: position 58,602 of record JBEKME010000009.1, read on the forward strand.
GACCGGGCATGCGCTCGTGGAATTGCGCGCCAGCCAGCCGCACCGCTGACCGCTGCGGACTGGATGCGTATCTACTTCCGCAATGTCCGCTCCATTTACCGGCTCACCATGCACCTGCTGGACGATAGCGCCCCGGCGCGGGCGGGAGTCTATGGCTTATTCCAGAATTGGAGGTCAGGCCTCTCCAATGCGGATTTCTCGGTCCTGCGGGAGAATATCTACGTGCGTCAGCCTGCGGCCCTGGCGCAAGACCCCGCGCTGCTTTCGCGGCTGTTTGAGATGGTGGCGCAGCACGGGCTCGAACTCAGCCGGGATGCAGAAAGAGCGGTCACGGAAACGCTAACTCGCGTCGCAGCCACGCCGTTGGATCCTTCAGTGTTCTTCGCTAACTTTCGGCAGATACTCCTTTTTCCCTGGGCGGCCAAAGCCTTGCGGGACATGAATCGCTTGGGTGTGCTCAGCGCTCTCTTCCCAGAGTTCCAGGCGATTGATTCCCTTGTCATGCGGGATTTCTTTCACTGCTACACGGTGGACGAACACTCTTTCATGACCATTCAGAACCTGCACGCACTTGCTCCATCTCGCTCGAGGTCTCAAGGCCGGGCCAATTCCGGCATGGGCCCGGAGTGGGAAGATAGAGTCGCCGAGATCCTCTCGGAACTGGAAAAACCGGAGCTTCTCTACCTCGCCTTACTTTTTCACGACGTAGGCAAAGGCATGGAGGCGCCGGATCATATCGCGGGAAGTCTTCAGGCGCTGGATGGGATCATGGCACGATTAGACCTCGCGGCGGGAGACCGCGCAACCGTCCGGTTCCTGATCGCCAGCCATCTTGAGATGTCCACTACCTTACAGCGCCGGGACATATTCGACCCGGAAACAGTGCGAGAATTCGCGGGGAAAGTCGAGACCTCCGAACGATTGAAGATGCTGTCCCTGCTGACCTATGCCGATATCAAGTCGGTCAATCCGGAAGCCTTGACGCCTTGGAAGACCGAACTGTTGTGGCGACTCTACGCCGCCACCGCGAATTACCTGGCGCGCAGCCTGGACAAGGAGAGAGTGAAGCCCCTTGCCGCCACCGCATCGCCGGCGGAGAAGATTCTGCCCCTGCTGGCGCCTTCGGCGACGCGAGAAGAAGCCGATAGTTTCCTCGAGGGGTTCCCTCGGCGATACCTGGCTACCCATTCGCCGCAGGAGATTGCGCTGCACTTTCAGTTGGCCCGGCGGCTTGGCCAGGAGGCTGTCCAAGTTGACTTGAGAACCCTGGGAAGTCTCCACGAGCTCACCGTCATCACCCTGGACCGGCCGTTTCTCTTTGCTTCAATTACGGGGTCGCTCGCGGCTTGGGGGATGAGCATTGTGAAGGCCGACGCTTTTGCCAATGCTGCGGGGGTGGTTCTGGATACTTTCAGATTCGTGGACCTTTATCACACCCTGGAATTGAACCCTTCGGAGGCTGACCGCCTCAAGTCGAACCTGGTCGACGTCCTTCAGGGCAGGATGGAACTCAGTAAGCTCATGAGTGGGCGCATCAGGTCTGGAACCGTGCAGAAACCCAAAGTAACGATACCAACACAGGTCCGTTTTGACGACACGAGCTCTTCCCACAGCACGCTTCTCGAACTGATCACCTACGACCGCCCGGGCTTGCTTTACCAGGTCAGTTCCGTTCTCGCCGAGCTTGGGTGCAACATCGAGATTGCCTTGATCGACACCGAAGGGGAAAAAGTGATCGATGTGTTCTACCTTACCTCACAGGGCAGCAAGCTCCTGCCCGAACTACAGGGAGCCGTCGAGAGGGCTTTGTTGTCGAAGCTCCAACCCTCTGGCGGATCTGCGCTTTGAGAAAGGTGTCAGGTGTCAGGTGTCGGGTGCCAGGTTTGAACGAGCGGTGCGTAGGGGAAGAGAAGATTTCAGGTGTCAGGCGCCGGGTTTCAGCCACCGCCGGGTTGGGGGGAGGTTCCCCCATCGAGGCTCCCGACCGCTTTCTGCTTTTGAGGAGCGGAGGTCCTGATGGTCTCTGCTTTTCAGGCCCCCGACACCTGACACCTGCTCTTCCGCCCCTGACACCGGACACCTGGCCCCTGACACCTGCTCTTCAGCTCACCACTCCTCACTGCTTTTCCGGCACCTGACACCTGAAACCTGGCACCTGACACCTGCCCTTCCCTCCCGCAGCCCTTCGCATCAAAAAAATTTGCCCTCGTTGAAAGTCTTTTCTTGACGACGGCTTCCCTCTTACTTTAACTTTCCTACAGAGTCTGGAAATTCAGATTCCCGGGATGTCAACATTCCAGTGGGACACGCTTCAAGCGTCGAGGGCGCGATCAGACAGGAGTGGAAATGAGGGTGAAAGCATCTTTCGCTGGTCTACTCGGACTCTTTTTCTTTGTGTTTTCAATCGGCGCGGGCTGGGCTCAAACTACGGGCACCATTCGCGGTACGGCTACAGATCCCTCCGGCGCGGTTGTGCCGGGTGCAAACGTCACGGTCATTCAGAGTGACACTCACGTTAGCCGCGCCACGACGACGAATGAGAGCGGGGACTACGAGTTTCCTGCCCTGCCTGTGGGACGCTACACCGTAGGAGTACAGGACGCCGGATTCAGGGAGGCCCGGCTTAACGAAATTGAGGTAAGGTTGGGTCACGTCACCGTGGTCGACGTCCGGTTGGAATTAGGTCAAATCTCACAGGTGGTTACGGCCGAGGCTGCCGCCCCCCTCATCGAAATCGCCAGCACACAGATTGGAGCGGTGGTGAATGACGTGGCAGTTGTCGAGCTTCCCCTGAATGCTCGGGATACCTATCAACTTCTCCAATTGCAGCCCGGTGTGCAGTCGCAGGTGGGGTCCGACCTCTTCTATGGCAGCGATGAGCCGGGTGTGGTTTCGGTGAACGGGGGACGCGGGCGCTCGAATAACTACACCGTGAACGGAGGCGAAGCCAACGACCAGTTTGTAAACCTGCCCGGTGTGCAGCCTTCTCCTGATACCATCGAGGAATTCCGGGTCCTGACCAATACTTTCGACGCCGAATTTGGGCGCAATTCAGGCGCCGTGGTGAACGTGGTAACGAAGTCCGGCACCAACGCCTTGCACGGTGACCTGTATGAGTTCTTCCGCAACAATGTGCTCAACGCTTTTGGTTTCTTTGACACCACAAAACCGGACTTCAAGCAGAATCAGTTTGGAGGCACTCTGGGCGGACCCATCCGCAAGGATCAAACCTTCTTTTTTAGCTCTTATGAGGGACACCGAATCCGGCAGGGAACTCCCTCGCCCGCCTTTCCTGTGCCCACTGCCGCCGAGCGGAGCGGCGATTTTTCTGCCGGGGGGTCTTTCATGGGGATACTGGACCCCTACGGCAAGGTCTCAGATGTCCTCAACTCTCGGCCGGGGTGCGCCGCTGCGGCGGCCGCGACGGGCGGGGCGCCAATCACTCCCGGCGCAGCCTACTCGGACATCTTTCCGAACAGCTATATCCCTCCCGCGTGTTTTGACCCGACGGCGCAGGATCTGATGAACCGGTTTGTGCCTTTGCCGAACTTGAATGGGACCGAGTACCAATCCGTCCCCACGGCGAGTGAGTACGATGACCAATTCACTGGCCGCATCGATCACAAGATTAGTGACCGCCAGCAATTCAACGCTTATTACTATTTTGACGACCAGTTTTACACCCAGCCCTTTTCGTTCTTCCAGGCTGGGGGCGCTAACGTCCCGGGGTTTGGGGGTCTTTACGACAACCGATATCAGCAATTGAACCTCACGCATACCTGGGTGGTCAACCCAACCGCAGTCAATGAGATTCGTTTTGTCGCCTTCCGCGAGGCACAAGGGGAATTCAACAATCCTCAGCACGCGAACCTGGTCCAGGACTCCTGTGCCACCGTGCCGGCGGACCAGTGTTTCTCAGACCCCAGCAATCCCTCGCTCGGGATCACTCCTAATTTGGGGGCTGGGCACGAGGGTGTGCCCTTCGTTTTGGTTTCCGGCGGATTCGCGCTCGGGAACAACTATGAAGGGGAACTTCCCCAAATCGGCAATACGTTCCAGGGGATGGATAATTTCAGTAAAGTCGCCGGCAAGCACAGTTTGAAATTCGGTGCGGATGTTCGCCGCCAGCGGTTTGACCAGCTTTTGTACTTTAACGTCAATGGCGATTACTCCTTCCTTGGTGGTGGCCCTAATGATCCCGGATATAGCGATCTCTTTCCCAATTATCTTCTCGGCCTTCCTGACTCGTATTTGCAAGGTTCGGCGCAGCACGAAAGCGTGCGCAGCTCGTCCCTTTATCTGTATGCGCAAGATAGCTGGAAAATTCGGCCTGCATTGACCTTGAACTACGGCCTGCGTTGGGAATTAAACACCCCCATCGCGGATGTCGGCAGGCGCACGCAAACCTTCCGTCCGGGACAAAACACTTCCGTCTTTCCTTGCCAACTCAGTCCCAACAACCCTTTGGTGGGGGTATTCGGGACCACCGATTGTGGGCCGGGAAGTCCGGGCGAATCTGTCTTCCCGCAAGGGTTGGTGGTGCCGGGGGACAAAGGCATCTCCGACGCCTTGACACAGACCTATTACCGGGCATTCGCGCCGCGGATCGGCCTTGCCTGGAGCCCCGCATGGAACGATGGCGCGCTGGCGAAGATTACGGGAGGGCCAGGAAAGACGAGCATCCGAATGGGGTGGGGGCTTTTCTACAATCCGATCGAACAGCTCGTGCTCGAGCAATTCAGCGGCGAACCCCCCTTCGGAGGGAGCGTCTACCTTTCCGAAACCCTCTTCAATACCCCCTTTGAAGGTCAAAACGGTTCGATCTCGCCGAACCCATTCAATGGAATATTGAATCCGACTCGTGGTCAGCCGGTCGACTGGTCCCTATTCCGGCCGATCCTGATGTTTGGGGAGCTTCAACCCAATATCCGCCCGCAATATGCGGCTCAGTATAATTTCAACATCCAGCGCGAGCTGACGCGAAACATGGTGCTTGAGGTGGGGTATGTGGGCTCGCAAGGGCATCGCTTGCTGGCCACTCACGACTTAGACTACGGAAACGCGCAAACCTGCCTGGACTTGCAGAGCCTCTCAAACTATTACGCCAATTCCAATCCTGCGCTTTCCTCCAGCCTGGCGTGTGGCCCCTTCTACGCCGACAGCTCCTTCACCATTCCGGCAAATTCCATTCCTGTCGGGATGAGTGTGCACCTTCCCTACGGGTCAGTGCCGGTGGTGTCAGGGCCCGGCAACCCTGCCATAACTTTGGTAGGGCTCCGCCGGTACTCCTCACCGTTCTGCCAGCCAACCACAGGCGTCGGATGTCCACCGGATGGCACCCCGGTCTTCTCCAGCATTTTCGCGCAGGACACCATCGCCAACTCGAGCTACAACTCGTTGCAGGTATCCCTCGAGAGGCGCTTCTCCAAAGGCCTCCAATTCCTTGCCGCCTATACCTGGAGCAAATCATTTGATGAGGCCTCCAGTTTCGAGAATACCCTCAACCCGCTCTGCTTCCGCTGCACCCTGTCCCCTTCACTATTCAACGCCGACCAGCGCTTCGTGTTGAGTTACTACTGGGAGTTGCCTGTTCCGGAAAAGCGAGGGCTGGTGGGGAAGGTTGTGGATGGCTGGGGCCTGTCGGGCATCTTTAGTTTGCAGAGCGGGTTTCCCATCCGAATCACTTCCTCGAGCGACCTGGAACTCGAGAACAGCGACGATTTTGAGTATCCCGGCGAGCCTGACTTGGTCGGGAAGTTCAGAACTCAGGACTCTCGCAAGTCCGGTTGCGCCTTTGGGACCGGCCCCACGGCTGGACCCGGCGCACCTGCATGCCAGCCTATCCCCAATCAGTTCTTTGACCCCAATGCATTCGCTCCCCAGGCTCTGGGAACAATCGGGAATGCGCCGCGATCCATTTGCTGCGGTCCGGGAATCAGCAATGCCGACCTCGCCTTGCTCAAGACGACGCGACTCGCGGAACACAAGGAGCTCCAGTTCCGAGCGGAGTTCTTCAACGCCTTCAACCATGCCCAGTTCTATGTGCCGGACGGTAATATCACGGATGGGTCAACTTTTGGTCAGGTGTCCAAGGCCCGCGACCCGCGGCTGATCCAATTCGCCTTGAAGCTCTTGTTCTGATCGCGCGCGGCCGGACCTTTGCTGGACATAACCCTGCCCTGCCGGCTGGCAGCCGCCATGCCGAGGTGGGCGCGTGCGCGTGCCTGCCATCCTGACAGCTTCTTGCCCCCTGGGCCAAATTCTTGCGGCCCTCCAGGCCTCAGTAGCCTGACACGTTTTTACGCGGATTCGGTGCCCCCTCGTTCTGCCCGAGCTGCCACCCACCCGCCACCGCCAGCTAAGTACCTTTGTTTTCAACAACATTCCCGCAATGATGGCTAAGCGCCTTTGTTTTCATAGACATTCCCGGTTCGTTTGCAAGTTTTCCACAGCGGTCCTTTGTTTTCATAGACATTCCCGGTTCGTTCATTCAGTTTTTAAAGTCGCTATTGGTGTGGCAAAGCTTAGGCAATGACATACTGTCGGGTCGGGCGCAAAGCTGAACAGGGGTGAAAGACCACGTTTTGGCGAGGCGATATAGATGCAATCCACCGTTTGGCGGATGGTTGCCCCAGCGCGGCCGCAAGGGCCGTCCCTACGACGTGATTCTTCCACACCTTCCGGGCGAGTCGTGCGTGGGGCCCCTACGGTCATGGCAGGCCAGCTCGGCATCATTTCCTAGGCTATCGGATTAAGCGTAGTTTGTCAAGAGGTTTTTCGCGCCCGGCTGACATCTTGCTGACGAATGCCAAGGGTGTGTCACCCTGGGCGCACGGATGAAGGTGGCGCAAGGCATGCGGCGAGCTGCCCAACCACTCCATAGCTCAAGCTGATCCGGAAACAAGGCGCATCGAGAGCTTCACGGAGGCGAAGGCTAGCAGCAGTGCCAGGAGGCTCCATGCGCCCGCCTCCAAGATCGGGATCAGGGCGGGAGGCAAGGTCATAGCGAGCGGCGGGGCGGCAGGTCCCGAAGCGAGTTGCGTGAAGGCCGCGACCAAAATCCACGCCAGTGCGAAGGCCGCAGCAACCAGTCCAGGAAGCGCGCGCTTCCACGGAAACGGGATCGGCGCGGGCATTGACGCCTCGCTTTGGACGGCTTCCATCACGGAGCGAGTGAAGCCGAGAGAAGCGCTGCGGGTTGGCGAGGGAGCGCCGGAAGGGGCGAAAGAGGCTTTGAACGAATACGGTTTGGCGGCGTTTTATGCCTGCGGCGCCGGCGTGAACTCGGCCAAGGCGCTGTGCGCCGACTCCACGTCCGGGTACATTCCCACAAGGCGATTGAGATGAGTTAGCTCCAGCGTCTGTTTCACATGGCCTGTGGCGCAAGCCACGGCCACTTTGCCGCCCTCACGCTCCAAAAGGCCGAACCACATGGCCAGCACGCCGATTCCCGCGCTGTCCATGAAGTTCAGCCCGCTGAAATCCAGCACCAGCTTCCTGGATCCCTGCTTGATCATGTCCCGGATAGCGTACTCGACCTCGCTCAGCCGGTTGCCCAGGACGAGGCGTCCCCTGAAGCTGATCGCGGTAATGCCGGGTGAAAGCTCGCGCGTTATTATATCGACGATCATAGCTGAATGTTCTCCTTTCTCAGAAGCCTTCCAGCATCCACACGTTGCTGTTGTAAACCATGCCTTCTATGGCGAGGTAGCGGCCGTCCGGCGAAGCGACGCTCCAAGCTACACCCAGCGGTCCCTTCTTCTCCCACAGCGGCTTGGCATTCCCCTTCAGATCCACGTAGAGCAGGGTGGTAGCTTGGGGCGACCTGGAGGTCAGGTAAAGCCCCTTGCCGTCAGGGGACCACTCAAGCTCACCGGCGAGGTTCGGCCAACCCTTCACCGCAATCTCGCTTTCGGACCCACCGGAGAGCGAAAGCAAGCGAATGTGAATCTCGGCCTCGCCCCCCCTTGAAAGCGCAAAAGTCGACCCATCGGGAGACAAAGCCGGAATGTAGTAACGCGAGGACTCTTTCGCAATAGTCGTGAGGACTTTTCCTCTGCCTTTCAACGGGTCGAAGGCCGAAAGCGTGAGCAGCTTATCGTCCGGGCTCCCCTCGAGGACCACGCAGAGGCTTGCGGGAGCACGAGCGCAGCCAAAGTATTGGGGATTCCGTGACTCCAGCACAGGCTGAGGCACTCCGCCGTTGACAGGGATGCGCATGAGCGGAATCGGAGTAGAGGGGCCAGCGGTTTTCGGCCACTCGCGGTAGAGTATCCAAGCGTCATCGGGGCTGAGTCGCGCTCCGCCGGTGTTGTGCTGTGATCCTGCAACCACCGGCTCAATGGTGTCCTGGCCGATTGCCTGCTTGTAGATACCCATTGCGCCGTTGCGATCGGATCCAATCAATAGCGTTTTGCTGTCCGCTGTCCATTCGGTGGGAAAGTCGTTAGCCTCGTCATTGGTTAGGCGGCGGGGAGGATTCAGGCGCGTGCCGCCGGCGGTGAGTTCGCCCAAGTAAACCTGCTGCTGGAACGTGCTTTTTAGGAGCACCAGCCGCTTTCCGTCCGCACGAGCGCTGAATCCCCAAATCCCCGTTCCCGCCCACTGGGTGACCCGTTGCGGCTTGCCGGTGGGCAGACCGCGACTATCGATGCCGATCTGCCAGAGATTGTCGTCGTTCGATTGCTGCGCTTCCTGCCGCGAGTAGATTATGCGCCCGTCTGGAAGCCAACAAAAATCCTCCAAATACCGGTGCGCTTCCGACACGACTACCGTACGGTTCGCCCCCTTCAGATCGCAGGTTTCGATCGACGACTGCTGTTTCTCCGGAGTGCGCTCCACCCTGATGTAGGCCAGCCGTTGCCCGTCCGGCGACCAGAATATGTTAGCGTTGCTGCTGGAAATCCATTCCTTTTCTCCCAACGCCAGGACCCTTTGCGGGTTGTCTCCCTGGCTGCCCATCACCCAGAGCTCACGATCCTCGGCCGTGCCCCCCGGTTGTGGAATGAAGGCGATGCGCGTCCCGTCCGGCGAGACCGCCATACCTGCTGCGCCCTCGCGAAGCTCGCGCGCAGATTGCCCCAGCACCGAGACCGTCCACATGCTTGCGCGCCTGCCGCCCGGTTCGTAGGCGAAGGCGAGCAACTGCGTGCCGTTGGGAAACCACGATGCAACACCCCAGTAGGCGGTGGCGGGGACGCCGGCAGGCCTTGGGATGAGGTGCTCTTCGCCAGTCGAAAGCAGCTTGACGTGAATCCCAGCCGTGTCGGAATAAGCGAGGTACTGGCCATCGGGAGAAATCACGTCGGCTATGACAGGGTTCTCGCTGGAATTGAACGTCAGGCGCTGCTGCGTTAGTTCAGTGGGAGCCTGGGGAGGACGGCGCAACAGGAGCCAAGCCGTAGCTAGACCAGCCGCCATCAGCGCCAGCGAAGCAACAGTCCCTATTACCGCCATCTTGTGCCGCTTCACGAGGCCGGCAATGATCACGGAATCCGACGTCGGTTCTTGAGCGGGCTCACGCGGTAGCGCGGGCGTCCCGCCCGCTGTCCCGCGAGCATCTTGCTCGCGGCTTGCCTGCTCTGTGCGGGAGCGGGACGCTCCCGCGACAGCGGCCGAGACGGCCGCGCTACGGGCGTCGGCGCTGCGCCCCGAATCTGTGTCGCGTTTCAGGCGCTTCAGGTCAGCGCGCAGCTCGGCCGCGGTCTGGCAACGCAAATCGCGGTCCTTCTCGAGCGCCTTATTGATGATTTCTTCCAGCTTGGGCGGCAGGCTTGGGTTCAGGGCGATCAACGGCGTGGGCGCGCGATTCAGGATCGCGTCGTGGAGGACAGCCGTGGTCGCGCCGCTGAAAGCCTGCTGCCCCGTCGCCATCTCATAAAGCACCGCGCCAAAGCTGAACAGGTCTGTGCGCGTGTCGAGTTCTTCGCCGCGCGCCTGCTCGGGCGACATATACGCCACCGTGCCCACGGCCATCCCCGGACTCGTCAGGTGCTCACGATCAATCGAAACCGTCGGCGTATCCTGTAGGGGCGCCCCTTGTGGGCGCCCCACTTGGGCGGGCACAAGGCCCGCCCCTACGGCCGTCAACTTGGCTAATCCAAAATCCAGAATCTTCGCCTGGCCGCGCGCGGTGACGAAGATGTTTGCCGGCTTGATGTCGCGGTGGATGATCCCCTTGGAGTGCGCGGCATCCAAGCCATCCGCGATTTGGATCGCCAGGTCCAGAAGCTGGTCCAGCTTCAGCGGCCTACCCTCGATGAAGTGTCGGAGCGTCTCCCCCTCGAGAAACTGCATGGCAATGAAGGGCTGCCCCTCGTGCTCGCCGATCTCGTAAATAGTGCAGATGTTGAGATGGTCCAGGGCGGAAGCGGCTTGCGCCTCGCGCTGGAAACGTTCCAGAGCCTGGCGGTCCTTAGCCAACGCTTCGGGCAGGAACTTAAGGGCAACAAAGCGCCGCAGCTTGGTGTCCTCGGCTTTGTAAACCACGCCCATGCCGCCGGCGCCTAGCTTCTCGATGATGCGGTAGTGCGCGACGCTCTCGCGGACCATGATGGGGCACTCTCCGGACGACGGCACAAATCATAGGCTTTGCCCGACCGTGAGTCAAGCTACGGCGTGACTCGACAGGAACTTCGGAATGCTAGCGCGGGTGGCGCATACATTGCCTTTTATGTATGCGCCCGACGACCACGAGCAACCCCTTTGTTAGCGCGTCCTATCCGTGGCCTTTTCTGGCTTCTTAACGGTCGCCGACATAAAATGTCCGCCGCGGCGGATCGGCGCCACCCCGACGGCAAGAGTAGCGCAGGGCCCGTGGTTCGGCCCTGCGGCTCTTCTAGCGGCGCGGGCCCTTTGCGCGCCGCACATTGGGTAATCTTGGTTTTTCTGACCTCGCGTGCAATGAAATCATCACAACTTTAACCGCGCCGTCAAAACCTACGGCGCGGGGGAAAAGCCGCAGGGCCGGAGTGCGGGCCCTGCGCTACCACGCGGGCTCATGCCTCATGCCCTTCGCGTCTCACGACCTGTTCATGAGGGCTTTTTCAACCAGTCCCGGGTTCCTATCAATCACCGTCAAGTAGGCGCGCACCGCGCTTTCTGGACGCCTGCGCCCTTGCTCCCACTCCTGGAGCAAGGGCGTGCTGGCGGCATAGCGCCGTGAGAATTCCGCTTGCCTGGACTTGTCTGGCGAAGCCGTTTCGCCGGGGCACGCGCCGACCGCCTCTACGAACTGATTTACGATGGTTGCCCCTTGCTATTCTTTTCTACGCGGGCATAATAGAGGCATGCGCAAACAGAAGAAACTGCTTTCCTATCAAATCAGCCTGATACCCGAAAAGTCTGGGGGTTACACGGTCCTTGTCGCGACGCTTCCGGGCTGCGTTTCTTACGGAGGCACCATTGAAGAGGCAACGCGGAATGCCCGAGAGGCGATCGAACTTCATCTCGAAAACCTTGCCGCGCATAAGGAACCCATCCCCGAAGATAACGAGACCGTGCCCGTATTCACAACTCTCGTTCAGGTGACACCGACGTATGTCTAGGGAACTTCCCGCTTTGCGCGCGCGGGAAGTTGTGCGCGCCTTGGAAAAAGCGGGTTTTCCCCGCTGGCGCCAGAAGGGCAGTCACCTCACGATGTTCCGAGAAGCAGACCGGCGTGCCTTAACGATCCCCCTCCACTTTTCCAAGACTGTTCCGACTTGCGATAGCGCACCAAGAACGCGGCAAGCCAGCGCAGGGCTTTCTCATCTATCTACGAGAGTCGCCACGCTTCGACCTGCCAAAACCGCGAAAGTGTTTGCACGACGTGCTCAGATCCCGGGGCGCGTTTCGGGCAGCCCCGACAAGACCTGCCTCCAATGCCAGATCGAAGCAAGTGACTGAGCCTCCGCGATCAACGAGATAGGACTCCAGCGCCTCGCGGACGACGTCGGACTCCTTTTTCCCGTTGAGGGAAGCTTGCTCCTGGAGTCCCCGGCGGAGTTGGGGGTTGATGCGGATAGAGATACGGTCAGCAGCCATGCAGCGCTTTCTCCAGTCGTCTGACATTGTAGCGCATTGTCTGACAACTGTCCGCCGCAATGGCTGGTGGTGTCATTTGGAGTCCGACAACGCTCGAATCGTCGGTCATTCCCGCGAAAGCGGGAATCCATTCGGCAAACCTTCGGAAATGCGCCTTAAAAGGACTAGATTCCCGCTTTCGCGGGAATGACTGCGCTCCAAATGACACCAGCACCCCTGATCGGAGAAACTTGCCTCCACGCCGAAGATGTGGCTAACCTTAGAAATGGGAGGTGCAAGAGATGACTCGGATTACTGACACTCCAGCGGTATCCCATGGCTTTCTCTTGGATGGCCAATGGCTCTCGGAGGGAGAAGCCTTGGAGGTGCGCTCGCCTTTCGACCACCATCTGGTGGGAACCACATTCCGCCCCCGGACCGCGCATATTGAGATGGCGATTCAAGCTGCCGTGCGGGCCTTCGAAGTGACTCGCAAGCTCCCATCCTACGAACGCCAGCGCGTCCTGCAAAGCGTTGCGCAGGGCATCACAGACCGCCGCGAGGATTTCGCCCGGACGATCGCGCTGGAGGCGGGGAAACCCATCCGCACCGCCCGCGCAGAGGTGGAACGCGCTATCTTCACATTCAACATCGCGGCGGAAGAGAGCACGCGCATTTACGGCGAATGGCTTCCTATGGACCTGCAAGCGTTCGCGGCAAGCCGCTGGGCCATGGTTCGCCGTTTCCCGCTGGGACCCATCGCGGCCATCACTCCTTTCAATTTCCCGCTCAACCTGGTGGCGCACAAATGGGCGCCGGCAATGGCGGCGGGCTGCACGCTGGTGCACAAACCTGCTTCGCAGACTCCGCTCTCCTCGCTGCTTCTCGCCGAGCTGGTCGAGCAGGCGGGATGGCCTCGAGGCGCCCTGAATGTCCTGCCGCTTTCCAGCCGCGATGCTGAACGCCTGGTCGCTGACGAGCGTTTGAAAATGCTGAGCTTCACCGGCAGCGCGGCGGTGGGCTGGGACTTGAAGAAAAAGGCCGCGAAGAAACGCGTGACTCTGGAACTGGGCGGGAACGCTGGCGTGATCGTACATCACGACGCAGACCTGGAATATGCCGCCGAACGGTGTACAACCGGAGGCTTCTCCTACGCCGGACAGAGTTGCATTTCCGTGCAGCGAATCTTTGTTCACTAGAGTGTCATGGAAGGTTTTCTGGCTGCCTTCCTGCCGCGCGTTCAAAAGCTCAGCATGGGCGACCCCCTGGATGAAGCGACGGATGTCGGCCCCATGATCAACGAGGCCGACGCGCAGCGCGCGGCGGATTGGATCAACGAAGCGATGGCCGACGGGGCGCGCCTGCTGTGCGGCGGCAAGAGAAACGGCCCGTTTCTCGAGCCCACCGTCCTTACCGGCACCCAGCCCGAACAGCGCGTCAATTGCGAGGAAATCTTCGCGCCGGTGGTCACCGTTGAGCCGTACGACGATTTTCGGGAGGCCGTGCGACGGGTGAATAACTCGCGTTACGGTTTGCAGGCGGGAGTGTTTACGCGCGACGCCAAGCTACTGTTCCACGCCTATGATGAACTCGAGGTGGGAGGCGTGGTCGCCGGCGATGTGCCCACCTTCCGCCTCGACCACATGCCCTACGGCGGCGTGAAGGATTCAGGGCTGGGCCGCGAGGGCCTGCGTTACGCCCTCGAGGAGATGACCGAGCGAAAAATCCTCGTGGTCAACTTGCCTTAGCGGAGGTTGTCCGTGGTCAAGGTTTATTCCAGTCGGATCACGGCGATTTCGGGCTGGTTGCCGGTGCGCATGGTGGGGCCCCAGGTGCCGGCGCCGCTCGAGGTGTAGACCGTATAATCTCCCTCAACATACAATCCATAGTAATACCTCCGGTAGATTAACCGCGAAATGAACTGAATGGGAAGGATCTGGCCGCGGTGGGCGTGCCCGGAAAGCTGTAGGCTGACGCCCGCCGCCTTCGCTTCCGCGATATGGGTGGGGCTATGGTAGAGCAGGATCGAAGGCAGGGCAGAATCGAAACCTGGAAGTTTTGCGATTGCCCGCGCGAAATCTTTCGAGTGGCCCCGCTCGGGGTAGCTAACGCCGATCACCTGTAGGCCGTCGATCACCACCCTTTCGTCGGCCAGGACCCTCACTGGAGTGGTGCGCAGCGCAGCATAGGCGCGCTCGACGCCCAGGTAGCCCTCGTGGTTTCCGGTCACAAAGTAAATCCCCAGCGGGGCCCGCAAGGCGTTGAGCGGGGCGACAAGATCCTCGAGCTTTCCATCGGCCCCGTCAAAGAGGTCGCCGGTGATGGCCACCAGATCGGGGTTTTCGGCATTGACCATCGCCACGAGGCGGGAGGCGAAACTTGCGCGCAGGATATACCCCAAATGCAAGTCGGAAAGCTGCACGACTTTTCTCCCTCGCCAAGCGGGCGGCAGGTTCTTGATCCGGACGGTAAGGTTGCGGGCGCGGGGATGATAGGCGTTCCATAGGCCGTAGGCGGAGTACAGGCAGGCCAGCGCCACAGCCCCCCAACCGAAGATGGCGGGGCTTGGTGAAGGCGTGAAAAGTTTCGTGGTTCCCCAGGCTCCCCAGGCGAGCGCGAGGGTAAGAATCATCGTCAGCCCGACACCCAGCCACAGTGCCGTGCCGAAGTAGAGCGCGCGGGAGAAAAAGTTATCGGTCCAATGCGCAAGGATGGACGAGGCGATGAAGCTCGCGGGGAGGAGAAAGAGAATCCCCGCCAGCGCGGCCCGGCCCGCCGGCGCGGCGATGCCAAAAAAATGCGAGACAGAAAAGTAGATAAAGTAATGGCTGAAAAACAGGATCGAGAGAGCGATTAGGATGAAGAACGGAATGACAATGTAGCCTCGTGACATAAGGTTTCGCCGCATAGCGGTAAGCCTGGCATTCTACACAACCGCGGGCTGGCGCAGAGCGCAGCTCTGCGGCCCAGAGACAGGACTGAAATCAGGCGAGCCGGTCACTCTCAAAAAGCTTGGCGCGACGATGGGTGCTGCTGGTCAGGGGTTGCGTTCGTCCGTGGTCCATTGCCCGCTCTAGCGAACCCCCGACGCACTGTACGCTGTCAGGTGCAGGATCATGGAGTTCTAATCCGCTTGACGACTTCCAGTCCTAATTGCTGGAAGTGTTTCACGTTCCAGGTGTAAAGGGTCTCGGCCCTGGCCTTCTGAGCGCACCGCGCCAGCAGTGCATCATACGTAAAGCGGCTCGATGGCGTTCCTCTCGAATCTGGTGCAGCGTGTCATTGACCACCGAGGCGGGCAACTTTTGCCCCGTTCGATAGACCCAAACGCCGCGCTCCTTCTGTAGGGGGGTAGTGGCCCGGAGCGGGCGCAAGGTAACTTGCTCGCCCGAACTCTCCACCTCCAGCGTGTCGCCGGGACTTAGTTGCAGCTCGTCGCGCAACGCCTTTGGTAACACCATGCGGCCAGCCTTGTCCAGAGTGAGTTTAGCGACCATGATGGTAGTGTACAATGGTACATGCCATTTGTGAATACCATGCTACAAACCAGTGCGGCGTCGCCGGACTGCCGAGCATCGACAACTGAAGGAGGGTTAGCATGAACATAAGTAGCATTGTCGGCGCACTCTCAGCGGCGAGGTTCCTTGCTCCTTTGCACCTTGTTTCCAACCTCCCTGCCCAACCCTCCACAGCTTCTCAACCATGGCCGGGCATATGTCCACTGGCGCTTGCGGGGGGCCTTCTGCTGGTTCCACTCTTGAGTCTGATGAGCGGTGTGCCGCGAGCCAAGGAGCAATTCGCGAATCTGGATGGCCACCGCATTTATTACCGCAGCTTCGGCTCCGGCAAAAGAGCCATGATTTTCCTATCGGGCTGGGGCTGCGACAGCTCGCTGTGGCGGAATCAGGTGCCGGCGCTAGTGCCTTATAGTCGTGTGCTGCTGGTCGACCTCCCAGGCCACGGGCGCAGCGACAAGCCGGACATCCCTTACACACTCGACCTGTTTGCGCGCGCGGTTAATGCCGTGCTCGAACACGCGCGCGTGCAGAAGGCCGTTGTTGTAGGCCACAGTATGGGCGGGATGGTGGCGTACGAGTTCGCACGCCGCTGGCCGGAGAAGACCATCGCCCTGATCTGGGTTGAGGGCGCATTCGCTATTCCGGTCGACGTCGACCAGCAGATCGCCGGGCTCCGCAAGCGCGCGGAGGATTTCCGCTCGCCGGATTATCAGGAGAAGGTCCGACAGTTTATCGACCAACTCTACGTCCCGCAGACGCCCGCGGCGGTGCGCGACGAGGTGGCGCGCTCCATCCTCGCGACTCCCCAACACGTGCTTGCAGGCTGCATGGACGGCCTTGCCGACCGCCGACTCTTCGAGCCCCACACCCTTGACATTCCGGCATTCGCAATCTTCAGCTCGTTCTGGAATCCCGAGCGCTTCATCGCTATCTTCAAGAAGAGCCTGCCGCGATTCCAGTACGAGGTGCTGACCGGCGTCGGCCACTACCCCATGCTCGAGAAGCCGGACCTAGTCAACGCGGCGCTTACACGCTTTGTGGCGAGCATTCAGCCTGAGTTGCGCAAGCAGTAACGCGCGGCCCACCCTCCCCGCACTCTTGCGCGCGGGACATAAGAGCGGGTAGGATCGGGGCACGGCTTACTAATTGACTTGGCGTCAGCTAAATCCTAAAATAATCGCGTCGGGACAGTCCACAACCTACCATGTTGGGCGAGATGATATCGCACTACCGTATTCTGGAGAAGCTCGGTGGCGGCGGGATGGGTGTCGTCTATAAGGCTGAGGACACCAGGCTTCATCGGTTCGTAGCTCTCAAGTTCCTGTCGGAACACCTTGCGAAAGATCATCAGGCACTAAAACGCTTCCAGCGGGAAGCCCAAGCGGCGTCTGCACTAGACCATCCTAATATCTGCACGATCTACGAGATTGGAGAGCACGGTAATCGACCTTTCATTGTGATGCAGTTGCTGGAGGGGCAGACACTGAAGCACCGCATCTCCACCAAGCCCTTCAAGGTCGACGAGCTACTGGAGCTGGGTATCCAGCTCGCCGACGCGCTGGATGCGGCGCACGCCAAGGGCATCGTCCATCGCGACATCAAGCTGGCGAACATCTTTGTCACCGAGCGTGGACAGGCCAAGATTCTGGATTTCGGATTGGCCAAGCTCTCCCCGCGAGACTCGCCGGTGGCCGAGGCCGTTGACCCGACAGCCATGCCGACGATGGGGGTGGCCGAAGAACACCTGACCAGCCCGGGGACGGCGATGGGGACGGTGGCCTACATGTCGCCCGAACAGGCGTTGGGCAAGGAACTCGACGCGCGCGCGGACCTCTTCAGTCTGGGCGTCGTGCTCTACGAGATGGCCACCGGGCGGCAAGCCTTCCCGGGCAGCACCGCGGCGGCCGTCTACGAGGGGATTCTCCACAAGGCGCCCACGTCGCCCCTCCAATTGAATGCGGAGTTGCCCGTCAAGTTCGAAGAGATCATCAACAAGGCTCTGGAGAAGAATCGCGAGTTGCGGTACCAGAGCGCCGCAGAATTGCGCGCCGACCTGAAGCGCCTGAAGCGTGATACGGATTCCGGTCGCACGGGGGCGACCGCGGCTCGACTGGGTGCGGTCGAGGAGGTTCGCGAAACCCGCCCACCTCGTCGATGGCGCACCTGGGCAGCGATGTCCGGCGGCGCTCTCATCGCCATCACGGCAATTCTCGGGTATCTTCTAACGCGCCCTCTGTCCCCCCCGCGCGTGCTGCGAACCGTCCAGCTCACCAGCACCAACCGGCCAAAAAGCGCTGTGGTCACTGACGGCACGCGGCTCTATTTCCTAGACAACCAGTTGGGCCCTGCCCAAACCTCCGCGACGGGTGGTGAGACGGTACCCATACCGACCTCATTATTATTGGGGGACCTTGGCTGGCGCTACTTGTACGATATCTCACCAGACGGATCAGAACTTCTGCTGCCTACTTTCCTAAATGAATCAACCCCCGAGGCACCCCTCTGGACTCTTTCTGTGCTGGGCGGCGCGCCTCGCCGATTAGGCAACCTCGAAGGTCACAGCGCGGCGTGGTCGCCGGACGGAAAGAGGATTGCCTACTCCAATGGGAACGAGATATTCCTGGCGAAGAGCGATGGGAGCGAACCACGGCGGCTCTTGATAACGGCTGGAACGTCTGGCGACCTCCGCTGGTCGCCCGACGGAACGATCCTGCGCTTTACCGTGAACGATCCCCAAACCAATAACCGCTCCCTGTGGCAAGCATCCACGGATGGATCCCATCTTCATCCCCTGCTTCCGGGTTGGAACAACCCACCCAACGAATGCTGTGGCAATTGGACGCCGGACGGAAAGTATTTCGTCTTCGAGGCGGTACGCGAGGGGACGGCAAACGTCTGGGCCCGGCGCGAAAACGGTGGCCTTTTCCGGTCCACCCGCCACGAGCCCGTGCAGTTGACGACGGGGCCGATGAATACCGGCAAGCCCGTCCCGAGCCGAGATGGCAAGAGGCTCTTCGTCCAAGGCTGGCAGCCCCGGGCGGAATTGGTGCGCTACGATGCGAAATCAGGACAGCTCGCGCCTTACCTTTCGGGAATCTCGGCGATGGGACTCGACTTCTCTCGTGATAAAGAGTGGGTCGCCTACAATAACTACGCCGATGGCAGCATATGGCGAAGTAAGGTGGACGGAACCCAAAAGCTCCAACTTACTTTCCCGCCCATGCAGGCCTACCTGCCTCGATGGTCTCCGGATGGCAAGCAGATCGCCTTCTTTGGTCATCCACCCGGCGAACCCTCCCAAATCTATGTTATTCCCGCCGCTGGAGGTTCACCCGAACTGATCTATCGCCGTGGAACTAACCTGGCGGACCCCAACTGGTCGCCAGACGGCAACTCGCTGGTCTTCGGAGAGAATGCGCTTAGCAATCAGGGGTCAGCGGTCTACGTGCTGGATATGAAAACGCGAAACGCCTCGAAACTGCCAGGGTCCGATGGCCTCTTTTCTCCCCGCTGGTCTCCAAACGGACGCTACGTAGTCGCCATTACGTTGGATTCCCTCAAGTTCATGCTTTTTGATTTCACGACTCAGAAATGGACTGAGCTCGCCAAAGCCAAGGGTTTCTTAGGCTGGCCGAATTGGTCCCGAGACGGGCACTATTTGTATTTTCACGGGATTCTCGAGAAGGAAGAGGGCTACTTCCGCGTGCAAATCACCGACCGCAAACTGGAGCAAGTCCTCAGCCTGAAAGGGTTTCAGCAGGCCGTAGGAGCCTTCGGAAACTGGAGCGGCCTCGCCCCGGACGAATCTCCGCTATTTGTGCGCGACGCCAGCATCCAGGAAATCTACGCCCTCGACTGGGAAACGCCCTGAGGTCGTGTCCCGGCGCTCCGACTCACGCTTCCATTCTCCGCTCAGTGGATGCGAATGTTCGGCCGACCTCTAGATCAACTGTTCATTCTCCCACCCCAAGCGCGTCAGTTTGATCTTGGTGGGGTCGCTGGTGCCGAGGTGGTAAACGGAGTCCGCGGCGGCGATGCTGCGGGGCGGCGGGGTGATGAGCCATTCCTCACCTTTGAAGAGGTTGCGCTTCTTCTGGCAGATGCTCAGGCAGACGGTATCGATGGCCACGGGATCGGTACCGATGAGAATGGCTTTATAGTCCCACTGGTGCAGAGGATTAATCTGCGGTCCGGGGCCAAAATAAGGCCGCAGCATATCAACCACAATCAGGCGGGTCTTGCCTTTCACCTCAGGCAACAACCAAGTTTCCGCGAGCTTCGAACTGCCGTCGAAATGATAGGAACTTCGGTTCCCGGTGAAGTTGATGTAGTTTTTGATGGAGACGGCGATGCCGGTGAGGGCGTGGACTTTCACGGTGGGGACGTTGATCAGCGCCGTACAGTCTTTCACCGGAAGCCCGGAGTCATTGGCGGTGACCCGGCTCTTGGCGACCCCGATGGTGATCAGACGATCCGTAATGGCGTCCAGCACCGCTTGATTGACGTGGATACGATGCCAGGAACAGCGCGTGTATTTGATCCCCACCTTGTCTTGCGGGTGGAAGTAGCGTTGCCATGCCTTGGCACTCTCGTTTTCGCCGCTGAAGGTCTTCATCGCCGTATCGAGCATCTCCGCCACCACCACTGAGTTGACTTGGTGGCCTGCATCCACGGCCGCCTCATTGCGCACCAGCACCACCTCAGCAAGAGGCTTCTCAGCCGCAAAGGCGGAGCCCTGTCCGGCGCGTGCCAAGCCCTCGAGACCCATCGCCAGACCGAGCGAGCCGTAGGCCGCGCCGCGCAAGAAATCCCGGCGAGTGACCGTATTTGATTCGTCATGACGACTCATGGTGTGACTCCTTTCATCTGCGAGGCCGCAAGGTCGACCAGTTTCTCCGCGCTCTCGCGCGAGCCGGCCTCGAATACAAGCAGGAGGGCGCGTTCCTGCCAGCGACCTCCAGCGAACTGTCCCTTCTCCAGTTTGCGAAAAGCCGCATTCCCCATCGGAGTTTCACGAAGATAAGCCTTGCTGAACTGCGCGAAGGCCGCCTGGGCGTCGCCGGGCCTCGGATAGCAGACGATGAGCAAATAAGGCTTATCGCTGCCCTGTTGGTATCGAGCCAGAATCGCTTCCGTCCTCGAGTTCAGATCGAGCAGATTCGAGTCATCCAGAAAATAGTGAATATTCAGTGAGACTGACGTATGAAAGTAATGAACGCTGGGTTCGATTAAGCCTTGTGATGGCAGAGCCATGAGCAGCGAAGGCTTCTTGCCTTCTTGAGGAATTCCCAAGGCAATTCCGTTGCCCAAGGTCATCAGGGCGGTCTTCACCTCGGGTGTCTCGTCCTCCGCCTGCAAGCGGACGAAGAAGGTGTCTTTCCAGAAGCGCAGCAGGCCTGCGGAATAAAGCCCCATTTGGCCCACGGCGATGGGCTGGCCATCCCTGTCGTGGGTGAAGACGCCATAGGCATCGCTGGAGGAAGCCATCTGATACACTTCCGCCACGATGCGCGGCGCGTCGGGCCGCGCATACTCGCGCGCCAGAAGCTTCTGGAAGTCGTAGGCAAGGTAAATCTCGCCACCCCCGTCCATGTAGTCGAAGATGGTCTGCCGGGTAAACACTTTGTCCTGGCCGTCAGCTTTCCAGCCCTGAACCTCCTGAGGGAGCCGTAACATGTTTTCATCCGCGCACGCCACTTCGGGCGCAAAAAGACTCAAGCCTAGTAGAATCAGAAAAGCCCTCGACAACTCTCCCACCAACCTATCTTGTGCTTGCTCTCCACCCGGCTGAGCGGTTCGGATACGAGCCTGCGTCTGAATTCCAGGCTTGGCCGGGATTCCCCAGTTTGGATTGCTGGGTACGTCCGAGTATACACCACAGGCCGGGAGAGAAGGGTGGGCCTTTCTTTTCCTCAGGGCACGGTAAATTAAAACCAAGACGCCATCCTCTCGTGTCTCATGCAGAGGAGCTTGCGGATCGTAATTCTCCAAGCCGCGAATGATCTCTCCCGGCTGCAATCGACGGAGGTGGTAGACATAAGGCCGTATGCCCGAACCTGGGATTGACTTATCAACTTGGAAAAACTCCTCTTTGATGCGGATGGTCGGCCGGTTTTTCCAGGTGGTTTTTGGCCGGCAGGACATGACTCTCAGAACCTCGACCTGCCCTTCCTTGCGCCAAGTAACCTCATCCGGCACCAGCGGCAGCCGCCGCCGATTCCTGTTCCACCTGCTGACAGCACGATAAGACTGGTCGATGATCCAGAGCGGGAGAGTCCCCACGATTTCCCCGGTGAATGCGGCGCCGAAGGCGCGGACAACACCTTCGAACCAAAACCAGCAGGTGACCCATGTCACCACGTTGAGAGCCACGGAAATGAAGCCTATTAATCCCAATCTTTGGGGCCCTGGGGACAAATCGGGATGCGCACGCAAGGCCAGGGAAAGCAGGACCCCTGTATGGTGGGTGACGGAATATGAATACCAAACAACCAGAGCGCAGAGAGAGGCACAGGCTTCCAGAGCCCCCGACACAAAGGCAGCGCGCCGCCAGCGAATCGACTCCGCCCAAGGCAGATTGGCGCGCCAACTTGCCGGCAAGAGCGACGGAATGGTCCAAAGAGATAGGTCCACATCTCTAGCGTGCAGAGACGAGGGCGAGGCGCTTGGGTCCAGCTTCCAAGATGTGTTCCGGGCACTCCGCCATCATCAACTTGAAGTTCTCAATGAAGCGCGCGGCAAGCCCGTCGTACTTCTTGAAATACTCGTCCCGGCTGGGCCAGGTGCTGGCCGGATCAAGGATGTCGGAGGGCACGCCTTCGCAGGTGGTGGGGACATCGAAGCCGAAGACCGGATCTTTCTTGTACTCGACCCGGTTGAGTTTTCCATTCAGGGCGGCATTCAGCAAAGCGCGCGTGTGATGAATGCTGATACGTTTGCCGACGCCGAAAGACCCGCCGGTCCAGCCGGTGTTCACCAGCCAGACGTTCGCCCCGTGCTTGAGGACTTTCCTCTTCAGCAGCTCCGCATAAGCATACGGGTGATGCACCATGAAGGGCCCGCCAAAGCAGGTACTGAAGGTGATCTCAGGCTCGATGCCGAGACCGATTTCCGTGCCCGCAATCTTGCTGGTGTATCCGGAGATGAAGTGGTAGATGGCCTGGTCGGGGCTGAGGCGGGCGATGGGCGGCATCACGCCCGAGGCGTCGCAGGTGAGGAAGATGACGTTTTTGGGATGGCCGGCTCGCTTCTCGGGCAGAGAATTCTCGATGTATTCGAGAGGATATGCGGCGCGGGTATTCTCGGTCACCCTGTAGTCGTCCAAGTCGAGGTGTCGCGACACGGGGTCGAAGGTGACGTTTTCGAGCAAGGTGCCGAAGCGGCGCGTGCAGGCGTAGATCTGCGGCTCGGCTTCGGGTGAGAGGCGGATGACCTTGGCGTAGCAGCCGTCTTCGAAGTTGAACACGCCGTTATCGCTCCAGCCGTGCTCATCGTCGCCGATCAGGTGGCGCTTAGGGTCAGCGGAAAGTGTGGTCTTGCCGGTGCCGGAGAGGCCGAAGAAGATGGCTACGTCGCCCTCCGGGCCGACGTTGGCCGAGCAGTGCATGGAGAGCACGCCCTCCAGCGGCAAGAGGAAATTGAGCACGGTGAAGATGGTCTTCTTGATTTCACCGGCGTAGCTCGTGCCTCCGATGACGGCGAGCCGCTCACGGAAATTGAGGATGATGAACGTCTCCGTGCGCGTGCCATCAATCAGCGGCGAAGCAAGGAAGCCGGGCACGGCGATGACGGTGAACTCGGGGATGTGTTTCTTGAGCGCATCCTGGTTCCGAATCTTCAGGAACATGGCGCGCGCGAAGAGGCTGTGCCAGGCTTTTTGCGTGATAATGCGGATGGGCAGGCTGTACTCGGGGTCGGCGCCGGCGTGACAATCCTGCACGAATACGTCCCGGCCCTGCAAATAGCCCTGCAAGCGAGCCAGCAGAGCGCTGAAGTTCTCGCCGGTGAAGGGGCGGTTGTACTGCCCCCACCAGATCTTGTCCTCGGTGGATTGTTCGCGGACCACGAATTTGTCGGGAGCGGCTCGCGCCGTGTGCTTGCCGGTGCTCACCACCAACGGACCGAGGTGGGTGAGCCGGGCTTCCGATCGGAACACACTCTCCTCGTAGAGAGCGGGAGTCGGCAGGTTCCAGTACACCCGGCGCAGGTTCGTCAGGCCGTGATTCGCCAGGCCGTAGTCGCTGGCGAGCTCGCCAGCTTCCTGCACCGCAGGAGATTGAACGTCGAGGTAGATATTCATAGCCAGTCCCTCACCAGCTTGCGGTCGCCCAGGTAGAGTTCGTTTGCAGAGGTCGGGTCCAGCGCCCACTGGATACGCTCCAGCCCTTCCATGATCTCCCGGATGGCGCCGCAGTAGCTCAGCCTCAGATGACCTTCGAAGCCGAATTCCTTGCCTGGAACGGTAACGACGCGGACTTTATTGAGAAGGAAATTCGCCAGCTTCTGCGAATCCATCATATAGGCGCTGAAGTCGGGGAAGCAATAGAAAGTGCCATCCGGCTTGGTCACCTTGACGCCCTCGATGGCTCGCAGGCGCTCGATCATCACGTTGCGGTTATTCTCCAGGGTCATGCGCAAGTTCTCGACGGAGGACTGCACGCCGTTCAAGGCCCCCACCGCAGCCCATTGCGAGGGGGCCGAGGGGCCGGAGGTCTGCTGCGATTGGAGGGTCGCCATGGCTTCCACCAGTTCCTTGTTGGCAATGCCCCAGCCGATGCGGAAGCCGGTCATGGCGTACATCTTCGACACGCCGTTGATGACCACGAGCTTGGACTGCTCGAAGGGCCTCTCCATGTAGTCGTAGCAGATGGGAGCACTCTTGCCCTCAAAGACCAGCCGGTTGTAAATATCATCCATGATCAAGTAGAGGCTCTTCTTTTCGCAGAACTCGACTATTTCGGCAATAAAATCTTTCGAAAACATTGCACCCGAGGGATTATTCGGGCTATTAATGATGATCGCCTTCGTATAGGAGCCCACGTTATCGGCAATTTCTCGGAGCGTAGGATGGAAGCTGCCGTCCTCGGGCGTGACGACCACCGGGACGCCGCCCGCGAGTTTCACCATCTCCGGGTAACTCACCCAATAGGGGGCCGGGAAAATGACTTCGTCCTTGGGATCGAGGATGGCGTGGAGCAATACCATAATCGCCTGCTTGGCTCCGCCCGAGACGATCACGTTATCCGCCGAGATGATTTTGTTGTAGTGCTCCTCGGTGTATCGAATGATGGCCTTTTTGAGTGCCGGAATGCCATCCGGTGGCGTATAACGGATATCGCCGGTTTGTAGTACGGATGTGCAACTGATTACCGCGTCCATGGGGGCTTTGCTTTTGGGCTCGCCGCCACCCAGGTGAATAACTGGCTCGCCCTTTTCCCGGAGCAAGGCAGCGGTCTCATTCAGCTTCAAAGTCACTGATTCTTTGATAGTTAGAGCAAGTTGACTGAGGCTCATAGAATTGAAGTCCTTTTTTCAGAATGCACCGGAGAAGAAAATATACATGGTTATTCTAATTCGTGCTAATATTTGATTTTATTCAAGTTATAAGCATACCCCGCGAGGACACAATGTCATAGGACTTCTCCCACCGGGTGGCGTTTCTGGCCCGAAGATTGCTGCAATCAAAACCCAGGCGTGATATCTTGCTCTTCTTAGCGCTGACCGTTCTATGATAAACCGACTTCCGGTGCCAAAATCAATGACTTTTTATGCGGGCCAACGCCCTCGCCCCTTTGTTGTGGCTGGGGCGTTGAAGGCGCGATGAGAATAAGCTCGCGGCGGAAATGTTCGCCAGTCACCTTGCGGGTAAGTTCTTGCCTGACCAGTATAATTTGATAAAGTAACTGGAGTAGCGTGCAATAATTGGGCGGACAGTGTTGCGCCGCCATCCCGGCGGCACCTGCCGGTCCCGCCGGGCGTAACCGGTCCCGCGTGGCGGGAGCGAGCATGGAGAGGCACTATGCGGCTGAAATTGACCGCTTGCGAGATTTTCTACCGGGAGTTTTGCTCGGTCGTGGCGCGTTCCCCGAACACCGTGGATGTGGAGTTCCTTCCTAAGGGCCTGCACGACATCGGCAGCGAGGGCATGCAAGCGCGCCTCCAGGCCGCGCTGGAGCGTGTGGACGACCCCAGATATGAAGCCGTGCTGCTCGGGTACGGCCTCTGTAACAACGGCGTGGTAGGGTTGACCGCCGGCAAATACCCCCTCGTTATTCCTCGCGCCCACGATTGCATCACGCTTTTCCTCGGCAGCGCAGGGCGCTACCTGGATTACTTCAACAACCATCCCGGTGTCTACTTCCAGACTACCGGCTGGATGGAGCGCGGCAAAGCGGAAGGGGAACTCAGCCAGCTCTCCGTGGGGAAACAACTGGGAGCCGGCCAGAGCTACCAGGACTTCGTGGAACGCTATGGCGAAGACAACGCCAAGTATCTCTGGAGCGAACTGGGCGACCTGACAAAGAATTACAGCCAGTTCACATACATTGATATGGGGATCGGGCCGGACGGGAGCTTTGAGCGCCAAGCTCGAGAGGAAGCTAGCCAGCGCGGATGGAAGTTCGAGAAACTCGCTGGAGACCTTGGCATGTTCCAACGACTGGTGGATGGAGTCTGGGAGGAAAAGGAATTCCTGCTCGTCCCGCCGGGAAAGCAGGTCGCGGCCGATTACAGCGGAGGGCTTATCTCAATCAAGGGGCTGAATGATGCGTAGTCGTAGCGCCGGCCTTTAGGTCGGCAAGTGCCGGCCTAAAGGCCGGCGCTACATGGATGGTACTGAATGATGAACTCGCTCCAGCGCGTGAAGGCAGTCTTGGCGGGGCAGATCCCGGACAGGGTTCCGGTGTGCCTGCACAACTTTATGCTGGCGGCGTGCGAGGCGGGGATTCCCATGGAAGAATATCGCTCCAATCCCCAAGCCATGGCGCGCGCTCACCTGGCCGCTCTCGACAAGTACGGCCACGATTGCATTCTCATCGACACGGACACCACGATGTTGGCCGAGGCCATGGGGGCAACTTCGGAATGTGCCCCGAATGAGCCCGGTCGCATCGTGGCCCCGGCCATTCGCAGCCTGCGCGACGTCGACCGCCTCAAGGTGGTCAACCCGGAAACCGATGGGCGCATTCCAGCCCTGCTCGAAGGCGTAAGGTTAATTGTGAAACAGGTTGGCAACGAGGTGGCCATCCGTGGCAACGCTGACCAAGCCGCATTCGATCTGGCCTGCATGGTTCGTGGAATCGAAGAGTTCCTGATGGATTTGGCGAGCGATTCTGAAAACCCGGCGATTGGGCGCTTGCTCGAGATTTGCTATCAAAGCCATTTGGCCGTGCACCGCGCACTTATCCGCGCTGGTGCACACTTCACTTCCATGGGCGACAGCCTGGCGGGGCCCGATGTTGTATCCCCGGCAATGTTCCACCGCTTTGCCCAATCGTATGAGGAGAGGCTGGTCAAGGATCTGGCGGGGGAGGGCATTTTCACGGTCATTCACATTTGCGGTGACACGTCGGGGATTCTGGGCTTCCTATCTGCATACGACTTCTGTGGCTTCGAACTGGATTACAAGACTGACGCGGTGCGCGCCAAATCAAGCGTGGGGACGCGCCACGTGCTCTTTGGGAACATCGACCCGAGCGGAGTGATCGCCCGCGGGACTCCGATGACGATCAGGGAAAAGACCCGCCAGTTGATCGCCTTGTGGAAGCCCGGAGGCCTTTTCGTGCTTAACGCCGGTTGCGCCATACCTGCGAATACGCCGGCGGAGAATATTCGTGCCCTGCTGGCTACGGCGCGAGAGGAGGGCGTGTATGAATAGTCGCGAGCGTGTCCTCGCCATGTTGCAAGGGCAGCCGGTGGACTCCCTTCCCGCCATGCCCATCACCATGATGTTTGCTGCCGACCAGATCGGGGCGAAATACCTCGACTACGCCACGGACTATCGCGTCCAGGCCGAAGGTCAGATCTGTGTTGCGGAGCGCTTTGATATTGACCACGTCAGTGTGATTTCTGACCCAGGTTGTGAGGCGTCGGCTGTGGGCGCCACCCTCAAATTCTTCCCCGACCAGCCTCCCGCTATCGACGAAGAAAATGCTCTGCTGCAAGATAAGACCATGCTTACCAGTCTCAAGATCCCCGACCCCACCACTCCTGGAAGGATGCTCAACCGGGCACAGGCCGTAAAACTGATGAAGGAACGAGTCGGGAATGATAAGGTAGTGGAAGGCTGGATCGAGGGTCCTTGCGCGGAGGCCGCCGACCTGCGAGGCATTAACAGTCTCATGCTGGATTTCTACGATGATCCGGCTTTTGTCCGAGACCTGTTTGAATTTGTGGTCGAGATGGAATTGCGCTTCGCGCGATTTCAGGTGGAGCAGGGAGCGGATCTAATGGGGGTCGGAGACGCAGCAGCCTCGTTGGTGGGGCCGAAGTTTTACGACGAGTTTGTTTGGCCTTACGAAAAGAAGCTGGTTGACGCGCTGCATGCTGCGGGGATAAGAACCCGTCTGCACATCTGCGGGAATACCCGGCGCATTCTGTCGGGAATGGGCAGGCTGCAATGTTCCATAGTTGAACTGGATTCGCTTTCACCGATGTCCGAGGGACGTGAAAAAATGGGACCTGAACAGGTTTTGCTCGGTAACATCGACCCCGTGAGAGTCCTGAAGGACGGGACGCCCGAATCCGTTTATGAAGCGGTAGGCGAGTGTCATCGGCAGGCCGGAGAGCGCTTCATTGTAGGAGCGGGTTGCGAGGTTCCGCGGGAGACACCCCCCGCCAACCTCCGGGCCATGGTGCAGTACGCGCGTGAGCACTCTGTACCTGGCTTGATGTAGAGGCGGCTTTACGCCGCCATGCGGATATCATTCCCAGCCATGTGGCTGTCATTCCGAGCGCAGCGAGGAATCTCGCTCTGCGTTGAGGGGGGTAGCTGGAAGAAAGAATCAGGGCGAGATTCCTCGCTGCGCTCGGAATGACACCGGCAGCAGTGGCGAGGTAAACTCGCCGCTACTTGGAAGGTGATATAAAGGCCCTTGACTCTAAACCAATCCCAACGGATTATTCTCTGGCCCACGCGCGTCGAGCTGAGTGCGCCGGCCGGAACGCCGTTGCGCGACTTGTTGTTCGACCAGGGAGTTGAATTTCCCTGTGGCGGCCAAGGGAGGTGCCGGGGCTGCCGCATCCGTATATTGAACGGAAAGGCGGAAGTTAACCGGGCACAACAGGAGCGGCTTTCGCCTGAGGAGATCGCCAACGGGTGGCGTCTTGCCTGCCAGTGTATTGTCGAGGGCGACCTGGAGATCGAACTCCGCCAGTGGGACGCCGCCATACTGGTCGATGATACTGTTTTCGCCTTCCGGCCTCGTCAAGGTCTGGGTGTGGCGGTGGATTTGGGCACCACAACCCTTGCGGCTCAGTTGCTGGACTTAGCCACGGGTAGGGTGCTGGCGGTAAGCACCGCGCTGAACGCCCAGGCGCGTTACGGCGCCGACGTGATGAGCAGGCTGCACTTCGCCGTGTTGGAGGGTGGACAACACCAACTCGAGACATTGATCCGTCAGCAGATTGGCGCACTCATTGAACAGTTGCTTTTTTCGGCGGGAAAGCATGGGGCCGAAATCGCTGACATCGTTGTGGTGGGAAATACGGTCATGCACCATTTCTTCTGCGGGATCGATGCCGAGCCACTCGCCCATTATCCGTTTGAGCCTGCGGAAGGGGGGCTGCAGACTTTCCGCTCCAGCGCGCTGGGTTGGAAGCATGCGGGCGACCCTCTAGTGCGCTTCCTGCCCTGCCTGGGCGGGTTCGTGGGGAGCGATGTGCTGGCCGGTATTCTGGCCACCAAGCTCACTGAACACGATGACCTGGTCGGACTTATTGATTTGGGAACCAACGGTGAGATTGTGATTGGGAACAAGGAGGGATTGCTTTGCGCGTCTACGGCAGCGGGTCCGGCTTTTGAAGCCGCCAAGATTTCCATGGGTATGCGCGCTTCCACCGGGGCAATTTCTCAAGTGACGGTAAACCGCGACGGGGTACACTGCCACGTCATCGGAGACGGCGCTCCAAGCGGCTTGTGCGGGAGCGGTTTGGTAGACGCCGTGGCAGCGGGACTGGAACTCGGGGTGATCGCAACTTCCGGGCGATTCTCGAAAGGCGAGAACAGTTGGATGCTGGCCCCGCCCGTCGCCCTCACACAGAATGACATTCGCGAACTTCAGCTCGCCAAGGCGGCCATCGCCGCTGGAATAAAGCTTCTTATGCAGAGGAAGGGCGCGAAAGAACTTACCCGCCTCTATCTGGCGGGGGCTTTTGGCAACTACATCGATCGCGCCAGCGCGCAACGCATTGGCTTGATTGATTTTCCGCCCGAAAGGGTCGAAGCCGCAGGCAACACGGCGCTTCTGGGAGCAAAGCTTGCGCTGTTCAGCCTCGACTCCGAGGACGGGTCATACGCTGGCGTTCGCCGCCGCGTCGAGCACGTGGCGCTCAACGCCGATCCAAGTTTCCAGGATGTTTTTGTAGAGGAACTGGCATTTCCACAAGCAAGACCGACATCTATAAACTAAGGAGACTGCTATGAGCATCTTTGAGGAGCTGCAACAAGCAATAATCGATGGAAAGGCCCCGGTCGCCAAGGAATTGACCGAGCGAGGGCTGAAGGAGGGAATCAAGCCCCACGAGTTCTTTCCCAAGGCCATCATTCCTGCCATGGATGAAGTTGGGCGTCGCATGAGGGATTGTGAATTCTTCATCCCGGAAGTGCTGATCGCTGCCCGGGCAGCAAGAGGCGCCACTGACATCCTCCGGCCGCTACTGCTGGGTGAGGAATCCATCAAACCCGCGGGTACGGTGGTAATCGGAACGGTTAAGGGTGACCTGCACGATATCGGCAAAAACATTGTGGCCATGATGCTGGAGAGCGCGGGGTTCCGGATTGTGGACCTGGGAGTGGACGTTTCACCGGAGAAGATCGTGGACGCCGTGAAGCAGCAAAATGCAAACTTTGTTGCCCTGTCGGCCCTCCTTACCACGACCATGGTAAACATGAAGGCCATCATTGAAGCCCTCGTGGCTGCTGGGCTTCGGGACAAGGTGAAAGTCCTGGTGGGTGGAGCTCCTCTCACCGATGCCTGGGCGCATTCGATCGGGGCCGATGGCTACGGTAAGGACGCTCCCGGCGCCGTCGAACTGGCCCGTAGGCTCGTTTCCGCAGCCTGACGCACTCCAAAGCCGCGCCTGCTTGGCGAAGGGGCAGAAGGAGGAGTTTGACTGTGACGACTTCACGAGAACGAGTGCGTCTTGCTCTTCAGCACAAGGAGGCCGACCGGGTTCCACTCGATCTTGGCGCCAGCGCCGTGACCGGGATGCAGGTAGACACGGTTTACGGCCTGCGCCAGGGACTTGGCTTGGACAGGCCCGGCACACCCATCAGGGTTATAGAACCTTACCAGATGCTCGGTGAGATCGGGCCGGACCTCATGGGAGCGCTGGGAGTGGACGTGGTCGGCTTGGGCAAGCCGGCCAATATGTTCGGATTCCGGAATGAGGGCTGGAAATCGTGGACCACTTTTGCGGGCACGCCGGTCCTGGTTCCCGAGGGTTTCAATACCGAACCCGAACCGAACGGCGACATCCTGATGTACCCTGAAGGCGACAAGTCTGTCCCGGCAAGTGGCCGGTTGCCCAAGGGCGGGTTCTATTTTGACAGCATAGTTCGGCAGCCGCCCATTGACGATGGAAGCCTGAACGTCGAGGATAACCTCGAAGAGTTCGGGCCCATCTCCGATGAGGATCTGCAATACCTCCAGCGTGAGGCAGAGCGGCTTTACGCCGAGACGGATAAAGCCATCCTGGCGAACTTCGGCGGCACGGCGTTCGGGGACATTGCCCTGGTCCCTGGCCCCTGGCTGAAACACCCTAGAGGAATCCGCGACATCGAAGAGTGGTACGTCAGCACGGCGACGCGCCGCGATTACGTGTACAGAATCTTTGAACGCCAGTGTGAGATGGGCCTCGAGAACCTGGAGAGGATTCACCAGGTTGTCGGCAACAAGGTGGCAGCGGTTTTCGTGACCGGGACCGACTTCGGAGCTCAGCATGGTCCCTTCATTTCCCCCAAGGCCTACCGCGACCTGTACAAACCCTTCCACCTCCAGGTCAACAACTGGATTCACCAGCACACCCCGTGGAAGTCTTTCATCCACTCCTGCGGATCGGTCAGGGCGCTGATCCCGGACTTCATCGACGCCGGTTTCGACATTCTGAACCCGGTGCAATGCTCGGCGGCGGGCATGGTTCCTTGCGAACTCAAGAAGGAATTCGGAGAGCGCATCACCTTTTGGGGCGGCGGCGTGGATACCCAACACACTTTGCCTTTTGGGACTCCTGACGAGGTTCGAAAGGAAGTCTGTGAGCGCCTGAAAACATTTGGCCCCGGCGGAGGCTTTGTCTTCAATACCATTCACAACGTGCAGGTGCGCGTGCCCATCGAAAATGTGCTGGCGATGTATGAGACCGTTCGGGATTGTGGGCGGTACCCGTTGCGCTGAGGTTTGCACCTTATTTGACAACCCTGGTTGTAGCGCCGGGCTTTGGAGTGCGGCCCGTCAACTGACGGGCTGCCACTTTGTAGCGCCGACCTTTAGGTCGGCATTTTCTCGCTCTCGCACCATGCTGACCCCGCGATGCGGGGTCAGCGCTACGGCGTTGGCTCGAGCAAGCTCGAGACGCAAAAGCGGCAGCAAGCCGCCGCACTCCAAAGCGCTTCGCACCGGCAATATTTCCCGGGCAAAGTCCCGGACAATGCCTAGAAATCCTGATTCGGCAAGCTCAGAGGATGGGTCTGGGGCAACGCCTCTTCAATAATTCCAACCGGCTCATTCCGGAAAGACAATCAGAATACACATATTCAACGCGGACAACGGCTGTTGGTCTCACTTGGGATGGGATCGCTTCCAAAATGCCAGTCATTCCCGCGAAAGCGGGAATCCAGTTCCTCGACAACGCGCTTCCGAAGGCTTGCGGAGTGGATTCCCGCTTTCGCGGGAATGACTGCGACTTGCAGCGCCCACGCAAATGACACCAGTATCGGGCAAGGGCTCCCTGGAGGGCCGCGGAAATTGGGGTGGTATAATGAAGGCTACGATTCAGAAACAGGCGACGTGGGATTTGGACACCACGCGCAGGTTTGGGCGAGGGTCTCTGCTTAAAAGACATCGCAGATGAAGACTCTGGAAGAATACGTCGCCTTGGCGGGTCAAAGCCACGGTCACATGTGCCCCGGTCAGGTTCTGGGCATCCGTATGGCGATGCTTGGGCTGAGGTCGATCGGTATTGATGATCCGGTCAAAGACCGCAAGCGCCTGTTAACATTTGTCGAAATCGATCGCTGCGCCACGGACGCCGTTAGCCTGGTCACCGGATGCCGCTTGGGCAAGCGGTCACTCAAGTATCTGGACTATGGGAAGGTTGCGGCGACCTTCGTGAACCTCGAGACGGGCCGGGCGGTGCGGGTGGTGGCTCGTGACGATTCGCGCGCCAAAGCCAAGGCCATGTTCCCGGCCATTACCGGCTCCTCTCAGGCACAGCTTGAAGCGTACAAGGTGATGGAGAATGATGAGCTTTTTAACCTCGAGGCGGTGCGCGTGAAACTGAAACCGGAGGACCTGCCGGGACGCCCGCGCTCCCGCGTCACCTGCGAGCAATGCGGCGAAGGTGTTAACGACGGGCGAGAACGCCGGCTGGGTGACCGCGTCCTGTGCCGGAGTTGCGCGGGAGAAAAATATTACGAGCAAGTCACGAGTGAGGAGCAGGGCTGAGGAGTCAGAAGTCAGAAGTCAGGAGTCAGAATGCAGAAAAGCCGGTGCGGCGTTTCAGACGTCAGGGAGAAGCAGGCCCAAGGGCTGCGGATTCTGACTTCTGACTCCTGTCTTCTGAATCTTTGCTCGTCACTGCTTTCTTATGTCTGACACCCCTATCATGATTCCTGGTAATAGCCCGCCCTTGATCCCCGTGCAGCGGCGAACTTGGCCCGTTGCCACCCTCGTGATCCTGGGGATCAATGTTGTTGTCTTTCTCATCCTGACCTTCGCCGGGGGCTCGACGAACACGGACGTGCTTCTGGATTTCGGGGCATCGTTCAGTCCCTACTTTCGGCGTGGGGAATACTGGCGGCTGGTCATGCCGATGTTTCTTCACATCGGCTGGCTGCATCTGATCGTCAACAGTTATGCGCTCTTTCTTCTCGGCCCCATCCTGGAGCGAGTTTACGGCTATGGGCGTTTTGCGCTGCTGTACGTTGCCGCCGGCATGGGCAGCTCGGCCCTCTCCATGAGCCTGTCGAGGAACGTCGCGGCGGGGGCATCAGGAGCTATCTTCGGAATCGCCGGCGCCATGCTGGTGGCGGGCTACTTGCACCGCAACGCAATCCCACGTCATTGGGGACGCGCTTTCGGCAGAGGAATTCTTCCTTTCATTGTGCTCAATCTGATCTTCGGCTTTTGGGTCAGAGGGATCGACTACTGGGGACACCTGGGCGGGTTGCTGACTGGCATGGTGTTGGCGGCTCTCATTCCTCCACCCGCGCATGACCTGGCGCCATGGTCCGGCGAAGAGCGGACTTCCCAAGCCCTGGTCGCTGTGCCTATCTTGGTGGTGGCCCTGGCGATGGCTTCCACCGCGCAGCATTACGCGAGCTCTCGAGATGTCACTCGGTTGCTCCGGGAAGGCGAGCGGTTGCGCTCCGCCCACCAGGATGCCAAGGCGCTGGAACGTTTCCAGGCGGCTGCGCAGCGGTCGCCACGCGACGAGCGCCCCCACGAGATGATGGGTGCGCTGTATTTGCGGGGGCAACAGTTCGACAAAGCCATCCAGGAATACAGCGAGGCTGTGCGGTTGAACCCGGGCGCGCCGGAAGCGCAGCTCGCGCTGGGCGTGGCCTACCGTATGAAGGGTGACCTCGCTAGGGCGCAACAGGCCTTTGAGGCCGCACTGGGCAAAAACCCGACCACGGCGGAGGGGCAGCGGCTGCTGGCTGACCTCTATGCCGAGCAGAAGCTCTATTCGGAAGCAATCCAGCATTACAAAGAAGCCTTGCAGATCGAGCCCAACAGTGCCGATTCGCACAATAACCTGGCGTGGCTTTACGCCACCTGCGAAGACCCCAGATGGCGCGACCCGCG
Source organism: Terriglobia bacterium (assembly GCA_050008675.1). Classification (GTDB taxonomy): domain Bacteria; phylum Acidobacteriota; class Terriglobia; order UBA7540; family UBA7540; genus CAVROP01. Next base: position 93,364 of record JBEKME010000009.1, read on the forward strand.
CGCGGCACTCGAGCACGCCCGCCGGGCGGTAGAATTAACTCAATGGAAAGAGGCTGAATTCATCGATACGCTGGCGGAGGCCAATTACGCCAACGGAAATTATCGGGAGGCTGTCCGAGTCCAGTTGCTAGCCTTGCAGCTCGCCCCACAAGACCCTGAGCTTCAAGAACATATGGCCCGCTACCGCAAGGCCGCCGGCGGGTAGTAAGGCGCCCCGCTGCGTTGTCAGTTTAACACCCATAATGACATGCCCATACTCCTTCTGCCTCATGTTAGACTTTGGACTTTCGACCTTTGACTTTGGAGTTCTTCTGTGACCCGACTTCCTCGCGTGGTGATTCTCGGCCGTCCCAACGTGGGCAAATCCACGTTGTTCAACCGCATTTGCGGTCGCAGGCGGGCGCTTGTGGGCGACGAGCCGGGAATGACGCGCGACCGCCTCTACGCTCCTGCCACGTGGCTCGGCAAGCCGTTTGAGGTAGTCGATACGGGAGGAATGATTCCCTTCGAAAAGGAGCTAATCCCAACTGAGATCTTCCGTCAAGCACAGGTGGCTATCGAAGAAGCCGCTCAGCTTATTCTGGTGGTGGATGCCCGCCAGGGAATCGTGCCTCTCGACGAAGAATTGGTGCACCTGCTACGCCGCACGGGGAAGCCGCTCTCCATTGCAGTGAACAAGGTTGACGCCGCTCAGCATGCGCCCTTGGCGGCGGAGTTTCACAGCCTGGGGATCCCCGACATTTTCCCCCTTTCCGCCGAACATGCCCTAGGCGTGGATGATCTGCTCGAGCACATCACAAAGGATTTTGCAGTCTCCATTGAGGCGCCTGAAGAACAACACCCCGAATCTGCCGATGAGTCGGCAGCGGCTACGCTGACGCCTGCACGCGATCAAACCATCAACGTCGCCATCATTGGGCGGCCCAACGTGGGGAAGTCAACTCTGCTGAACAGCCTTCTCGAGGAGGAGCGCTCCATCGTTTCGCCGCTGCCCGGTACCACGCGCGACGCCGTCGACGCGCAATTCGAGCGCGACGGACTTCGCTTCCGGTTTATCGATACCGCCGGGATTCGCCGCAAAGGCAAGACCAAGTTGCTGGCGGAGAAGCTCAGCGTGATTCAGGCGCGAAAACACCTGGAGCGCGCCGACGTGGCGCTGCTCATGCTGGATGGGCCGGAGGGCATCACGGCCCTCGACACTCACATCGGTGGCTACGCGCACGAAAGCCGGCGCTCGGTCATCATCGTGGTCAACAAATGGGACGCGGTCAAGAAAGGGCAGGACACGACGCGCGATTACATCCAGATAATAAGGGAGCGGATGAAATTCCTCGCCTACGCCCCCATCGTCTTCATCTCCGCCTTAGCTGGCCAGAAGCTGGGTAATTTGCTCAAGACCATCGCCCAGGTTGCGGAAGCTCGCCGCAAGCGTGTTTCCACGTCGGAAATGAACCAGTTCCTCAAAGAGGTGGATTTCGAGCGCTCTTCAACCCCGTCCGGGAAGCCAACACGGATCTATTACCTTACCCAGGGCGGAGTCGCTCCCCCCGTGTTCGTCGCCTTTACCAACCGTCGAGGCAAATTGCACTTCTCTTTTGAAAGGTTTCTCGAGAACCGCATCCGGGAGAGGTTCGGCTTTATGGGCACTCCGATCATCATCAAGCCTCGCCAGAGCCGTTAACTTCGAACTCGGAGGTTGGAAATGGCCAGGCACAGCGCACACCCCAGGCATGTCATCCTGAGGAGTCCCGCTTTTTGGGACGACGAAGGATCTCCGCAGTTCGCCGGGAACGTTCACTGGGTGGCCGTTCAAGGAAACTGCAGGGATTCTTCGGCCCCCAAAGGACGGGGCCTCAGAATGACACCGAACTGACTGGTCGGCAAGCCATACCTGTTCAGCCATACCTGTTCAATTTGGAGGGTTTTAGCCAGAATGCTATACTGACTTGCTTGGAGTGATTATTTGGGAGCCAACGCCTTCATGTATATGGAACTGATTGGGTCCCGGAAGGGAGTTCTAGGTAATGTCCTGGGAAATGACAGGAATCCGCATAATTTTTGTATTGGTCATTATTGCAGCATCATTCCAACTGCATCCATTTGGCCTGTCCAAGTCTTTGGCAGCCCTTTTGGGTGCTTCCCTGGGAGTGTTTTTCATTTTCTTCGAGATGCGTCTGGAAAGAGCCAGCCTGAAGCGGCTGATCGGAGCTGCCGCAGGATCAATTTTTGGAATTCTTGGGGCGCTCATGATCAGCCACCTGCTGAGCGTAACGGCACTGGATAAGGTAAGCCTTTCTTTTCTTCAGGTGACGTTGCTCCTTCTCATGGCCTACGTGGGATTGGTGCTGGGCGCCAACAAGGGCGATTTACTGAATCTATCTGCCCTGGGAGGTTTGTTCAGCGCTGAGGTGAAGCCAAAGAGGAACTTTAAGATACTGGATACCAGTGTCATCATCGACGGCCGCGTTGCCGACGTTTGCGAAACGGGTTTCATTGATGGGCTGCTGATCATCCCGCAATTCGTGCTGCGCGAACTGCAACTGGTGGCCGATTCTTCCGATCAGCTCAAGCGCAATCGTGGCCGGAGAGGCCTGGATATCCTCCAGCGCATGCAGAAGATGGGCACCATCCAGGTCCAGATCGTTGAGGAAGACTTTCCGCAGATGCGGGAAGTGGATATGAAACTCATCGAACTGGCCAAGCAGCTCGAGGGGAAAATCGTCACCAACGATTTCAACCTCAACAAAGTGGCCCAACTCCAGGGCGTGGCGGTGCTGAACGTCAACGAGCTGGCCAATGCCCTGAAGCCTGTCGTGCTTCCGGGTGAGACCATGCGCGTATATATCCTCAAGGAAGGCAAGGAATACAATCAGGGTGTTGCCTACCTTGATGACGGCACGATGGTGGTGGTGGATAATGCCAAGAAGATGATTTCCAAGACCATCGACATCGCCGTGACCAGCGTTCTACAAACCACCGCGGGCAAGATGATTTTTGGAAAGTTCGAGGAACGAAAAGCCGTCGTGGAGCCCGTTCATCAGTAGGCTGGGCGTGGGTGGCTTCACGATTGTGGCGGCGACGGAGGGCGCCCCTCGCCTTTGCTTTCAAGCGAGACGAGTAAGCGAGGTTTCAAGTCCCTGACACCTGAAACCTGACACCTGGGACCTTATTCTATGAGCGTTCTGGCTATCATTCCAGCGGCAGGATGGGGCGTGCGCATGGGGAGCGCAACACCCAAGCAATTCCTATCGCTCGAGGGCGTTCCGATTTTCGTCCACACGCTGCGGAAATTCGTCGCCTCCGAGGCGGTTGACGACATTTTTCTTGGCCTGCGGGCGGAAGATACAGAACGCGCTCAAAAAGAGATCGAGCGCGAGCATTTGGCGAGGCTAGTGCGGCTGGTGGAAGGGGGGCCCTCGCGCCAGGAGACCGTGGCCCGATGCCTGGATCAGGCTGCGCCGGATACGGAAGTGGTACTGGTCCATGACGCCGTGCGGCCGTTTATTGATCTGGAAATGATCCCACGCGTGGTCGCCGCCGCGCGCCAGGAGGGCGCCGCAATCCTCGGCATCCCCAGTGTTGATACCGTAAAGCAAGTGCAGCAACACATGATCCTGGGGTCCATCCCGCGCGAACGGATCGTGCTTGCGCAGACGCCCCAGGCCTTCCGATATGAGATTATCCGTGAGGCTTATGGCCGGGCCATAGCGGACGGCTTTTACGGAACGGATGACTCCAGCCTGGCAGAACGGCTTGGCTACAGCGTCACCGTGATTATGGGTTCTGACCGCAACATCAAGATTACTAAACCCTCTGACCTGCCTCTCGCCCGCCTTTACATCGCGCAAGAACGCGAACGGCAGGAAGCAGCACAAGGGTGAAAGCCTCAGAGCATCAGGTGAAGCCAGAAACAGACATCCGCTCGCGCCGAGATAAGTCTCCTTCACGCCAGCCGCCGCATCCGCCCTCAGAACTTCTGACTTCTATTCGTACTGGCATCGGGAACGACTTACACCGCCTCATCCCCGGCCGCAAGCTCATCTTAGGCGGAGTGCGAATCCCCTTCGCGAAAGGTCCGGCAGGCCACTCGGACGGCGATGCGCTGGCGCATGCCATCTGCGATGCGCTGCTTGGCGCCGCCGCGCTGGGCGACATGGGGCGGCATTTTCCCAACACTTCTCCCCAATGGCGCGCCGTTTCCAGCCTCTTATTCCTTCGTCATGTCCGCAAGCTGTTGCAGGACGCCGGCTATGCGATTGTGAACGTTGATGCGACGGTAGGCCTTGAACGCCCCAAACTTTCCCCCCATGTCCCTCGCATGCAAGAAAAACTGGCCGAGGCACTCGGGCTGAACGCCGGTCAAGTGAGTGTGAAAGCCAAGACCGGCGAAGGCGTGGACGCCCTCGGTCGCGGTGAAGCCGTGCGGGCTGACGCTGTCGCACTCATCCGCAAGATGCGTCCCTGAAGGGAGCTGAGGGTCCTTCCAGCTTGCGATGCTCATTCTCAAACACCTTCTCCAACACCGCGTCAGTCGCCAGCAGGTTCAGCGATTAGCCTGGCCGCCGCTGAACATCGCTCACCGGGGGGGAGGTGGAGAAGCTCCAGAGAATACTTTGGCAGCTTTCGAACTCGCCCTCCGGCAGGGCGCAGAAGGGATTGAGTTGGACGTCCACCTTTCTTCCGACGGCATGCCCATGGTCATTCACGACCCGCGCCTGGGCCGCACCACCTCAGGCCACGGGTGGGTCAGCGAGCATCGAGCCAATGCCCTTCGCCGATTGGACGCCGGCTCATGGTTCAATCGGCGTTTTCCAGAAAAGGCGCGGTACCGTTATGTGGGCGCGAAGATTCCGCTCCTCTCAGAGGTCCTCGCCTGGGTTCGCCAGCACAAGATACTTGCCTTGGTGGAGATCAAGGGGGGCAGGAGCACATATCCGGGCATCGAGGCCAAGGTATTGGATGAGATCGAACGCGCCGGAGTCCGGTGGCTCGCGACAATGGTTTCGTTTGACCTCGCAACCCTCCGCCGTGTCCGGGAACTCGACTCCCACCTCTCGCTTGGTCTGGATGTTTCCCGATCTCTGCTCGCCATCCGGCGGATAAGATCCCTGGCAGGCAAGGATATCCTTCCACATTGGGCAATTGCATCACGGGGATTCATCCGCCGCGCGCACCAGCATTCGCTTCGCGTTCTTACCTGGACTGTGGACCAGCCCGCGCGGATGGAACGAATGATCGCCGACGGTGTGGACGGAATCATCACCAACTACCCGACCCGGCTGGCGGAAGTCCTTAGCCGGCAAGAATCCTCTGACAGGCAGGAGCCAGAAGCCAGGAGTCAGAAGTCAGGAGACAGAAGGTGGGTCGTAGACGGCATGTGAGATTCTTAGGTTTGTCCCCACCTACCGCCTACTTACTGTCCATGAGAGAAGCAAGGAAGAAAACCGCTAAGAAGTTTGTGATCTCCGGACGAGTTCAAGGAGTCGGCTATCGGTACTTTGCCGAGCGATGGGCAGAGCAGCTTGGCATTGCCGGTTACGTTAAGAACCTCTGGGACGGCACCGTCGAGGCTTATGCGATCGGCGATGCGGTGGCTTTGGAGGAATTCAAGCTTCGTCTGGCGGAGGGGCCGCGAAGCGCCCACGTGACCGGCGTCAGTGAATCCGACGAAGCGGTGGACAGGCGCTACATACGATTCATCATCGAAGGTGGATGGTAGAGGGGAGCAGGCAGTAATTATCGCTGTTTCCCAAGTCGACAGTCGACAGTTAACAGTCGACAGTTGGGAGTCGAAATTGCCTCCCTCGGTCATCTATCCGACCGTCTGCCTTCTGCCCCCTGCTACTGTCCATTGCCTACTGGAAGAGGTCCGAAGGGTTTCGATCGGTCATCCCCCTCGCCTGGCTTGGGACAACGAGATGATCGGCTGATGACTGTTAACTGTCGACTGTCGACTTGGGAATCACATTGAAGGAGGAACGAGAGTGGATCTTAAGAGCCTGATTCGCGAAGTCCCGGACTTCCCCAAGCCCGGCATTCTTTTTTACGACATTACCACCCTGCTCAAAGACCCGGTTGGGCTTCATGCCGCCGTCGATGCGCTGGCCAACTGTTATGTTGGGCGCAAGATTGATTGCGTGGTTGGGATTGAGGCTCGCGGCTTCATCTTTGCGCCCATGGTGGCCTACCGGCTTAACGCCGGATTTGTCCCTGTGCGCAAGCCAAACAAGCTTCCGGCCGCGACCGCGCGTGCCGGTTACAACCTCGAGTACGGCGCCGACTCCCTGGAAATCCACCGCGACGCCGTAAGCCAAGGACAAGATGTATTGATTATTGATGACCTGCTGGCCACCGGCGGGACGGCGGTAGCCGTGGCAGGGCTCATCGAATCACTGGGCGGAACAGTTGTAGGGCTCGGATTTCTGATTGAGCTCGAGTTCCTCAGGGGTCGCGCCAAACTCAGCAAGTACGACGTCCACGCTGTCCTGAAGTATTAGAAGTCGGTAGACGGCAGAGTTCGTTGCAGGGCTTCGCGTCAAGCTGCGGGCTACAGCTCGCTTTCCGAATCAAAGCCGAACTTCTTCATCTTGTAGCGAAGCGCGTCGCGGGAAATATCCAGAAGTTTGGCAGCGTGGGTTTGGTTTCCCCCCGTCTGCTTTAGGGCCAGACCGACCAACTCCCTCTCCACTTCTTCGAGCGAGGTGCCCTGTTTGGGCAACTCCAGGACAGGAATCATCCGGCCCGAGGCAAGCGGGCGCCAGGAGGTCGCCGTGGCGGTCACGAGGGGCTGCGATTCCACCGCTACGCAGTCCGGGATCGCAACCGGTGTAAGGTTCTCATAACTCTGCGGCTGGCCCGTCACTTGAATCGGAAGATAGGTGGGGCGGATGTAATCCGCCTCCTCGAGAATCATCGCGCGCTCGATGGCGTTCTTCAGTTCGCGGACGTTTCCGGGCCAGTCATAGGCCAGCAGCAGGTTGCGAGCCTCCTGCGTGGTGCCCCGGAGGCCCTTTCGAAACCGGAAGTTGTAACGCTCGATGAAGAAGTCCACGAGCGGAAGAACGTCTTCCTTCCGGTGGCGCAGAGGAGGAATGAAAATCGGGATAATGCTGAGACGATAGAAAAGGTCCTGGCGGAAGGTGCCCTCCCGGACACCTTGTTCGAGGTCGCGGTTCGATGCCGCGATAACACGCACATCCACTCCGATGTCCTTGATTCCGCCAATGCGCCGGATCGTTTGGTCTTCCAGAACCCGCAGAAGCTTCGCCTGCAGGTAAGTTGACATTTCACCGATTTCGTCGAGGAACAGGGTCCCGCCATCGGCCACCTCGAAGAGGCCTTTCTTCTGCGCCTTGGCGTCGGTGAACGCCCCGCGCTCGTGCCCGAACAGTTCGGCCTCCATCAAGGTTTCCGGAATTGCCGAACAGTTGATGGCCACAAAGGGCTTATCGGCGCGCACGCTGTCATAATGGATCGCCTTCGCGACCAAGTCCTTTCCGGTGCCGCTCTCTCCCTGAATCAGCACCGTGGACGCTTCGCTGGCCGCCACCTTGCGCACAAAGTTCATCAGTTCCAGCATGCGCGGGGACTTGCCGACCACCTCGTGGTATCCGGAACGCTTCCGCACCTCTTCCCGCAGGCCATCGCGCTCGGATCGCAATATCGACCGGTCGATAGCATTGGCGATGGTGATCTGAAGCTCGTCGAAGTCCAGCGGCTTCTTGATAAAATCCAGCGCACCCAGTTTGATTGCAGTCTTGATATCGTCAAGCTGGGGATCACCAGTTATCATAATGACCGGGATGGAAAGATTGTTCTGTTTGATCTCCCGCAGGACTTCAATTCCGCTGAGGTCGGGCAAGCGCACGTCAAGCAGGATCAGGTCTGGCAACTCCGCGCGGATCTGCGCCAGTCCCCCCGTGCCGCTTTCGGCCTCCAGGGCCGCATAGCCCCACTCCTCGAGTTGCCGGCGGACGGACCAGCGAATCAGCTTCTCGTCGTCGACGATCAGGACTTTCTCATTGGACATAGATTTCTCTGGATTCCTCGACCGCCTCGCGCATGGGCAAGCGGATAATAAAACGACTTCCTTTTCCGAGCTTGCTTTCGACGCTCAACGTGCCCCCATGCTGGCGAATGATCCGCCGGCAGAGTGACAAACCCAACCCCGTGCCTCCTCGCTTGGTTGTGTAGAAGGGACGGAAGATGCGCTCCAGAGATTCAGGAGGTACACCTACCCCGGTATCGCTCACCGAGATTTCCACCAGGTCCGCCTGGCCTGGCCCGCCAGGAGCGTCGACCTTGGCAGCAACCGTGATCTTCCCTTCCCGCTCGATGGCCTGGACGCCGTTCAAAACCAGGTTCAAAAGCACTTGGTGAAGCTGTTCCGAATCCATGCGAAAGGCAGGGAGGTCTGGAGGAACCTGAATGGAAAACTCCACGTTTTTTGATCCTGTCTGCTGACGAGCGAGATGCAAGGTTCGGGCAAAAGTATCCTTCAAATCAGCCCGGCCGAACTGCGGAGGCTTGGGCCTGGCATAGGCGAGCATGTCGTTCAGCACTTTCTCGATTCGCCGCACCTCCTGACGCAAATCCTCCATGACTTCGCGGTCCGGGTGGTCCTTGGGAAAATCCTTGGTAATAATCTCGATGGCACCGGCAATTCCGGCTAAGGGATTGCGAATCTCATGAGCCACTCCCGCAGCAAGTTCCCCCATCGTCGCCAGATGCTCCGCCTGGAGCATTTCTGCATCGTGGGCCCCCTTGCAGTGATCGCAAAAATCCTTCCAGCGGTTGGCCAGCGTATGGATCTCCCTTTCCAGGGCCATTGTGCCACCCTCGAGATTCGCCGGCATCGCAAGCGTGACGTAAGTGGGAGCGATTCTTCTGATAGCCGTGCGGAGCTCCCCGAGCAAAGCCCAGGACCGGCGCTCCTGGTAAATGAGCATACCTGTGGCAGCGGAGAGAGCCGCGAGTAGCGGAATGGCCAGCTCAAGCCGGGAATTCAGCCCGTTGCGGAACCACTCATGCGCTGTGAGCAGGACGATTCCTACTATGGCAGAGATCAAGACGACTAGATTCTGGCCAAAAGTCGGAGGGAACCTGAATACACGTTTTAGGGGATTCCAATTCAATGTAATGATATTTCCTCTGCACTGACTTACAGGGTTAATTCTAGCATACGCTGATGAGTGTGGCCAGAAAGCCCGAAACATTTTTCGAGGAGATGAAACACTCCGCAGTTGCCGATACATTCGACAGGTCAGCGATGGGCTTGAGTTGACCCGCCCGATCAGAGGAAAACCCGGAGGGGAGAAACTGCCAGTCTACTACCTACCGCCTACCGACTGCCTGCTCACTTCCATCCCATTCGGTCGCGAAGAGACGTGACGTGCGCGATATGGTGCTGGCCGTGCCAGGCACACATGCCAAGGTATTTGTCCAGTGTCACCGCTCCCATTTCAGGGTGCCGGAACGTGCGCGCAAAATCCTCCGCGCGCAGGGACCTCAATTAGGAGTACAAAGCGCCGGTGCAAAGATTCCAGCAAGGAAAGGGAAAGCTCCGCAGGCGCTGTGCGCGCATCCTCAAGGGTTGCCCAGCGTTGCTGGTCATAGGGCTTGATGGTCGGCTCGTCCTCCGTTAAGGCAAGCCTGAAGCGCACGTAGGCATTCATGTGGGCGTCGGGGAGGTGATGGACCACTTGCCTCACCGTCCAGCCGCCCGGGCGGTAGGCAGTATTGACCTGCTCCTCCGTTAACCCTGCCAGGGCTTTGCGGAGCTGCGCAAGCGCCTGCTCGATTTGAGCAATCAATTGTTGTCTCTGTTCGTCCGTAATGACTCCTTCCCACTTGAACTTCCCGACGGGATATTGCAGGTCCATAGATCCATGCCTCCTTCGTCAAATCGTTCGGGTCACCGGTGAAAGACGGGCCTTCATCATTCTACCCTGAAATCCATATCCGCGGGCGGGATGCTACTGGCGTCATTTGCGCGACGTGGGCGCTCGAAGTCGCAGTCATTCCCGCGAAAGCGGGAATCCACTCTGCAGACCTCCGGAAATGCCCTGTCTACGGACTGGATTCCCGCTTTCGCGGGAATGACCTGCGTTTCGAAAGGGATCCCATTCCAAATGGCACGACTGCCAGCGGGATCAACACTCGCTGCCGCCTGAAAGCAGGCTACGGATGGGCCCTGAAACTCTCCCTCGGTCTGGTCGAGATTGTGTACACTGTTCAAGGGAGTTGCCCCATGGACGATCGCAGCGTTGATTGTCGCGCATTCCACACGGTCCCGGCCTTTCTCGGCGTGTTCCTGGCGCTGACCACGGGCATCGCCAGCCAGCAGAACACCGCCGGCAGCCGGTCGTCAACCGATATCAAGCAGTTACTCACCGACGTCCGGGAGAATCAGAAGCAGATTGACAGCCTGATGGACCAGTACAGTTGTACGGAAACCGAGGAGGTCCACGAGCTCGACACGAGCGGCCAAGTGAAGAAATCTATGGTGAGGGAATACGAGGTTTTCTACCTGGGCGGGCGGGGTGTAAGGCGGCAGGTCAAGAAGGATGGGCGGCCCTTAAGTCCCGGTGACCAAAGGAAGGAAGACGATCGCGTGGAGAAGCGCATCCGCGAGTATGAGAAGAAACACGGCGAGGAGGGGGAAGACGCCGCGAGGAAGAAGAAGGAACAAGCGGACATCTCCACGTTCCTACGGGTGTCGAAGTTCACCAGTCCCCGTCTGGGGGAGTTTCGCGAGCACGCTGTGATCGTCTTCGATTTCGTGCCCAATCCGGATTACAAGCCGCAGAACAAGACGGAAGACCTGCTCCACAAGCTGGTGGGAACCCTGTGGGTGGACGACGAAGCTCGCCAGGTGGTGCGCTTGGAAGCTCACCTGAGCGACACATTTAAGCTCGGGGGCGGCCTCTTGGCCTCAGTTCGCAAGGGAGCCTCGCTGGTGATCGAGCAGGCCAGGACGAATGAAGAAGTCTGGCTTCCCTCTTACGTAGAAGCTCATTTCTCCGCGCGCGTGCTGCTGTTCGCGAACGCCCACGGTGACTACACATCGAGATTCGGCGACTATAAGAAGTTCCGGGTGGAGAGCGTGATAGTAAGCTTGAAGAACAAGAAGTGAGGCGCGAGGGATTGCCGATTGCTGATTGACGATTGAAAACGCACCGGCCGCCACATCGCTGTTCCAATCAGCAATCGACAATCATCAATCCACAATCGTCAATCGCGACTGTCGAATTTCGATTTTCGAATTTCCAGTCTAAGCGTAGGCGTGCAGTCCTGGCAACAGGTAGGTGACGCCGAAGAAAGTAAACATCACAATGCCGAACCCGATAATCGCGAAGTAGGCGGAGCGGCGCCCCCGCCAGCCACGCGTCAGCCGCATGTGTAAATAACCCGCGTAGGTCAGCCAAGTGATGAGCGCCCAATCTTCCTTTGGGTCCCAACTCCAATAGGATCCCCACGTCCGGTTCGCCCAGTAGGCTCCGGCGATGATCATGAGGGTTAGCAGAGGGAAAGAAATGGCAACGGTCCTATAGATCAACCCGTCGAGAGTGTCCCGTTGCGGCAAGAAATTCGCGATCGTGTCGCATTTCCTGCTCAGCGCTTCCCACGCGAGCGAGGCAAACAGCGCGCAGACAGTCCCCGCCAGCAGGAAGGGGCTTGCAGCCAAATGAACACCAAAGGTCTGCCCCACCTGCGGAACAAAATACGGCCCGGAGTGGACCTTCAGCAGGAGCAGCGCGAGAGCCAGGGCCTGAGCAAAGACCGAAGCCAGGAAAAGCCGCCCGCCCCAGTTTTCCCACCGGCCGGCCTTCTCACCAAACGAATCGAGGACATTGATAACCAGGGTCGCTGCCGCCAACCCCAGGACGATTACAAACGGCCACCCCAGAACCGGAATGGAAACCATCAGCGGTTCTTTGGGAGCCAGCATCACCTTCTCCTGGGCCTCCGCATCCCAGGCGGGGAGCAGGAAGGCCAAGCTGCTGTTCACCGAGCTGATGACAATTGCGCCGTAAATCGCCGCCACCAGTCCCGACGTCCAGCTAAGGAAAGTGCGCGCGCTGACCCCGTCCTTTATGAGGTACAACAAGGCTAGGGCGAAAGAAATCGTAAAGCCCGCGTAGCTCAGCATCGCCAGCGTAACGTGAATTTGCAGCCAGGTGCTCTGGAGCGCTGGAACGAGTGGCCTTATCTCCCCCGGTAGCACCTGCAATAAAGTCAGCGCCAGGGTGGCAATGGGTAGGGTTATCGCGCCCAGGAAGGGGATTTCGAGTTTCCACTCCGCCACCTCCTGCAGGACCACCACCGCCCAGGAGAAAACCAGCACCATCTCGTAGATGCTCGACAGCGGGGCATGCCCTGAGGTAACCCACCGGGTCACGATGGCCCCGGTGTGCAATAGGAGGCCGCCGCGCGTCAGCGCCTCGGCGCCCGCCACCAGGTTGGACTGCCGAACAGCCAATGAGATAACATAGAGAACCGAGGCCCCCAAGTATCCAAGAAGTGCCAGATAAAGAAACTTCTCACCTGTTGCCCACCCGGAACGCCCAATAAGGTGCGGGACGGAAACTGCCATCACTACCAGCACAGCCACGCTGACGGTCAAAAGGATCCAGGTTCCCAGGCTGCTGGTCCGGTGTTCATCGACGTGTGTGGTAAGAACTTTCGCCATACTTTGTCTCCTCTTGCCGCAACTTTACCCCGCCAAAGGCGAGGACTCAGGCCGGGATTGCTTGCGTAATATCAGGCTGCGAAGTTCCGAGGGCCACTTCCAGCTCGCCTGCCAATTCGTTGAAACGCCTTTCGAAGCTCTCACGGTATTTGCTGGGTTGTCCCCCAAGCAAGAGTGCCGGCCGCCCCTTGTTGTCGCGTCCGACCACGCCCCACATTCGCACGTGCGACATATATAGGGCCATCATCAGGCCTGCCGTCAGCAGCAGGCACCCACCCCAGATCAGGTTCTGGCCAGGTTCGTGCGCGACTTGCAGCCCGGTCATGTACTCCATTTCCAGGTCCCGAAGTTGAAAGTTGATCCCTGACTCGTTAGGCGGCGCCATGTCAGGAGCCTTAGGAAAGATCCACACCTGCGCCTGCTTCCCTCCTGGCAACGTCACCGCCAACTGGATAGCTGGGTTGCGAGGCTCGTCCGAACGAGAGGCGATCTGGTTCCCTTCCAAAACGAAATCCGGGATGAAATCAGCCAACTCCACTTGCGTACCCTGATCGTGGAGGCGGGCCAGTTCTCCGGGCCGTAAAGTAAATGTCTGCGGAGGATGCTTGTTTCCGCCGTTATCAGTCCAACTGGCCTCGAAGACCAACTTGCGGGGTGTCCCAGCGGAACCGTAGCTCGCTTGGAAGAACCGTACCCCCTTATAGGTGAGGGGCTCGTTCACAAAGATTGTCTTTCGGGCGACCTCGCGCCCGTTCTCTTCCACAGCCAATTGGCTCCAATACTGCTTTGGCGAACCGTCGGGATACTTTTCAATGCCCACGCCGTCGCAACGCAGTGTAAAACCCAGCCGACGCGGTGCGCCCGGGGCCGTCATTGGTTCAACCGATTGGGTCCGCGCCCCGGGAGTCAAGCTAACGAATCCCTTGAAACCCCACAGGCCATCAATAATTGCGCCCGCGAAAATTATCAGCAGACTGGCGTGGACGACGTAAGGCGCCAAGCGCGCTGTCCGGTGCTTCTCCACATAAAGGGTTCCCCTTTCCAAGACTTTCGGCTTTGGCGGGTAGCCCAGGTCACTAAGTTTCTGGCTGGCGATGGAAAGCGCCTCAGCAGACGTATGGAATCCCAGCGGTATCTCCTTCTGGAACGGCAGTTGGTGCACGAACCACTCGTCCGCCGTCATGTGTGGCCGGGTGAACAACCGCCAGGCTTGGGGAAAACGCTCCAGGGATGCGAGCGTGATATTCGCTCCCAGCAAGCCCAGGAGCAGAATGAACCACCAGGCATGGAAGACATCGAATAAACCTAGGGCGTTCAAGAGCCGGACGGTTTGCGGAGCATAAATCTGCTCGATTTGCCCTTCCCGCGCCATGGGCCGCTGCAAGATCATCGTCCCGATGATTACTGCGGTCCCTAGTGAGCCCAGAAGAACCAAACCGCATTCCAACGAGCTAAGAAACCTCAAAAACCTGTCCAGTCTAGTTTGTTGCTTTGCCACCATCCGCTCCCACTCTTGGCCTGAAAAATCCTTAGATCCCCGACCCTGACACCACAGGGATGCGCATCTGCTGTGCCAGGGGGGACAGAAATGTCCTAAATCCCTAATCTCTTGAAAATACGCACGGACCTCATTAGCGGTCATGGAGTTTGGGGATCTTCCGTAACTTATTGCACTAGAAATTTGGGGCAAAAGTCGCACGAGAATGCGCGAACAGACTCAATTTGTCGCTTTTTGGGAGTATGTGAACGAACCAAGGCCTAAATTCCTCAACGACTTCAGAATCTGCCCTCAGGGAATCAAAAATGCTGACAAAAGGACGGCTATCTTAGTGGAGTCAATTTCTGAGGAGGCCTTAATGAAGACCTTTGCTGTTACTCGTAATTCAAATGAAGTCCCTGTAAAAGAACTCACCCCTGCCCCCAAGTCCGTTCCGGTCGCAAAAGAGGTGACGCCCGTGGAAATGCAACCAACCTTTACCCTCACCTTCACACTTGGCACTCGTATGCGCGAATTGCACGACACAATCATCCGAACAGTCCTCCAGTATACGCACGGTAACAGGCTGCGCGCAGCTCAACTCCTCCAAATCAACCCGCGGACAATCCGTCGTCGTCTGGGCAAGAAGGAAGCTGCCGACTCCGTGACGCGCGCCGCGTAACCCTCTTCCAGGGGTTAGCTTGCGATTTTCTACCCCAGCGGGAGACCGTCCCTCGTGTTCCTCCTGAGTTGTTGCGGGCGTTCCACGTCCGAGCGACAATGCTGCCAAGTTATTGACAGGCTGTCGTTCAAGCACTTAGTTTTCATCACCCTGCAAACCATGCGGAGATTGGCGCGTCACGTGCTCGCGTCAACAGCGAGTCGCAAGCACGCCCATCTCGTAATTTCGGAGCGTCTTTGGAGTCCAGTCTAAGATGTTGGAACAGGTAAATGGTCAGGATTGGAATCAGGTTGCTCGGGATGGGCAGGATGCGGTTAGCATGGAACTCACCGGACGAATACTAATCGTTGATGACGACCCGCACTTCCTGCGGGTGCTGGCACGCATCCTTTCGGGTGAAAATTTCCTTGTCACCTCAGCGGGAGGGGCATGCGACGCATTAGAACTAGCAAAAAGCGCACAGTTCGACTTGGTTATCTCCGACCTCCGGATGCCCGAGTGCGACGGCGTGAGTTTCCTGCAGTCGCTCCGTCAAGGCGGAAACAATGTCCCGGTCATCATCCTCACGGCGTATGGTGAAGTTGATACATATTTGGAAGCCATGAACGCTGGGGCCACCGAATATCTGAACAAGCCCATTCACTCGGATGAATTATTGAGAATTGTCCGCTCCTGTCTGCGCTCGCGAGCCCATCGCCGCAACACCGTCTCCTCTGATCACGTCTGATCATTTTGGATTTTAGATTTTGGATTTTGGATTATCCTCTTCCTCCCAGCATGGCCTTCTGCTGAGTACCTTGGGGCAGTTTTGGATTTTAGATTTTGGATTTTGGATTGCCCTCCTTCCTTCCCTATGGCCTTCGACAAAGTGCCGTCCGCGTATCGCTCTCTGTTCTTCGCCAGCCCCCAGTCCCTAGCCGCTAGTTTCTGGTCCCCAGCCCCTGACACCTGAAACCCGACACCTGGCACCTAAGCCTTCAACTCTACGATCGTCGCACCGGCGCCGCCTTCGTGGGGCGGAGCGAGACAGAACTTTTCCACGTGCGGGTGCGAAGCAAACATTTCGTGGAGACTCTTCCGAAGGATGCCTTTGCCATGCCCGTGGATGACGCGCAGCCGAAAGCGTCCGGCCATGTAAGCTTCGTCGAGGAACTTATCTACACGCTCGCGGGCAGTCTCGGCGGTGTCACCAATAACGTTGAGCTCCGCCGGGGTCTCATCCGAGCCCCTGACGGCAACTGCCGCCCTTGGAACGCTTGTCCCACCATGAACGATCCGCCGGACCTCGCTCCTCGGGAGGCGCATATGCAGGTGGCCTACGGCGATGTCAACCTGGTCATCGTCGGGTAAAGCCATGACCGTCCCGAGAGATGATAGGTTGGCCACTTGGACCTGGTCGCCTACGGCGAGTGGCCCGGGAGCAGAAGGTTGTGCCGGGGCGGTGGCAGGGGCGCCGATGGCTTCCAGAACCTGCGTGTTCCACTCTTCCCGGACCTCGCGCTTGAGGGAGGCCATCTTGCGCTCGAGGCCTTTCGAGGGTTTGGGAGCTTTGGCCGCTTCCAGTTGGGCCCGAAGCTGTCCAATCATGCTCTCCCAACGCTTCTCGTTTTCGTTCAAAGTCTGTTCCAGCCGTGAGTCCAGATCTTTGAGCTTGGCGCGGCGTTGCTGTTCGAACCTGTTCTCCAGCTCGATCTGCCGGGCCTCCTGGTCCTTCCCTTGCTGAGCGAGCCGCCCGACTTGCCTTTCCAGTTCCGCTTTCTGCTGGTGCAGGCCGGCAATCAGCGCTGCCGCTTCCGCATCCGCCGGATGCAGGAGGGTCCGTGCCTTTTCCACGATACTCGGCTCGAGGCCGAGGCGTTGCGCGATGTCGAGCGCACTCGATTTTCCCGGCAGCCCGATCAATAACCGGTAAGTGGGCTGGAGCGTCAATTCGTCGAACTCCATGGCCGCGTTGAGGGCTTGCGGAGTCTCTGCGGCATAGGCCTTCAAACGCGAGTGGTGCGTGGCCACCAGAGTCAGGGCGCCGCGCTGCCGGAAGTGCTCGAGGATGGCCACCGCCAGCGCGGCGCCTTCATTCGGCTCCGTGCTGGTGCCGAGCTCATCCAGCAGCACCATATCCTCCCCCCCCACGACCTCCGCCATCCTCTGAATGTTGGTGACATGGGCTGAAAACGTACTCAGGTTCGCTGCGATGGACTGCTGATCGCCGATATCCGCCAACACGCGCCGGAACAGCGGTAGTTTGAACTCGCCCGCGGGCACGGGGATGCCGGCCTGCGCCATGAGCACGGCGCTCCCGAGTGTTTTAAGGGCTACAGTTTTCCCGCCGGTGTTTGGCCCGCTGACGATCATCATGATCTTCGGCGGCTTGAGTTCGATGCTCAGCGGGACAGGACTTCGTCCCTGCGCGCGCAAGGTCTTCTCGAGCAACGGATGCCGGGCATCTTTCAGCAAAAGCGTACGGTCCGAGCTGAACTCAGGGATGCAGCCATCGTACTGGCGGGCAAATTGCGCCTTGGCGAAGGCAAGGTCCAGCTCGCTTAGAATTTCGGTGGCACGAATGAGGTCTTCGCGCCGCTCCCGAAGCTTGCGGCTGAATTCTCCCAGGATGCGTTGTATTTCCGCGAATTCCCTGTCCTGAAGTTCTACCAGTTCGTTGTTCAAGGGCAGGGTATCCATCGGCTCGAGATACACGGTTGCCCCGGACGAGCTTGCACCGTGGATTACGCCCTGCACGCGCCGCTTCTCCTCCACTCGCACGGGAATCACGAACCGGTCATTCCGAAGTGCAACCACTGCATCCTGGAGCACTCCCTCCTGGCTGAACCGTCGCAGCAGACGCTCGAGCATCGCCTGCACTTCCACCCGCAGACGCTCGATAGCGCGCCGAATCCCGCTCAGAGCGGGGCTGGCGGAGGAATCCACCGAGCCATCGGGGTGGATCTTTCCATCCAGTTCCGTGACCAGGTTGCGGAAGTCCGCGAGACTACGCGCCAACTCCTCCAGTCGCGGCAATGGGCACTTGGCAAACAGCCGCTGAATCTCCAGGGCCGCGCGCGCCAGTCCCGTAAGAGCAAAGATCTCGAGCGCCTCCAGGGTCGAACCCTCGATGCGGAGTTTCTCGAGCAGCGGCCGCGGGTCTCGAAGGCTTCCCAGAGCTGGTCTCGGACTCTCCCGCAAATACTCGCGTGCTTCTCTTGCCTGTTCCAGTTCGTGACGGATCAGATCAATTCGTGTATGAGGCTCAACAGAATCAAGGCACGGCTTGCTGATTGGCCCGGAGAGGTAGCCGCGCAATAATCCCAGGATGGCGGGGAACTCCAATACTTCACGGGAGAAACGATCCTCGGTCTCGTGGCCTTCAATCTTGGGATTCATAGAATCAAGCCTATCGTAAGGACAGACGGGCGCAGTGTCAATGGACGGGCAATACATATCATGGTCGCGTCAAAGTCCGCGAAGTTCCCCGAAGGGGAACAAGATCATTAGTCCCGCAGTCGCGGGATGAAACCTACGGACAAGGAGCCAAGAGATATTCGACCCCGTCGGGGTCGAACATCCACGGACGACGCTTCCCGTGGGTTTCATCCCGCGACTGCGGGACTAATGACCTTCGGCCCCTTCGGGGCCGGCCCGCCGACGGGACTTTGACGCGACCCTGCAATACATATTCGCTTCGGACCTGCGAAAAACGCAGTCCGCTTTAGGGGTGCGCGGCAGACGAAAAGACCACAGGTCAGAAGTAGCGCCGACCTTTAGGTCGGCATGTGCTGAGCTAAGGTGCTGAGCTAAAGCTCAGCGCTACAACACCGACCCTGAGAATCAAATGCACCTCGATTCGAGACGCACTACATTAGGGTAGTGGGTCAGTTTCCTCGGAGGAAGCCTTTCAGGAGCTACGCGTATGAGCTGGCATGAGCGACGAGCGTCCACCATCAGATGCGGGCAGAGTCCTCGGCCACTTGCTTGTCGCGTTCAACCCTGCGTTCCCAATAACACCCTTTGTTTTCAGTAACATTCCTGCATTCTGCGCGTAACTAGCTTTGTTTTCTACAACATTTCTGCTTCGCCCTGGGCCGTTGAAACCCGGTCCTTTGTTTTCATAGACATTCCCGCGTCGTTCGTTCAATTTTAAGCTTTCCACTGCTTCCACAGCCTGCGGGGTCGGGGACGAAATGTCGCTGTCAGGGATCTTCTCGACGTTCTCTGTCCTCGCACCATCGTCCTGACCAGCAGGAGCAATCGGGGGGTTGGTAAATTCCTTCCGCAGCCTCAGCAGTATCCTCACTTTGCGGTCAATGGAGTGGTCCAGGGCGGCTTCCTGGCGCAGCATCATGCTCCACGTCTCCCCCTCCGGGGCAAGGCAGGCGTCTCGTTCTATCGCCGCCCTCTCCTCATTCGCCTTTTCCGCATAATCGAACTCTTCCCGCACGCTGGCGATTTCCTCCTCCAGCAAACGGAGAAGTTCCTGGCGCTCGGGCTCGCCCGGCGGCACGCAGTCGGCGCCTTCTTTGAGCAGGAACTGCCGGTATTCCTCGTCCTCCTCTTGTTGCTCGCGCAGGTGCATAGGGTCACTGAAACGGTGCAGCAGACTGAAAATCAGCCCCGGCCGCCACCCCATCATACCTCTGTAAAAAGATTCCAATACGGCGTACTGGCGCTCCCGGAAGGTGCGCTGGTTGATCTCCTCCCGCACGAGCTCGAGATAAGAAAGAGTCTTTCTCAGCGCCACCCCTCGATCTGTAGACTCCGGCAGATCGACATCAAGTATCTCGTGCTGGGAGGCGTCGAAGGTGACACGAGCCATCTCCTGCTGGCGACGGTGTTGCCAGTCGTCGGTCCCCTGCAAGGCGCGCCGCATCACGCCCGCTTGCGCCCGCTCGAGCCTTTCGCGGCGCGAGTAGAGCCAGGTCAAGTCCTCGACCTGCTTCTCCCAGAGCGCGTCGCCGGGACCGAAGGCGCTCATGAGTTCCTCGGTGAGGGTTTGGAATTGTTCCGGGTCTTCGCCCAGCGCCAGCATGGACTGGCGGCGATTTTCGTCCGCGACGTATGCGCCGTGCTTCAAGGCATTGAGCTTGGAATTCTGCTTGGCGGCGGGGCTGCGCGGTCCGGTGGAATGCTGGGCATTCTGGCGCGCGGCGGCGAGCAGCTCGGGCGTAAGTTGGGGTGATTTGCGTAACGACATAGTTCCTCCTGGGACGGAATGTTGGGATAGCGGGGAAAGGACTTCCCCGCGGGTCAGGCTTCTCACGCTAGTAGGCTATCACAGGGGGGAGGCGTTGTCAAGAGAAATCGTGTCCACATGTCTAGCCGAGGACTTCTTCAATTGAGTCATTGATTCATTGGGTCATTGGGTCATCGGGTCATCGGGTCATCGGGTCATCGGGTCATCGGGTCATTGAATCATTGAAGAGCACACTTGCCTCGCTCTTTTCAATGAATCAATGACTCAATGGATCAATCGGCGGTGGCGCATACGCGGGTGGCGCCACCTGCCGTCCGCCCCTCCCATTTGAGGTCACAATTTGTGACTTCAAGTTTGAGGTGCCAAAATGGCACCTCAAACTCTCGAACTCGCCCGCCGTGAGCTCGAACATAAAACCCCCAGGGAAGCGCTCGATATTGCGCCGTACAGCCCGGTTAAGGGCTTTTGTTTCCACCTCATACAGCTCCGCCAAGTCCGCATCCAACATTACCTTTTGCCCCCGAATCAGCAGGATTCGCCGCTCAATGCGTTCCGGCGGGACCGCCAAACTTTGAGGTGCCAATTTGTGACTTCAAGTTCTTCACTGCTCCCTTGATGTAGCGCCGCCCGGAACTTGTCCCGACTTGGTCGGGAGGCCAACGGCCTGGGTCAACCGAGGGCCAGTTCTGACCTTGAGCCCTGTAAGGGCGAAATACGAAGTGCGCGTTCAGTCCCAGACATAGCGCTCATCAAATTCAATCCCGTGGCTCTTCAATAACCGCCGGTACTCCTCCTGAAAGGTCACGGCCCGGTGGTGTGTTTCCTGATCTGCGATGTACTCTGCCACCTTCTCCACATCCCCCGGGCTCACTGAGAAGCCACCGTAACCGCTCTGCCAATAGAAATTCACGAAGGCTCTCCCTTGGGTCTTCGCCCACTTCGAGGAACTGGTCTTGACTTCCTCCACGATTCCCGCCAGGGAGCTATTCTTCGAGAGGCGAAAGAGAGCATGAACGTGGTCGCTGGTGCCTCCGACCTTGATGGCCGGCGAGCCCGAATTCGTGAGCACGGTGGCCAAGTAGGCGTGCATCTGCGCTCGCAGCGGGGCCAGAAGCAAGGGTTCGCGATGCTTCGTGCTGAACGCGAGATGAACGTACAGTTTCGAGAGTGATTGCGGCATGGAGATTCACCTATCTCGCCCCTTCAGGGCTTGCGGTCTGGAATGGGTTTGGCCTCTTGACCCAGGCCGTTGGCCTGGGCTGTGATAGCTCGCCCCTTTGGGGCTCAAAAGTCAAACCTACGGTCGCTGTGATAGGTCGCGTCTTTGGGGCTCGAAAGTCAAAACTACAGTCGTCATGTGATGTATGCGACCTCTTGGCAATTGGGTTGGGAAGCACTGGCGCCCCGGGAGCGGCACTGCGCGGGCCATGGTCGCGTACATGCCAAACGGCGGCATGCGCCACCCGCGAGAGACATGATGAGCACCTCGCACCTTCCGTGGCCCGCATGCGCCAGAAACACGGCTTTCCAAAAAGCCGCAGACCTGAAAGGCATGTCTGCGCTACACTTGCTCCTTCGCGTGGCTCAGCACACCCCGGATCCCCTTCGCAGGCTCAGCGCTCTCGGCTAGTGTCAGTGACAAATGAAAGGCCTGGTTTAGGATGTCCCTCACGATTGCTTCGATCTTAATGGTGCCACCGAACACCCCGAAGTAACCAATGATGTCAATTGCCTCAGTTCGATAGCCCTCCAAGTCCGGGACGCCCGCTGCGGCATCACCGAGCGGGTTCCACCGAGCCAGAATTGCCGCGATTTCTGCGATTTCCTTTTCCCGCATCCGTCAACCTCCGTCACCCCTGGGGTTGCCGCTTACCGATGGCCGCTGTCCTCGGCGGCCATCCCTCGCAGCAGGCGTAAGCCCCCCGCGGTCCGGGCCTTTGGGTTCGGCTTCCCTTGCCGAGCACTCGACGAGCAGTTGGATTATACCCCACCCGAGGCGGCGCCAAGACCGATCTGGCGGGTGGCGCATACGTCCCGACGGTTTGAAGCTGTGAAAAAATTATCGGGGGCGAGGATCCGCTCTCCCGCAGCACCATCGTTTTGCGGGTCCTATCGACCGCGGCTGTGATTGATTATGGCCAC
>JBEKME010000090.1:0-24467 GCA_050008675.1 Terriglobia bacterium
CGTTCCAACACGAAGGCCCTTGGGGTAAATCTGGTCGAGGCCCGAGGTTAGGATGGCCTCGCCGGAGGAGACGGGCTCTTCATTCATAATGTAGCGAATCAGGCAGAGGTTCTGGCTATCGCCCTTAAGGACGCCCTGGACGCGCGTCTTTTCCAGCATTACGCCCACTCCGCTGGAGGGATCGGTAAGCAGGAGGACCTGGGAAGAGTGGGAGAAGACGGCGATCGTCTTGCCCACTACACCTTCAGGAGTAATCACCGCGAGGTCCGAGGTAAGACCCGCATCCACTCCCTTGCCGATGAAAATGGCGTTGGAGTTCTCACCCGGGCTGGAGGCGATAACTTCGGCAGCAACCGTCTGAAACGGGAGCTGGTTCTTGAACTCCAGCAGTGCGCGCAGCCGCAAAGATTCCGCTGCCTGTTCGGAAAGCTGCTGGATCTGGGATTGCGCCGAAACAAGCTGCGTATGGAGTTCCTGATTTTCTTCTTGAGCGCGCAGAAGGCTGCGATAAGTTCGCCAGGCCCCAACGGAGATATCCACTATCCCGCGCAGCGAACGTTGGAACGGATCGATCACGGCGACCGCCCAGACTCGAATGAGGCGCACGTCACGGTTGCGAGTGATTTGTAACGAGAGGAGCAAAAGTTGCGCAACCAGGACCGCCGCCAGGATAAAAGCCGGGCGGTGGCGCGCAATGAAGGCCTGCATATCGGGGCCTTCCCGCCTGACGGGCTGTGTCGACGCCGTTAGTTCTGGAGAGTTTGGATCGAAGGATGTCATTCTATCGCAACTCGGCGCAAAAGGTTAAAATCCGTCAGCATTCTGCCCGTTCCCAGCACCACCGACGCCAGGGGGTCTTCGGCAATGGAAACAGGCAAACCAGTTTCCTCGCGAATCCGCTTATCGAGGTTCTTCAGCAGCGCCCCGCCACCGGTCAACACAATGCCACGGTCGGAAATGTCCGCCGAGAGTTCAGGGGGTGTGCGCTCCAGGGCCACACGGATGGCGTTCAGGATAGTCGCCACGCATTCGGAAAGCGAGTCACGGATCTCGGAGTCGTCTACGGCGATGGTCTTAGGGATTCCCTCCAATAAATGGCGTCCCTTGATTTCCATAGTTAGGGGTTTCTCGAGCGGATAAGCCGAGCCGACCTCGATTTTGATTTGTTCGGCCGTCCGTTCGCCAATCAGCAAGTTGTACTTGCGCTTGAGGTAGGCGGTAAGCGCCTCGTCCATCTCATTTCCTGCCACCCGCACGGAGCGGGCGTAGACGATGCCCGAGAGGGATATCACGGCGATGTCGGTCGTACCGCCGCCGATATCCACAATCATGCTGCCTGAAGGCTCGGTAATGGGCAGGCCGGCGCCAATGGCCGCCATCATCGCCTGCTCCACCAGGAACACTTCGCTGGCTCTGGCGCGCATGGCGGAGTCCTGCACGGCACGCTTTTCCACCTGAGTGATTTCCGAAGGCACTCCGATGACGATGCGGGGGTGCACGAACATCTTGCGGTTGTGCGCTTTCTGGATGAAATAGTTGAGCATCTTCTCGGTGACTTTGAAGTCCGCGATGACGCCGTCTTTCAAAGGACGAATGGCGACGATGTTTCCCGGCGTGCGCCCAAGCATATCCTTCGCTTCGCGTCCCACCGCCTCGATTTCTCCACTGATTTTGTTGATGGCGACGATGGACGGTTCGTTAACCACAATGCCTTTGCCCCGCGCGAAGACAAGGGTGTTCGCGGTTCCAAGGTCAATCGCCAGGTCGGACGAGAAAACACTGAACAAAGAACGCACATTCATTGCGTCGTCAACTCCTGCCTCGATGCAGTCTGAAATCGCCCGGAGGGGTTCATCATCCCATCATACGGGAGATATGAAACAGAGAGGAAGGCGCGGAAATACCGAGCCGGGACTGCGCAAAAAGCTGTGGTGCGACAAGAAATAGTCGTCCCCTCGACTTCGAGCGACCGCTCTGATTGGTCCACCGGAGGCCCAAGTGGTGCGCCCATGGTGGTTTCGCACTCACCTGTTTATTCTTGACCAATCCCGCTATGGGGTCAAGAGGATTCAGTGGCTAGTGGCTAGTGGTTAGTGGCTAGACGCGGTGTGCTGATCTTAGTGGCTAGTGGTGAGTGGTTAATTGCTATACGCGGCGTCCTGATCCTAAGTGGCTAGTGGTTAGTGGCTAGACGCGGCGTCCTGATCTCACCGCTTCCAGCCGCATCGTTCCTCCACGCACAGCTAACCACTAGCCACTGCCCTACTGACCACTAGCCACTGATCACTAGCCACTAACCACTGACCCACTGACCTCTAGCCACTAACCACTGACCACTAGCCACTGCCTTACAGGTTGCCGGGATCGTATACTCTCCTCTATAATAAAGAGGTCTTGGCTAAGGTCGAGGAGCTTTCATGTATAGATTCTTCAGAAGAAATCGCGAAGCGGTAAAGAAGTACCTGCTGATTTTCTTTCTCAGCATCGTGTCCATTGGCATGGTGATTACGCTGGCGCCGATCCCGACGGGCGATACGAGTCGCGTGGAGTCCAACGTTTTGGCGTCCATGGGTGGGTCCAACATCACCACGGCGGACTTGCAGCGGACTATCCAAACGCGGTATCGGAATTCCCCGCAGATGAACGAATCGAGGATGATTCCAATGCTCGCTGGCAGCCTGCTGGATGAGATGGTCCTCCAGCGGGCCCTTTTGAGTCAGGCCAAGAAAATGGGGATCGAAGTCTCTGACCGTGAGCTTGGCCAGACCCTGCAATCCATTCCTTGGCTTACGCAGAACGGGTCTTTCATTGGGATGGATCGCTACCAGGACGTGATTTACCAGCAGACGGGGATGTCAGTGCCGGAATTTGAAACAGAACTCCGGGACAAACTTTCACAGGACAAGATCCGCGGCGTGGTGACGGATGGAGTCGGGGTCCCGCCCCAGGAGGTGCGGCAGGAGTTCCAGCATCGCAATGCCAAGGCCAAGATTGAATATGTCCTGTTTGATCCCGCCCAGTTCATCAAAGCCGTTCGCGTCTCGCCGGAAGCTCTGGAAGCCTTCTTCAAGAGGGAACCCGACCGCTATAAGCTTCCGGAGCAGCGGAAAGTCCGCTACGTATTGATTGACCCGGACCACGTCAAGGGGCAGGTTAAGGTGACGGACGAAGAAGCTCGCCAGTACTATACCCAGCACCTTTCCGATTACAGGATTTCCGACCGGGTGAAAGTGGCGCATATTCTCTTCAAGACCGCGGGCAAGGCTCCCGCCGAGACTGCGGCCATTGAAAAAAAGGCCCGCGACGTCCTCAACCAGATCAAAGGTGGCGGGAATTTTGCGGACTTGGCCAAGAAGTACTCGGAAGATACCTCGGCCTCTAAGGGAGGAGAGCTTGATTGGGTGGTGCGGGGGCAGACTGTGAAGGAATTTGAGGATACTGCCTTCTCGATGAAGCCGGGGCAGGTCAGCGACCTCGTCAAGACAGTTTACGGAATCCATATCCTAAAGCTGGAGGACAAGCAAACGGCCCACCTCCAATCCTTTGGCGAGGTGAAGGATTCCATCCTTGTGGAGCTCGAAAAGCAGAGAGTAGCCGACGCCCAGGAGAAGCTGGCTGACGATCTCTTGAGTCGACTTAGGCTCAAGCCGGACGCATTTGAGGATGTGGTGCGCAACGCGGGCCTGGAGCCCCAGATGTCTCCCCTGTTCCGGTATGGCCAGGCAGTTGCCGACCTGGGAAGTGGAGACGCGTTCGAAAACCTGGCCTTCCAGCTTCACAAAGGCGAGGTGGGCACGCCCATCAGCGTTCCGAAGGGCCAAGCCATTATTCAATTGGCAGACATCGTCCCGGAGCATGCTCCGACTCTCGAAGAGGTCCGCACGCGCGCCGAAGAAGATTACCGCGCCGAGCAGTCGAAAGTGCTGGCAGAGGACAAAGCCAAGCAATTTGCGGCTCAGGTCAAAACGGGTGACTTCGCAAAGATCGCGAAGGCCGATGGCCTGACGGCGAAAGAGAGCAAGGACTTCACGCAGCAAGATTCCATCGAGGGTGTGGGTTCAGGTTCGCAGCTTTCGGCGGCCTTCACGTTGAATCCGGGCCAGACCAGCGATGTTATCTCCCTGCGTGCGAACAGCGTGGTGTTCCGCGTTGTCTCGCACACCCCGGCGAATGACGCGGAGTTCGCCTCGCAGCGGGATCGAATCGCAGAAGAACTGCTGGACCGCAAGCGGAGCTTGGCCTTCGAATTGTACCGCCAGAATCTGAAGCTCCAGCTCATGCAATCCGGGGAACTGAAGATGAACGCTGGAACGCTTAAGCAGTTCATCGCGCTTTATCAAAATAAGTAGACAGTCAAAAGTCGAGGGTCGAAAGTCAAAGGCTATTTCTTCCCTCGCTCGTATCTGAGAACCGCAGAGCCCGGCCGATCCCTGATCTCCACAAGCAGTCCTTTCTCCATTAGCTCTTGTCCCGTCATCTGCTGGGTTCCTGGAACATCCAGATTGGCAACCTCGTATTGAGAGGACGGGTCCAGGCCGTGCAGTCTGAAGCGGGCCACCTCGAACGGGCTGTCGGGGCGGCGAAAGACCTGCACCAGGCCATCGCTGTGTTCGGGCCGATCGAATTGCCAGGCGACCCAAGTGTCGGTCCTTGTGCTGTAGCCGACGAGAGGGTAATAGTCACCATAATAGTATTCTGCGATCTGCCGCCATTGGGAGCAAAGGCGACGCAGCCCATCATAGTCCAGGTCCTTACGGCGAACGTCAAGCTGCAGCACGGCTGCCGGACACATATCACTCCGAAAGGAGTACGGGTCAACCCGATTGATACCCGTTCCGAAGTAGGGTATCCACAAAGCCATGCCGTAAGTCATATTCTGCATCGCGGTGGGCTCATAGACGTAGTCACTGCGCCACAGGGGGGCGGCGCGGCGCAGGGTCTCGAGGTCATTCCGGCGGCCGCCCGAGGCACAAGTGTCGATGAGCAGGTTCGGGTAGAGGCGTCGCAATTCATCCCAATACGCCAGGTAGCCCGTGACATGTCGGATTTCCGTGATCCCCTGCCGATCCTCTTTGTCATTCGCCCGCCAGAGGGAGAGGGGATCGAAATTGAAATCTTGCCGATACAGATCGATGCCTTGTTCTTTGAGCAGACCGCCGACACGCTCGACCAACCAGCGCCAGGCTTCCTGGTTTCCCAGATAAAGCAGCTTGTCCTCTCCGTCCCGCCCCAGCAACCACTCCGGGTGCTTCTCATACAACCAGGTGCCAGGTGCAACGCGCTCGGGCTCAAACCACAGCATTGACTTGAGACCCTTACTGTGGACGTAATCGGTCACCGCACGCAGCCCCTGCGGGAATCGCTTTAAGTCAGGCTCCCAGGTGCCCACGTTCCACCAGCCATTCTGGAAGGGGTACCAGCCTGCGTCCATCCACCAGTAGTCGAGCGGGATACGCTCCTCCAAGTATCGATCGAGAAGGGTTTTCTGGTTCGACTCATCCGCGTCCTGCATGATGTTGGTGACAATACCTGGTTCCGCCTCGAGCTGGGGAGCCGGGAGCTTACCGCCGGGACGTGGCAAGTTGTGGGCAATCATCCACCTCCGCCAGACGTTCTGCGCTCCGATCCAGTCCCCGTTCCAAAATTGCAGCGCCACCAGCGGAGTCCTGGCCTCTTCGCCCGGCAACAACTTGAAGTGGGTCAGCTCCTGCCCGGCCCGCACCCGCAGTCCCCTCCCCTCGTCCCGCTTGAACTCCGCCGACCATTGCCCTGGCCACCCCAGCGCGATGATCACTCCTTCCCCAAGCCACTCCACATTGAAATAGCACAGGTCGCTATTGGTCGGCCGGCCTCCCATGGCCGCGATTCGCAAGTCCGCGTTGCGCTCCAGCGCCGTCTCTCTCGGCTCATAATCGGTCGGGGAAGCTGGCGATCCTTTACTGTGGTGCAGTATGAACTCCCCTTCCGCACTGCGCTCGAACCGCGTATCCAGCGCCTGGATCTGCTCCAGAATGGGCGTGTCCCCTTTTCCTTCGTTCTTGAAGTACACGGTCCACTCCACGGTGGGGAAATCGCGGTAGACCACCGCCACGCACCGCACCCGCAGCCCTGTCTCGGGGTCGGTATAGGTCAAGGTGTACTCGGTGCGGTTCTCATCCAGGCGACGCTCGCGGCGCTCGAGTTCCCAGGTCTTTAGCAACTCGCTCGAGGGCCGATCGCCGTAGCGGAATGAAAAAGGCACTCCGACACTGTAAGGCTCGCGCGGCGGTCCGACCGGCAGATCGGCCAACCAGGCGGTATTTCCGTCCGCCAGCATGACTCGAGCATCGGCCCAGTCCGCCTGATCCCACGCCGCATCGTCCCACGGCTTCCTTTCGCCCACCGGCTTCAATTCCAGCGTGAATTCCCTGGCCCCGGCCAGATTCACGTTGATCGGAACACCCGCCATGCCCTCGCGCATCACACTGGAACGGAACAGTTCAGCCCCTCTCACCTCAACCGAGAGCACGAAACTACCACGCCCCCCGTAGCCGAGATCATCGTTGTTGCTATCAGGGCCAAGCACCGCGTAGAGATTTTTGGCGGGCTGGGGAAGACGCACTTCAATTTTGCCCGCGCCAAAGTGCAATCCTCTCCGGTATTGTTGGGCAGCAATTCGCAAGGGCTGGCCGGCAATCGTATTCTTTTCGATCAGGCCGTTCCTTGTATAGACGACCAGGTAGGCGTCCTGGGGCACGCTCTGGGACTTCCCCAAAAGCTTGGCACTCACCCAGCGGCTCACTTCGCCAGCCTCTTTGACGGTCGCAGAAAAAACCTGGCGTGGCTGTGCCGCGACACAGCAGAGCCACATCATTATCCCAGCAACGAACGCTTTCATTCCACACCTCTTCACAATACAAGGCGAGATAACGAGAACAAAATCCTCGTTCCGCCATAAATAACGGCCTATGGATCACCGGGCGGCGGGCGCGAGCTTGTTCATCAACAATCCCAGGACGAGTGCGCCTATGAAGAACTTCCCCAGCAGGTCGAGTGCCTCCATGCCGACGAACGCCGTGGGGAAGCCGTACCAGTTCCAATACGGCACGAACTTCAGCACGAACGCGGTCAAGCCTGCGAGCACTGCCCATCCCGCGCGGCCCGGCACGGTGCCCGGCAGACGCGTCAGGAGAATTGCCAGCAACAGCGCCGCAAAGGAGTCCGAGCAAAGTTGTCGCAGCAGGTTCGGTACGATGTTCCTGGTTTTGTCGCCCAGGTCAGGCAGCATGGCGACGGAGGCAAAAACCCCACGCGGAGCGAAATAAATCCCGTTTACCGCTGCGTTGGCGCGCAGCACTTGAACCACGGCCATCTCATCCTTGAAGTAACTCATAGATTGCGGCAGTAGCGAATGGGTGATGAAGCCCCAGAGGAACAACACGACCCCGCCCACAATAGTCGCCGTCACCAGATATTTCGCGTTCATTGCACTTCCCTTCCCTTACCTGAAACTCCAAATTGTTCAGCTTGCCTCGCTTGATGTTCGCACGAAGGATAACACAGAAAAGACCATCCCTGAATTCCGGGCCCGAACCTTAACAGCGCGCTGAAAGGCCCCTCGGAATGTCATTCTGAGCGTGGCTAGCCGAAAGCGGCGATCCGTGATGTCAGGACGTCGGCGCGAGGCTGGCCCAATCGAATCGTTGAAAGCAAAGGGCCTACGCTACGACGTTCGCGAGTTTTCGATCTGAACGAGCCCTTCGAGGCCGAGGTCCCTCAGCGCGTGGCGTGGTGACTTTGTACCAGGGTTCCATTACGAATTTCCTCTTAACGCTGGAGGCGGCAGAAGCTTACGGACATGCTTGCGAATTCGCCGGGCCATAGCCACCGCGCGACGAGCCTCGTCAACTGTCACGGGCTCGTAATCACCGGGGTAGCGGGTAACCGTCGCATACGACGCCAGCCTCCGCTGCTCCGCCGCCGTAAAATCGATTGCGGCTTCCGGGGCAGAAGCAGGATAAGCTGCCCGATGTCGTGGGTTTTTGGAAAATCGATGCCCTCCCAAGAGAGAAGGGCTTTGAGATACTTCTCTGCACACTGCTGAGCATGAAAGGCGCCCGCCTCGGCCGGTCCTTCTTCACCCGCCTGGAGTACGAGAACGGCTGTCTTCAGGTCGATCTCCGCCTTTTGGACCCATCCCCGAACCACAGAAACCAATCGCTCAACGGCGGGCATAGACCAACCTCCCCTCACGCACAGCCGGCCGCTCGATCGTACCCACGATCTCCTTCCGCCATTCGAAGTCTTCAGGCGTGGTAACGACGATGTCTTTGGGCACCGGGATGTCGTTCACCGCAGCGCCGATCTCCACCGCCTTCTCACGCCTCGACCCCTCGACTGGCATCACAACCAGCAGGTCCACGTCGCTATCCGGCCCCGCGTCGCCGCGCGCCGCCGAGCCGAAAAGAATGATCCGCTCCGGATCAAAGCGATCCACAATCCGCAGCACCATTTGCTCGATGACGCGTTCAAGCCGGTTTTTACGCATGCTCTATTCTCAGGCTTCGCCTCTCACTCCGCACTCCCCGTAGCATAGCATCGCGCAGGCGCTTTTCCTCACCTTACTTTTGGATAAAGGGCGGAGAGGGCGTTGGCGGGGCGGAGGAAATCCGGGCTGCGCCGCGTGTAGTAACCTTCCCCGACGGCCCCCCAGGGCTACCCGGCGATCTGGAACTCCATCTTCTGTGGCATCACTCGCCAAAAAGTTGGGGAAACCCTTCGAGTACCGATGGCGGCGGCTCACTTCGCCAGCTTCCGCCCAGCGGCCGCTGTTGATCCCGCCAGGTGGGGGATGCTGTGTTTGTCAACTCGAATGGCCGTGCCAGGTTCCATCCATCCCATGTCTTGGCTGTATCAAAGGGTTGCGAAAGGTGCGGCTGTATCTATTCGATTCTTCATGGCAGCCGCCGGCGTGTTTTAGCCGTGCCAAAGAATGTATTTTGGCACAGTGGTCATGAGGCTCGACAAAGAACGGAGCTGGTCAAGGCGCAGTGGCTGAAGAGCAATGACAACCCATCACTGGCCGCTCACACGCACCCCCGAGGATGGCACCTGACCATGTGTAGGAGGTCACAGCTCGATTGCCTTTAAGACTGCGCGATCAACATCACCGTAAAAGGTCACGTCCAGCTTTTCAACGGTCTCCTCAGGAAGAGCAGCAAATTGCGCTTTGTTTGAGATTGGCACCATGGCGCGGATTGCCCCGTTTTCCAGCGCCACCTGGAGAGGTTCGGTGATTGAAGGCACTCCTCTTAGATTGCCCTGAATCGTCAAATCCCCCATCACAACAGTACCCGCCTGAACCCGGCGATTCTGTATCGCCGACATCATTGCCACGTAGAATGCCACACCGCACGCACACTCGACGCGCGCTCCAGAAAGGTCCACGGCCTCGGCACAGATATCTTTCTGTGCCAAGACCGGTGTGAGACCGAGTTTGTCTTTAACCATTTGGAGGTAGGTCACAGCCCTGCTGAGGGACTCCTTGAGCCCCTTTTCCAGGCCAGATGGAGTCCGTATTTTCCCCGTGCCGGCTGTGAGAGATACCTCAAGCCTGAATAGGCCGACTTTACCCTCCACATCGGCAGCCACAGCGTAGACCGACCCCGGTGGCAGCGGATCTTGCGATATTGCGCCCTTACCACCCTGCTCCGGGACAGCGACGCTCCGCTCAGTTCCGTCTTCCTGGTCGATGTAAGAGAAACTCGTTTTGTAGAATTCGAACGAACCACGTTTTTTGAGCTGTTCCTTCACCCTGCGCCGTGCTTCAAGTGCCAGTTCTAAATACCCCAGCAAGTCTTCCTTAGTGTATTCACCATCCGGATGCATGAGCTTCAAGAAGGCACTTACGGTCTTTTTTGCAGCGGTGGCATCGCGTCCCTCAACGTGGGAACCAAAGCGGTAGTAACGGTCTACAGCATCGAACCGATTATCTTTCCTTAAATTCCGGAATGCCTCGGCGAGGTAATCCGTCACGAAGCCGTAATGCGACGTCAGGATATCCTTGGAGTTTTTCGGAGCCTCCCAGCCCGGCATGTAGAAATGCAGGCGGTCGATCATGGCTAAATCGAATTCCTTTGGAAGCGGTTGGAAGAGATCGGTCGCAGGACCCTGCACAAGCGTCTCCACCGGCTGGTTCAGATTACCGACAAAGGCCAGAGAGGCGTCCGCATGGACTTGAGTTACGCCGCGGCTAAATCGCCCGTTTGCCATGT
This sequence comes from Terriglobia bacterium, assembly GCA_050008675.1. Classification (GTDB taxonomy): domain Bacteria; phylum Acidobacteriota; class Terriglobia; order UBA7540; family UBA7540; genus CAVROP01. Next base: position 10,254 of record JBEKME010000090.1, read on the forward strand.
AGTCTTTCATGATTTGGATGGTATCCGGATCGTTCACCTTCATCCCACCTACTTCGTCGAATGCCACAACATCCCAGTGACCGACGAGCCCGACCTGCCGGCGCGCGTTGTTGTAGAACAAGTTCGCGCTACTCGCCTTTCCACCGGAGATCAGGATGCAGTAAGGTGACATCTCACTGAAGGCGTACGACTTCCCTGTCCCACGCGGGCCCAGCTCGATGTAGTTGTAGTTCTTCTCAACGAAGGGAAGGAAACGAGAGAGCAGCAAAAGCTTCAAGCGTTTATCGAAGCGCGCCGGCTCGAGTCCGGAACTGCGCAGCAACAGGTCAATCCATTCGTCAGTGGTGAACCCCTTACGGCCGGCGCAGTATTCCTCAAAATCGAAACGCGCTAGTTCAATCGGTTTCAGCTCCGAAATGTGAAAGGGGCTTCCCCTGCCACCATCCTCATTGGGCCGGTATTCGACGTCAACAATCGCCCAGATCCCGCCCTCCAGGAGGCGCTCAAATCGCCGGTGAAATTCATCCGGAATGTGGATCCTCGCATAGCTGAAGTTGTCCATCGAGGCCCAATATTTCATCTCGCTGGGTAGGAAGCGTACCTCGACCCGGTCGATAAAACGGTGCCTGCCGTGCTGTTCTACAAGAGACTGTGCCTTATTGGACTCGTCGTGCCGGAAGTAGTTGGTCCTGAGCGTTTCCTTGACTGCCTCGATGCCGATTCGAATCTCGACCGGCACAGCACTTCATCGGCCTGTCGGCGAGCGCGAAGCCGGGAGGCCGCGGCAAGAATCGTGGTGCAGTTGGGCGCTGCAAAGACACGGGCGACTTCTTCGAATGCCTTCTCCCCGTCGTACCAAACCACCACGCGCTTCTCTTCGAGAAGGTCCGTCAGTCGTTTCCTGAGGTATGCCGTTAGGCTCACTCCACATCTCCTCGTTGGTGTTCAGCTTCCTGAGCCGTCGTCTTGGAAGTAGCCTGTGCCGCTTGGGGGGCCGGCTCGAACAAAGCAAGATAAGGCGCGTAGCGAAAGCGGCGATTGCGCTGAAAACCCGTCATCTCGTCGAGCAAACCCAGCTTCACGAATCGTTTGACCACCTTGTCTGCGGTTACGAAGGCGCAGCTCAAATGCTCTTCGACCATCCGGACCGTGACGATGGGTTGCTCAAACAAGTATTCAAGGAAGAGCAGGTCGTAGGGCGTAGCCGCCAGATCCTCTCGCGAGGACCCCGCAAATGCTCTCAGGCGGCGTGACCTGAGCGAGTCGGACGCCGCAGTCCTCGGCTTTTCTCGTGCCAGCTTCTCGCTGAGCACACGCCGATGCTCCTCCCTTAGCCGAAGAATGTTTCGCGCCGTCTCAGTAGCCTCTTGGCTGACCTCAAAGACGCCGCGCACAAAGAATTTTAACCATCCTTCCCAGTCGCCGTCGGTGCGAATGGCCATCAAACGGTTGTAATACTCGGCGCGGCGCTCTTTCAGATAGTGGCTCAAATAGAGCAGGGGCCGTCCCAGCGCTTGTTTCTGGCAGAGAAGAAATGTGATAAGGAGTCGTCCTACCCTGCCATTGCCATCGAGAAACGGGTGGATGGTCTCGAACTGCGCGTGCACCAGCCCGCATTGCAGGAGCAGCGGAAACGAGTGATCGTGGAGAAATTTCTCGGCGTTGTCGAGCGCCTGCTGCATTTCATGGACGGGAGGAGGCACGAAGGTGGCGTCCGCAAGCGTGCACCCTGCCGGGCCAATCCAGTTCTGGCTGGCGCGAAATTCACCTGGAGTGCGATTCGAGCCACGAACCCCTTCGAGCAATTTGCCATGGATTTCGCGGATCAGTCTCAGACTGAGGGGAAGGGTCTTCAGACGTTCCAGACCGTAATTCATGGCACGCACGTAGTTGACAACTTCCTGGACATCCTTCGGGAATTCCCGGCCCTTGGAGTCGATCTCAAATTGGAGGACATCCTCAAGGGTGCTGTGTGTGCCCTCGATCTGCGAGCTCAACACCGCCTCCTGGCGCACGTACATCGAAACGAAGAGGTCGGGATTCGGAAGAACGGTAGCGACGCCGTCCAATCGTCCCAGGGCCCGGTCCGCTTCCGACAGGTCCCGGCTCAATTCTGCGTCGATATTGACGGCTGGTTCAGGCGGTAATGGGGCAGGGATAAAGGCCGCATAACCGGTTGCTTGTTTTACGTAATGTCCCGCTCGCATAATATGTAGACCAAGTGTGTGCGCTTATTTCGCCGGCCAAAATACGGCAGGCGCTTCCTTCATCCTTATTTTACAATACAGCCATATCGCAAAACAAGCCTCAGGAGAGGGTCGCCATGTTTCACCAAACAAAACAAGGAGCCGAGGTGCAATCCTTGCTCGTTGCCCTCCCACCTCGCAATCAAAGATCACCCCCGTGAAACGCAATACCCTTGCGAGATCGTCCGGCCACCATCCGCAGCGCACCCGAATGGCTTGGCGGGTTCCATCCATCTCGTGTCTTGGCTGGATCAGAGGGTTGGGAGAGGTGTGGCTGAATGTATTTGGGTCTTCATAGCAGCCGCCGGCTTGTTTTGCCTGCGCCAAAGGATGTACTTTGATACACCCTGCCCAAACCCTTGGCGAGACGTGCGACAAGAGCTTCCCAACCCGTCAGACCTTACTTGAGGGCAATCACACTCTGTTCGACCGGTTTCGCACCAAGATCAATGAGGTGGGCATTCAAATCGCTGTCCGGGGTATAGACAGCCTTCCCCCACCCAAGGACTTCACGGCAGAACTGTTCGGTTTTTCCTGTGGGGCGGGCGTGTGCCACGAAGATCGCATCTGCGACCGCTGCAACGAACAGGTTTCGGTAAACCGCCATTTGAGCCGTGGCGCGGTGCTGTTGAGCTTTGAATGGCGACAGGAAAAGCACTCGCCCCTGGGCTATTGCGGCCTTGAGCTCAGCGCGCATTCGAATTCCTTCCAGGCCTCGGGCTGGGCAAACGATTATCCGCCCCGTTCCTCGAAGGAGGATATTGAGGCATTCGCGTTCGACGGGGGAATGGAACCCCCCGACAACAGTCACGCCCTTGTTCCTTAGTTCATGGCAGAAATCATGCGTGGCCAGGATAAGCTTTCCGGGACATCGGACGGAGCAAAAGAGGGCGAGCTTCTTGCTTTGGAGGACTTCGAGATTGCCCAGGGCCGTGATGCAGTCCAGGAGAGGATGGTGTTTTCGAAGCGCGTCTAGACCAGAGAAGGAATCAAGCCCTAGCCGGGTTACTTCCGTCATTTTCGCTCCGTCACCGGCCTGGCAGCTTCTGTTTGGCGAGCCAGGCGCGGTCTGCATCGGAGATTTCCCAGATCCCGCGAGGGGAATCGCCGGTCATTCCCGCGAAAGCGGGAATCCAGTCCGTGGACAGCGCATTTCCGAAGGTTTGCGGAGTGGATTCCCGCTTTCGCGGGAATGACTGCGGCCTAGAGCGCCCGTGTCCCGCAAATGACACCACTGCTCAAGGCCTGCTTGAGTTTGGTCCCAGAGTTAAGTACTATACGTACGCAGGTTTGCGCGGGAGTTCTTCAGGTCGTCCGCAAGGGCGGCAGCTCCAAGTGAGTGGGATCCTGAAGCCCGGAACCTGCGCTTCACTTGTAAGCATCCCTCACCCAGGCAAACTCCTCACCCGTCTTCAGCATGTTATCCACTTCTCTCGGCCAGAATTTCAACCCATAACCTAGGTGCTGTCCCTGCCGGTGGTAGACGACCGGCTTCAACATGCGGGCGTAACGGTCTTCGGTGAAACCGTGACGGGAGGGCTGGACCGCGCGAGGCTAGTGCCGACGGACCACGCCGAGCGTGGGCGCCTTGCGCTAGGGCTGACGAAAGCGCGGGTCGATGTTTGCCGGGTAGGCAGGGTGCGAGCCTACGTGAGTACGTCGCTGTACGTCGAGTAATCGACAGTCAGCTCTTCTCCTTGTTTGATGTTCGTGAGAGCCTCAAAGTCATAGCCCTCGACGCACCGAACGTTTGGTCGGTCTGACTCGTTCAAATACCACGACATCGTCAACCGATTGAAGTTGCGGGGACACCCGAAGCGGCCCTCTTTCAAGACCGAAAAATCCTCATAGAGCCTTCTCACTTCTTTCGGCAGTCGCTTAACTTTACCTTGCTCTACCCACACCATCTCGTCCACGTCATCGAAGAACAGCCTTGTTCCTTTGCGGATCTTTCTTATTGCGAAGACGCCCACCCCGTGATGTTTAGAGGGTCGCAGCCGTGTTAGAACCCGTTGATGCGGTAGTTTCGCCTTATCCTCTTTCCACCTGTATTCGACGACTCGGCTCAGGTGCTCCAGGTCGGGGAAAACTGTCGTTTCGTCGATGCCGTTGGTGTCTAGGGACCTTTTGACCCGCCCTATCTCGAAACTCGGAATGACGATCTTGGCTAGCCCCACGTAGCGGCTGGTTTTTGCCGCTGTGAGCAGGCCAACCGGATCACTCCCGTGGACTGTGAACATGGAGCGCTGAGCGCCTATCCTCTTGTCAAAATGGCCCGGCAAGACGGCAATCGGCAGCGAGCGGAGCGCGCCCAGTCGCCCAAAACGCTTGGGTAGCCAAGCGTCTTCCTTCTTGGGACCGGGAATTAGAACGTCTCCAACTGGGTCCACCGAATCCTTCCCGATGACCATCACATTAAGCCACCAAGGATCGAGCGCCCACACGGCCGCGTCGTGACGACCACGGTTGTCTCTGACCGCAAAATAGAGCCCGAGTAACGCACCGTCCGTCCAATCCAGCAGCCTAGTCGGTGTGCCGTAGTGTTGCATCAAGAAATACCACTGCCACTCATTCGCAGGCGTCGCATCGGAGAAGGCTGGTGCATGAGTGATGAACTCTTCCCGTATCTCACGCTCGGTCCTCTGGTCAATCGGAGGCTTTCTGTAGAAACTGGGCACTAAGTCCCAATCAGCATTCTCCTGCCCCCGAAACCACGGCGTAATCGCCATGTCGGACTTCCCCATCCATTCGTCGCGAAGTCCAGAGGCAAATTTGGTGAACTCTTCAACGCTTTTCACGATTATTGGCGGTATGGGCATATCCACCTTCCGAGCGAAGTGCGGGTTTAGACCATCAATTGTTGGTCCGTCGAACACGTGCGATTTCATTATCGCGAGAGTAAGCTTGCAAAATCAGCTCTCGTTCCGGCCAATCCGGTATGTAGGTGTGCATGAAGCTCTTAAAGAACCTGGCGCAGTTCGGCTGCGAAATCAGGCGGCCCGTGCCCACCCTCTGGCAAGGTAGGCCAATTCCTTACCCAACACCTGCGGGTTGTGGCAGACGTGGAACATCCACTTGCCGAGTTGCCCCCAGTTATTCAGAGCGGAGACCCAGCGTTTAGCCGCGTTGTGCTTGGCCTTGATTTCATCGTCTTCGTAGCCCTTGATTTCCAGAATGAGCGTCACTCCGGGGGCGAGTCGCACCAGAAAATCCGGCTCGTAGTTGTGATCCACGCCCTGATACTCGTAAGGGATGAACAGCCCAAGATGGTCATTCCGGGCGTAAATCATTTCAGTCTGCTCAATTCTGAATGCGGCGCTGGTTTCCCAAGTGGCTGTGTCCGCGACGACCTGATTGATATGGCTTCGCCCGGTCATAAAGCATGGTCGAACCGTCTTGAAATTCACGTCGGCGGTTGTCCCAATGGGCTTGTAGCGGTTCAGTACCGGCATCAAAGGCAGCTCGCCTTCCGTGTCGTCGGGCATGATCTGATCCCTTAACCGTTCGACCATCCTCCTGACGTACTTTTGCAAGCCCAGTTCGCACGGATCGCAACCCTGAAAATCAACCTTGCGAGTAGTGTAATCATCTACGAAGCGGTAAATCTGCGGGAAGAGTTGATGGCGTGATTGCAGACGCAGCACTCTGCGCTTTGCGTCCGATCCGTTCGGCTGTCCCCCCAGAAGTTCTTCCAGGACCAATCGAGCGATCTGAAACTTGATTGCCTGCATGTGGGTCTGCTTGTAGTAAGCCTCGCGGGTTTGCTCGACGAACTCAAACGCGGCGGTCTGTTGCGAGGGATAGCCTTCCTTGTATCCAACTGTAGCCATGAGGAAAGTTGCGGTCGGCTCGCGGTTTGGTTCCAGTATCAGGGCCTCCATCCCATCAACGTCGCAACGAATCAGGTTTTTCTTCAGAGCGAAGACGTATCCTTCGACAACCGGAAAGCGGATTGCCATAGATGCACGTTCCGGCAACGCCCGAACATGGTTTTTGGGTTTGTCATCGGGTTCGGACTTCTTCACGGGACGCCCCTTGAAGGGAATCACAGAAAACGGAATCCCGTAAACGTCCGCGTATTCCTCCGTCAGCAATCCTGTCGCTGGATCAGGGGTGTAATCAATCCGGCGAAGACCACGCCCAACGACCTGTTCGCAGAGAAGTTGGCTTCCAAACGCCCGGATGCCCAGGATGTCGGTCACGTTATTGGCGTCCCATCCCTCATTCAGCATTGCCACCGAAACCACGCACCGAACATGCTCGCCCGGTTGTCCCGGCTTCCCAACCGTTGACACAACGCGCCGGAGTTCCTGTGCCACGTCGCTTCTCCGCTTGTTGGGGTCTTCGCTTTCGGCTTCAGCAAGCAACTTCGTATCAATTCGGATGGTCCGCTTCGCGCCGGGCGTGTTGGAAAAGTATTGCGGGTAGACAGCCCCCTCTCCGTAGACTGTCCGCGTCTTGGGTTTCTTTGATTTGACCGGTTTCCCCCTGTTCTCAGGTTCGCCCTCCCCATTTTCCTCTGCCAACACTTCCTCGACTTCTTCTTGGCTGACGACTTCCTCCTCGGTTTCCCCGCTGATCTTGCGATAGAACACCTCGGCAATATCCGTGTTGTCGCAAACAACTATAAGGGCAGGCGGGATTTGCTCCTGACCGGGTTTCGCGTCCCTGATTTGGATGAACCGCTCCAGCCATTGCCCGGCTATCTGTAACAGCGCTCCTTCCGCCTCTCGATACACCACCTCCGGTTTCGGTCTTCCCCCCGGAAGAAACTCTGCCGGCTCCAGTGTCTCCTTGATCTTTTCCCAGAGCTTGAAGTATTTGGGATCAGGCCGCCCCGTGGTATCGAGCACCGGCAGGCGCGGAATCTTCACGATTCCACTTTCGATGGCATCCACCAAGCCAAAATCGCTTATCAGCCACGGGAAGGGCCTTCCCTCCGGGTAACCGCTCCCCTTGATGTAGAAGGGAGTAGCGGAAAGATCCACACAGAACAAGATTCCCGGTTTGTGCCCGGCCGGATTGGCGTTGTTGATTCGCTCCAACCCATCAACCCATACCGTTGCTTCCGAGGCTTCCTCCTCCAGCTTTCTTCTTTCCTCTGCACTCAGACCCTCGAGGCCCGGCGTTGCGGCTGGCCGCCAGCAATGATGCCCTTCATCATTCAAAACCATGATCGGCAGGTGATCGTAGAGGTCACCCAAGACGCGACGCGCGAGCGTCTCCGGCGTCTCCGGCCCTTTGTTGACCACGGCATAGGTCTTGTCGCCTTCCTTGTGTTCGGATTCCTCGTTGAAGCGATGCCAGTTCTCAACCAACACCTTTCCCCTCTGAAGGTGGGGCCGATACTTGACGGGAACCAAATCGAAATCAGCGTAGTAATTTCCGGAATGATCCGGCTGGATTACCTGGAGCCGCTCTTTCACGATCGTGTTTGGGCAGCAAACCAGAACCGCATCGGGGAACTCTTTGCTCTGGGAATTCTCCCCTCGATTGCAGAATGCCCAAGCAATCAGCATCGCCATCAGAACTGTTTTCCCGGAGCCGGTCGCCATCTTGCACCCCAACCGACGTAGGGGTAGGGCTGAATCGTCAGCCGACTTGTCGATAAGAGTTGGGAAGAAGTCAGTTGGGGCAGTAGCAAATGGAGGCCGCTCACCTTTCAGGAGTTGAGCCAAATCTAGGTCGGTCAAACTGAAGTTTTGGAAGCCAGTCCGGGAGGTCTTACCGGGAATCCGAATTTCCGCCAAGTAGATCACCGTCTCCGCTGCCTCGCGCTGGCAGAAGAAAAGCTTGCGATAACGGTCCGGGCGTGCCCAGTACCGCAGAAGTTCGCGTGTTACCGTCGATCCACCGCGATAGTCAGCCTTCCGCCAACGGCGGACATCCTCGCGCAGAAGATTGACCATTTGTAGATCATCCCGCTCTTCTTCGGTGAAGAGCCGGGCCTGCGCCGTGCCGACTTTCTCCGTCTTATACCAGTACCCAGCGGGCCGCCGATAACCTCCGTGGCTCGCCTCGCCCGTGTCCTTGTCGTAAAGCCAATGATCGTTCGGCTCTTCATAAGGATTGCAGATGATCGGCTTTTCAACCGGCTGGATGGGGAGTTGTTCAGGCATCCGCTTCCTTCTTGTAGCGGCGGTCTATGACCGCCGTCTTGATTTTCAACCTTTTCGGCGGTCATAGACCGCCGCTACAATACTGTTAAATGATGTATCTCGCCCTGATAGGGCCAATCCTCCCAACGCTTAACCAAACCCGCTCGGACTGGATTCTCCCGCACGTAGAGCCATTTTTGCTCATACGATTCTTCGGACCTCATGACATGATCGAAAAAATCTTTCTCCCAGTGCGGGGATAAAATGTTCATCCGTCTCAGGGTTTTCGATAAGGCATTTTTCCAAGATTTCATCCACTTGGAAAGCGTTGGTGATTTCGGCGTAAAAGCGACGAAGAAATGTGTATGGTCCGGCATGAGTACATAGCGGCCCACAAAGACGTTGTACCCTTCAGCGCGATCAGCAAATGTCTTGAATGAATCGTGAATTTCCTTGTTGGCCAGTATCGAACGCCGGGGCTCGGTGCATACGGTGAGATAGTAGACCGGGCAATCAGTGAACAACCATTTCAGTCGCTGCAGCCGAGGCTTAAACTCTCTTTTCATCTTCTTGTAGCGGCGGTCTACGACCGCCGTGTTCGTTGTGCGTAGGCACCTGTAGCGGCGGTCTATGACCGCCGTTATTGATCTTCCACCATTTCGGCGGTCATAGACCGCCGCTACAACTTGTGTACCTGCATGACCTCGTTTCCACGAGGGTCAATCACCTTCACGGCCACGCACTTGTACTTCCCTGCTGGAAAGGGCAGTGATACCGTTCCGCTCAGCGCCTCGAATCGTTCAGGATCGACCACATTTTCAAGGGCCTTGCTGAGCTTTCCCCAAGCGGTGCGGTCTGGAAAAAATGCTTGCGTGATGCAAAAGGTTCGGCCATCGTAGTCACCATCCACAAACCACGCCGCAACCTTGTCCGCTCCCGTCGAAGTTATGCTGTTGTCCACAGGGTTGTAAATGTCTACGCCTTCCATGGTTACAATGTACTGGCCTTCACGGTCGGGGCCATCCACTCGCGTGCGAGGCTGCCCAAACACCGTGAACAACTGGCTGCCCGGCTGTTCCTTCAGCAGTCCGTTCATGCCGGGGTTTACGTCCGGGCGGATGTGCGCCGCATGAATGCGGAGCCTTGGCCGCTGGGCCTCTTCGATTACCGCCTGTGCCGGGCCGTCGAAACTGAATCCCGCAATCACCAGATCGTCATACCCCATGCGGTTGGCGGAACGAATCACATCCTCAACCATCTTGGCAGTAACCGGCCCATATTGTGGCCCAAACGCCACGCAGACGGTCGCTTTCCCCTCTGGGTCCGCGTCCCCCTGTAGCGGCGGTCTATGACCGCCGTTTTTCTCTTTTGCTCCATTCCCTTCCGGAACCCACCGACCCTCGGCCTGCAATCCAGGCTCAGCCACCCGCAATTGCTCAAGCCGCGTAAACCGCATCTGCTTGTTGTCCGGGAAGCGGACGCCATCCATGCGAAGCAAGCGAATCATCTGCTCCAAGTAAGCTTCAACGTTCTTGGCTTCCAAGTCGGTTCTCGATTCGACCTCACGAACCGCGAAGGTGCCCTCCAATTCTTCCGGCTCACCTCCAAACTTGCCTTCGCCCACATCAACCAACTCCACGTCCCCCAGCGTCATTTCCGGGGGCTGTACAGCTTCGACGGTAAACGGCCCACTGACGCGGAGCATGCCCTTGGCAACTTCAGGTTGGTCGACCAATTCCTCCTGTTCGGCATTGGCGGCAATGCAGGCGTTCACCTCATCCATCTTGGCCCGCCATGCCTCGCGGTATTCCGTCACCGCATCCGCCAGTCCCTTGGGATATTCCGGGTCGGTGTCGAATGGCACCTGCCAATGTTCCCACCCGCCCTGTAGCGGCGGTCTATGACCGCCGTCTTGGTCTTGTTTCGGCACGTGTATCGCCGCTCCATCGCCGCCGGAATCCGTTCGGCGGTCATAGACCGCCGCTACAACAGGCAACTGCCATCTCCGTCGGTCCGCGTCTGTGATCGCTTTCCGGCCTTCGGCCTTCTGCTTTTCCATCAACTTCACCGCGAGAATTCGCCGTGTCGCCTCAGGCACTCGCGCCAGGGCAGCGTTACAGGCAGCCAGCCTTTCTTCAAGAATGGGTATGTGCTTGGCGAAGATGGGATCAAGGTTCGTGTTCTGAGCAATACTCTTGAGCGTGACGTGGGGAACAGTTTTGCATTGAAAGGTCACTGGTCCTTCGATTTGGCCTGTAGGATCGCTGAGCCAAGCTCCGCTCGGATTTCGTGCCTGATCCTCAGCGGTAAGCGGTCTTAACTGACAGTAGTCGAATTTGGCTGTGAGGAGTCTTTGGCGAGCGATTGCGATGGCAACCCGGCTTGTGTCAATTGTGATCCAGCGACGCCCCCACTGCTCGGCAACGAACGCCGTGGTGCCACTTCCACACGTCGGATCAAGTATGAGGTCACCTGGGTCACTCGCCATCAAGAGGCAACGCTGCACCACCTTCGTAGTTGTCTGAACCACATATACCTTGTTTTGCTCCGCCGTGCCCATCGTGTCGGACCAAAGATTTCCGACGGATACGGCAGGGAAGTCATCAAAGTGGATTTTGTAATTCGCGAAGTCGCGGGTGCCGAGAATTCGCCCCGCCAATATTAGACGGTTCATTCCCTTATAATTCGTCTTCCACCCCCCCTTGCGGAGTTGCACTGGTTTGCCTTCGAATTCAAAGTCGAATGTAGTGGATTCGCTCGCAGTCTGCGATGTTAGCGGGCCGCCAAGGAAAATGTGGGCGCCGGGAGGGAGCGCCTCTGGAGAAGCTACCTCCTCCGGGGTTATCGGATGGATACTTCCGTCCGGGAACTCTACACGGGAGTATCGTTCCCCAACCCCTTCAGACAAATCTTTGTCCGTATACAGCGGATTGTATTTGGCTTTAGATCTATCCTTGCAGTACCACAGAACGTAGTCTGAGACATTGTCGATCAGTTCCTCACCCATTCCTCCCGTCTTTTTGACAGTTATCACCGAAACGAAGTTTGTCGCCCCGAACACCTCGTCGAGTAAGTTTCGGACGCGGTGAAGATTTTCGTCACTGATCTGTACGAATATACTGCCTTCATCGGAGAGAAGCTCCTTTGTGATAGTCAACCTCTCCCGAAGGTAGCTTAGATAGGAATGCACCCCGAGGTGCCACGTATCGCGGTAAGCTTTTACCATTTCCGCTTCGCGCGTGAGGTCTTGCTCCTTGTCCTTCACCTCGCGTTTGCCGATCAATGGCTGGAAATTACTGGCGAACTTGATCCCGTAAGGTGGGTCGAGGTAGATTGCCTGGACCTTGCCCGCCAAGTCCTCGCGCCGTGCGAGTGACGACATTACTTGCAGGCTGTCGCCCAGAATCAGGCGGTTCGTCCAGTCAATGTCGTGCCGGTAGAATTGCACGGCTTCGTGGTAAGCCTGTTCGGGGTCGGCAAAGAGCGAGCGTTCTACATCCTGTCGCGCCGCCACTTTCAGAATCGCCTTGGCGCTGATCCGCTCGTGAATTTGCAGGACAACCGGATCAACTTCGAACTGCCTCGTCTCGCGCTTCCCGGCCCACTCCAGCCACGGTTCCTGGTTCCGCAATGCCCCAGCCAGCGTCTTGGCTTCGTCTTCGTTCAACGCCCTCTGCCGCGCTGTCGCAAGCAACTCAGGCAACTGATCTGGTTTTCCGGTGGGATCGAATTGAAGCTTAGGCGGGCGTCGGGGACTGTAGAAGTATTCGATTTTGGGCAGAAGGGGAACGACCCCCTCCGCCGCAATCTTCGCCGGGGGAATGTTCTTCCGCTTCGTGGCTTCGTACCTGTAGTCCTTCACGCCCGCCAGCGGCCCATTCCCGTCTTTAGCCTTGTCGTTTTTTGGCCTCGCCTTGTTCCCGTTCCTGGCGCCTTTTCGTCCTGCCATGATTCAACTCCCGATTCCTCCATCCCACCTGCGGGGGCGTTGACGCGCATCTTGAGAGTGAGCGCCTGGCGTAGTTCTTCGTCCGGTAGCCTCTGCATTCCCACTAGCAACCTGCAGCAGTTTCCTTCGCCACCATTCCATCGTTCGACCAAGCAATCAAGTTGCTTCCAGCCGCGGAGATTGAAGTAGCCCACGCAAAAGTCAGCGTGGTCCGCTACTTTCAAGGTCTCCTGGAGTGCGGGCAGAAGCCGCTGTTCGATATTGTCAAAGATACGGGGCATTGCGTCGCTTTCCCTCTTAACGCCTTGCGTCCCGCCAGGCACGTCTATAGAGCCATGCGAGTTACAAATCTAGCTTGTGGGATTTTACTCTTTCACCAACCACATTACTAGTACCTGGAATTCGATGCGGTCTTCCGCGTGTCGCCGACACTGCCCCTGGTCGAGATCAGCAAGCACGTCCGAACGGCGTGCACCAAATGAAATCGCTTGATACGGCTGAAGCCTGGCGACGCGGAGATTAGTCTGGCAATAGTTTAGGAGCCCTGTTTTCCCGACCTTTTGATACAAAGTAATGATTCGAACAACGGAGCCCGCAAGCCTCGGGAAGGGGTGGCAAACGCGAAGGCTAGGGCGAACGCCGAAGCAGCGCATGACCAATAACGGGGCCAGCTACACGGTCCTCCCACTCGTCACCAACCGCCGCCGCTGGTAGCCACTCCTCAATCAGCAACCGCGCTCGCTTGATGGATTGCCCCCGGAACCCGTCGATGGCTTTGGCCGATAGTCGCGACGGTCAAGGCAGTCGTCATACGTAACGCGGTCCACCTTGATCCAATCTGTCTTTTCAATTCCTCTTCGATTTCTCGTCGTCGGACTGAACGGGAAAGCAGATGCGACCTTGATCCACCTGTTTTGCTCACGAGCGATGGCGCGAATTTCGTCCGCCACTTCTGAAAGATCCTGGTCCTGGCTGAAGATCAAGGCGACATCGAACTCCTGGCGATGAGCCAAGCGGATGATATCCAGGGCGATGCGTACATCAATTCCCTTCTCTTCTCCAGCCAAAAATGTGTGCTTGGTCCCGTCCGGTAAATTGACAACCCTGTTCCGATAGCGTAAGGACCGTGCAAAGAGGTGGACGCCCTGACGCCCCATAACAGCGAGCTTCGCAGACCAGAAGCCATGCCAGAACGGATCATCATTTGGGTCGGGGATGCCAGTGTAAAAACGCGTTTGGGACAATGCCCATCCCTGCGCTTGGGATACTGCCATCGCGAGGGCGGACACATCATAACTGGGATAGGGATATCCGAAGGACTCGCGTGCTGCGTGGAATAGATTCTGCCCGTCGATGAAAGCTATGGCGCGTTTGACGGCTGGCTCAGAGGGCATCCACACACCCTAAAATAAATAACCCCGCCCGAGGCCTTACGGCATATCGAGCGGGGAGCAATTTCAATATAAGTCTACTATATGAAGTCCGGAAGTCAAGCACTTTCATTTCACAGCCTCGACGAGGATTCGGAAAGCGCGGACAGCACGCCTGCCCTTACTATTGCTAACCAAACCGAACCACCATGACGCCAAGGCACCAAAAGACCCCATCCCCAGGGTAATTGACGAAGTTGCTTCAAAGATCGTTGATGTTGAAATCCAAATTGAGAGGCCCTGTTCCGTTCCAACCGGCTGGGTTGAAAGGCGGTTGACCCAGTACGTGTTGGATCCCGCCTTGCGGGACGCCCGCCAAGGAGGGCTTGCCCAAATCCCGTCTTCCTGCCTGCCCACGGTTTTCGAAGCTGTGAAAAAATTGGATTTCGTTTTTCTGGCCCTTGTGTTTTCAGTTACTTACAGGCGCGAAAAACCGGATTTTTTCAATTTTTTCACAGCTTCTTTCGCCGTGGGCTAATCCCGCCTTGCGG
>JBEKME010000091.1:0-24287 GCA_050008675.1 Terriglobia bacterium
GGCCTCCCCGCCGGAAGTGCGGTCAGAGGCTAATATATCATAGCTGTATAGCTAAGACAAGAAAATTTCTTAATTTTTCGATTTTCTTGATTTTTTCACAGCTTCTTTTTGTCGGGATGTATGCGCCACAGGGACGATATATTGTTGGGGTGGGTTCTACGACATGAACATCTGGAGCCCCAAGAAGCGAGACGAGAAATTGAATCACAGGCGCGACAATCCCGTCAAACGAGTGCTGGTCAAGCACCCGGGCGACTGGCCGTGGTCGCGCTGCGGCGGGAGGTTCTATTTCTGGAATGATGGTTCGATCTTGAGCATGGACAAGAGGCTATGAAGGTGTCGACATGCCGAGGGGCGCATACATCCCGACAAAAACCCGTCGGGACGTATGCGCCACCCGCGAAATCGATCGCAAGATTCCCTCCGAATCGGAACGCCGCGGAGGCATCAAAGCTTCTGCGCTTAGTCAACGGCGCGCCTTGCAGCCTGTGAAGTGTGGGCTAAGCGGACGCGATAACCGTTGTCGTGGTCTTCGGGCCTTGCCTTTGCCGCGTCCCGGGTGTATACCTTCGCCATGATTGTCCTGTGGTAGCTACGCAGCGGACGGTCCGGTCCCCCCGGGGCGCGACGGGCCTGCCACCCGCCTCTTGCCCAGGCAAGGAGGAAGCCGTGGAGTACAACCTGCTCGAAGAAAAGTGGATTCCCGTTCTGTGGAAAGATGGGCACAGCGGTCGCGTGGGCATTAGTGAGGCCCTTAGGCAAGCAGGCCGGATTCGCCAAATCGCGGCCAGCAACCCAATGGACCGCCTGGCCATCCTGCGTTTCCTGCTTGCGTTGCTCTATTGGTGCAAAGGGAATCCCCCGGACGACAAGAACTCGATTTCTTCGTTTCCCTCTGATTGGTTCAAGAAACTCGATGACAACAAAGACTGTTTCAACCTTCAGGGCGATGGGAAGCGGTTTTACCAACGCAAGCCTAACCGACTTGAGAAGAAGCTGTCCGTCAACTATCTGATGCAAGAAGTGCCGACCGGCACAAACTTCTGGCACTTCCGGCATGGGACAGATTTCAGAAACGGCTTATGTCCGGCATGCTGCGCAATGGGCTTGTTGCGCCTTCCGCTCTTTGCTACGTCGGCCGGGCGCGGCAAGCCCCCGGGCGTCAATCAAAAACCGCCGATCTACATCGTGCCGATGGGCGACTGCCTTTCCGAAACCCTGCGCCTCTCATGGCGGAAGACGTCGGAGATGAACCTGGGCACGCCCACATGGGAAAATCCGGACATAAGCCTCCCTCAACACGGCAATGTTCCATTATTGATAGGATTAACGTGGGTACCGCGGCGCGTCTGGTTAGACACTCCGGAGACACCAGAGTCCAACTGCATCGCCTGCGGGCGCAGGGAGGCTCTGATACGTCAATGTGTCTTTGCGGGTATTGGGAGCACAAAGACAGGCGAAGGCAGTCTGGCACGAATCTGGAACGACCCGCACACCATCAGCGAAGGCGACGAGATTGTGAAGCCTTTCAGCGCGCTTGGCCCGGCCGACGCTGCGGCTGGGAAGTGGACGAAGGTCGTGGCGGGAATCCTGTGCGGGGAAAAGCCGAAGGGGAACAGTAAGTTGTGGGTCGTCAGCTTTGCGACAGTGCAGAACGACAAATACCTGGAAGCAGCCGAGCGGGAGATTCAATTCTTGGCCGCGCTCGACGACGTGAAGGTTCAGGCGAGTTTGCAAGAAATCCAGGCGTGGCAGAAGGAAGGCTGGAAGCTCGTTGGCAGAGCCAAACCGCGAGAGACTTCACGAAACAGAGGACACCTTGAAATTCTCTCCGCAGTCGCCGCTGTTCGTCCCCAAGCCGAGGCAACGGTTTCCGGAAAAATCGACGAGATGATCGCAGAAGGCGGTAAGGCATGGGAAGAGGCGGCCCAGGAATATCGTCCGTTGATGGCCGCCGTCGCCAAATCGCTTTCCCCGGGCTACACAACCGCTTCCCTCCGGAGGCGACAAGAAATTGCCGCTGTAAAGCCGGACATGCGGCCAAAGAGAAACAACAAAGACGAAGGGGGGGACAAGTGACTCCAACGGAGCAGTACGTCGAAGTTCTGACTCGACTGAAACCCGGTGAGCTCGGGCTCTTGCGCAACCATGCCGGGCAAGGGCTCGACGAATCGGTAGAGGGCTTTGACCTTTTCGCAGGCCTTTGGTGGCCGCTGCGGGCGCAAACCCAACGGGCGCCTCGCCGTGAGGTGGCCTGGCTTGTCGCCAAACTCTACGCCCTCCGGCCCCTCGAGCATTCACCCCGCGAGACCCTCGCTCGCCAGCTCGGGCGATCCCGGCCGGGCGAGAAAACAGCGCGGCAGCGTTTCGAGCAACGCTTCGACAGGATGCTCACGCTGCCGCTTGCTGAAATCGAACCCGCCCTACAGTGGGCAATCGACCTCATAGCTTCCAAGCACCTCGAACTCGACTGGGTGCGGCTGACGAACGATCTTTCCATCTGGGAACGCGAATCCACCCGGCTCAAATGGGCCGAGGAATTTTTGAACTGTCCAAGAGGAGGAGAGTCATGTTGATCCAGATTCACGCCATTCAGAATCACAGCCCGGCCAACCTGAACCGGGATGACCTGGGCGCGCCCAAGACTTGCTTTTTTGGCGGAGTCTTGCGCTCCCGTATTTCCAGCCAGTGCCTTAAGCGCAGCATCCGCATGAGTGAGGAGTTCAGACAATTGCTGGGCGGAGTTCGCACCCGCCAGTTGGCGAAAGAGATTGCGGAAAAGGTGACGGGCAAAGACGTCAGGAAGCGAGCGGAGAACATTCTCAAAGCCTGCGGGCTGGAGCCTAAGAAAGCAAAAAAACAGGAAGGAGAAGACGAACAGGAAAGTGCTGAGAGGAGCAAGATGCTGGTTTACACCACCCAAGAGGCGATTACACGCATGGCCGAACTCCTCCAGCAGGGCGACGGAAAAACGGACGAGGCCTTGGCAGCGGAGTTCGGCAAGCTCATCAGTGAATCCGTCGCCGTGCCGGACATGGCGCTGAGCGGCAGGATGCTTGAAACGGGAGTCCTCAAAGACACGACGGTTGAGGCATCGCTTCAAGTCGCCCATGCCATTTCCACCCATGAGGCCCGGCCCGAGGTGGACTACTATGTCGCCGCCGATGATGTCCCCGGCGAGGACGCGGGCGCAGGTTACGTGGATGAAGCCATGTTCGGTTCGGCATGTTTCTACAAGTATTTCTCCATTCATTGGGAAACGCTGGTCAAAAACCTGAAGCCCTTCGGGACGAATCACGAAAAACTGGCGGCCCATACCGTCGGCGCCTTCATTCGCGCCGCGGCCTTGGCCAACCCCACGGGAAAACAAAATAGTTTTGCCGCGCACAACCCTCCTGACGGGATGTTGGTGGAAGTCAGAAACACTCCCATCAGCTACGCCAACGCCTTCGCCAAACCGGCGGCTCCTCAGGGCGAACGGGACATCATCTCGCAGAGCGTGGCGCAGCTTGCCCATTATGTGAACGACATAGATACGGGATACGGCAAGCCGACGAAGCGGTTCTGGTTCTCTCCAAATCTCCGCTATCCGTTGACGGCTACCACCACGGAGAGCGAAGACGGAAAACAGAAACAGCGTGAGGTCCCGCTTGCCGACAAAGATGTTAAGTCTCTTGACGAACTGATAGCGGCTGTACTCAAGGAAATCGGTTACGACTGGCAGGAGGCCAAGAAAGTGGTCCTGAATCCGGAGGTGCCCCATGAGCGCAAAGACGCTGCTACTTCGGCTTGAAGGTCCTCTTCAGGCATGGGGCGATCAGCAATCCAAGTTCGTCATTCGGCGCACGGCCGAGGCGCCGACCAAGTCCGGCGTCATCGGGATGCTTTGCGCGGCATTGGGCGTTTCCCGGCCAGAGGCCCGCGAAGGCTGGCTTCCAAGGCTGGCCCGGCTGCGCATGGGCGTACGCGTCGATGCGCCAGGGGTCCGCTGGTGGGATTATCACACGGTGGGTGCGGGGATGCCGATGCGTACCGCCGAGGGGGGAACCAAGTCCGGAGCCATGCTCACCCGCCGCGAATACCTTTGCGACGCCTCGTTTCTCGTCGCTCTTCAGGGCGAACCGGACCTCATTGAGGAACTGGAGGCGGCAATCAAAGCGCCCAAGTGGACACTCTACCTCGGCAGAAAGTGCTGCCCCCCTTGCCGCCCTCTGCTGGAGCATCCGGGAGGTGAATTCCCCGACTTGCTTTCTGCCCTCGAATCGGTCCCCTGGCGTCGGCGGCTGAAGGACGATCCCCAGCCGCGACCCGTCGATTGCCTGCTTGATTGGGAACCCACCAACGAGCAGCCCGAGGCGCCCGATGATGCGCTCGTCTGGTACGACGTGCCGTTGACATTCGAGCCGCCGTCGCACCAACCCCGATTCGTCATCCGCAGGCAGTTGCGCGTCGGAGCGGACGGCGACGTAACACTTGCGGTGCAGCCACCGCAGAGCGACACGCCACCGCCTCCGCGCCCAAGAGCGGATTACACGAACACAGAGTACAAAAACCGACGCAAGGAGCGGCTCGACGACGACTATCACTTGTGCGTTTTTTGCAAGTCTCCCGCCAGCACCGTGCAGCACATCACGTACCGCCGCGCGGGCGGCGGCGAACTCCGGGACGATTTGCGCTCCCTCTGCCGCCTCTGCCACGACGCCGTGACCATGATCGAGTACGGGCTCGGAATGGGCTTGGACCGCATCAACCCCGAAGAGCCCCGTTGGCGCGACAAGATCATCGAGAAGCGGGAAGAGATTATCAGGTTCCGCTCTCTGGAGACTCGCCGCAGACGCCTTGCCGCTGAGGAGGTGGAATAGCCATGTACCTCTCCTGCCTCTTGATTGACGTCGGCACCAACCCCGACCGCCCCAGGCCCGGGCGGCTCTGGCTGCGAAACCTCCATCACGTCCACCAGCGCCTTTGCATGGCGTTTCCATCCAAAGACCGAATATCCCACGATCCCCACTTCCTCAAGCCTTTCAAACCCGCGGACTTTGCCAACAACCAGGTCCATGTAAGACGTGACGGCGACTCCGGCTTTCTCTTCCGCATCGACCCGCAACCGGGCGGGCGGGTCGTGATCCTCGTCCAGTCTAACTCTGCCGTAAAGCCTGACTGGGGCTACGCCTTCCACAACGCCCGTTTTCTTCTGAATCCTCTAGCCGCTCCCCCTCAGGTGCAGGAATTCGACCCCCGCTTTGAGAAGGGTCAGCGGCTTCGCTTCCGTATCCGCGCCAATCTGAGTAAGAAGATAAAAACCAGCACAGAGGGCGTTGATCTTACGAGGACGCGAGAGGGGACAGATAAGCGGGGCCGCCCGAAGGCCCAAGGCAAACGCGTGGCGCTGACCTGGGACAAGGACCAGAACCGCGACGATGTGATACGAAAATGGTTCGCCGGCAAGGGCGGCCAAGGTGGATTCCAAGTGGAAACTTTCCGGGTCTTGCAGATCGGGTGGGGCGCAGGAGACCGATCCGACCCGAGGCCGACGGGCGGCCGCATGAAATTTCGCTCGGCGTTATTGGAGGGGACGCTTACGGTTGAGGACGCGGACAGCTTCAGAGAAACCATCGTGGGCGGCGTTGGGCACGGCAAAGCCTTCGGCTTCGGCCTGCTTTCCGTGGCGCCGCTCTCGCTGTAGCGGCGGTCTCCGACCGCCGGTACGTCGATCGGAGATCGACGCTACAATCCCTTGTCGATCGGGGATCCGTGCAACATTTCTTGAGCGGAGATCGAGCCAATATGAAATTCAAACCCCGCTTGCGGCGACTGGACTGGCTCTATACGGGCAGCCCAATCTACTATCTCACGCTGTGTACGCAGGACCGCAAACGCTCGTTGGCAAATCCTGCGATTCACCGGGAATTCACGAGATTCTCCGAACGGGCGAGCGATTTTCTTGTTTGGGTCGGGTTCTTCATGATCATGCCTGATCACATCCATCTTTTCGCCGGCTTTTGTCGTGAGTCCCCACCTTTAGGGAAATGGATCAAGGCGCTGCGCGGGGATTTATCCAAAGTCCTCCGGGAAGATGAGGGCGAGGGCACACATTGGGAGAAAGACTTTTTCGATCACGTCCTGAGATCGCAAGAATCCTATCGGGAGAAATATGAATATGTCCGGCAGAATCCGGTCCGGGCCGGTTTAGTCAAGCGCCCGGAAGATTGGCCGTACCAGGGTGAGATCCATCGCCTGGTTTTGTAGCGGCGGTCTCCGACCGCCGTAACGTCGATCGGAGATCGACTACAACCCCGGTCGATCGGAGATCGACGCTACAACCGCCGTCGATCGGAGATCGACGCTACAGCACGGGCTGGAGGCTCTGTGAGAATTCAAGATCTCCACGTTCTACCCAAGTTCAGTGACGGGTGGAGTTATCTGTACGTCGAGCATTGCCACGTCGATCAGGAAGAGCGGGCCATTGCCGTCCACGATCAAGCCGGGAAGGTGCCGGTCCCCTGTGCCAATCTGGCTCTCCTGATGTTGGGTCCGGGCGTCTCGATTACTCACGCCGCCATCTCCGTGTTGGCGGACCATGGGTGCCTGGTGGCTTGGTGCGGGGAGGAGGGAGTCCGCTTCTACGCCGTGGGCATGGGCGAGACGCGCAACGCGGCCAACTTCCTGCATCAGGCGAGGCTGTGGGCGGACCAGGGTTTCCATATGCAGGTGGTGCGCCGCCTCTATCAGTTGCGATTTTCGGAGAAGTTCGACCCTGCCCTGACCCTCCAGCAAATCCGCGGCATGGAGGGCGTGCGGGTGCGCGATGCCTACGCCAAGGCCGCCCAGGAAGCCGGCATCACGTGGTCGGGCCGCAGCTATAAACGCGATGAGTGGAGCAAGGCGGACCCTGCCAACCGAGCCTTGTCCGCCGCTAACTCCTGCCTATATGGAATCTGCCATGCTGCCATCGTGTCAGCAGGTTTTTCGCCCGCACTCGGGTTTATCCACACCGGCAAGATGCTGTCCTTCGTCTACGATCTCGCCGACCTGTACAAGGCTGAAATTACCGTTCCAGTGGCATTTCGCGCCGCCGCCGAGGGGACGGGACAGTTGGAACGCCGGGTGCGCATCACCTGCCGCGATCAGTTCGTATCCACGCGGCTTCTGGAGAGAATCATCCCGGATGTCCAAAGGGCGTTGATGCTGGCAAAAGCGACGGCCTGGGACACTACCTTCGACCTGGATGCCGCCGCCCCCGGCTTCCTCTGGGACAATCTGGAAGGAGAGGTCGAAGGCGGCCGCCTGCTAGCCCCCGAAATCGGTGAAACGGAGCCCGGCGATGGTGGTCCTGATTCTTGAGCGCGTCCCCCCAGGGTTGCGAGGCGAGCTGACTCGCTGGTTTTTGGAACCTCAGGCGGGAGTGTTCGTGGGACGCGTCTCCGCCATGGTCCGTGATCGGCTCTGGGAAAAAGCCTGCAGCCAGGCCAAGGGAGGCGGGTGCTTGATTATCTATTCAAGCGACAATGAACAGGGCTTTCGAGTCCGAACCTGGGGCCAAACAGCTCGGGTCATCGATGACTTCGAGGGCCTTTTTCTCGTTCGCATGCCGCAGAATCAATAATTTAGTAAGTGTTGTCCCCACGCGCGTGGGGGTGAACCGCCGGGGCTGAAGGTTTCATGGGCTGGAAAGAAGTTGTCCCCACGCGCGTGGGGGTGAACCGATATGCTGCATGTGCCGGGGCTGGCGCTTGATGTTGTCCCCACGCGCGTGGGGGTGAACCGGTATCGGCGAGTGGCAAGGCGAATCCACTTAGGTTGTCCCCACGCGCGTGGGGGTGAACCGACCTCCGAGGGCGCGGGGCGCGTGCTGGCGATGTTGTCCCCACGCGCGTGGGGGTGAACCGGCTGGGGCCGACGCGCGCTTGTGAGACTGCGGGTTGTCCCCACGCGCGTGGGGGTGAACCGCGGGAGAACTTTGAAGGCACGGTCCTCGATCACGTTGTCCCCACGCGCGTGGGGGTGAACCGGCGCAGGTTAAGGCTGAGGCCAAGGCCGATGCGTTGTCCCCACGCGCGTGGGGGTGAACCGTAATGGTGGCTTGCACCTTCTGCTCGACCGATGTTGTCCCCACGCGCGTGGGGGTGAACCGCAGCGGGCCGTGTTGGAGGAGAAGGTCGCGGAGTTGTCCCCACGCGCGTGGGGGTGAACCGTTCCCAGCCGCAGGCAGGATCACCGTACCCCAGTTGTCCCCACGCGCGTGGGGGTGAACCGCAAAACAATATCAAGACCAAGCACTTGGATGTGTTGTCCCCACGCGCGTGGGGGTGAACCGCATCGGGCAGCACAGCGGCCTTATACCCCAAAGTTGTCCCCACGCGCGTGGGGGTGAACCGGCAGCTCGCGGCGATTCGCATTGCCGCTGAAAGTTGTCCCCACGCGCGTGGGGGTGAACCGGGGAGTCGTGAGTGTAGTTACAGGCAGGGTTCGTTGTCCCCACGCGCGTGGGGGTGAACCGCTTCTGCATCTTATAAAGAACGCCAGTTTGAAGTTGTCCCCACGCGCGTGGGGGTGAACCGGTACGGTTCCCAGGGGAATTATTTCTTGGGGTGTTGTCCCCACGCGCGTGGGGGTGAACCGATGTAGCTTGATATGGGTGTGGTGTCGCAGAAGTTGTCCCCACGCGCGTGGGGGTGAACCGGCGGCGCGCACATTCCAACCTCGTCCGTATCCGTTGTCCCCACGCGCGTGGGGGTGAACCGGCGGACACGGCGGATGTGACGAATATGGAGTCGTTGTCCCCACGCGCGTGGGGGTGAACCGGTCTCTCGAAAAGGAAAGCCAACTTTCAGCTTGTTGTCCCCACGCGCGTGGGGGTGAACCGCTCTTGGCATAGAGCTTAGTGAGTTTGATGAAGTTGTCCCCACGCGCGTGGGGGTGAACCGCCTTTGCCCTCCGAGACGCAACAGCTCCATTCGTTGTCCCCACGCGCGTGGGGGTGAACCGGCGAGCGCAGGTCTAAGCGACCGCGACAAAGAGTTGTCCCCACGCGCGTGGGGGTGAACCGGTGATGGACACTTCCTAAAATGGCATTAAGTCGTTGTCCCCACGCGCGTGGGGGTGAACCGCAGCGGGTAGCGCAGACTTCGTGCATATCGAAGTCTGCGGCTTTTGCCGCCGTGAATCTTGAAAAGCCGCAGACCTGCAAAAAGCGCAGGTCTGCGCTACCCACTGCCTGGCCATCCTGGAGAATTGAAAGTCCCTCCAGTAAAGCGGCGAAGCGCAGGATTTCCGGCTGCTTCAATCGCTTGCGACGCTCACCGGTCAGTAGCGCGTTGGTAATTTCGAGCCCCCATACGGCTGGAACAACGAGCGTCTGCCCTTCAGTGCCACCAGGACCCCGTCCGCGTATTCGCTCGCTTCATCCGGGGAGCACCAGGCAAGCGCCACCGACGCATGCACCACAACGCCGCTCAAAATCGCCGTCCCTCAATTATCATTTCGCGGACGCTCATGGTGTGGGGCTTTACGCGCTTGCGCAACGCGCGCATGCCCTCGACAATCTCCTCGTGCGTCAGCTTTCGATCCGAGTCTCGAACCGGCACCAGCATTGCCGCCGGAACGCCGTGTCTTGTAATCGTGATCCTTTCGCAACCCATCTTGTCCAGCTAAAGCTCCGCATCAGCTATAGTCTCCCTCTGGCCGTGCGGCCCGCCCCTTGCGGCGCAACCAAACCGAAGCTCAAAACGCGACATCGTCCTCGTAGCGCGACCGGACACTGAAGGTAAAGGTTCGCCACCCGTCTCCCCTGCAAAACCGGGTCGCGGAGTACTATTGCTTTGCACAGCGGGGGACGACCGAGGCGCTACGGAAGAGGTTGGTTCGCGAAACTGAGCAAGAGACCCCTCACCCGTCCCGCTCCGGCTGGTGGAAGCGCCGGAGCGGGACACGCTCAGCCCCAAGGGAGAGGGCTATGGATTCAGTTCTACGCGCGGTGTCCAGCGAAAGATGTGGGACACGCTCAGGCCCAAGGGAGAGGGCTATGGATTCAGTTCTACCCCTGGTGTCCAGCGAAAGATGTGGGACACGCTCAGGCCCAAGGGAGAGGGCTATGGATTCAGTTCTACCCCCGGTGTCCAGCGAAAGATGTGGGACACGCTCAGGCCCAAGGGAGAGGGCTATGGATTCAGTTCTACCCCCGGTGTCCAGCCAAAGATGTGGGACACGCTCAGCCCCAAGGGAGAGGGCTATGGATTCAGTTCTACCCCTGGTGTGCAGCGAAAGATGTGGGACACGCTCAGCCCCAAGGGAGAGGGCAGAGACCCAATTCCCTGCCATTCTCCCCGGGAAATGGGCAGAGGTTGGAGGTGGGGCCGCAGTGTCCAGCGGAAGATGTGGGACACGCTCAGCCCTCGGAAGAGGGCTGTCCTTTCTGGCGCGCGTGGCAGTTGCCAAAACCGCCCTCTCTCTTGGTGAGAGGGCGGCGATCTCGCAGTCGCGGGAGAGCCGGGTCGGGGGCCTTTTCGGGTGTAGCGCATACACCTGGCCACTCGCGACCTTGACGCACTCCTGGCCGGATGCGCTACCATTTACTTTCCCGGCGAGGTCCAGTAGCATTTGGGCCACGCGGCCACGGACGCCGCGTAGGGGCGGGCGTTGTGCCCGCTCAGGTCCTGATTTGGCGAACGCGGTCGCGCATGCTGGTTTGGCGATGTAAAATCGCCGCTACGGGCGAACGGACTTGGCCCACGCGGCCACGCATGCCGCACAAGGAGGAATAACCGTGTTCACACTCGCTGGTAGAAGATTGCAGACCGTTGCCCTTATGCTTTTCGTCCTTGGGGGCGTCCCTGCGGCGCGAGGCTCCTTCACGCTCGAACAAGTGATGAGCTCGCCATTCCCAACCGAGCTCGTGGCTTCGCCTTCGGGCGGGCGGGTGGCTTGGGTGTTCGATGCGCGCGGCCTTCGCAACATCTGGGTGGCCGAGCCCGGTGGGGGCGGAGGCTATGTGTCACGGCAGCTCACCCGGTACACCCAAGACGACGGCCAGGAGATCGGAGAGCTCACCTGGACTCCTGACGGCCGGGCGATACTCTACGTTCGCGGGGGCGACTTCGAGACCGGCGGCGGCTACCCCAACCCCGCCAGCGCCCCCGAGGGTGTCGAACAGGACGTCTGGGTTGTCTCACTCGACGGTGGCTCGCCGCGCAAGCTCGCCGAGGGCTATTCTCCGGCGGTTTCTCCGAAGGGCGATAGTGTGGCGTACATCTTCAAGGACCAGGTGTGGCTGGTTAAGCTGGCCGAAGGCGCCAAGCCCGAACAATTGATCCACGACAAGGGCAAAGGCAGCTCGCTCCGTTGGTCGCCCGACGGGTCGCGCCTTGCTTTCGTCAGCCGCCGTGGAGATCACAGCTTCGTGGGGGTGTACGACGTGGGGGGCAAGAGCCTGCTGTATCTCGATCCGAGCGTTGACCAGGATTCCGAGCCTGTCTGGTCGCCGGACAGCAGGCACGTCGCCTTCCTGCACCTTCCTTCCTCACGCGACGACCTTATCTTCGGGCCGAAACGTACCGGCCAGCCGTGGTCGATCCGCGTGGCCGACGCTGCCACCGGTCAGGGTCACGAGGTCTGGCGCGCCGATGCCGGTCGCGGCAGCGTCTTTCGCGAGATTGTGGCCGAGCATCAGATCTTCTGGGGCGCCGGCGATAACCTGGTGTTTCCCTGGGAGCGCGACGGCTGGACTCATCTTTATTCTGTTCCCCTTGCGGGCGGCACGGCAAAGCTCCTTACGCCCGGCGATTTCGAAGTGGAGTTCGTTTCCCTCAGTCCCGATCGCCGCCAGTTGATTTTCGCCTCGAACCAGGATGACATCGACCGCCGCCACCTGTGGCGCGAGCCGGTCACGGGTGACCACGCCACTCCACTGACCAGGGGTGAAGGAATGGAGTGGTCACCGGTGATGATGAGCGACGGCGCCACCGTTGCCCTGCTCCATTCCGACGCCCAGCGCCCAGCTCGGCCGGCAATTCTGGCTAACTCGGGCGGAATTCGCGACCTCGCTCCCGAAACGCTTCCCGCCGACTTTCCCGCCGCTGATCTGGTCACCCCGCAACAAGTGATCTTTCCCGCCGCTGACGGGCTGCGCATCCACGCGCAGCTTTTTCTGCCTAAGGAGGAGGCCTCCGGGCAGCGGCACCCGGCCGTAGTATTCTTTCACGGTGGTTCGCGGCGCCAGATGCTGCTGGGCTGGCATTATATGGGCTACTATCACAACGCCTATGCCTTCAACCAGTATCTCGCCAGCCGCGGTTACGTGGTGCTATCGGTCAACTACCGTAGCGGCATCGGCTATGGGCTGGACTTTCGCGAGGCGCTCAACTACGGGCCCAGCGGGGCGAGCGAGTTTAACGATGTCGAGGGCGTCGGCCTCTACCTGCGCCTGCGCCCCGAGGTGGATCCGAATCACATCGGCCTGTGGGGCGGTTCTTACGGCGGATATTTGACGGCGCTGGGATTGGCCCGAGCCTCCGAGCTATTCGCCTGCGGCGTTGACTTGCACGGCGTGCATGACTGGAACCTCGAAATCCAGAACTGGATTCCTTCCTACGATCCCGCCGCACGGCCTGACGCGGCACGACTGGCGTGGGAGTCCTCGCCGCTGGCCTCCCTCAAGACATGGCGCTCGCCGGTGTTGCTGGTCCAGGGGGATGATGACCGCAACGTTCCCTTCACGGAGATGGTCCGCCTGGTGGAGGGGTTGCGGAAACAGGGTGTGGAATTCCAACAACTCGTCTTTCCGGACGAGATTCACGATTTCTTGCGGCAGCGCACTTGGCTGGCGGCCTATCATGCGGCTGCTGATTTCTTCGACCATTACCTCAAAAAGAGAGCCGTGCCCGCGCTGGGGAGCCCGCGCTAGAAAATGCGGGTGGCGCAGAGCAGGCTGTTCCACTAGTTTTCATCTTCTTCTCGCGCCGCGAAGATTTTTTCTGCTGTGCGTAGTGTCTCCGTAACCTCCGTGGTCAGAAGAGCTTCAACACGGAGGTCACTGAGAGGCTCAGTGTGCTCCGTGTTAAAGCCTGAGAGGCACGGAGGACGCAGAGAGCCTCGTTTTGGTTGCGGCCACCAGCCGCGTTGTACTACTGTTGGTGAATCTCTTTGCCGCGCGCAAAGATTCCCCCTTCGAGGGCTCGTTATCACCCCAACTTAATGCGTTCAAGAGCCTTTCTTGCGGGCCCGGCGAGGACGACGGTCCAACTCGCGGAAATATTCATCGAGGGTTATGTAATCTCCCCGCCGGTATGCGGCCTCACCACGGCGAATGGCACGAAGCTCGGAAGACGTGGGGCTCTCTTGGGGGAGCAAACGAATTGAGATGTAGGTGCGGAGCGCTTCGCGGACGAGTTCGGAGCGCGTCCGATGCTCCGTTTTCATGGCGTTCTCAACCTGCTCCGCCATTTCGGGTGGGAGTGAAATCGTGATAGTTTGGCGTGTTCTCGTAGAAATTTGGTGCTACCTGGTAACACCTTCTCTCACACATGAGCACAGAATCTGAACAAAAAGGTTTTTCAGCGTCCAGTTGCTCGGTGTACGGCCGCGGCGCGGTTACGAGACAGGAGTCGCGCTCTGATTTGCTCGAGTGGAAGCACCGTAACCCTTTTGTCCAAATCGTAGGCGTCGCGGCCCGGATAGACCACGAAGAGTTGCCGCAATCCCAGGTCAGCAAGGGCCACACGCATGGACTTGGTGATGCCCGGGGCGTCGCCGTACTTCACCTCGACCCCATAACGCGAGCCGTCCAGGAAAAGCAAGAGGTCCAACTCCGCGCCTGATTGCGTCGCCCAAAAGTAAGCGCTGCGTTCGCCGACCAACTGAAGGAGTTCTTCGATCACGAATCCTTCCCAGGAGGCGCCAAGTTTGGGATGCCCCTCTAAGAACCGGAACGAGGGGACGCCCAGAAGTGCGTGCAGCAACCCTGTATCGCGAATATAGATCTTCGGCGACTTGACTTGCCGTTTGCCGAGGTTCTCATGCCAGGGCTGGAGTTGCCGCACCATCAGAGCCCCCGTCAGGATGTCGACGTGCCGCTTTACGGTAGTGTGGGATTCTCCCAGAGACCTTGCGAGCTCGGAAGCGTTCCAGATCTGGCCATGATAATGCGCCAGCATCATCCACAAGCGGCGAAGAGCGACCGGTGGGACCTGAACGCCGAACTCCCGAATATCTCGTTCCAAAAACGTCTGGATGAAATTCTCTTCCCAGGAACGACTCTCGGCGTCACTCTTGGCCAAGAACGAGCGAGGAAAGCGCCCGCGCCACCACAGCCGCCGCACGGCCTTGAGGCCCACCTCCGACAGGTCAAAGCCGCCCATCTCAACCAGCGCGACGCGGCCGGCGAGTGATTCGGAGCTTTGGCGAAGCAATTCAGGCGACGCGCTGCCGAGGATCAGGAAGCGAGCGGGGAGGGGCTTGCGGTCGGCAAGAACCCGAAGGATAGGGAACAATCCGGGTTGGCGCTGGACTTCGTCGATGACCACCAGCCTGCGGAGTTCCCGGAGGGCGAGCATCGGCTCGGACAATCGGCGCTGGCTGACCGGATCTTCCAGGTCAAAATAGTCCGCGGCTGCGGCGCCAGCGACTTGCCTGGCGAGCGTGGTTTTGCCGCACTGTCGCGGGCCGTAAAGCACGACCACCGGGCTAGTGCGAAGAGCCTGGTGAATTCGGCTAAGCAGTGCTCGGCGCTCAATCATCCTTGAATTATGACTATGGCATGCACAAAATTCAATGATATTTTCCGAGCTGGATTCCCGCTTTCGCGGGAATGAGTGGCATGGGGTGATTTTCGAGAGAGTATTCATGAGCCTGCGGCCCACCCGAGGAGATGAAAATCGCCGGTGTTGTCACCCCCGCGTAAGCGGGGGTCCAGGTCACACATCGAGCTGGATTCCCGCTTTCGCGGGAATGACCGGCATCAGGTGATTTTCCAGAGAGCGAAGCGAACGGGCTCAGGATGACAGCCTTCGACGTCCGACGCGTCCCCGCAGCACGGCCACAACTCCAACTTCCGAATTGGGGTTAACAGGCTGCGGAGAAACCCGTAGGTGCTGTCATTCTGTGGAGTCCCGCCCTGCGGGACGACGAAGAATCTCGTATGTTCATGAAAATGCACAAAGCGAGATTCTTCGCTTCGCTCTCCAGAAACTCGATGCATTACTCATGTGGATTGAGCAACTTGCACCGAGCCTCTCTGATCCGTCCTGGGCGTGCAACTGACCCCTCACCCGGCCAGCGCCGGCTGGTGAAAGCGCCGGTCGCGGGCCACCCTCTCCCCAGGGGAGAGGGCGACACACGTTTGCGACGTACTCCGTTTCTGACATCACGGATAGCGGTTTTCGGCTATGAATGCTCAGAATGACAGCAGGGAAGCGTTTTTCCGCAGCCTGTAAGCCATCAACTTTGCATCACAAAGTACTTGACAATGAGTTAGAACGTCCTGTATAAAGTCTTGGATGGCATGTCCGGGTCCAGTTCGCGCACGACGTTCCAGGCCAGTGCCCATGTCAGCGCACGCCATTGACGATCTGCGGTTCATCCGCGAGACCATGGAAAGCGCGGCTTCGTTCACCGCCGTGCCGGGCTGGGGCGGAGTGGCGATAGGAATCACGGCTTTGGCGGCTGCGGTGGTTGCCGCGCTCCGCCCGCAAGTGGAATGGTGGGTAGGGGTGTGGGGGTTGGAAGCGCTGTGCGCTTTTGCGGTGGGCGCGTCAGCTACTTTTTGGAAGGCGCGGAAGGTGCAGACGCCCCTGCTTTCAAGGCCTGGCCGGAAGGCTGTACTGGGCCTGTCTCCCCCCATGCTGGCGGCTGCAGTGCTCAGCATGGTGATTTACCACGCCGGTGTATTTAACCTGCTGCCCGGCCTTTGGCTCCTGCTTTACGGGGCCGGGGTGGTGACGGCAGGGGCGTTTTCCGTAAAGGTCGTCCCGATCATGGGTCTGTGCTTCATGTTCGCGGGAATTCTCGCCCTGATCTGCCCCGCTGGCTGGGCAAACTTGATCATGGCTGCCGGTTTCGGCGGGCTTCACGTCGTTTTCGGGACGATTATTGCATGGAGGTACGGTGGCTAGACAGATTTCAAATGCGGAGGCCCGTGTGGCAGGCGGGAGGCGAGCGGCGCGGGATGTTCAGCGATTGCGCAGGGGAGCGCCGGTGGGCGCGCCGTCCGAACTGGACCGCCTGATCCACGAACGCATTCGGCTCGGCATCGTGAGCGCCCTGGCGGTGAACGAATCGCTCAGCTTCAACGAGCTCAAGAAATTGCTGAAGACAACCGAT
Organism: Terriglobia bacterium; assembly: GCA_050008675.1. Taxonomy (GTDB): domain Bacteria; phylum Acidobacteriota; class Terriglobia; order UBA7540; family UBA7540; genus CAVROP01. Next base: position 16,315 of record JBEKME010000091.1, read on the forward strand.
GGCAACCTGAGCGTGCACGCGCGCAAGCTGGAGGAAGCGGAGTACATCATCTGCGAGAAATACTTCGAAGGCCGGCTGCCGAAGACCGTGTACCGGCTCACCATAACAGGCCAGCGGGCGCTCGAGCGCTACCTGAATCACATGGAAGCGCTGATCCAATCCATGCGCCCGCGGTAATCGGCGGGCCAAATTTTTTTGTTCGGATGCTTTGCATGGTAAAGTCCTTTGGAAAGCAGGAGAGGTTGAGGGCACAGTTGCCCGATGCTCCTGATCACTTGGCCCGCACCTCTTCACTTGACTCGCCGCGTGGAGTCGCCAATAGGGGCGGCGACACGGGCCACGCGATTCATGCGGCCATCATTATGGACGGAAGCGGGCGTTGGGCAGCGGCTCGAGGCCTGCCGCGCAGCGCGGGACACTACGAGGGCGTGGAGGCGGTGCGCCGCACGGTGGCGGCTGCTCCCGCCCTGGGGATCGGGACCCTGACGCTCGACGCCTTTTCCTCGGACAACTGGCAACGTCCTTGGCGTGAAGTCCGGGAGCTCATGAGTATTTTCGCGGAGTTCCTGCGCTCATCGGTCGCAGCGTGGGTGGACGTGGGAATATGGGCCAGCGTTATCGGGCGGCGCGATCGACTTGAGCCCGCGCTGCTCGCCGCTATTGAAGCTGCCGAAGCCGCCACGCAGGAGGGCCGGCGGTTGCACCTGCGCCTGGCGATTGATTACTCGGCTCGCGACACCATTCTCTGCGCCGCGCGATCGCTGGGCCACTGCGAGGAAGCCACGCCACCAGAATTTGCACGCTTGCTCGCCGCGGTCGACCACGACCGAGCGCCTGTCCCCGACCTTGACCTTCTGATTCGCACCGGCGGCGAGCGGCGCTTGAGTGACTTCATGTTGTGGGAGTGCGCTTACGCGGAACTCGTCTTCACGGACCGGATGTGGCCGGACTTTGAAGCCGCCGACCTGGAGGCCGCAGTCCGCGAGTTCCGTTCCCGCCATCGCCGTTTCGGGCGCGTTGCGGAGACTGTACCTGCGGGAGCGTGACCTGACAGTGATTGCCGATTGATGATTGCCCCGCCGCGGCGGGTCGATTGAAAAAGCGGTGTGGCGAATTGCTCCGCTGTCAATCGGCAATCGACAATCGGCAATTCCAGACAGGTCACCATGGATCGAGACCAGAGCAAAACTTCACCACAAAGGATCACCTGACGATGTTGAGCAAGGCTCGGTTGGAACTAAGTGTACTTGGAACGGCGCTGGTGATGGGTATACTTGCCGATGCACTGCTGCGCGTTTTGCCTTGGGGTCTCAATCTTTTCCTCTGGATGGCGGCGCTTTCCGCAGCCATCACATTTCACGCCCGCTGGAGAGAAGAAACTCTTTCCGGAGGCGGTCAGTGGTTGCTCGTTGTGGTGGCGCTTTTCGCCCTTGGGCTCGCTTGGCACGATTCCCCTGCATTGAAAATACTGAGCCTTTTGGCGGCCCTCACGGCGCTTTCCCTGGTCATCTTGCGGGCACAAGGGGGCCGGGTTCGTTTTGCCGGCCTTGTCGAGTGCGCCTTGGGAGCGGCTGTTGCCGGCCTCAACGCTGCCTTTGGATTGCTGCCAGTCCTATTCGGGGAGGCCGAGTGGAAGAAGCTACTCGGTGGTCGGTGGTCGCAGCGCGCGATGGCGGTGGTGCGCGGAGCTCTTTTTGCTCTCCCCTGCCTACTCATATTTGGCGGGCTGTTCATGGGGGCGGACGCGGTGTTCAACAACATCGTCAGGAAAACCTTGCGGGTGAACTTCCAGCAAGTATTTACCCACTTCTTTGTGGCCGCCTCCTTTGCCTGGTGTGTCGGTGGATACCTGCGCGGCATGCTGTGGGGCAAGGAGATAGCAGTCATAAAGGAGAAACGCCTCCCTTGCGTCTCCTTGGGCATAATCGAGGTTGCCGTGGCGCTGAGTGCGCTCGACCTTCTGTTCCTTGCCTTCGTACTCGTGCAGGTCCGTTATTTCTTTGGCGGCTCCGCACTAGTCCAGGCGACAACCGGCCTGACCTATGCGGAATATGCGCGTGGAGGCTTTTTTGAGTTGGTGGCCGTGGCCGCGCTCCTGCTCCCGCTTCTCCTCCTCATGCATTGGCTGATTGCCCGGAGCGGCCCCAAGGGGGAGCGAGTTTTCAGGGTTCTGGCAGGCGTCCAAATCCTTCTGCTGTTTGTGATTATGGCTTCTGCATTCCAACGCCTGCGTCTCTACCAAGCTGAATACGGCCTCACTGAGCAGCGCTTGTATCCAACCGCGTTTATGGGCTGGCTTGCAGGGGTGTTCCTCTGGTTCGCAATCACCGTTTTGAGCGGGCGCCGTGAGCGTTTTGCCTTCGGAGCCATGGTGGCGGGTTTCTTACTGATTATTGTCCTACAGGCGCTCAATCCGGACGCGTTCATTGCTCGCACCAATCTCGCGCGGGCCAAAGCAGGGCGCTCTTTTGATGCTCGTTATGCAACCTGGCTCAGCGCAGACGCCGTGCCGGAACTTGTGGCGGCCCTCCCGAATCTGAACCCACAGGACCGCTGCACCGTGGCATCCGGCATCCTGAAACGTTGGGCGTTCCCCCAGGCGTCTGACTGGCGCGCCTGGAACTGGTCTCGCGCACGGGCCGCGCAGGTCGTTCGCGAGAATCATGCAAGCTTGAAGGCCATGCAATGCCCCTCGCAGAATTAGAATTGGCATGCAGGGAACTGGGTTACTCACACTTGGGGAAAGAGGAGGGGAAATGCAGTCATGAGGAAGCCCTGGTTTAAAGAGTGGGGTTGGGTGTATTTTCCTGTTTCCTGGCAGGGTGGGGTTTGTCTCGCGCTGACGCTTCTGTTCTGCTTGCAGGTATTCGTGGCCGTTGACCGTCGCTCACATTCGGCGAGCGACACGCTCTAGGGGATTTTCCCGTTTGTCGTTCCCGCCTTCGGGATTCTGCTCTGGATGGCTTCCAAGACGTCTACCAAATAGATTCCACCCTGGAATCGCAAGGTCGAGTTGTGGTGCCTCGTGAGAACAATGCGCGTACCCTGCGCTTGTCATCCTGAGGAGCCCTGCTTTTCGGGCGACGAAGGATCTCGGCAGTTCGCATGCAAAATTGGGCGCTTGGCTGTGGGAAGGAACTGCTGAGATGCTTCGCTGCGCTCAGCATGACAGGGAGTTCGGCTGGTTGCTTCAATCGCCGAGGGCCGCGCGGCAGCTTCTCTCCCCCGGATCATGCGTTTGCCTACAGCCCTCCATGCGGTTTAATCTGTTAGTTTCATACATCCAGGAGGGGAGGGTTTCTGATGACAAACGAGCTGAAAGACAAAGTTGCCGTGGTCACCGGTGGATCGCGCGGAATCGGTTATAGCATCGCCGAAAGGCTTCTTAAAGAAGGCGCAAAGGTTTACCTCTGCGGGCGCGATGCGAAAATTCTAAAGCAGGCGCTCGAAGAACTGCGCAAGCAGGGTGACAGCCGGGTTGAAGGCATGACGGCGGATGTGGGCCGCTATGAGGACTGCCGAAAGCTGATCCACACTGCCGCCGAGCATTTCGGAGGGATCGACCTCCTTGTGAACAACGCGGGAATCGGAATCATGAAGCCTGTGGACCAGCTCACCCCGGCGGAGTGGGACGCCACGATTCACACCAACTTGTCGGGTGCGTTCTACTGCTGCCGCGAGGCCATCCCCATAATGCGCCAGCGAGGGGGTGGATACATCTTCAACATTTCCAGTCTTGCTGGCGTGAATCCTTTCCCCGGTGGGAGCGCCTACAACGCTTCCAAGTTTGGGCTGAATGGGTTCAGCGAGGCCATGATGCAGGACGTGCGCTACGACGGCATTCGTGTAAGCTACATCATGCCTGGAAGCGTGGATACGGATTTCGGGGGAGCGCCGGGTAGCCGGTCCCGGCAAAGTTGGAAGCTTTCCGGCGAGGACATCGCCAAGGCGGTGGTTGACCTTTACACGTATCCCCTGACAACACTTGCCAGCCGCATTGAGATGCGGCCCTCGCAACCTCCGCGCAAGAAGTAAGGGCAGGCTCTTGCGCGCTAAGTGATTTCCCGGCCCGGTACTGGTGTCATTTGGGGGAAGTTGATTTTTCGTGCGGGCCTGTGCAGGCAGTCATTCCCGCGAAAGCGGGAATCTACTCCGCAAACCTCTGGAAATGTGCCGTCGTCGCACTGGATTCCCGCTTTCGCGGGAATGACTGGCGGCTTGAGTGGATCCCCATTCCAAATGACACCAGCACCTCCGCCCCGGTCATTGCAGGAGATCGCCAATGGTCAGAACGCGCAGGCCGGCGAACTTCTGAAAAGAGGAAAAATCCCGGTCTCGGGTAACCAGGGGTACCCCGTGGTCGAGGCAGCTTTGCGCAATCAGGGTGTCCGCAAGTTTCGGCCGGACTTGGCGGCGCAACATTTTTGCCCGGAGCTTTCCTGCACGCTCCCAATATCCCGGATGGATTTCTAATTGCGGTATCTTGACGACCAACTCCTCGAGCGAAGGTGTAGGATCAGGGTCGCTCAGGAGCTCTGTGACTGAGATGGGCGAGATACACAGCAATCGATCACGCAGAGCCTGTCGAACCAAGTCGACGTCGCTTCCAAGTTCCCCGCCCAGCAGAGCCACGAGGGAACTGGTGTCGGCACAGATCATTCTTCTCCTCGCATTTCCTGCCAGGTGAGGCCGAATTTGACTTTTCCCTCTAAAGCGAGTAGGTGGTCATAAACATCGTGGGCTGCCAGAAGCTCCAAACCCTTGCGCACTGTGGGGGTCGCCCCCTTCTTGGTCGCCCGCTCGGCCCTTCGAAGAAGATCTTGAGGGACAAGGATGGTAAGCTTTTTCATTCGTTCTTTTGCCATGCCGTAATCGTACCAGCATTCATGCCGTATTTCAATACGGCAAAACCAGGAGTGACAGCAAAGCGCCGCCAGACCCGGAGCAAGGACTAGAGAGCAGTCAGCCAAGGCTCGGTCCACGAGGTCAACGTCTGATCCTTGTTCCCCCTGGATGTAGGCGACGACGGAACTGGTGTCGGCGCAGGTCACTCGTCGCCTCGCATTTCTTGCCAAGTGAGACCGAACTTCACCTTGCCTCGCATTTTCCGCAGACCTTCGTAAGCGTCGTGGGCCGCCAGAAGCTCCAAACCCTTGCGCACAGTGGGAGTCGCCCCCCCCTTTGTCGCCCGCTGGGCCCTTCGAAGGAGGTCTTCAGGGACCAGGATGGTAAGCTTTTTCATTCGTTCTTTTGCCATGCCGTAATCGTACCAGCATTCATGCCGTATTTCAATACGGCAATCTTACCCTTGGGCTGCACAGCACTCGAGTGGCGATATTTGTCGCGGTATCAGTCAATCACTCAATCGCCCAGCTCCTCAGTCCAGAGAAACTTCGCTCAGCACGTCGTCCCAATGGGAGACGGTCAATTCCCAGCGGCGTTTTTCCTGCTGGTCATGATCTTCCTTGTTGGGATAGAGGGACTTGAGAATTTCTGGTTCGCGGTTGCGCGCTTCTTCGAGGGCCGCCCAGTCGCGCCAAATCATCACTATTTTGTAATCCCAGGCGGGGTTTTCGGCATGGAAACGCCGGGTGTAAAGCTTCTCACTCTTGAGCAACCCTTCTTTCATTAATTCCTTGAGAAGCGGATTGTGGTTTTTTTTGTAGAGCGCCAGCCACTCTGAGCTCCCACCGGGCGCCAACCGGTAGTAATACTCAATCGTGACGGGCGGTGCCGTGGACTGGCCCGCGCCCGCAGACGCGGCGAGGGCAAACAAAGGTGCAATTGCTAAGGTCAAAAACTGAAGGGTTCTGATCATTTTCTCTCCTCGGGAAATTGCAAGTGGAGCAGGAACTCGACCTGACTGGTTTCCTGCCTTATCTAGAAATCTCATGACGCAGGATTCAGGATAGCTTAACACCGCGCCGCCGCAAACAAGTCGCTAGGTTCTTGATTCCACCTGTGGCAAAATCTTTCTGCGGCAGACCTCGAGTCCCTTCGGCCCCAAGAATGCCTATCTGTCAGTCTGGGGCCGGCGCTACAGGCACTTTGTCTGTACGAATCGGGGAAGGGAGTGAGAAAATGCGCACTCATTTGGGCTGTTCGGGTCAGGTGGAGCTGGGGATCCTCAGCAAGGAAACCCAGCAAAAGCTTGAACATGTTGAAGCGCCATGGCTGGAGTTTGTTCCTGAGTCGGTGTCGCTGGAGGTTCGCCATGTCCAGCCTGACGACCGCCCCGCGCTTCCGGAGATTGCGGGGGAACTGATTGAGTTCCTTTGCGAGGTCTCGGATGACGAACGTGCCCAGGTTCCCGGAGGCACCCTCTACTACCAGGATGAAATCAAAGGACAGCAGGTCAGGCTCAAGGTCTGGAAAGGTGGTTTCTTATCGATTGCCTGGGCTCGACCTGATTATACGCATGCGAGTTGGGAACAATACCGCAGCCAGCCTGTCTCGGTGGTTCCGGAGCCCTATCAGCGGCTGAACGGCAAGTTCAGTTTTGAGGGGATTCCCACCGCTGCGGATGACATCCGCGAACTTCTGGAGCGCACGGCTGGACTCTATTCCGAGGGAGATTTTGAAATTGTCGCCCGCATCGATCGGATCGAGGTCACCCTGCGTGACGTCAATGCGAGCGTTTTGCCCCTAGTTTACGCGTTGCAGGTTCTCGCCAGGCCGGGTTCGCTCGAAGGAGAGATTGACGTTAGTTCATTTCGGGCCGGGGACCTTGATGACTACTGCCGCTTTGCCTTGCGCGGCGGCGAGGCGTGGCTGGTTAGGCCATCCTTGTGGGGCGGCGCTGTCGAAACCCAGCCCCCGCCGCCGCAACCCCTGGAACGCGTCGCGTGATGCCGCGGGGAGACGGCAGAAAGCGGAAACTGGAAACTCGAAACTCGAAACTCGAAAATCGAAAATCGAAATTGGAAAATGGCAGGGTTGTTTTCTAGTTTCTAATTCCCGGTTTCCTGGTCATGCTTTTCCTGGTTTCGAATTTCGATTTTCCAGTTGCTAGTTTCCTGGTCATGGTTTTCCGAGTTTCGGTTTTCGAGTTTCGAATTTCGAGTTTCGAATTTCGAGTTTCGGATTTCGAGTTTCGATTTTCCAGTTACCAGTTTCCAGCTTGAGGGGGGTCTTCTCACTATGGATTATGGATTCACTGAATATCAAAGGGCCATCCGAGATCTCGCCCGCGAGATTGCCGAAAAGGAAATCCGCCCGGTGGCTGCGGAATATGACCGCGACGCCAAGTTCCCCTGGCTGGTTGTGAAAGTGCTCGCGCAAACGGACCTCTTCCGGGTTTTCGTTGAGGAGAAATACGGGGGCATTACGGAGGGAACACCGATCATGAACATGGTGATCGTGACCGAAGAGCTGTCGAAGGCGTGTGGCGGCATCGCGCTCAGTTTTGCCGGCACGGCGCTCGGCGCACTGCCAATCATCCTCTCCGGCAGCGAGGAACAGAAGCAGCGATGGCTGCCGGACATTGCCGCCGGCAAGCGCTTGGTCGCCTTCGCGCTCACTGAACCTCAGGCCGGTTCGGACGCCGCTGCCGTGCGCACCACTGCCATCCGCGACGGCGACCACTACGTGCTGAACGGCGCCAAACAGTGGATTACCAACGGCGGGGAAGCGGAAATCTACTCGGTGATCGCCCTCACGAATCCCGCCAAGGGCCCGCGCGGCGCCTCCTGCATTGTGGTGGAGAAGGGCACTCCGGGATTCAGCTTCGGCAAGAAGGAAGACAAGCTGGGGATTCGCGCTTCCGCCACGCGCGAACTGGTCTTCCAGGACTGCCGCGTGCCGGTCGGGAATTGCCTGGGGCGCGAAGGCACGGGCTTCATCACGGCCATGCGCACCTTCGACGCTTCCCGTCCCGGGGTAGGCGCTCAGGCGGTGGGCATTGCGCAAGGGGCTTTCGATTTGGCGCTCGAGTACGCCTGCACCCGCAAGCAGTTTGACGCGCCCATTGGCTC
>JBEKME010000092.1:0-24250 GCA_050008675.1 Terriglobia bacterium
CGTTGGGCAGACGCGCCATTTCGGCTCGCGCCTTTTCGTCAAGAGGCCGGCTCTCGGCGGGAGGCGCCCCGTTCCGGTTGTCGGCGCGGCCGAAGCCCCGCAGACTGCGGCGCGAGGTGACGACGATTGTGTCGAAGAGCCCGGACCTTGCGAGCCGGCGGTCGGCTTCCGTGCGCTGGGAGGGTTCAGCGCGCACTCCTTCCAGGTAGCGGGAGCGGAAGACCGCGATTTCTCCTGGCGGTGGCGGGAGCAAGGAAGAAGGATCGTCTTTGCGCCTGATGTCGTTGTGCATCATGCTCATAGGCTCACGTTCGCTTCATTCCTCCGCCAGCATTTCAACTACGGCCGTGGCGCATGGCTTTTGCACAGTCCCCCAGGGCCAGGCGTGCAGAATCGTCCCAGACTCGAGGACCGTCGTTTTTATATCTCTCTTCTTTTGAGGCCCTGGGTGGTTTCCAGGGGTTTCAGCGCAGCGCGGCTGTTCGTACTGCTTGTTGTCTCGCATGCTGCACACACAACCGGCTACCTCTGGGGATTAGTGGCGAGGGTGGGAAGGAGAACTCGGAAATCGGCTATCGCACACTCGCGATGAGGGCGAGGGGTGCCAGTCGCGTTTATACGGTGTCACACTGGTTGCTTATTCGCAACCGGCAATGAGTTGACAGCGGCTTTGACCTCTCGCGCGATGACAGCCGGCACGGTACCTTGAAGTTCTTGGCCGAGGAGGGAGCCAAGACCAAATCAGGCAACGGCGGCTACACGGATTATGGGAAATATGCGGGCGCGAAGCTGGACGCGATGGCCGCGGCTGCCATCGGAAGATTTCTCGCGGTCTGCGGTCTCGCCGCCGAACGGTGCTTGCGAAATCGCTGCGCGCGGGATGGAACTTCTTATCTTGGGATCATATATAATCAATCCGCTGTGAGCATTCGTAGCGGTCTAACATGGTACTACAGAGCGTTTGGGGTTCGCGGGATTTTGGCCGCCGGTGCCAACTGCCTCTTGGGACGACCTAGGGAAATCAACGCATACCCGCCAGGAATTCGAAATCCAGTACGCCTCCGGGTAAGAACCACCGACGAGGTAGTGTATAGGGACACCCTGTTGCAGCCACAGTACGCCTTTGAGCTGCCGTTCTCTCCGGAAACAATTGTCGATGCCGGGGCCAACATTGGTACAGCATCGATATACTTCACCCTAAGATACCCAGCAGCGAAAGTCATTGCGATAGAGCCAGAGGCGTCCAACTTCGCGCTGCTCACCAGGAACGTCCAACCATATCCGGCGATCACTGCCGTTCATGCAGCACTCTGGAATCGAGATGGAGAAATAGCTGTCAGCGAACCGGATCCGACCACGGGCGCGTTTGGAAAATGGGGATTTGTCACTCATGCGGGTCCGGGCGTCAAAGTTCGTGCGATCAGCATGCCGACCCTCAAGAAAGAAATGCAATTGCCTTCGGTTGACCTGCTCAAAATCGACATCGAGGGGGCCGAGAAGGAGTTATTTGAAGCCTGCGATTGGATAGACGGTATCCGCTGCTTGATGATTGAGTCGCACGATCGATTGAAGCCAGGATGCAGTGAAGCGGTCAACCGTGTCACGCAGGGGTTTTCAAGATCGCAGCGGGGAGAAATAACCCTCTATCTTCGTGAGCTATGAGCGTCAAGGCGCAGGTAGGGTGGGCCTTGCAGCAAGGAGATGACGAATATATGAAGATCGCCTACCTGCTGGTCGTCCACAAGAATCCACACCTTCTCGAGAGAGAGATACGATTGCTCTCATCCGCGGATTGTGCGTTCTTCGTTCACATTGACCAGAAAAGCGACATTGAGGAGTTTTCGGGGATTCGCGGAGACAATGTTCACTTCAGCGAAAAGCGCATACCCGTGTATTGGGGCGGATTTTCTCTAGTGCAGGCAGCGCTGCTGCTGCTCCGGCAGGCGTTGGACAGGCACGAGGATTACGACTACTTTGTTCATCTCCACGCAGGCCACTACCCGCTCAGAAGCAGGAACTATATACATTCGTTCCTCGAGCAGAATCGCGGTCTGGAATTCATCAGTATGGTGGAGTTGCCGAACGAGGCGGCCGGCCAGTCGCTGTTCAAGATCAACAGACCGTGGGTTCGGGACGATTGGCCGCTGCTCCTATTCTTCGTAAAAGTGTTGGGAAGGCTCCGCCTCGTTCAACGTGACTACAAGAAACACTTAGGCAGCTTGGAACCCTTTGCCGGGAGCGCTTCGTGGGCTTTGACCCGAGACGCCTGCCAATACGTATTGCAGTTCATGGAGAGCAATCAGCACGTGGAGCGATACTTCCGCTATACGCGTACGTCTGACGAGATGTTCTTTCACACGATTCTGGGCAATTCAGTTTTCCGCTCTCGAACCAGCAGAAACTTCGTGTATGAGGATTGGTCCGCCGGGGGCGCCCACCCCAGCATGATTAACGAGCAACACATAGCGCTTTTCGAGGCGCAGGATAAAGTCTGGCTTGATGATGTCTGCGGGTCAGGGGAAGCTCTCTTTGGACGGAAGTTCTCGGACGACAGACTGGATCTGGTCGAACGAATTGACGACATGATACGGAGAAAAGAGAGTATTCAATCTCCCTCTAATCCAAGAGCCCGAACACGACCTATAGCCCGGACGCGTGCAAACGATAACGGTTGAGCCGACGGCCTAGATGCTGCCCAAGGCTCACAAGGCGCAAAGGGAGCGCCACCCGGCTCAAACCTGGGCCCATCGCCTTACGCCATTGCAACAGGCGCCAGCGGGCCGATACGTTCACATCGGGCTGAACTTCAAGGGCGAACTCTTCGAGCTGTGCTGCCTCGGGCAAATGAAGGCGGCCCCGATCAAAAGCCCGACAGGCCTCCTCCAAAGCCCGCTCCGCCAACCTGCGCCTTACGGTCTGGTCGAGGCTCTGCCGGTTGACGATCCTTTCAGGACACTCCCGAAACACCGCCTCGAAGGCCTTCTTAACCTGCGCCAGTTCCGCTATCGTCGCGCTGAAAAGCCGGCGATGCATTCCAGCAGGGTGGTCGCGGTAATATGCCTGGTAGGGGCCCCGGATATAACCTACATCAGCATGGAGAGCAAGCCTCATCCACAACTCGAAGTCAGCGGTGTGCGGCAGCTCCTCTCGGAAGCCGCCTGCATTACGCACCACGCTCATCCGCAACACAGCTTCGGGGGAACGTATGCAGTTCTCCGCGCGCCGGCACCGAATCTCGAACCACTCGCGTCCGGGCCAAGTCCTCCATCGCGCCGTACAGATCCTTACTGACGGCGGAGAAGCATTTCCCGAAAACACCCTGGGCCGCCCGTAGGCGAATCCCGTCTCCGGGTGCGCCTCGAGTAGTTCCCAGGCCCGGCGCAATGACCCCGGCGTGAGGGCATCATCCGCATCCAGGACCATACCGTAAGCCGCCCCAGCCGCCCAGTCCAATCCTTCGTTAAACGTTCTTATGTGCCCCTGGTTCACGGCGTGGCGGCGGACGCTGACCCGCCGGTCGCGCGCGGCGAGGCTGGCGGCAACCTGCCGGGAGTCGTCGCTCGAGGCGTCATCGATGATGAGAACTTCCAGGTCCACGCCAGTCTGGCTCAGGACGCTTTCGACGCACACCGGCAGGAATTGCGCGTAGTTGTGGCACGGAATGATTACCCGCACGCCGTTGTTCATATTCACCCAATGGCGAGGCGACTCCGGCTGGCCTTCAGCCCGGCGCAGTCGCAAATAACCTCGATGACACGTTGTTGTTCGTCTTCACGCAGGTCATGAAATAAGGGCAGAATCACCGTCTGGCGCGTCGAACGCTCGGTGACGGGCCACCGCAGCGGCGACGGCTGTCCCTACAGGATCCCGCGAGTTGCTGCCGGCGACACGCACCCGTGGCATGACTTCGCCAACCTTCAAACCACCGGCTTGCAGGCGAACCACCGCCTCTGGTCCAATGCTCGATGTCGGAATGCCTTGGTGTCCAGGCGGGGCAGCTTCGACGGGCCAGAACGGTACATCCCGGCTGGACAACTCGAGACGATCCACATCGCCCCAGAATTGCGCCACTATCGCGCCCGGATAGCGCTGCGCGATCAGGTCGGCTTGGCCGACGGTCTCAGGCTGCTTCTCCGTTACGATCTCGATGCGATCGCCAACCTTGGCGCTTGCCGCCAGACGGCTGGTCGCCTGCATGATTTCCTCGATACTGCCGTGAGCCGACGACCGCGCCAGCGCGAACACCCGCCGTGCGCGGCCCAATGCCGCGAGCACAGGAGTTACTGCCTACGCTCCCGAAGCTGCTTCCGTAAAGACGACAAGATCGGTCAGGTCGAGATCGCAGCGGCGGACAGCCTCGCGCATCAGGCGCGTCAGCCGCTCAGGACGAAAGCCGGGGGGATGCCTCGGTAAGTGATGGTCGTTGCCACCCATGAGAGGAACCAGACATTTCTCCTTTTGTCACAGCATGAAGGCGCCAGTTCAACTTGGTTGATAGCCCACGTATTTTAACTCGGTTTTCCTTTTTACTCGCCTAATTCTCAACTGACGACTGAAGGTGCGCACCTGGAGGTCAGATGGCGTGCTGGCGTCTGCACTGCCAAACGACACTGCCAAGCTGCGGTCGCGAAGGAACTAGTAGGGTGTATACTACCTTGGCGCAGGATGCCAAAACGGAAATCCCGGGTTAGGCCTGAATGAGAGGTCCCGAAGGAGTACAACGGAACGATGATGGCGCACGCGTCCCCTCTTATTTCTGTCATCATTCCTACCTACAGGCGGCAGACTGAAATTCAGCAGTGTTTGGCGTCCCTGACCTCGCAGACCTACCCGCAGGACCGATGGGAAGTGGTCGTCGTGATAGACGACGACAGCGAACCCCTCGACCCAGTGCTCGCCGAGTGGAGCGAAAGGCTGCCGCTCCGGTTTACTCGTCAGCCTCACGCCGGGTGTGGCATCGCGAGAAACACCGGTTCCTCACAGGCGCGCGGCCGTTACTTGGTGTTCACCGACGACGATTGCATTTTCCCAGCGGATTGGTTATCCCGGTACGCGGAGCATTTCGAGCGCACCGGCGACTGCGTGATCGCCGGCCGGACAGTCAACGCGTTGCCGTACAACCCGTATTGTCGAGCCAGCCAAGTGCTGCAGGACTACCTGCTTATGCACTTTAACTCATGCTTGGACGACGCTGCGCTCGCTGTCGGCTGCAATTTCGGCGTACCGGCGGATGGCTTCCGTGCGCTGGGAGGGTTCAGCGCGCACTACTTCCAGGTAGCGGGAGCGGAAGACCGCGATTTCTCCTGGCGGTGGCGGAAGCAAGGAAGAAGGATCGTCTTTGCGCCTGATGTCGTTGTGCATCATGCTCATAGGCTCACGTTCGCTTCATTCCTTCGCCAGCATTTCAACTACGGCCGCGGTGCCTGGCTCTTCCATCACCCTCAAGTGCAAGGGGCGCAGAATCATCCCGGGCTCGAAGACCATAGTTTCTATGCTTCGCTTTTTCTAAGGCCTTGGGTGGTTTGCAAAGGCTTCAGCGCGGCCCGGCTGTTCGTACTCCTCGTTGTCTCGCAAATTGCAGACACAGTCGGCTACCTCTCGGGGTTAGTGGCGAAAGTGAAATGGAGAACTTAGGAATCGCCAACAGCCCAACCAGGATGAGTGATAGGGATGCAGGTTCGGGAGTAGCGAGCCTGTCCCGAGCATAGTTCAAGATTGGTAACGACGGGCTTGCGCTCCGGACCGTACTCGATTTCCAGACTCGAGTCCAGGGCTTTAGGCAGCAGGAAGCCCGCAGTGTTTTCATCATTCGTAGCGAAGAGCCTGCACGGGATCCAGCCTGGCGGCGCGCGCGGCCGGATAGAGCCCGGAGATCATGCTGATCACGATGGCAAAACCAATCGCTCCGGCAACCAGCCACCACGGAACCGCCCAAAGTTCCTCGGAGGGCAGGTTTTGACGGTGCAGATAGACGTTCGCGCCGGCGTTGATCAGCCGGCCCATCGCCCAGCCCAGTGCCACCCCCAGCATCCCACCCACCAAGCCCATCACCGCGGCCTCAGCAAGGAAAAGTTTCTTGACGTCCCCGTCGCTGGCGCCGATCGCCTTCATGATTCCGATTTCGCGCCGGCGCTCGAGGATGGCCATCACCAGCGTATTGACGATCCCGAGCGCGGCCACCGCCAGCGCCAGGCTGCCGAAGATCCCAAGAAAGAGGTCGAGCACGGCGAAAAAGCGCTGCAGGCCGCGCGTGGCGTCGAGAATCGAGAAGGTGCTGAAACCCATCTTCCGGATGGCGTCCTGCACCGACTCGACTCTGTCCGCACTGTTCACGCGCACGCTGAGGCTGAGATACGCGGGCACATTCGCAAAGTCTGGCTCGCTGCCGCGCAGCCCAGAGGGTAGCATGACATGGAGTTTCTCCACCATCTGAAGCGGGATGAACACCCGGGCGCCCGAGGCGCCGCGCATGCCCTCGGGGTCCTGGTCGGTGACGGCGACGATGCGCAGCTTTCTCTCGCGCGGTACGACCGAGAAGGCCGCCATCACGGGGTGCTGGGGCGCATCCTTTAGGGCGCCGGAGCGATCGCCCGCGCCGCCGCCCTCTTCCGCCGGCACCGGCTTCGATTCTGGCGCCGCCGGTGACGGCACCCGCTCCGCGTAGCGCAGCGTCAGTTCCTTCCCAATCAACGCCTGTGTCTGGCCGCTCAGCTTGGAACTGGATTCCCCCAGCTTCTGGTGAATCCCCAGGAGTTCGTCCGCGAACTGGATTTGCAAGATGGCTTCGTCGGCGGCATCCGAGGAGAAGAAGCGGCCCTGCATGTTGTCGAATGCATCCTTGTCGCGGGCGGAGAGCGGAAGGCCCGCCACCATAGCGAGGTGTGGCTTACCTTCGTAGCGGACCTCGCTGATGAAGCGGAGTTCGGGCACCGCTTCGAGAACGTTGGGCAGACGCGCCATTTCGGCTCGCGCCTTTTCGTCAAGAGGCCGGCTCTCGGCGGGAGGCGCCCCGTTCCGGTTGTCGGCGCGGCCGAAGCCCCGCAGACTGCGGCGCGAGGTGACGACGATGGTGTCGAAGAGCCCGGACCTTGCGAGCCGGCGGTCGGCTAACTGCTGGAGCCCGATGCCGAGCGAGAGCATCGCAACCAGGGACGCTACACCCACTCCGATGCCAAGTGTGGTGAGCGAGCTCCGGAGCATGGATTCGCGAAGGTTGCGCGCCGCCAGATCAACCAAGTCGTCCGCCTTCACCGCCGCTCTCCTTCCTGCGTTTGCGGCCCCGCCGTTCCCTTGCCTGATCCCCCCGCAGCGACTCGCTGGAAGGCGGGAACATTGGCTTGCTCACCGACCACTTTGCCATCGGCCAGGAAGACCAGGCGTTCGGCGTAGCGCTCCGCGAGCGCGCGCTCGTGGGTCACCAGCAGCAGCGTCATGCCGAGCCGTTCGTTGCACTCATGGAGCAGGTCCAGGATCTCGTTTCCTGTGTGGCTGTCCAGATTGCCAGTGGGCTCGTCGGCCAGAAGCAGGCTGGGGCGGTTCGCCAGCGCCCGGGCGAGCGCCGCGCGTTGCTGCTCACCGCCGGAGAGTTGGCCGGGGCGATGCATCAGACGCCCTCCCAGGCCTACGCGCTGCAAGGCTTCGCGCGCCAGTGCCAGCCGCTGGCCACGCTCCGTTTCTGCAAACCGCATGGGCAACTCGACATTCTCGAGGAGCGTCATGGCGCCGACCAGGTTAAAAGCCTGGAAGACGATTCCTACACTGTGCCGCCGGTACCGGGAGAGTTCTTCGCTCGACATCTCCGCCAAGTTGTCCCCGTTAACGATGACGGCCCCCGAGGTGGGGCGGTCAAGTCCGGCAATCAAGTTCAGCAAAGACGACTTCCCTGACCCCGAACTGCCGAGCAGCGCCACGAATTCGCCTGCCCCTACCTCGAGCGAGATTCCGTCAACAGCGCGGATCACCGCGTCGCCCATCTGATAGTGCCGGCAGACCGCCTCGGTTCGAATTGTGCCGGCGCGCCTGGACTTCTCCGTCATCGCAATGCGTAGCCCCCGGCTCCGCGACCCCTGCGGAGTGAAGCAGTATAAGGCAGAAGCTTGCCGGCAGGCTGCTGAAAAATGGCCCTTTTCGTAGAGGCACCCTTAAGGGCGGCACATTAGTACCGCCCTATCACACCTATTCCCTCGCCCCTGAGGAGGCTTTGCGCAGTTGGGAAATCCCAAGCCCACGGCTTATCAGGTTCTGCCGGTACGCTGGGCAAGGCTGAACCGCAGCGCTTCTCCTCACACCCAAGTGCGGAAGAAGAGAGCTTGGCGCTTGATAACCTCCGTCTTCGCGTGTATCTCAGCCAGCGTCGAGTCAGGAAGCGGAGTGAATGCTTTGGCGATGGCGACGTTTTCCTCGAGTTGCGCCACGTTGTTGCAGCCGACGATCACCGTGCTCACCGGAAGCGACAGCACGTACTCGAGGGCCTCTTTCATGGTGAGGGTTCCAGGGCGAGTCGCTCCTCGCTCAAATTCGGGTTGCTGGTCCAGCGGCGGCGGTGTCCAGTTAGCGAGCATTCGTCCGCGGGCCGGGATCTTCATACCGATGATCCCCAGTTGCTGTTCGAGAGCCAGCGGCAGCAGGTGTTCAATAAAGCTCAGATAATGCCGGTCGGCGGCATTGACGGCCATAAGAATCGTATCGAACTTGTACCGGCGCAGGCCGTCAGCTAGAACGTGGGGGTCGGCATGACCCGTAATGCCCAGGAAGCGCACCGCCTTTTCAGACCGGGCTTTCTCCAAGGCGTGGATGGCCCCGTCCTGGGCAAAGACTTTGTCCAGCTCATCGGTGGTGGTGATGTGATGGAGTTGCCATAGATCCAGATGGTCAGTATTGAGTTGGTTCAGGCTGCCTTCAAGCAGCCTCATCGCCCCATCGTAGGTGCGCAGGTGGGCTTTGCTTGTCAGGAAGACTTCCTTGCGGCGTGTCTTCATGACCCTGCCAATGTACTTCTGGCTCCACTGATCTGGGCCACCATAGGAAGCCGCCGTGTCGATATAATTCACCCCCAGATCAATCGCACGGTTGATGATGGCTACGGATTCGTCTTCCATGTTTGGCTTCTCGATGGTGGCTTGTCCGCCCAGGCTGAAGATGCCGACCCGGTAGCCCGTCTTTCCCAGGTTGCGCGTGGGCATGGCCGCAAAAGTCCGCGGGTTATAGGGTGCGGCGGGTTCCTCAGCAGTGTGGGCTTTGGCCGCAGCGGGAATCTGGTAGCCTAGAGTAATGCCCACAGCTCCGGCAACCCCCGTCTTGACAAATTCCCGGCGGGAAAAAGCCTCCCGGTTGTTGTCTTTCGGATTTTCCACGTTAGGTACCTCCTGCATTGCACGGCGAATTATCCCAGCTACCCTGCGACCTTGTTCAGCTTACAACTGGGCATAGCCTATCAGACAGTCTCAAGCTGGTCAAGGAGCGGCAAGTCGCAGTACTGGTGTCATTTGGGGGAAGTTGACTTTTCGTGCGGGCCTGTGGAGGCAGTCATTCCCGCGAAAAGCTTGCCCTGAGCTTGCCGAAGGGCGGGAATCTACTCCGCAAATCTTTGGAAAGGTGCTGTCGTCGGGCTGGATTCCCGCTTTCGCGGGAATGACTGCGGCTTGGAATGCCCATGGCTCGCAAATGACACCAGCACGGGCCAATTGATTTCTCTTGACAAAGCGGCAGAAGATAGGCTAGGGTAGTAAGTGGGGTTGTGGAAGAAACAGGATTCGGGATTCAGGTGTCGGATGACAGATGTTGGGGCTGCGGCAATTCTGATTTGTGAATGGTGAATGGCCTTTCTTCCTTCTTGCCACCGCGGACCGCTGCCTACGGCGCTTGAGGGAATCTCGGACTTGCGAGACGCTTCGTCTTACCGTAGCCCAGCGCAAAATGTCACCTTCGCCACGGAGAGGACGAACGGCAGTAACTTTAAAAAATGGGAGCGACGCGGGAATGTCTATGAAAACAAAGGGGCGGCATTCCACTGCCCGGAGCCAAGCGTGAATGTTAATGAAAACAAAGGAGATATGAATACAAAGCAGGAATGTTGTTGAAAATAAAGGGGCTATCGGGTGGAAGACTGGACTGGGGGACGAAGGCCCGCCCGCCGGCGCTGCGTCCCAGCATCACTCGCTCAATTTGTCCTGCGGGTCAAGAAAGCCTGTCAACCTTGAAAAGAAGTTCTTTTTTTTAGGGAGCGACGCGGGAATGTTATTGAAAACAAAGGGCATCTTTGAAAACTCTAAGGCGAAACAGGAATGTATATGAAAACAAAGGAGATATCAGCAGAAAAGCTGGCATGTCGATGAAAACAAAGGAGTTAGTATGTTGAAAGATGGTACCCGGGTAGTGGTAGGGGGTTGCGGCCATCAACCCAGGTGCTGCGGCAAATGACTCTGAGATGTAGGGGCAAAGGATGGGGGGCCCGGCTCACCCACGACACAAAGTCCGACCTGGGGAAGAGTGATGCGCCATGGTTGTCTTGTGGGATGGTGTATATGGCAACACTTATGCTACAAAATGGGTGTGCTGTTTCCTTTGAAACAATTGACTTATCTATTCAAGGCCCTGTCCGATCCCACGCGTCTGCGGATTGTTAACCTTTTAGACGCTCAAAGCCTATGCGTTCGCGACCTACAAGAGGTGCTGGGCCTTTCGCAACCTCTCGTTTCCCGTCATCTCGCCATCTTGCGCGCCGCGAATTTGGTCCGTACCCAGCGGCAGGGGGCCAGAGTCTGTTATTCCCTGTCTCGTGCGCCGTTCCTTAACTACCCTCTGCGCAAGTTCCTGAGCGAGATTGTTCCTTTCTTCCCGGAGCTTCAGGCGGATGTGCAAAACTTGCAGGAACTCAAAGGAAATAGAATGACGGAATCCTCGACCGGCTGCTTAAGAAAATAGCCGAACGGGTGCATGCCAAAGAAAAGCACTACTGAGCGCTTCGCTCCGGCAACCGGTCAGGTTCCTCGTCAGGTTAGGAGAGAATTTGGTGTCAATACCTGGCAGTCGGAGAGAGCGGTTTCCCTGGTTTCCCACCATCGACGGCGACGTGTGCCTCTCCGACCTGGAGTGCCTTAACTTCTGCCCCGCTGCTGTTTTTGATTGGGACCCGGCCACCGGCAATCCCGTGGTTGCGCGCCCCTTTGACTGTATCCCAGGCTGTCGCAGTTGCGCCGAGAAGTGCAAAGCTAAGGGCATTTCGCTTCCTGGCAAAAAGGAAGTGGCGGCGGCACTGAAGCGGATTCGCGCCGAAGATGGACTCCTCTAGTGTTACATGGAGGGCAAATGGAAACCAAGAAATCCTGGAAATCTTTCCGCTACCAAACCCACGCCGTGTGGAAAGAAGCCCGCAGAATAAAGGCTTCGGCGGCGGGCAAGCCCGACCTGGAAATCTCCAGCCCGCCGGAGTTCAAAGGCGACCAGGGCATTTGGACGCCTGAGGATTTGTTTGTGACCGCCCTGAACATTTGCATCATGGAAACCTTCCTGGCCTTCGCAGAGCAGAAGGGATTGGGGCTGGCGGGTTACGATAGCTCCGCCGATGCGCTGCTCGAGTACAAGGACGGCAAATACCGCTTCACAGAAATCACCGTCCACCCTCAGGTAGCCCTGAAATCGCAGGATGACGTCGAGCGCGCCCGCCAAATCATGGAGAGCGCTCACGCCAACTGCTTTGTCTCAAGCTCCATCACCTCCTCCGTAAGCGTTCTTCCCGAATTCCGCGTTATGGATTAAGAGGTGCACCGAAAAACAGGAGTCATCTCCATGAAGGAAAGCATTTCGCGTCGCAGATTTCTCGAGGCCAGCCTGCTGGGTGGAGCTGGCGCAGCGTTTTTCTTCCCTGCCGGAGGGTTTCCAGCCAAGGCGACTGGGAGTCGTGAAGGTATATGCGTCACGCTCTGTAACCACTGGAGCTACACTGGGATTGGCTGGCAGTTGGGCATCGAGTCGTGCGTGCTGTCGGCGACCGACGCGATGGAAATGGCCGATCGAGCGCCGCACGTCAAGACCTGCCTCGAACTGGACGCGCTCGCCTATAAGTTCATGGCCGAAAAGTTCCCGGAGGTCGCTGCAAGGCTGAAGAAGTATCTTGCCGCTGATAAAGTCGAGGTGATCGGCGGCACTTATGGCCAGCCGTTAGGGGCGATGTTCAGCGGGGAATCGGAAATCCGTCAGCTTGTGTACGGGCGGGAAACCATTCGCAAGGCGCTGGATTATGAGGTGGCAACCTTTCTCGATGAGGAAGACTTCTCTCATCCGCAAATCCCGCAGATCGCGCTGGGGGCGGGCTACCGCTATGGCAGCCTGGCGCAGGTGGACACTTGGGGCCGCACCGGAATACCATACTTGGAAGTCAACGCGTTCAAGTGGCAAGGGATGGACGGCAGCGAGATTCTGAGCACCCCCAAAAACTCGCTCTTCGGTTACTCTCCCAACCTGAAGCAACTGGCAACCTCGGAGGCCTTCAAAAAACTGGAGGCGCTGGGCAAGCCCCTCATTTTCACCTGGGAAGAGTTCGGATGGGAACCGCCCGATGAGCCCGCCTACCTGAAGACTCCCGAGAAATACCAGAAGTTTGCGGAGGAATCTGCGGTCGAGTTCGTCACCTTGAAAGATTATCTCGACGAATACGGGAGTAGTGCCAAGGAGTCCATCTACCTGAAGATGGACGCCTGGGACAAGCTGCTGACCTGGGGATTGGGCGGCGACCAATTGCGAGTCATGGACCGCAAGGTGGAAGGGACGCTGTTGGCGGCGGAGCGCTTCGATGCCATTGCCGCCAGCTTGGGTGCGAAGGACAAGGCGCGGCCGTTGGAGCAGGCCTGGAAACACTTGCTGACATCGCAGAGCCACGATGTTTCGCTCTGCGAATACTCGCGCTGGCAAGGGGACCGGATGGCGCCGCTGGATCGCCTCGAGGACTACCACAACTTCACCTGGGGCGCGATCGGCTACAGCCATCTGGACGCCGCCGAGAAGCAAGGCCAGGAGGCGCTGGATGCCTCACTCGGCCAGGTGGTTAGCCACATCGGTTCGGAGGTGGGAAAGCACGGCCAATGGGCGGTTACGGTGTTTAATCCCTGCGCCTGGGAGCGGACCGACGTAGCCACCACGGGGCGCATCTACCCGATTCAGGAGAAGGCCAAAGACATCGTAGTGAAAGACCGTTCGGGTGGCGTGGTGCCTTCCCAGATCATCAAGAGTGACAAGGACAAGCAGGGAAACTTGATCGTTGCCGACCTGGCCTTCCTGGCCGAGAAGGTGCCGAGCGTGGGGTACGACACCTACTACCTGGAACTCACACCCGGAACCGCCAATCCCGCCGCCACGGATTTGCGGATTAATGAGCCGCAACTGGAGTTGGAGAACGAATACCTGAAAGTCAAACTGAGCTCGAAGCACGGGGCCATCGTCAGCCTGGTTGAAAAGCGCACGGGGCGGGAAATGCTGGACGCGGCGAAGGGCGCCTTCCCGGTGTTTAAAGGCACACCTAATCAGGACTACTGCCTGCGGAGCGTTTTCATCCAGGAGAAGTATCACAGGCAAGGGTTAGCGATCCCTGAACTGTTTGACAGCTCAACGTCGGAAGCGGTTTATGAGGGCACGGAGAAGATAACAGCCCCGTCCGGGGAAGCGGATTGGCGCGCCATATCGAAATCCGCGATTCGCTGGATCGAGAAAGGTCCTCTGCGCGCCACGGTCAAGACGGGCCACCAGTGGCCACTGCTGAAATTTGAGACCTACGTCACCCTTTGCGCAGGATTACCCTGGGTGGAGGTCATCAGCCGGGTGCTGGCGGAAATCCCGCCCGCCCCCGACGCGCTGGGCCCCGATAATCGCTTCCCCGCCGAAATCAAGCAGGGTTACTGGCTGACCTTTGCGCCGGGCTTTCAACCGGCTTCGGTGGTGCGCGATTTTCCCCTGGGCATTGAACCCACGGAGCGTCAGACCTTCCAAGCCCGCACCTTCGTTGATCTGGCGGGAAAGGACGCCGGGCTGCTGGTGCTGCACCCCGGAACCCAGTACTTCAAGCGCGACAGCGAGGGGGTGTTTTCAAACCTGGTCATGCGGGAGTGGGAGTCGTACTTTACAGGCGAGTACGGCTGGCCGCGCTACTCGGAGTACCACCACGCCTTGCTGCCCCACGGCGCAAACATCACGAATGCCGACCGCGTGCGGGCGGCGGAGGGGTTCAGCCAGAAGCTCATCACGGTGGTCGGCGAGCCGCAAAGCGGAAGCCTGCCGCAGCGGAAGGCCTTCATCACTGTGAGGCCGGAAAGTGCCCATCTGATGGTTTTTCGCAAGAAGGAGCGCCAAGGGTTCGAGCTCCGATTCGTGGAGATAGAAGGCAAGAAAGGGGAGGCTGCCGTCGAGTTGGCCGTTCCGACGACCGGAGCATCGGAGACCAACCTTCTGGGCAAGAAGGTGGCGGAGGTCTCGACAAGCGCCGGTAAGCTGAATTTCCAGCTTCAGCCTTGGAGGCTCCGAACCTTCGAGATCTTGTAAGGTAGAATAAGAGGGGAGTATTGTGTGCGGAGGCGATCACAAATATATGAAGAGACTCTTTCAGGGAATTGCCCTAGCCTTCTTGCTCGTCTTTTGCTTGAGAGCTGCTTTCGACGATCCAGCCTCTGCCGCCGTGGCGAACTCGAAGGACGTCCTACTCTCTACGATGCAGCAGGAACTTCAGCGGGCCCAAGGTGAGTTGGGAAAGCTAGATCCGGCCCCCTACTTCATGAGCTATGCGATTCACGATCAGAGCATGGAGGTGGCCGTTGGGAGCCAAGGCAGTGTGGTCAATTCCGCGCACGCTCGTACGCGTTTCGCCGATGTAATCGTGCGTGTTGGCTCTCCCGCGCTGGACAACACCCACGGGGACAACCGGGCCTCTGGCATCAGTTCAGGGACGATTCCGCTGGCAGACGACGCCGACGCAATTTCCCATGTGCTGTGGCAATTGACTTACGGCGAGTACCGCAAGGCCTCGCAGGCCTATTTGAAGGTTAAGACGGCTACTGAGGTCAACGCCAAGGAAGAAGACACCTCGCCGGACTTCTCGCAAGAGGCGTCGCAGATCCACACGGATTACAACGAGCTCGCGGCTGCCCAGGACCAACGAGTGCTGGAGAGGATGGTCCGGCGTTATTCGGCGTGGTTTGCGAAGTACTCGTACGTTTATCGTTCAGCCGTGATGGTAATGGCACAAAGAGCTCGCTGGCATTTTGTTTCCACTGAGGGGACTCGCGTCGTCGCCCCCAGCGCTACGGTCAGGCTGACGATTGAGGCGGAGACGCAGGCCGACGACGGCATGGAACTGATGCGGGTAGAGACCTTTCAGGCGGAGACTGCCGACCACTTGCCCGGCGACACTGAAATAGCGGCGCGCGTGGATAAGATGGCTGCGGATCTCAAAGCCCTCCGGTCGGCCCCCCTGGCTGAACCCTACGATGGACCAGCACTGCTTTCCGGCCGTGCTGCGGCAGTGTTCTTCCATGAGGTGTTAGGACACCGATTGGAGGGTCATCGCCAGCGGGGAGAGAATGAAGGTCAGACCTTCACCAAAAAGGTCAATGAGTCTGTACTGCCGGAGTTTCTGAGTGTGATCGACGACCCCACCCAGCGTGCCTTGAAAGGCGTGGACCTCGCTGGCTGGTACGAGTATGACGACGAAGGCGTGCCTGCCCGCCGCGTGGAAGTCATCAAGAATGGCGTGCTGAAGAGTTTCTTGATGTCGCGCATGCCCATCAAGGATTTTGGTAAGTCAAACGGACACGGGCGCGCGCAACCGGGTTTGATGCCCACCGGACGGCAGGGGAACCTGATCGTGACTTCGTCGCGCACAGTCAAGGATGCGGAGCTCCGCCAGAAGCTGATCGAGGAGGTCAAAAGACAGGGCAAGCCCTATGGACTGTATTTCGAGGACATCGAAGGAGGATTCACGCTGACCGAGCGAGCATCACCCCAGGCGTTCCTGGTGTTGCCTATCCTCGTCTGGCGTGTTTATGCGGATGGTCGCCCGGACGAACTGACGCGCGGTGTCGATATCGTCGGTACGCCGCTGGCAGCGATGAGCCGCATTCTGCTGACTGGCGAGAAAACTGAAGTATTCAACGGCATCTGCGGCGCGGAATCCGGCAGCGTGCCCGTTTCAGCCGCCGCCCCGGCGATGCTGTTCTCCGACATCGAGGTGCAGAAACGCGCCCATTCTCTCAACCGGCCGCCGATCCTGCCGGCACCCGGCTTCGAGGTGGGCGAATCCAAGGACGCCGCGAAGATTGGAGGCCGGCAATGAGCGCTAGATTGATAAGGCTGGCATGGGCCTTGATGGTGTGGTTCATTTTGTTTCTTGCCTCTGCACTCGCACAATCTAATTGTGGAGCGCGGGCGTCTCGCCTCTCGCGCCTGCGGGACGGGCATCCCTTCGCGAAGTTCACCCTGAGCGGAGCGAATGGGCTCAGGGCAGGCTCTGCCCGCGCCCTCTGGCGGGAGCGGGGCGCTCCCGCGACAGCGGGCGAGACGCCCGCGCTCCACAGTGACGATCCCGTGCTCCGCGCGATGCAAAAGGAATTGGAACGCTCCAAATCACAACTCAAGCTGGAGCAGATGGCGTCGCCCTACTACATCGATTACCGGGTCGTAGACATGGATGGGTACACCGCGGAGGCGGCATTTGGCGCTCTGCGCACCAACCTCCGCACGCGCTTCCGGTTTGTGCGTGTCGTAGTCAGGGTGGGCGACTACAAGCAGGACAGCTTCTTCGGACGGGGTGAGGGTGTGACTGATTACATGCCCCTGGATGACGATGAACTCGCTCTCCGTCACCACCTGTGGCTCGCGACCGACACAGCCTACAAGGCGGCAACCGAGGCTTTTGCCGCCAAGCAGGCACAACTGAAGCAACTCACTATTGACCATCCGGTCGATGATTTCGCGCACGCTGAGCCCGTGCAGTTTATCGGGCCGCTGGTCAAGCTCGACGTCGATCCCGGTCTATGGCTCAAAACTCTGCAAGACGCATCTGCGCTTTACAAGACCGATCCACAACTCGAGTCCATTGATTCGTCCCTACAGTTCCAGGCTGTAAATCGCTTCTTCGTTGACTCGGAAGGAACCGTCGTTCGCAGCGGCCAAGCGTCGTACCAAGCTTTCATCGCCGCGAGTACGCAGGCGGCCGATGGCATGCAACTTCAGCGCTCGAGGGCGTACGCTGTGCGCGATAGCAAAGAACTGCCTGGCGCTGAAGAGTTTCTCGCGCGCACCACAGAACTGCTAGGTGCTTTGAAAGACTTGCGCGCCGCACCGGTTGCCGACGAAGAATACCACGGACCGGTCCTGTTCTCGGCCGATGCGGCTTCCGCCGTCTTTGCCGATCTAGTGGGCGAGAACATCCTCGGTCTGAAGCCGGGTTTGGGCCAACCGGCTCGCACCAGGGGCGCCTTTGCGTCCAGCTATAAGAGCCGGGTACTTCCTGATTCTCTCTCCGTGGTCGATGATCCCACGCTGGCCTCGCTCAACGGCAAATCATTACTGGGTAGCTACGAAGTGGATGATGAAGGAGTGCGAGCGATGCGGGTTCCGGTCATCGAAAAGGGGAAACTCGTGAACTATCTTCTGGGTCGTGAACCAATTATGGATTTCCCTGCCTCCAATGGTCACGGACGGGCCCGCATGCCGTTTAACTCCCCAGGGCCCAGCCTGGGGAACATGCTGGTAAGTTCCTCTGAGCCCGTACCGCGGGAAGAGTTGAAGAAAAAACTCCTCGAGCTTTGCGAACAGCGGGGCCTCCCGTATGGATATTACGTGGAAACGATGGCTGGGGTAAGCGTGCCTCGGTTACTCTACAAGGTATGGGTCAAAGACGGGCATGAGGAACTCGTTCGCGGGGCAGTGTTCGCCGACCTGGATGCACGGGCACTTCGCAATGACCTGGTCGCTGCCGGCAGTGACCTGAACATCGAGAACCGAGCACTGAATGTTCCGCACAGCATCGTGACTCCTTCAATCTTGTTCGATGAGCTGGAAGTAAAGCGCCAGGATATACAAAAGTCAAAGCTTCCAGAATACCCTGCTCCGCCAGCGGCCCGGAGCCAGTAAGCAGCTAGCGCAGGCTTTCGCGCCCCTCGAGATTGTGCGGCTTGCGGCCCGAGAACCGGAGGCGGCCGCAGAGTTCAGAAGTTCACTTTACCTTCGACACCGCGCGGGATTGAGCTTAGACTATCTGTGCCCGGGACTTTGAGTTATACGGGTTGTTCGTCATTCGTAGAAGAAAAGGCCACCGTCTGTCATTCTGAGCGAAGCGAAGAATCCCCGCATTTGAAAGCTCAACCAGTGCGAAAAAATGCCGGGATTCTTCGCTTCGCTCAGAATGACAGACGATGGGGTTATGCTCTACGAATGACGGACATTCCGTATTACCGGCACAATGACGGGCCCTCGACAAATCATCCGGCGGCCTCAACGCCTTGAGGATTAATGCGCTCCTTACTCACCCACTTCAGATTTCATTCCGCTTTCAGTCCCTTTGCGATACTCATCCTTTTATTCCTCACTGTCATTCCCGCTGCGCCAGCCCACGCGGAACAGTGGCAAAAGCTCAACGTACAGGGATACGTCAACGATTTTGCCGGCGTGCTCGACCCGGCGACGGTGGAAGGACTTACGCGGCTGTGTACGGAAGTTGATCAAAAAGCCAAGGCCCAGATCGCAGTGGTCACCATCAAGTCCTTGGATGGTGACGCGGTGGAAGACTTCGCCAATCACCTCTTTCAGAAGTGGGGCGTCGGGTACAAGGGGACGGACCGTGGCGTGATGGTTCTGCTTGCCGTCGGTGATCACAAGTACTGGACCGAAGTCGGTTACGGCCTCGAACCCATCCTTCCTGACGGCAAGGTGGGTGGTTTCGGACGCGATATGGTTCCGCTGTTGCGCCAGGGCAACTACAACAGCGCCGCCTTGCAAATGGCGAGCCAGATCGCCGAGGTAATTGCGCAGGACAGTCACGTTTCCCTGGATAGTCTGGCCCAATCCCATGCCGCGGCTCCTCCTAGCGGCGAAGGCCAGGGGCAACAATTGCACCTGACGACCGGCGAGATTATTGTTCTTCTCATCATTTTGATTGTCGCGGCGCCTATCCTACTCAAGCTGCTAGGCCCTTTGTTCTTATTCTCCTTGTTATCTGGAGGCTTAGGGCGTGGACGATCGGGCGGTTGGGGTGGTGGCGGGTTTGGCGGAGGCGGCGGAGGCTTCGGGGGTTTTGGTGGAGGTTCCTCGGGCGGGGGTGGGGCCGGCGGAGGCTGGTAACAAATAACTCTATCGAGAAACGATCCGGGAGCGAGAGCCATGAGGGCAGATCAGCACCTGACAGAACTAGTAAGCAGATTGAAGAAGGCCGCGGAAAACAACCTTCTTTCCGTAATACTGTACGGGTCCGCAGCAACGGAAGAGTTCCACCCCAAGCATTCCGACTTGAATGTTCTTTGCATTATGCGGGAGCTTGGCAAGGAGGAATTAAGCAAGTTGCACGCCGCTTCCACCTGGTGGGCCAAAAAGGGACACCCCGCGCCGCTATTCTTCACACTCAACGAGCTTCACCATTCCGCCGACGTTTTCGCTATCGAACTGTTGGACATCAAAGTGGCGCGCCGGATTCTTTATGGCGAGGATGTAATTGCCTCGCTCCACGTTCCCATGGATCTTCACCGCCTGCACGTGGAAAGGGAGCTGCGAAACAATGCGTTGCGCTTGCGGCAGCACTACGTGATGCATCCCGCGGATTCCCGCAAAACCCTGGAACTGATGACTTCATCCATTTCAACGTTTGCCGCGCTCTTCCGGCATGCCTTGATCGCTCTGGGAGAGGATCCACCCCCGACCAAGAGGGCTATGATAGACCGTGTGGGGTCTGTGCTGGGATTCGATCCCTCTCCCTTTCACACCGTGCTCGACATTCGTGAAGGGCACAAACGTGAACGTGATGTGGATGCCCAAACAACGTTCGACAAATACCTGAGCGGGATCGCCAAGGCCACGGAAGAGGTTGACCGCCGGCTGGCAGTTCCACCGGCAAATAAATAAAAAGGCAATTCTGGTAGGCGCCCAAATGTTCTGGCACCTGAAAACAGAGGAGGAACAACATGAAGATACTGCTGGCTGTGGTAGGAGTATTGGTGCTGATCGGCCTCATCGTGGGAGGAACTTACGTCAGCAGCCGGAACGAAATGGTCCGTAAGAACGAAACCCTCAAACAAGCCTGGGCGCAGGTGGACGTCGTGCTGCAACGGCGCGCGGACCTGATTCCGAACCTGGTGGCTACCGTGAAAGGCTATGCGCAGCAGGAGGTGAAAGTGTTCGGAGATGTCGCCAGTGCCCGCGCCGGTTTGCTGAATGCCCGGACGCCGGGAGAAAAGATCGCCGCGAATGGCCAATTGGATGGCGCCATCGGTAGGCTGCTGGCCATCGTCGAGAACTACCCCAATCTCAAATCCAATGAGAACTTCCTGGCCCTGCAGAACGAGCTGGCCGGAACCGAAAACCGCATCGCCGTCGAACGCCGCCGGTATAACGAGGCCGTCCAGGATTACAACACCTACATCGGCTTGTTTCCAAATAGCATCTTTGCCCGATGGGCTGGGTTCCAGAGGAACAATGATTATTTCGCGGCTTCAGTAGCTGCGCGCGAAGCTCCTAAGGTTGATTTCAGCGCGCCCAAGCAGTAAACCACGAAGGCGCCAAACAAGAAGTAGGCAGCTTTCTTACTCGTCTCGGCGGTGAAGAGGAGCATTACGCCCCGATGTATTTCGCATAAACGCTTCGAGCCACGGCGGGGTCGTGCGTGCCTTTCACGATTGCCCGGCCATCGGGGAAAATCGTCAATTCGTAGGCGTCCACTGAGAAGATCAGCAGGAACTCGTTCGAGCGCACGCGGCCAAACTTCTCCAGGCGGGTTTTCAACTCCGCAAGGTCCAATTGGCGCGACGTGGCTGGGTGGATCTGCACGGAATCGCGCCCGCAAAGGCCGGTATGTGTCGGCCCAGTGCGGTTGAGGTAGGCAAACTCTCTGGCGCCGCAAACTCGGCACTGAGGGTCTCTGCGAGGCCGGACCTCCTGGAACTGGTTCGTCCAGATGTCATAAGCGAGCATTGCCCCGTGCAGTTCCTGTTGCCGGCCCAAAAGGATTTTGAGCGCCTCCGTCACCTGAATGGCCGCCGCCCACGAAACCGCCGGGCTGATCACGCCCACCGTGTCACACGTGTCATACGTGCCCTCGGGCGGGCTGGGGAAAACGCAGGCCAAGCAGGCCGTGCTGCCGGGTAGGATGGTCATGGTGGTGGCGTAGCTGGCCACCACGGCGCCGTAAATCCAGGGAAGGGCGAGTTTCACGGAGACATCGTTCAACAGGTAGCGCGCCTCGAAGTTATCCGTTGCGTCCAGGACCACCTGGAAACCGGCAACGAGTTTTTCGATATTCCGGTTGTCCACGTCTTCAACCACGCCCTCGACTTGCACGTCGGAATTGATCTGTTGCAGCTTGCGCGCCGCGGCGATGGCTTTCGGCAGGCGCTCCCGAGCGTCCGCCTCGTCGTAGAGGATCTGGCGCTGGAGGTTCGATTCTTCTACAAAGTCGCGGTCCACGATGCGCAGCGTTCCCACGCCCGCGCGGGCGAGTGCGTTAGCCTGGGCAGTCCCAAGCGCCCCGCAACCCAGTATCACCGCCTTGCTTTCGAGGAGCTTCTCCTGCCCATCCGCACCGATCGGAGGAAATAGAATCTGACGGGAATATTTTTCGCGATTCATGATTCCAACTCGCGCCGTTGATATGAGGCCCTCAGGCTTTCGTCCTTGTATAAGAGTGTAACTCACAAATGACACCAATATCCAACTGCGCGCAGGATTGGATGTTTTCTCGCGACAAAAAAATTCTGGACGGACGCAAGCCGTAGAGCGATGATTAAGGCAACCGGAATGTCCAGCGGCAAGGTGTCCTGCCCGGGTTTGATGTCCGGGCCTGACCACCTGCCAGGTGTTTTGCAAAATGATCGAGCCATTGCCATTTGAAGAAGAACGCCGATTGATGATCGAAATTCAACTGCGGCATCGCGGCATCCGCGATGAAAGGGTTCTGGACGCCATGTTCCAGGTACCGCGCCACGAATTTGTCCCGTCACCTCTAGTGAGGGCTGCTTACGATGATCGGCCCTTGCCGCTCGGCGAAGCGGAGACCATTTCCCAACCCTATATTGTAGCAGTCATGACTGAAGCAGCCGATGTGCAGCCAGGAGACAGGGCGCTGGAGGTAGGAACAGGGAGCGGGTATCAGGCAGCTATTCTTGCCTATCTGGGCGCAAGAGTTTACACCATTGAACGCAATGCCGTGCTCGCCAAATCGGCACGCGAGCGGCTTGCACGCCTCGGATACGACGGAGTGGAAGTCATCGCGGGTGACGGTAGCGAGGGCTACCCACCCGCAGCGCCTTATGCGATCATCCTCGTCACCGCCGCCGCACCGCTTATCCCCCCCCCTTTGCTCGACCAACTGGCAGAAGAAGGCCGGTTGGTGATTCCTGTGGGAGACCTCCGGCACCAAGATCTCCTGCTCAACCTCAAACAGGCTGGCCAAGTCAAGACGCGCATGCTCGACCCCTGCCAGTTTGTGCCGCTCATCGGGAAAGGCGGCTGGCCCGAAAGAGAAGGGCGGTTGATGTAAAGCCGAATTGCCCCGGGTGATGGTGTCATTTGGGCCGGGACCCGCTTCCAAGCACCAGTCATTCCCGCGAAAAGCTTGCCCTGAGCTTGCCGAAGGGCGGGAATCCAGCCCTTGGACAGCGGATTCCCGGAGGTTTGCAGAGTGGATTCCCGCTTTCGCGGGAATGACTGCGACCTGCATCGCCCTGCGCTGACCGCCTTCGAAAAAAATGCGCTGTTTTCGTGCCCCTCGGTGCGATTTTTCTTGACTCGAATTCAGCCGGACTTTATTATCGCTTTAACGCTGGAAAGGAGGTGATCCATGTCGATAGAAAGTAACCTTAGCGAGGGTGCTGAGGCTTAAGGCGTCAAGCACGTGCCCATTTGTGGGAACCCTTCGCTAGCGAGAAAGGGTAAGTGGCAGGGCGCTGCGCGGCGCCTCTCTCCGCAACGAACCACGGAGAAAAGCCAAACCCAATCAGTATCCCGAGCCCCTGGTCATGCGGTCAGCGCACGGCCAGGGGCTTTTCATTCAACCAACGGCAGTGGGGTCTTATAGCTTGAAGCGTAGTGACTAATTGTGAAATTTATGATCGAGTAAGACCTTCCGATTATCGGATCTTTTTGAATGTTCTCTTGGTCGCACCATAAAACTGCTCTCTAGAGAAACCAGATTGCCCTATCATGCTTTTGATAAGTTCTTCCCAAAATTCGCCGATGGACGTATCTACGGTTACCACACATCTCTCCCCATTTTTTCCAGAGACTCTCTCAAAATGCTGATGTGAACCCGTTTGTCTTTTAAAGCTAAATCCCAAGGATTGAAGGATAGAAATGACTTCCGAAGGGGTGAGGGGTGTATATTTTCGCGTTCCCGTTAATCAACAGTGGGAAAAGTGAAGATTACTGGACTCTTTGGTTATGGGGAGAAGGTGCTTGGCATGTCGTCTCTTCAGGAAAGAGCTTACCATGCATGAAAGGCTGTGGGCGTAATACCGAAGGTGATGGCTAAAGGGGGACGGGCGAAGCACAAGTCCCTTGGTGGACTCTCCCTCAAAAGCTACCTCGAGATACCCGAACATTGCCTCTTGCAGCCTTGCGATTGTTTGCTCTGGAGTCGTTCCTTGGGAGAGTAAGTTTAGATCAATACATTCTGCGATATGTCCTTTTTTCTCTTTGTCGCGGTAGATAAAGCAACGCAGTACCACTTCTCTTCCGCAATGGGCACGCTTCAGGACTGGAGTCGCAATGAGCAGAGAACCGCAGAGGGGGCAATGGTGAACCTGCGTGACCAACTCGGATTTTTCTCCAGCCTGGGCAACGGTGACCTGCATAGCTTTGGCTCGCAGCCGCATTTAATCACCGAGCAGCCTACAGAATAAGCTGACCCGTTAGGTTAGTCAATGTAATTCCCCAACCCAGCAACTCCGCACAACTCTGCTAACTGATGATGAGGCGGCGTTTATACAGCGAAGGTGGCTAGGATAAATTGCATTGACTTTGAATCTGACCAGTATTAAGATGTCAGCATGCCGAAGAAGGGCGG
>JBEKME010000093.1:0-23809 GCA_050008675.1 Terriglobia bacterium
ACTTGGTGGAGCGGTGGTTTGGGGAGTTGACGCAAAAAGCGGTGCGCTGTGGGGCGTTTGCCAGTGTGCCGGATTTGGTGCAGGCCATCGAAGCGTTCTTGGCAGCATGGAACGAGAATCCGCGACCTTTCGTCTGGACCGCCAAACTGGAGGACATCCTCCAAAAGATAGAGCGCGCCCGCGCGAAACTGGAATCGATTCACCCGGGGAGCACCCAACCCCGACGCCGTCAAAAACAAGAAGAATGATTTGGCTACTTATTTAAGGGACACTACACTAGGAGGGTTAAGTTTTGGAATCACCGCACTTCAATGCTACGACTTCACTGACCCACAGACCGAGAAATTGTGCGACGATGACCATCGTTCGATACGGCTCCTTGAGGTGATGAAGCAACTTGCAATACTCGAATGGAATTGGTCAGTCGCCGAGGACGAATTCAAGCGCTGCTTGCAACTGAACCCAAGCTATGCCACAGCTCACCTGTGGTACCCCGCCTATCTTGCACCAATGGGTCAGTGGGATGAATCCATCGCCGAACACAAACGGGCGGGAACTCGACCCTCTCTCGCTTGCGGCTAATACTGGCCTGGCAGAGGACCTGTACTTCGCGCGCCAGTACGACCAGGCAATGGTAGAATTGCGCAAGACGCTAGAAATGGATCCAAACTTCGCCTACGCGCACAGAATCCTGGGATCGGTTTATTTGCAGAAGGGAATGTTTGAGGACACCATCGCCGAGTTTCGAAAAGTGATGGCTGTTTCTGGAGATGAACCGGGGGATGTGGCCAAGCTCGCACATGCCTACGCTCTGGCGGGTAAGGCAGGCGAGGCGACCAAGACCCTCAACGAACTGAGGGGTATATCGAAGCGCCGGTATGTTTCGCCGATTGATATGGCTGAGCTATCTGTCGGCTTGGGAGAAAAAAATGGCGCGATCGTCTTGCTCGAAAAGGCCCATCAGGACCACTCCACTGTGTGGCGATGGCGGGCAGCAAGGACGTGGCGGCATTGCTGCAGCAGAGGGGCCGTCGCGTCTAAACCGCGAGGAAACCAAGCAATGACTCCTGGCAACCATGTGGTAAAATATCTCCCTCTCAAGATCGAAATAGAAAATCCGAACTAAACAGGGGACATCGATGCGTGTCGTGGTGATTGGTGGAACGGGGCATGTGGGGACGTTTCTTATTCCGCGACTGATTCACGCGAACCACCAAGTGGTCTGCATCCATCGTGGGGGAAGCAAGCCGTACTTGCCCGATCCCGCATGGGAGAAAGTGCAGCACGTCCTCATGGATCGCAAGGTAGAAGAGGCAGCGGGGACGTTCGGAGCAAGTGTGAGCAGGCTCGATCCTGACATTGTTATCGACATGATCTGTTTTGACGCAGCGTCCGCCCGGCAGTTGGTCGAGGCCCTGCGCGGCAAGGTGCGCCACTTCCTCAGTTGCGGGACGGTTTGGGTCCACGGTTACCCAGTCACCGTTCCCATAACGGAGGACATGCCGCACCATCCATTTGGCGAGTACGGGATCAAGAAGGCGCAACTCGAAGCCTATCTCCTCGAAGAGGCCCAGCTTCACTGTTTTCCGGCGACCTCCATACTGCCCGGCCACATTGTGGGGCCTGGGTGGGTGCCATTGGACCCTTTGGGTACTTGGAGCCTGGACGTGTACGGCAAACTAGCGAGGGGAGAAGAATTGCTGATGCCGCACCAGGGACTGGAGACGCTGCATCACGTACACGCGGATGACGTGGCGCAAGCCTTCATGAAGGCGATTGCCAACCGGAATGCCTCTGTGGGCGAAAGCTTCCACGTGGTCTCGCCAGCAGCCATGACGATGCGGGGCTACGCGGAATCCCTGGCGGCATGGTTTGGGAAGCCAGCGCGGCTGAGGTTTGTTGCTTGGGAGGAATACCGGGCCACCCGCTCTGCCGAAGACGCTCAGTGGTCGTGGGCGCACTTGGCTCATTGCTCGAACTACAGCATCGCCAAGGCCCAGAAGCTGCTTGACTATCGACCACGTTACAGCTCGTTGGAAGCTGTGTGCGAATCGCTGGCTGGGCTGATGGAACATGGCCAGCTCAAGCATGAAACATCTTAACTTTCAGTTTAAGACCCAAATGCACAAGCCAGGAGTGCACCCGAAAAGGCGGCGGGATTGTGACTCACCGGGTCTTTTTCGATGATCAGGCATGGTGACTATCATCACCGTGCCATGAGTGGGGTCAGTGGGGACTTAGCTCAAAAGTTAGTAGGTCACTTTTCACGAGCGCCGAAGCGTTGGGGCGCACTGAGAAATCAGGGCTAGTAGCTGGTGCCGGAGTTTGTGCGATTGGACCTGAGCTTCAGGTACCCAAGAATTTCGCGAGAGCCCTCTGAATATAGGTGCCACTTCTCAGTCTGTCTGTTTCGCAGCAAAGCTCCGCCAGACAGTAGATGGGGTTCTCGGGACGACAGTCTGCAAGAAACTTCAGTTCGTCGAATCAGTATCGTCCAATTTCCTCCGAGAGCGGGGTGAGTAACTCGAGCTTCCATGCCTCTGTCCGGGGAGCGACGGAACAGGACGTACTTAAGATGTAACCACCGCCGGGTTTTCCAATACGAAGTACCCTCGAGGCCTCCGCGACAACCTCTTCTGGGGTTCGGTAACTCAGTAATAACACAGGACTGATGTTGCCTCTGAAAAACAGTCGGTCGCCGAAGTCCCGCTTGGCTATTGTCAAGTCCCCGTCGCCCAGGGGTGGAGGGTCCAGAGCGGAGATCCCCATCGTTCCCGAGGCTGTCAACAAGTCCAAGCGGTCTCCAATTCTGCCACAGCTGTGGGTGTAAACCACACCTCCGGCAGCCGTGATCGCCTCGTTGACGCGACGCTCGTAGGGTACGACAAACTCTCGATACATCATCCTGGACAGAAAGGGAGCGCCCACGAAGGCCGACGAGTGACTGAGGGCATCCGCGCCGCGCTTGATCAGGGCAATCGCCCAGGCAATCACTCCGTCTGTGATTCGATCCAGGATGAGATGGGCTTTCTCCCGGTCGGTTACCAGACCCGTAAGCCCGTCCTCGTAGCCGAACAGCTCGAAGAAGTGGGTGAGTGGAGAATAAACCGAGCCATGGACAGAGAGTTCGCCTCCCACTCGTGCTTTCACCATGTCAAAAGTGCGGAAAAGGTACTCTGGTATCTGGCCGACCACCATAGGCCCCGGACTCTTCCCAGGAAGCTCCTGCATATGATAGATGGCCCATGTGTATGCGGGATAGCGATCGATTTCTGTGATATCCCGCTCAGGCTTGAAAGTCTCATACTGAGCCCGCATATGCGTCGATTGGCGCGCCGGGAAATGGTGCGGCATGTCATCCCACGGCATGAAGGTCTTGTCTCCATTGCGCCACATCAGCCATTCGCCCTCCTGCGTTTCCTGAATTGAAATCACATTTGCGTCCAAGTAGCTGGCGGGTCGGCCTGGCAGACCAACCAGAACCCCATCAAATTGGTATCGACGCGCCAATTTCACTGCGGCATCGGCAAAGGCTTCGCTCTCATACCATATCTCGTGAGGTTTGTGCCCGCCGTGCAGCGCATAGTGACCTATTGAAAGCTGACACATTACCGGCACGCGGTCTGGCTCCTGATGGCACATAGCCACAGCCATTCGTTGTCGTCCGTTCATCAAGGGGGCCTCCGGTCTCGGTATAGAGCACAAATCCAAGCTCAAGAGTCTCTTATGAGCCAACTCAAGGTCCGACAGCGCGAGGTAACAGACCGATATGTCTGGATATCTATATCACATCTGGCCGATGGATTATACTATCTCGCGTTTCGCAAGCGCAATACGCTGACTGCCAAACGAAGCTATTGACAGGAGACTGTTCGCGCGGTATAGATATCTTGACAAGCAGAAAGAGGTCGTCTTCGGTCCCACGGGTGCCGTCCTCTTGGCGAATGAACGCCGCAGCCGAAAATCGTCTTCCGAGGTTGGGGCCGGGCTGTTCTGCGAAATCCACATTGATGCCCGAAAGGTGCCGCGATAATGGTCCATTCCCAGACATTGGCAGGATTAACACTCGATCAACTCGGACGGCAATATCGCCATGACCTCTTCGAGGAGTTCCTGCCTCTCATGGATAGATACGTCGTGGACCACGAATTCGGTGGGTTTGCGCATAACATCGGCCCCGATGGCGCAAACCCTTCGGGAACCAAAGACGCTTGGTTTCAAGGTCGAGGCATTTGGGTTTACTCGTTCCTGTTTAATAACTTCGGGCAGGACCAAAGGTATCTAAGCGTTGCGGAAAAGGCCGTCGAATTCGTGATGAAGCTTGAGCCAACCGACCAGGATACCTTGTGGCCTCGCGTTTGCACACGGGAGGGAACTCCGCTCAAGGCAGCCGCCGAGATCTATGGCGATCTCTTCATTGCTGAGGGTCTTGCGGAGTACGGGCGAGCAGCCGGAGAGCGGAAATACTGGAACTTAGCAAAACAAATTATATCCAAAAGCCTCAGAATCTACGACCAGCCGGACTACCATCCAGACGTCGTCGCGATGTATAGAGGGCCGAAGACTCTGCGCTTTCCTGGTGCGCGCGCCCAGGGTGTATCGATGGTCTTGATTCGAGTCATCAACCAGATGCTGGAGACTCATCCGGATGATGAGCTCGAAAGGCTAATCTCACATTGTGTTGACGTCGTGTTGAAGCGCCACTACAATCCGGCTTTTCGGCTGAACGTAGAACTGCTCGCCCATGATTTCTCTTGGCCATCAAACGAATTGTCGCAGTTTGTCTCGACTGGCCATTCCATCGAGACGCTTTGGATGATCATGCAGGAAGCGGTTCGCCAGAAGGATAGACCGCTCTTTGAACTTGCCGCGGAGCGCTTTCGAAGGCACGTTGAGGTCGCCTGGGATGATGTTTACGGTGGGGTTTTTCGAAACCTCGTCCACGTCGACGAGAACCTTTGGAGTCTGGACAAGGCCTTATGGGTTCAGGAAGAGGTGCTCGTCGGATCGCTCCTGCTGCTTGAACTCACTGGCGAGGACTGGGCGAAACAAATGTTTTCTCGGACATACCACTATCTGCATGAACAATATCCGCTGAGAACACGAGCATATCCACCATGGATCCCGGTCACGGATAGGAAGTTGCATCCTGACCCACGCGCGACTTGGGTGGAGAACTACCACCACCCTAGGCAACTAATGCTTAACCTGCTACGCATCGATCGAATGGTTAGAGACGGGGGCGTGCAGTCTTGTTTGTTCCCGCGGTCGGAGGGCTGAGTGGCAAACTACTTGACTGCTCTCGTGTCCGATCTCCGAAACGTGCTAGTGCATCGCGAGTTCGGCGGGAGCTGGATAGTGGAACTCGATTACGTGGGCAATCACGGAGTGCCGCTACCGGGAGATCTCGAGTACGATTACATCGCGTCCCGAGACCGTGCGCTCGGCTCAGAGCCGCTGGAAATCGTGAACAATCTGTATTACGGCGTAATCAACAGTGGACCGCTCAGCATGCCGCAAGCGACTCGCTCTGGTGAGAACCGTCCGGCATTTCGAACGCCCGGACCGAAATCAGACTCGGCCCGCGCGAAACGTTAGTGTTGGTCTGGCATTAGGACCCTGGACCATCTCATGAGCCCGGGGTAGAAATGGAAGGATCTATGAACAAGGCGTTGATTACAGAAGAGGTAAATCCAGCATCAGAGGTGATCGACATATGCCCGACGGAAGAAGCATTGCGCATCATGAACGATGAGGACGCTAAGATTGCAGTAGCGGTGCGTGTGGAAATCGCACAGATCGCGAAGGCTGTCGATGCGACTGTCAAGGCGATGGCTGAGGGCGGGCGACTGTTTTATGTCGGCGCTGGAACGAGCGGACGGCTCGGAGTCCTCGATGCTATCGAGTGCCCACCGACCTTCAACTGCGCGCCGGGAGAGATTCAGGCGATTATTGCAGGGGGTGTGCAAGCCATGGTCAGACCGCTTGAGGTCAACGAGGACGATTCGGAGATGGGGGCGGCGGATTTGAGTGCACGTGGCGTGACCGGCCGCGACGTCGTTGTAGGAATCTCTTCGAGCGGGGGTACGCCATACGTGTTGGGCGCTCTGAAAGTTGCACGCCAGTTGGGTGCTCTCACAATCGGCATTTCCTGCAATCCTCGATCTGAGCTGGCGGAAGTGGTCGATATTTCCATCGCTCCTATAACCGGACCGGAAGTGGTAGCGGGTTCGACGCGCCTGAAAGCCGGGACCGCGACGAAATTGGTCCTCAATATGCTGTCGACGGTAACCATGATCCGGCGTGGCTACGTTTTCCGAAACATGATGGTGAACGTTCACCCGGTGAATTCAAAGCTGGTGCAACGCGCTCGAAAGATTGTCGCCCACGTAGTCGGAACTGACGAGGCTCAGGCGGCAACCCTGTTGGTGGCAGCAGGTGGGGCCATCAAGACCGCTGTCCTCATGGGCCTCCTCTCGCTTTCCCGGCAGGAGGCCGAGGAGCGATTAGCGCAGTATAGTGGGCGGTTGAGAGATGCGCTCGAATGCACGTTTAAGGTGAAGTAAGCCCTCATGAGACTCTACCAACCAATCTTCCTGTTTTGCCACTTGCTTGCGTTCCGGGAACTGATGTTCGCCCATTCAGCCTTCCGTTTGCAGGATTGGGACCGGGTTGTGTTCTATGACAACAGCATCAACGAGCAGCCGTTGTACACGGTCTTCATAGAGATATATATGTGGGAGGTAGGGAACTGAGCGAGGATCATCGGCAGAAAAGGCTCCGCCAAACGGCAGGCAAGAAGGTCCCGTATTCATGGGAACTGGTGATCTGGTTCTGGCTTGCGTTCTTCTTCAATCAGGCGGATCGACAGGTTTTCAACGTTGTCCTACCGAACCTAAAGGCGCAGTTTGCGCTGACGGATGTGCAGGCGGGATTGGTTGCATCAGTTTTCACTGCTTGCTTGGCATTGATGGTCCCGTTTGCCGGGTACGCTGGGGACGCGTTTTCGAAGAAGTGGATCATCGTGGGCAGTGTGTTCGCCTGGAGTCTTTCGACGTTGCTGACCGGGTTCAGCACAGGGCTGGTGTCCCTGATCGTGGTGCGAAGCGTCGCTACAGCCGTTGGCGAATCCTTTTATGCACCCGCGGCCAGTGCGCTGATTGGCGATTACCACAAGGAGACTCGCGCGCTGGCATTGGCCATTCATCAGACCTCGATTTATGCTGGGGTGGTTGCGAGCGGCGGTTTGGCTGGGTACGTCGCGGACCGGTTTAGCTGGCGGGCGTCGTTCTGGGTATTCGGTGCCGCCGGCATCTTGCTTGGAGCGATACTCTGTCGGCAGATTCGGGACTCAGCGGCGGAATCAGTAACCGAGCGACGGGTCTCAACGAGACTTGCTGCGACAACGGTGTTACGGACCCCGACCCTTCTAATGCTGGCCGTTGCATTCGCCTGCGTGAATTTCGTCAACATTGGCTATCTCACGTGGATGCCGACCTACCTGCACGAGCGCTTCCACCTATCGCTGGCCAACGCGGGGTTTTCAAGCATGTTCTACCACCACCTGCTTGCGCTGCTGGGGTTGATGACTGGGGGCTGGCTATCAGACCGGTACGCCTCCCGGCGGCCAAAAACGCGGCTCGAAATACAGGCGGCCGGGCTGTTGCTGGGGGCACCGTTCCTTTGCCTGTTGGGTCTGACAGGCAACCTGTGGATCGTTTACGCCGTCTTAGGAGGGTCCGGCTACTGCCGCGGGCTCTACGATTCGAACATTTATGCCGGGCTTTATGAAGTGATAACGCCACGATTTCGCGCCTCGGCGGCTGCTTTTGTGGCCGCATTTGGTTTCGCGGCCGGCGCGGTCGCGCCGGCGCTACTGGGCGTGGTGAAAGGGTCACTCGGGCTAGCGGCCGGGTTTTCGATGTTCTCGGTTTTGTACGTTGCTGCCGCGATCGCCACTGTGGTAGGTGTTCATAGGTTCTTCCGGGCGGATCACGCCCGGGTTTTTAATGGACAATAATTTCACAACGAAACAGCCAGGCTTTTCAAGACCCATGAAAACAACGCGGAGACGGCAGCAGCCGATCTGGCCTATGTCGAAAGCTGCGGGCGTGCATGAGGCGCAGCCAGCCGAACTGGTGGAGCAGGCGGGCGGTTTCATCAGGACTGCGGTGTTAAGGGCCAACTGTCGATCATCCTAAACCAGGCCGAGCACAAGCTGGCGGCCGGCGGCCGGTCGTCCACCGCGTTGAAAGGTTGGTGGTACATGATAGGCAAGCTTTTTCTCGGTGTGGACGGAGGGAAGTCGAGCACTACAGCCCTTGTCGGGGATGAAACGGGCCGGGTGCTCAGCATCGGCCGCGGCGGCCCCTGCAACCACGTGGAAGCGGCAGGAGGCCGCGAACGCTTTATTTCCGCCATTACCGAGTGCATCACAGCCGCTTGCGACGGAGCCGGTGTGAAGCCCGAGGGTGTGCGGTTCGCATCCGCGGCGCTTGGGTTCACAGCAGGCCCGGCGGATAAGCAGGAGATTATCAGCGAAATCCTGCACTGCGATCGTCTCACGATCACCAACGACGCCCATATCGCGCTCGCCGGGGCGTTCGCTGGCGAAGCTGGAATCGTCACGATCGCCGGCACTGGATCGGTTTCCTACGGCAAGAATAACGCGGGTGAGATAGCCCTAGCCGGGGGCTGGGGTTATGTTTTTGGTGACGAGGCCGGAGCGTTCGATCTGACCCGGCAGGCGTTGCGCGCGGCGCTTCGCTATGAGGAGGGCTGGGGACCGCCGACCGTGCTCCGCGCAAGGCTGCTCGATGTGACCGGCATCGGCGATGCGCACGCCCTTGTGAGGAAGTTCTATGCCGTTGAGTTCCCCGTTTCGCGGATCGCCGGATATGCCAAGCTTCTGGATGAAGCCGCAAAGGAGGGCGATAGCGTTGCCCGGGAAATCCTTGAGAACGCCGCCAGCCAACTCGCGACGCTAACCGCCGCCGTCCGCCAGCGTTTGTTCGGGGCGAAGGAAGTAGTCCGTGTAGCACACATCGGCGGCGTTTTTCATAGCAACTTAATCTTGGAACGCTTTCGCGCACTGGTCAAGTCCTCAGGGGGCAAAACGATGCCCCCGCTGTACGGACCAGCCGCCGGAGCGCTTCTGGAAGCCTATCGCACCGCCGGACTGAAGCCGCAACTCCGTTGTGTACCGGAGACAGAAAAATGAACCCACTCTAAGCGTCCCCGGCAAATCCCACGCACACGCCGTTCACATACCCGAGCAACGGCATGTAGCCTTGTACATGGTTATAAGTCCATTGGGCCTCCTGCTTCTCCGCCTCAATCTCCGTGGCATCGACATCCAGAATCAGTTCCTCTGGCTCCGACTGCAAACAGGCCTCGACCAAGCGTCGACTAACCTGCTGGATCGCCTCGGCCCCCGGCAGCCCTTTCCGGCGCAGCCAGTCCCCCACCGTCCCGGCATCGGGCACCGCCGCCAAGCCCAACTCCCCCAGCACCTCCTGCTCGGCTCCCAACTCCCGCAGGTTCTCTAGCCGCCTTCCTCCTGCATGCAGCATCCACACCAGCGCCTGCACAAACTCGCGGGGCCGATACCCCCGCCCCGATGGGGGTGCACGGGGTGCGGAAAAACCCTTCCAAGCTGTCATTCCGGGCGGAGCGAGGAATCTCGCCCTGAGTGTTTTCAAGACAATGCGAGATCCCTCCTCGCCTGCGGGTCCTCGGAATGACAGGCCAAACGGGTTTTTCCGCAGCCTGTGCAGGCGCGATGTGGATCCGGGGCGCCCGTTGGGAACGGGCGGCAATCGGACCCTCGGGCAGCGCCGGAATGCCGCCACGGAGTGTTGGCGAAACGGATTGCTTCTCTCATCGCGTGTTACTCTCCTTCCGCCGCGGCTCTGCGTCAGATTCGGCAAAGCGGAAGGAGAAGATCTCGGCTTTCCTCAAGTGAAAAACAACCCGCCGGAACGTATTTGCCCCCGGGATTAAGTCGCGTCCCTGCCAGGTGACCTTATGACTGACGTCGTCTCCTGTGAAAAGGTCGCACTTCGCCAGTTCGCACCCTTCCAGTGTTTGCCCGTTCGGATCGGTCAAGGTCACGCGGATCGAGCCGCCCGCACGGCAACGGGCGTTGATGAAGAGTGCCGTCCCCGAGCTGAACACCGGCCGCGTCGCGATTACGCCGGGACGGACGTCACCTGTGTCGAGGCTACAGAATCCATCACGCCGCAGCGTAGCCAGCCCCATGGCGAAATGCACCGCAGCCAGATCGCGCGCTTCCGGGACGTCGAGCTTCTCGGTCGACATCCAGTAATCGTGATGTCCGGAGGTGCCACCGTGGAAGAACCAGAGTTGGCCGCCCACTTCGATGGGCGCGGGAACTATGGAAACCATATGCGCATCCCAATGGGCGGGTCCACGCGGCGACAGGAAAGGCAAGCCGCGGTCGGCAGGGCTCCAGTGCAAGCCATCGCGGCTGTACACGAGGCGCACGTACATTTCGTTGTCCGCCTGGCGGAATACCCCGAGTGTGCCGAAGTGCTGGCGGCCCACCTGGAACTGGCCCATGCCGTAATACTGCTCGTCCAGATTGTCCCAGTCGTCATCCGGGCAAAGTAACTCCAACGGCTCGGTCCAGTGGATGAAGTCGTGGCTTCGCGTCTGGAATATCCGGCGTTTGTTCATGAGGTCCGGACGCTGCGGTGCGTAAAATGGACTCCATCCGAACGCAAGAGGGTGGGTTTTGCGGTTGACGTCGGACCACGCGACGTAGGACATCGGGGCTTTTCGCGTGTTCATCACGAAGTCGCGGCTGTCTGCGTCATACCACAAGGTGGATACGTCCCCCGCGTTCTCGGTGCTTCCCATGGTCGGGCCCGACGGGTAGGGGAGCCAATGCTTGCCGTCTACGGAATGGGCACAGGCCACTTGGTGAACAGTTCTACCCGCTTGGCTGGTCTCATGTGTAAACCACATGCGGAACCGCTCCTCCGGCGTGGGAGGGTTGGGATCGATGATGATCGCCGCGCTGTGGACCCCTTCGTTTGGCCAGGGATTCTTTTCCGACGAGCCTTGTCCGAAGTCCCGGCCAGCGACTATATTTGTGGGCTTACCGTTGTAGAACACGATATCGAGTTCTGGTTTCTCCCAACGGATGCCATCGCGGCTTTCTGCATAGAGCAAACGGCTGGTGGTAGAGGGCCACTCTCCTGGTTGTCGCATACTGGCATCCTCATACCAACACTTGAAGAGACCATCCTTCGGATCGCGTAAGACGCAGTAATTGCTATATGTGAAATAGGGGAAAATCTCCCACGGTTTGTCTTTGGCCAGCACTGGCCCATCGCCCTGGCGCGCCGGCTTGTACCAACGCCGGGTCACCGACTGGACCGATTCGATGTCCCAGTTATCGACGAAAAGCTGGGGCTCGGCGCCGATGTGAAGATCCGTGCTGTTAAACCCGGTCTTGTGTTCATTGGCCTGCAGTCCGGCTGCGATCACGCAGCCCGCAATCGCCAACAGCATCAATAGTCTTTGCATCTGTTCTCCTTTTGCTGTCCACTAGGCCGGTATGATCGGCGAGCAAATCCGCGTGGCCCGCTTGCGCGTTCACTCCCCAAGCGTTCACAACATCCTACGCCAGGATCGTCCGTGCGTTCCAAGTACTCTTCATCTCGTGGCATCTGACACTTATCATCTCCCTGTTAGTCAAAGCACCACTTTACCATGTAAGACAGGGCGAGGGTCGCTTTTGAGAAGGGCTTCTTAATCGGAAAAGGATAGCGGAATCGTTTTCTTCGGTGCCGCAGCCTCGGCTATCGCGACGG
Organism: Terriglobia bacterium; assembly: GCA_050008675.1. Classification (GTDB taxonomy): domain Bacteria; phylum Acidobacteriota; class Terriglobia; order UBA7540; family UBA7540; genus CAVROP01. The sequence goes on from JBEKME010000093.1 coordinate 11,841, forward strand.
CAGCGGCGTCCCATCGATCTTTCCCACCATCGCTCCAAACAGCCGCCGGGTAAGATGACCCTCCGCCAATTGCCGCAGCACCCAGTTCCTAGCTTCCAGCACTTAAGCCCCGCTTTTCACTGCATGGCCGCCTGGGCTTCCGCCAAGTTCGGGAAAATTGAAAGGACCTCTTCCACCCTTGTCACTCTCATCAGCGTCCTGATCCGGACCCTACCAGCAGGCCGCGCATGCGGCAGAGGCGGGCCGGCAGTCAGTCGCAACGACCCCGTTCCAGTCAGCTTCTGAATTCGGGTTCAGTTTTGGTAGTCGAGAAGCCTCGTGAGCGTCTCAACAGCGGTTTCCATGTCTCCGGTTCCAGCGATCAGAACGATGCCTAGGTTGCGGTCGCTGGTGATTTCAAGTCCGACCCAACCATCTTGCGGATTCAGTTGCCCGTCCTCCAGACGCTTCCAGACGCCACCCTGAAACTCTCCCAGTTGGAAGGCAGTGGGACCCTTTAGTGCGGTGTTGCGGATTCGGACTTGACCCTCGCCCATGGGCAGCAGGCACAGAGCTTTAGACTGGCGAATATCTTTCCTGTCGAGCGCGAATAACATCACGTGCGGTTCGGCTTGGCAGTAAGTCTCACCGTGTCCCTTAGCAACCCCTGAGGTTTCAATAGACTGAATAGCGCCGCTACCTGTGACGGCTACGGCTCCGGTCATCCGCTGCGCGACATCCAGGCTAACCTCGCCTGTGGAAGTAGAAAAGCGTATCTGCTGCATGGGAACGGAGTCGTTTCGATTCACGAGAGTGAACAGCTCTTCGCCCTGGCTTGTGACCGACCGGAAGAGATGCACGGAGGGATCATCCGGCCGGAGCGCCGGCCGCTTCACCCCTGCCCATTCGAGGAAGCCAGCATAAATCATTCGGCCAAGGTCCGTGGTGCGCGCCGGTGCGTGCAGCTCGACCACGTCGGTCGAGTAGAAGACGCAACCGCTCCCAACCTTGCCGGTCAGGATCACCGCTTGTCCATCAGATGTCCGTGCAATCACTTCGGCGCTGAGCGGCTTCACCTGAATGCAGGGATAGCCGTCATAGTCCTTGAAATTGAAGAATGGTTGCGAAATCTGAATTCGGGCCTTGTTCCCTTCGAACTGTATATTGGAATAGTTTTCTTTCAGGAACTCGACTCCCAGCAGCTTGCCAAACCTGTCGGTCCTCGTGCGCTTGCGCTCCGGGTCGTAAGAAATATCGCCGGAAACATAAAGGGTCCCACCGCCTTTGACGAACGTCAGGAGGCGATCAATGACGGCATCATCCGGGCAGAAAGGAAGTGGGTAAACCAAAACTTTGCAACTGGATGGCAGTTCTTCTAGGTGGAACTCATCAATCGAAGCAAAGTTGCAGTGCACATCGAGCAGGTATTCGATGGCGTTGAGTTGCGCCTGGCGGATGGTCTCACCCTGACCGCCCATACGGTGATTGTCGGCGATCAAGAAAAAGACCTCGGGACTCTCGTACTTCAAGTCGAACTGCCGGAAGAACAGGCCCGTATTGCGGTAGTAGAGCAATGCATCACGGCTCACAGTGTCGCACGGGTAATTTATACCCCACTCAAAAGGTAGATCGGCCGGATACTTCCAGCACCAGTTCTGTACCTTCGATCCTCCAAGCCCGACGGTATAATGCGGGATGGCAAGGTAGAGCTGGTTTTCCTCCGTCTCGCTGCGGGTGGTATAGTAGCCACCGGCATCTTTCCAGGCCGGGTGGATCTTCACGCCAAACTCACCCGCGTTGATCGACTTCCCGCGCGCACGCATATCCGTGAAGCGGAAGGTCGGCGGGAAACGGTATAGTTCTTCGCCGGGGTCGTCGAAGTACCCGATGTTTCCGAGCGTCAGGCTGCCGATGGCCGTCACGACGTCGATCCCTTCCGACTGTCCTTGGTAGAACTCCGCCGTGATGGGATGAGCCGGGTCCGTCTCCCGAATCGCTTGGGCCATCGCATCCAGCCAGCGCCGCAGCACATCGACTCGAAAGAGGAAATTATCGAAGGTGCGCACATCATCCCAGCGCGCGCTGCCGCCGAGCGGGGCAATCCAGCCCAGGGATTCCTTGGGAGGCGACACGTCCCATGCCTCGGCGAGGCGCTCCTGGGTGCCATACTTCCGCCTGAGGTAGTCGTTGAAGATGGCCCGCAGGTCGGGAAGGTTCGGGTCACGCAGCTGCAGGTCGCCGTTGAGGTAATAGATCAGGGCTGAACTCAGCCCGTAGCGTTTCGCAAACTCCTTGCAGAATTCCTGCTGGTGCCTCAACTCGCTGTTTTCGACGGCCGTGTTAGAGGCGAGGAACAGGCAGGGGAAGAAAACCATCTTGAATTCATGACAGATCTGGATCATCGCGTCGATTTGTCGCCAGTGGGCCTCAGGTGGCACGTCGTCGATGCCCCGCGCACCCAGAAGGTTCTCGTACACGGTCAGGAAATGGTCGCGGTACTTGGAAATGTCGTCATACCAGGTTTTTGGATTCTCGTACCGGTTGATGAACACATGGCGATAGTCATCAGAACCCTGCATGAAAATCGTGCGATCGTTGAAGCGGAGGTAGTTGTCCCGGTACTTGAGCGGGAAACCGCTGCGAAGTACGGTTTCATCCCAGACCAGGAAGCCGGTTTCTACGCGGTCAACCTTCCGGCCGGACTCCGAGAGTTCAACGACGACCGTGTAACGCCGCGCATCGAATTCTCGAGGTCTCCAAACCGTCTCGATCGGCAAGGTCCGGTCAGGTTGCAACTCAAGATCGACCGTATGCTGGAAGACTTGGTCCCTCCGTGGCTCGCTGAAAATGGTAATAGTCGCCGAGACCCTTCGGCTCTGGCTGCTGAAGTTGCTCACCCGGTCGAAAACCCGAACCGGCTCTCCCTCCCGGTAAGACGCATAATTGGTTCTTGCATCGTGCAGGAAGGTCTTCCGCCGCAGCGCATCGAAGACTTCCAGTAGAAGGGCCTTGGCCTTGGGATCACCGGCCGGGAAGAGGTCGCGGTTCTCGACCCCAAAGAAAGCCCAGTGGCTTTTCCGGTAAAAGCCGTTGTGGTGACGCGTCAGAGCGCCGGCGGCGCCTCGCAGTCTCCCGTAACGGTCGTAGGCATTCACGAGCGGAGTCCAGCGCGCATTTTGAGTCCCGAGCACTCCGCTGGCCGCGTATCCGGCAGCGGCGCCCACGATGCGCAGTGGGGTCTTTACGATTTCCTGGTTTGGCGCTGTGGCGAGGTAGGCCACCCGGCGAAGACGATAGTCGGCGTCAAACACGCCGATCTGGTCGCGGGTAATCCGTAACTCGTTGCACGGATTCCCTCGAGCGGTATTGATGCGGATCTCCGGAAACTTCTTCCGAAGGCTCACGCCATCGACCCAGAGCGTGCCAACGGTTCTGGTGAGGCCGAATCTGACGCGAATCCATTTGGCGTCTGGGTTGACCACTGTCGCGCGCTGGCAGAGTTTCCAATCATTCGTGCCACGCAGGCGCACAACCTCTGGCTTCACCTCATAGATGGATCCGTGGGACGCGTCGAGCTGTTCGAGGTTGATGTACGCATACCCATCAAACCGGTCACTCACGTTTTCCGTCTTGGCCCAGCACGAGAATACGAATTGGTCACGGTCCTTGATTCCCCCTGCTTCGAACTCAAAGAAGACATCCTTCCACCAGCCATCCTCGCCCAGCGTGACCTTCGCAGACTGGCGTCCGTCATGGGCCTGGCCGGGGTCGATTGAACAGGCCAAGAGATTGACGACCTTCCAGCCGGCAGTGGTGCACGCCTCGATTGTGTTCTCGAAATCGCCTTCCGGGACAGTTTCCGCTCCGGCGTCAGCGGCCAGCACTTCCGCCGCGCTAACCCAACGACCGCTTCTTTTCAGCAGCGGAACGTTGAAGGCATATCCGCCAGTCGAGAAGAAGCTCCCACCTTGCCTCAAGAAGGAAACGAGCGTCTTTTGTGCGGGCGCAGGAAAGGAAGGCCCGTAGGGAAGCACGAGAATGTCAACGCGCTGACGATTCAGTTTTCCGGGATTTGCGAGTTCATCGCCCCGGAGGTACTCCACTTCGTATCCCGCTCCCTTCAGAACCCGGCCCAGCACATCCGGGTCGGACGGAGTCCCATCTATGGGAACGGTATCCCTGAAAATCACCACGTTGGCAAGTGCTTCCCGTTTCGGCGTGGGATAGCCAGGTTCCTCTTCACGAGGGACGACGGATTTGCCGGGCGTCGCGCCTTCCACCAGGCTGATATTGGCAAACCAAGCTTCGCCTTCCGCGCGGTACAAGCCGAGCGACAGCTCAAACCACCACACCAATGGCTCGCACTTGAAAGTGAAAGAAAAGGGAGTCCAGCCATGGGTACCGGTGAGCTTGGCGAAGTTCTTTTCGCCTACGAGCGCCGCCCCACGATCAAACTGGTTGAGCGACATAAGCGCACATCCACCTGGTTCGAGAGGCTTCACTCCGCTGGTGCGTATGAAGCCATGAATGGTGTAAGTCGTTCCGGGATCGGGTGAGAGAATGACGGCTCGAGTTGTGGAGGTCCCGTTGCTCTTCACATAAAGCGCCTTGTCACTGGGAGCGTCAGCTACTGTAATGACTGTGGCCCCTTCGCCAAGCTGCCAGCCCAAACCGCCACACTCAAATTCTCCGTCGTCTAAGAGCGTCGCCATTTTGGGCCCGCTCGTGGCCCTGCCAGACGGCGCGCCGAAGCTCGCCGCTGGAGTCCCGAAAGGCAACCTAGCCCACCCCGCGACCAGGGAACTCCAGCCGATGAATTTCCTACGGCTCATTTTTCTGGCTTGATGGTTCTCGTGAGGCAGCTTACCTTCTTCTTTCGGATCAATGGTCATAAGAACCTCCTTGTCCTCGACCTTCATCAGCGTACCCGAGGTGTTCCTCCTCGTCGCCTTAAAATACAGATGACCAGCCACGATTCAAATGCAGTCGGAGATCTGAACGACTCCATGTTGAATCAACCACTGCACAGACTCCTGACCAGCCTGCAGCGAGGTGTAACGCTACCGATAATTGAGAAGGCTCAGCGCCTTCACGATACCACAGTTCGGAGAATGCGCAATGTGGGCCCACGCCCCGTGTGGGTGGTAAGGCTTCCTTTGGCAGCGGCTGACACAGGTTGCCCCCTGGTCAGCTTCCACAATCTGCGGGACGAGGTACGTACTTATGTGGCCTGTCCCGCCAATGACAACGACACACATAACTCTAACGAAGCTTCACCTCAGACCGACGAGCGTCTAAGAACAGCGAAAACTCCGCTTCCTGGTGTAAGACGGAGCTGACGGATCACCTCCGTTTATAGGACCGTACTGCGGTGGGTGGACCGGTTAGACCACCCGAGCGTGGAAATCGCCAAAACGAGCGTATGGGCCATGAAAGTCCTGACACGCGCTAGCGCCTTAGTCCAGGCCCACTTTAGGGCCTGGTCCACCCTCGGAGGCAGTTGTCTGCGGAACGTGTACCGCCCCCAGGCGTGCGGCGCGCTCGCGTTGGTGGGCGAGCGCCTTTTGTCCGATAGCCAAATCGCCCTCGCGTCTTGCTTCGTTGAGACGCCCCAAGTGCTGAAGCGTGATGGTAAGTGGCGCGTGAGCATCCACATCATCAGCGTCGCGCCCGACAGCTTACCGCAGCACTCTCTCAGCCCGAGGATATGATTTTTGTGCGCTATACAACTTTCGCAGGCTGAGGTAAGCCAGCGCTTGGCACGGGTGGCCTTTTGCGACCTGTTGAAGCAGCTTGCCCGCTTCTTCAAACTGTTGAAGATGGGTCAAGAGGTCGGTGTATTTAAGCATAGTATCGGAGGGGGGCCCCAGGTGGATAGCAAGATTGTAAGCCTCGGCGCCCTGCTGGTATTGTCTCAGCCTTACGTAGAGATCGCCCAGGACGGACCAAACTGTGGGCTGATCGTGGTTTGCCTCGACTGACTTTCGCAGGTATTCAATGGCCTCGTGGTATCGGCTCATTTCTTCATCAACCAGACCCTTCGCAAACAGGAGTCGGGGTGAGTTGGGAATCAACCGCAGGCCTTCCGTCAGCACATCACTTGCATCCTGGTTCCGAAAGCCCAGAAGGAAGCCCATCGCCAAGCGATAGTAAGCCTCGGACTCCGTAATCGAACCGTCAACTCCTCCACGGTGGCAGTCAACTGAGGCCGCCGGGTGAAACGGGGCCTGCTGGAGAGCAACCCTGCCGAGGAATAACCTAGCGGGCCCATCGCCTCGATGCGGTCGAGGGCATCCGATCATGCGGCTGCGGGATGGACAATCCTGAATCCCCACGTCACGCCCAGGCCGCATCGAGCAATGGACCCCGGCGCCTTGAAAACTCCCACCGCGCAGCGGCGGAATTCAGTAGCTTATCCCAAACGGCGACTCTCCATTTCACGCTTAACCAAGACGCTACCAGATGACCTTCAACGCGAGTTGGACTGCCCGCGGATTGTTTGCCGCGACGTTGACCATGCCGAACGTAGAGTCGCTCAGGTACGAGTCCGGCGGTCCCATAACTGGGTGATTGAGGATATTGAAGAACTCGCCGCGTAATTCCATCCGGACTCGTTCAAAGAGATTGAGCGTCTTGAAAACCGAGAAGTCCCAGTTGAATAGCGCAGCGCTTCGCGTGTTCGGAAGGTTGCGCGGGCAATTGCCCATGGTATACGGAGCAATCGGTGCAAACGCGTTCGTATTAAACCACTCGTCGATGGTTGAATTAGAGAGGGTGGGGTTGGCCACGCAGTTTGGGCGGGTGCCCCCATAACTTGGGGCCGGAGCCTCGATACCAATAGGGTCGCCGCTTTGTAGCGTCAGGATCGAGTTTGCCTGCCATCCACCAATCGTATTGCGGTACATCCGACCGCCAGTTTTCCCGAACGGCAAAGCCCAAGTATTTGTAACGACCAGGCGCTGTGGCAGATTGCTGGTCGATACTGATTTCTCACCACGGAGGTTGCCGTAGTCTTGAATGTCATTGGTGCCAAATGATGTGGCGGCATAAGCATTAGGTGTTATGTTGAAACCACCGGTGTTGTCACCTGATCCCTCGTTGTTATCGAGCAGCTTTGACCACGTATAGGACACAAGAGTTGAGAAGCCGGCGGAAAACCGCTTCTCGATGCGAGAGGTGAAGGCTTGATAGTTCGAGTTGACCCAACTGCTATAACCCGTCACACTCGTAAATTGGGGGTATTGCGTCACCAGAGCACCGCGAGTCACTTGCGGTAAGCTGAGCGGGCCACTGTTGATTACGCCGTAGTACGGATTGGGCACTATTTCCAGTAGTTGCGAGCCGAGGGCACGGTCTTGGGCAGTGATGTAATCCAACTCGAGATCTCCCGGTAGCTCCACTCCGTGGTTGCCCTCGTAACCGAGTTCCACTATCCAGCTCCTGCCGACCTCGCGCTGCACGTTGAAGTTCCACTGCTCAACGTAGCCCCTCTGCATGTTGCGCAATGCGCCATAAAAGTCAGTACCCAATCCCGTCGAGCCGCCCAAAGAGCTGCCGTAAACCGGCTGGATGCCTTGCGGGAAGGGGTTACTCAGCGTGGAATAGGGGAGGTAGTTGTAAGTGCCGATCATCGGCGTCGAGGTAGAGAAGCCGCTCATTGTAGAAGAGCTTATGATTCCCGTATCGGGGAGGTACACGATTCCGTAGCCGCCACGGACCGAGGTCTTCGGCATCACCTGATAAGCGAAGCCAAGCCGGGGCTGAAAGTCAGTCCAGCTAACGTTGCGCATCGTCCGTGGGGAGCCATTGGCTCCCGGGAAAATGGCGCCTCCCCGCAACGCGACGTTGCCCACGTTTGTGATGAGATTCGGAGCGAAGTTGGTGAGGGCGTTGTAGCGATCCGTCAAGCCCTCATCCGCGTCCCAGCGCAGCCCAAGGTCCAACGTTAGCCTCGGCGTTATCTTCCAAGTATCTTGTCCGTACGCCGCCCAGTATTTATATTGGAATGTTTCAGGATTTGACAGGGTGGCTGATCCTTGGCTGTTCCCCAGCAGGAAGCTAGCATAACCATAACCGGCCATATTGGTGGGTGCAAGAGCATCTGGTCCTTGCGTAAATGATCGCCCGCTACTGAACGAGAGCTGGGACGTACCGCAATTGGCGTTATCCCGGTACACGCGCGACTCGAAGCCGACCTTTAGCGTGTGCCCGCCACTAACCTTGCTGAGCGATACCATGCCGCTCCAGGCCGTGTCCGCCTGGACACACTGGTCGTTCTGTCGGGCCCCAATGGCGGAAACATCTCCTGGCGTAAAGCGTGGGAAGATCGGTTGCATCACAGAAGCGATGCTAGATGGAAGCCCGAGGCTCGTCAGGTCCATACCAAAACTCCTGGTAATCGTGTTGTTCACGTAGCGGTTGACGCCAGTCCGCGCCTCCACCAATAGATCGGGGCGAATCGCGTCGACATAACTTAACATCCCGCTTTTCCGTTTCAATACGCGGGGAGAGGCGTCCGTATCGGCAATGTCGCCATACCAGTTCGGGGTCCCCCAATTCGTGTTGTCGTGGGTATAGCGCCCGGAGAGTCTTTTGTTCGGCGTGAAGTCGTGGTCCATTCTGATGCCCAGTATTCGCTTGTCGATGGGGGTCGGCGCTTGGCCGTAGAAGTTGTTGGCACCCGTAAAGGGATTGCCGGCTCGATTCGGGCTGGGGTAAGACTTTGTCACCGCAGCCGCGACGGGGCTGATGCGGTCGGAAGGGATTTTGTTGCCTTGAAAGGGATCGCGGATCCATTGGTTGGGAACAGCTGGATTCGGCCGCGTCGTGAGAGGATCATAGATGGTAATAAGCTCCCCTGCAGAATTGTATGTCTGACTGAAGTCACCGGTCCGCTCTGCCGCGGTCGGCACGGTCCAGAAAGACTGGCTCAACGTTCGCTGCCTGAACTCCTCCCAGTTGAAAAAAAAGAACGTCTTATTCTTGACCACCGGGCCGCCCAGGGTGGCGCCGTACTCATTGAAAACGAGCGGCGCCACTTTAGCTCCGGCAAGGTTGGCGAAGAAATCGTTGGCGTTCAAAACTTTGTTGCGGAGGAATTCATAAGCGGTGCCGTGGAACTCGTTCGTGCCAGACTTGCTGATGAAGTTGATCAGCCCACCACCAGTGCGCCCATATTCTGCGCCCAGATTGTGTGTAACGATACGGAACTCCTCCGTCGCGTCCACCGACAGGGTCACGAGTGCTGCACCGGAGAAGGGAACTTCGTCGGCTATGCCATCGATCATATAACTGTTAGACACGGGCGGTCCTCCGCCGATCACGGCTGCGCCAGTGTTGTAGCTGGAGATGGGTAGCCCCCCGAAGTTGGCCTCAGTTCGCACGCCTGCCACCAAGTTCATCAGTGCCATCGGATTGCGTCCGTTTAGCGGCAGGTCGAGGATCTTTTGCTCGGGGACGAGCGTGCTGACCGACGTCGTAGCCGTGTCGAGCAACCCAGCAGTTGCTTTAACCTCAATCCGTTCATTTACGTCACCGACCACCATCGTGAAATCAATCCGTTGTACCTGGTCAACCGTCAGGATGATGCCGTCACGAACCATGGGTTTGAAGCCTTGCATCTGCACCTCGGCACTGTACTGGCCGGGAGGAAGAGACAAGACGTTGTAGTAACCTTCGGCGTTCGAGGCCGTCCTGTTGGCAACTCCGGTTGCGACATTCGTGACCGTCACGGTTACCCCTGGCATAATGGCACCTGTCGAATCGGTGACGCGACCCGTGATCTGGCCATTTTGGCCCAGCGCCAATGAGGCCGAAACCAACATCAATGCGCACGACAATAGAATTTTCATGGTCTCCTCCCTTTGATCAACTCAATGCGCTCGCACGAGCGGCCTCCGGTTCGTGGCAGTCTGAGCCCGCCCCACACGAGAAACTCTGACTCGTTTTCCGAGTCCACCTCAACCTTTGCGGTAGCCTGGTGCTCTGGCCCCGCTCGCCGCAAGCCGTAGAAGGCTATTTTGCGGCCCCAATTACCCTGGTAGCGCGAACCAAAGCCGTATGCATATCGCCGCGGTATAGGGTAATCGCCAGTTCCACCGGCTGGCCATTTGACGCGTAGCTCCGCCTCCTCATTTTCAACAACGCAACGGGGTGATCGATGCCGAGCAGTACCTTCTGCTCTTTCGTCGGGAGCAAGGCGGAAATCTCATCCACGCAGCACGCCAAACTGACCCCGTACTTCTTAGCAAGGATGGCGTAAAGCGACTCGGATGCGAGGTTAACCGGGTCCAGTTCTGGACACAGGTTCAACGGCAACTCGACATCTTCAATCGCGAGCGGAACACCGTCAGCAAAGCGAAGCCGGCGAATCTCGTATACCTTCTCGTTACCCCCAAAGCCGAAAAATTCACGCGCAGCAAGGCTCGGCCGCGTCACGCGGAACGCAAGTAAGCGCGTTGTAGGTACCTTCCCGCGCAATAACATCTCCTCCCTAAATCCCCTCATCTCGGTGAGGCTCTTCTCTACCCGTGCGTGTGCCACAAAGGTGCCCTTGCCCCGGCGGGCCTCCAATAGCCCCTCGCGCTCGAGCAGGTCGAACGCCTGTCGAAGGGTCATCCGGCTGATTGCGAGCTGATCGCACAACTCCCTGCTGGAAGGTAGACGTGTTTCCGGAGGAAGCGTGTGTAGGAGAGTCCGCAATCCCTCACAGACTTGAACGTAGATCGGTATACGGGAGTCTTTCTCGACCCGCAATTCGCTGAGCTTTGAAATTGCCTCTTGCACAGCTGCCTCGGCCATTTGAGGGGTCATAATCCTCCTTGCCAAGTTGTATTCCGTATGTGGGGCTTGTCAGCCTAGCACTGTCCCCGCGCCAGCCACGCAATGTGGAGTCTCTCACTCTCATTGCTCCAAATGCAAATCTATACAACTAGAATTGTCGGCTGTCAAGCCTTTTTTTGCTTACTGTGAATATTTCTTATAACTTGCTTAGATACAATATGATAGCTAGACGTTGACTCGGTCCATGGCTAAAAGTTATCTGGATAACCAGACCAAATGGCGAACCCAGCAGTACCACGTTCCGGAAATCTGACACGAGAACAGTCAAGCAGTGTGCAGGGGACAGAGTCCGACGAACTCGGAGCCCTGACCTGCGGGCCGGCCGCTTTAGTTCCGCTGCTGCAGATAATCGAGCGGCGGCAGACGCCGTTTCAGTTTTTCCAGATCCTCGCTCACGGGGCCTCCTTTGGACAAGTCAGCGTTCACATCCTGAGCCAAGAATCTAGCGATATCCGTTTATCACCACTTATTCGGCCGGCGTCAGGATGGCCTGGCGGGGAGAAGTTCCTGGCTTGTCGCCTGGCCCTATAAAAGGGGATGTCAAGAGAAATACTCCCCCTTCGGCTCGGCACCGGAGATATTTTCGTCTCGGCATCCACCCCCACTGCTTGAACGGGCACCCCCGATGTGCGAGTGTCCTTGCTCGAGCTTGCGGTCCTGGTTCGCTTCGTTGGCCGAAGCGACAAGACTCTCTTCCCTCCTGTGATTTCATTTCACCGTCGCAACGGCGCCCTTCGGTTCCCGAAACCGGTAAGCGTGAGGGTGGCAGAGTTGCCAACCATGGTCCTATCGGAGACTCGTGGCCTATAGCTTTCTTCGGTTACCCGAGGGGGCATAGAGTGTTTATAGAGACTCGGTGCCGGAGGCATGCAGGGCCTACCTAGGCGATGGATACTCCCCCTCGAACCCCAGCGTCTCGAGAACCCGACGGATCACCGCCCCGCATCATCCCTAGCATTACTTTGTTGACTCGTCAGTAGAATTCATGGGTTAGTTCAGGCTCGGGCAGCTTGCCAAGTGCGTGATAGAGTGCGAGTTCGGTAATGCGAAAGGTTCGGAAGCCGTAGGATTTTCTCATGGTGACTTTGGCTTTGTTGTTGAGACCCTCCACCACGCCGCTGGAGAACTGCTTTTTGGCCTTGAAGTAA
>JBEKME010000094.1:0-23434 GCA_050008675.1 Terriglobia bacterium
AGGCGTCGGAACAGGACTCGGCGGCCACACTGGAGTTGAAAATGTAGTGTAGACCTTCGAGACCGCTTTGCTGAAAACACAACACTTACTGCCTCAATGACCCCTCAACTGCGAAAGTTCGGCTAATCTTGTTGTGCCAGCCTGAGGAACAGCGGATCCCTGCCTCCACGGCAAGACCGGGGGCTCAATAGGGAATCTCGACAGTTCGGTTCAAGGCAGAGAGTCGGTCGGATCCGGCGAGCGTCCCGCCTGCGCGTTTCAAATAATGGTCTGGCCCAGGGGGAGTTAGCGGAGATACTTCAGGGTCTCGTCGATGAGTCTCTGGGTGCCGGCGTACGGCTCACCGTTGCCCTCCCATTCCATGGAGAAGTAGCCGCGGTAACCTTGCGCCTGCGCGATCTCAAAACACTTAGCCACATCGACAGTGTGGAACTTGCCCTTATCATCGCCTTCTTCATCCTTCATATGCGCAATATTGTAAGCGTGCTTGAACATGGCTTCCATGGCGCGATTGTTGAAGTCCTGGTCGTGGGTCATCATGGAATTGCAGAAATCCGGCAAAGCGCGCAGGTAGGGGCTGTTCACTTTCTCGAGGACCTTCACGATGAAAAAGGGATCCTCCGTGCGGTTGTCGTCATTCTCAAGCGCCACGATGATGTTCTTGGTAGCGCCGTACTCGGCCAGTTGCGTCAGGCTCTCTGCGGTGCGGTCAACGTCGGGAGTCAGTTTGGGAGGACCTCCAATATGGGTGCGGATGCTGGGCGAGCCGAGCTCGACCGCGATGTTTACCCATTTCTTGCCATCCTCCACCGCCACCTTGCGCTTGGCGGGGTCCGTGTGGTAGAAGCTGGCTTTCACGTCACACGGGATATCCACCACGTGACAACCGGCCTTTTCCACCGCCGCGCGAAACTTCTTGAGGTAAACCGAGTCAGTGGAAGGAAAGTGCTGGTCCAGGGGTTCAAAGTTGTGAATGCCAAAGCGCTTTACGACCATGGCGGGAAACTCCGTCAGGTCCATACCAGGCAACTTCGGATCGCGGGCCCATTTGTTGGCAGGAGCTTCAATGAACATGCGGAAGGGCCAGGAGGCCACCGCGATGCGCTCGCGGGCCTGGGTGGGAAAGGTCAAATGCGGCTCGGTGGCCGGCCAGAGAGTATCATTCCAGGCAAGCGTGGCTGCGCCCGCAGCCAGCACAGCCGAGTTCTTGAGGAACTGCCGACGGGTGTTTTTATCCATAAGCTCGTTACTCCTCAGCAAATCGTTGGTGCGAATGAATTCGCTCCGTGACGCAAACGAGGTGATAGACCAAGATTTCCGTTTTGCCATCCTGGCCGGCATCCCTACACCGGAATACAATCGCCAGGGGAGAGCCCTGCGCCGGCGGGAGTGCCCGGAGCGGAACCACTTCCGTGCTCCGCTCCGCGTGAGGGTGTTTTGTGGCGCCGGGGTTGCTACGCAGCCTTCTCCCCGCCCGGCCAGTACATGTCGACGGGGCCTTTGTCGCCGGTAAGCTCGCCCTTCTCCGCGTTCCAGAAAACGCGCTGCTTCTCGTGGTAGGAGATATTGGCCATGTGGCACGCCACCGCCGTGCCGCAGCCAAAGTCCACATTTTCGATCGGCTGCTTACGCGTCTTGATGGCCTCGAACCAGTTGCGCATGTGGTCCTCGGTGCCCTCGGCGGTCTGCCCCGTGAATTGCGTCTTGCGGCGCGGTTGCTTCTCATAGGTGCCAACATCCGCGGTCGGGTCGTTCTTGTGCGCGGCGATGAACGGACCTTTGGTGTCCTTGGGCCAAGACTCCAGCGGATAGCTGAAGCTCCACTCCTCATCGTAAGGCTTCAACTGCGCGGACTCCTCGGTGAGCACCACCGTACCCTTGTCGCCCATAAAGCGCACAATCTCGCCGCCGTCCCAGTTGGAGACCAGATTCGACATCACCACCACCTGGAAAGTGCCGTAGTCGTAAAGCGTGTTGTGGATGTCGGGCACTTCGCGGTCGCCGATCCACTTGTAGATGCCGCCGTTCGCGACGCCGCTCAGGGGATACTGGACGTTCATCAAGTAGTGAACACGCGAGAGCAGGTGGACATACTCGTCGCCCGCGATGCCCGTGCCGTAGTCCCACCAGTTGCGGAACTGGAAGAAGCGCGCGGCGTCGAAAGGCCGCTGGGGCGCGCTGCCCAGGTAACGCTCCCAGTCGACCGTCTGCGGCGTGGCGTCGGGCGGCACGGGATACTTCCAGGCGCCCACCGGGTCGGGCCGATAAATCTCGCACTGCACCATGAAGACCTTGCCAATGTCGCCCGCGTCCAGACGCCGCTTGCCCCAATGCGTGGACTGCATGCTGAGGCTCTGGCTGCCCACCTGCACCACGCGGCCGGTCTCTTTTGACACCTTCACCATTTCCAGCGCTTCGGGAATGGTATGCGTCATGGGCTTTTCGCAGTAAACATCTTTGCCGGCTTTCATGGCCTCGACGGCAATCGGCTTGTGCCAGTGGTCGGAAGTGGCAATCAACACGGCGTCGATATCCTTGCGATCAAGCACCTGGCGATAGTCGCGCGTCGTAGGCGTGTTGGCCTGGATCTCCTGCGCGCGACGGAAGTGGCCGTCGTAAAGGTCACAGACCACGGCCACATGGGCGCCCGCATTCAACAAGCTCTGCATGTTTTCCAGCCCGCGGATTCCGGCCCCGATCACGCCCACCGTGATCTTCTCGTTGGGCGACGCCACACGGCCAAGTGCAGGCGCCCCTAATCCCAGGCTGGCCGCTGCCGCGCCCCCTACGGTGCGCCCGATGAACTCACGACGGGAAATTTCCTGCTTGGACATAATTCCTCCTTGTCTAAGAGATAGGCGAAGATTTCCGTTTTGGCATCCTGGCCGGCATCCATTCTACGCCCAACCGCCTCCCTTGGAGCGTTTTTTCATCCTTTGCATCCCGAACGACTCCGGCAGCCCAGAGAGGTGTAAATCTGCCAGCAAGCAAGGTGGTAACGATTCAGTCACTAGCATCTGCCTTCGAGCATACTCGCGAGTATGCACCTGACTGCCGATTTCGGGGAACCTCCAGTCCCTGCACACAGAACCGTCCCAGGATGAGCCCGGGCCGGTCGGTGTCATGGGATCAATCAGTTCTTGGCAGGCCAAGGGCGTCCCTTCTTGTAGCCGCTCATCAGAGGCTGGGGAAACTCGTAAAGCCGCAGACGTAAAGAGCACGTCTGCTCTACGCTTGCCGCTCCAGCTCAGTCCATTCGTGCGACAATATTTCATCTACAAAATGCCGGTACGGTACACACGTACTATGGTATTAGGCCTCTAACTTACGTAAGAGTGTGAGCATGGCTAGGGGGCTAAACTTGCGGTATTCAGCTCTGCAGGGGGTGTCCTGAACTACATGAGTGTATGGCACCCGGCCAAGTCCGACCAGGGACTGCTGATGCATGCTGAAGGTTTGGCTGGCTCAACAGATTCTGAAGAAAGCCGGCCGATGATGTATCGGCTGAAATCATCGGCTGGATGGAAGAAGTAAAGGAGGAGTGTGAAACGACTTGCCTTAGTATTATGTACTCTGGTACTTACAGGGTGCACATCAGCTCCTGGTCCGGGAGCTGCGGACCCTAGAAAGCCGGAGTCTCTGCTTGGTCTGACCCCTAAGCAATTCAGTTCGATATTGCACGGAGACTGCGCACACTTAATAGCTGTAGGACCTACAGATCCCCTCCGTTATTGTACGTTTCAACACCCTTCCAGGTGGCTCCCAGAGTCACGGGATATAGAGGAAATAGCCTGGTTTAGAGACAACAGACTTGTTAAGATCCATTTCCTCTTCTATTACTCCGACCCTGCTCAGCCTGCTCTGATCGTGCCAGGGTTAGAACAGATTTATGGACCTGCCACTGACAAGACACGAACCTGTCAAGGTCACTGGGGACTCTACTATGTTACTCGTTGGACCTTTCCCAAGTTTAGGATCGAGTGCCTTAGTGGCACCTTGCATTCAAATATCCACCCGGGCCAGTACAAAGAGGTGACATTCGTCGAAGGGTCCGAAGAGTTTACCAGTCAGTCCTGTCATACTCTCCAGATGTATCCATGAACGTCTTACGAGCATTGAGAAGAGCTCGGCTGGATGGAGGAGGTAGTATGTCCAAGAAGGCCTCCAAGCACAAAGCACTGAAGAAGTACTTCACGTCGTCTGTTCACCAACCTCGTTCCACCGTTCCTCAGGCTGATGCAGAAGGTCGATTATCAAGGTTCCCGCGCGCTGCAAACCCGGCTGGCGATTGCGTTCAGCGGGGGTCAGGTGTAGATTATCGGTCGGGCCGGAGGTCGATAATGGAAATGTTGGATGAGAGGCTCGAGGGATTGTCCCGCCTAATCGGCAACACGCCTCTTTTGGGAATCGGGCTTACGTTCCGAGGCAAGCGCCGGGTCATCTATGCGAAGTGCGAACAGCTTAACCTCACAGGCAGCATCAAGGATCGCATGGCGCTGCACATCCTGAAGCGCGCGTACGCCGACGGTTCTCTACGTCCTGGGCAACGAATTGCCGAGGCGACCAGCGGGAATACGGGGATCGCCTTTGCCGCGCTCGGCCACGCTCTGGGGCATCCAGTAACGATTTTTATGCCGGACTGGATGAGCCAGGAAAGAAGAAGGCTGATCAGGAGCTATGGCGCTGACATTGTCCTGGTCGGAGCAGAACAAGGAGGGTTCCTGGGCAGTATCCGTATGGCCGAAGAACTTGCCAGCGCCGACCCCAAGAGCGTGTTTCTTCCTCGCCAGTTCTCTAATCAGGCCAACATCCAGGCCCATGAAACCACAACGGGTCCGGAAATCTGGGCGCAGTTGTCGGAGGCCGGACTGAAACCGGATGCTTTTGTCGCCGGAGTTGGAACGGGCGGGACCGTCATGGGCGTCGGGCGTTTCCTGCGACGCCAGAACCCTGCCGTTCAGATTCATCCGGTAGAGCCGGCCGAGTCGCCAACGCTCTCCACCGGGTGCAAAGTGGGCAAGCACAGAATTCAGGGAATCTCCGATGAGTTCATTCCTGCGATCGTCAACTTGGCGGAATTAGACGGAGTCATCGCAGTGGCCGACGGAGATGCAGTGCTGATGGCACAAAAGCTGGCGAAGAGCCTCGCGCTGGGCGTGGGTATCTCTTCCGGGTGCAACCTTCTGGCTGCATTGCAAGTGCAGGAGTCCTTGGGTGGGGATGCAGTGGTGGTGACCGTGTTCGCCGATGACAACAAGAAGTATCTCAGTACAGACCTCCTTCAGGAGGAGCCGGTTCGACGAGAATACCTAAGTTCGGAAGTTGAACTCACCAGCGTGGTTCCTCTTCCGCCCTCCTGCGCGTTCTGTGGTGGGGCGCGAAGCGTCAAGCTGCCGGTTTGATGATCTCGATGCCCCACCTACCACTCACCTCATACCGCCTACCACCTACCGGCAACTAACCACCTTTCTTTTCAACAATATCCCCGCTTTCGACGCGTAACTACCTTTGTTTTCTATAACATTCCCGCTTCTCCCCGCGGCCTCCGACCCAGGTCCTTTGTTTTCAACAACATTCCCGCGTCGCTCCGTCAATTTTCAAAGTTACCAGGGTTCCTTCTTCCCCCGCCAAGATGACATCTTGTCGTATACTGCCGTATGGGCCAAGAGTCCCGCCAGCTCCTCGAAAGCAGAAGGCAGTAAGCAGAATGCAGTAGGCAGTAAGCAGTAGGCAGTAAGCAGTAGGCAGTCGGCAGTCGGCGGTCGGCGGTGGCCAGAAGTAAGAAGGCAACTCACAACCCATAATTCACAATTCATACTTCTGAATTCAGCAATGCGCCTGGAACCTGCCCTTCAGCCTGTCGCGGTAGGGACGGCGGTTACCCGACGCCCCCCGCACAGATCCGTACTGGAAGAATTACCTCATACGGCTCCTGCCTTGGATACCAACGTCGAAGCGCGACGCTGCGCGCACACCCAGCAGCCCCTACGCCGTGAATAGCCCGGCTCGGTGTCCGGCCACGGCAGAGCACGCGATGTTCTCCTTGGCCGGTCGCCTTCCCTCCACCCCCTCCTCCAGCGGTTCCCTACCCGCCTTCGTTCGGGCGCTTCCTCGGTACTATGCGACCCTCCGACTCCCCAGCAACGTGCATGCCAGACGTGCGGCTCCTCGCCTTCTCTGACCGGCCCGCCCCTGGCCAGCGGCGGGCGTCCCTGGGGTCTCCCGCTTCTCGCGCTTGGAGTTTCCAGGCAGGCCTGGGGTCCCGCCCTGCGGGACCCCGCCCGGTCCACAGCTGACTTAAGCTTTCGCCGACGGCAGTGTGGCCTTCCGTAGATCAGGACAACGTCGGCACCCGAGAAGTTAGCATGATTTCGGAGCTCCATACCCAGCCTGCCTGTGCCCCTGTCAACGCCTCGCCCGCATCCTTGCGGCTGCCGGCGCATGACTCGGGGTCAGGACGGTTCGCTACTCCTTTCCTGCGCGGCTCTTTCATCCACGACTCCAAGCCGGTTTATCCCGGCGCTTTCCCTGAATCCTGTTTCTTCCACAACCCCACTTACTACCCTAGCCTATCTTCTGCAGCTTGTCAAGAGACGGAATGTCCACGCGCCGCCGGTGCTGCTACGGCACGCCCGCCGCTGCCCTGCTCATGCGGCAAGGCAACGAGCGCTGGGTGGCGTATAGATTCCTACCGCCAAACGCTGTGCAGGTTGTCGCACACATTTTTGCGGACTCGCCCTTTTCGACTTTCGACTCTCGACCCTCGACTGCCTCAGGAGGGCGGAGAATTTAAAATCCGTTTGGCTAGGCTCTTACCGGGCATTCTTTCAACTGTCCTGGCTTGGCCCGCGCAGCGAGCACGGACGCCATTCCTGGGATGTCACAACGATCCATCCGTTGATCCTGGCGCGCGCTTGTTTACGACGCTGGCCGTGGCCGATGATCGCCCGGTTCCCGCGATTAACCGGCCAATCCTCTGAGTTACACCCTTAAAAAGGCGAGAAGCGTCATTCTCTTCTACTCGGGATTTTCTCTTCGTGTTATTCTCTCCCAGTTGGGATGTTTTCTTCAGCAGGAGGCGCTCCGCTTCCGGCTAATATCTGCGGCCGGAATCGACCTGGGGTTCGCGGCGAGGCGCCGTCTCCTGGAGAAGGTATGGCCGTCAGCTCGGCGACGAGAAAGCCAAGCGCAAGCTGCGGGGGTTGGGTAGGCGGCTGCCGGGAGGCTATAATGGAAATCCTGACTGAAACGCACCAAAACGAGGCCGCGACAAAGGTGTTCAATTTTGAACAGACGGCTCGAGTCTTGACCTGTTAGCTTCTCCAACAAGAAGGGATGGTATGGAGCATAATGTACTTCTGGTAGAGGACGATGCTGCTGTTGCCAGGGTGATCCAAGAGGCGCTTGCTGACGCTAGCGACGGCCCATTCATCGTCGAATGGGTGAGGCGACTCTCCGACGGCCTCGAACGACTGAGCAAGGGAGGAATAGCGGCGGTCTTACTCGATCTGTTCCTGCCTGACAGCCAGGGTATCGACACGTTTGGTAAGCTGTCCCTGGCCGCGCCTTGTGTTCCGGTTTTGGTCCTCGCTGGTTTGGGCGATGAAGACATCGCTAAGGAGGCCGTGAACCGCGGAGCCCAGGATTATCTTCTAAAGATTCGCCTCGACAGTTACGCATTGACGCGGGCTCTGCATAGCGTGATCGCGCGCAAGGCCGTGGAAGACGCGTTGTTCCTGGAAAAGGAACGCGCCCAAGTCACTCTCAATTCCATTGGGGACGCCGTAATCAGTACCGATATCTCGGGCAACATAACTTATCTCAATCAAGTCGCGGAAAGGATGACTGGCTGGTCTGGGGAGGAGGCATCAGGCCGGCCGTTTGCCGAAGTGTTCCAAATCATCGAGGGCGTTACACGCGAACTAGTTCGCAATCCCATGCAGTTAGCAGTTAGGCAAAACCAAGCCGTGGGCCTGACCTCAAACTGCATCCTTATCCGGCGCGATGGGTATGAATCTGCCATCGAAGATTCCACTGCCCCTATCCACTCCCGGACGGGACAGGTTATCGGCGCTGTGATGGTTTTCCGTGACGTGAGTGAGGCGCGGGTGATGAGACTCAAAATGACCCATTTGGCCCAACACGACTTTCTCACCCATCTGCCTAACCGATTGCTGCTGAACGATCGGATCACCCAGGCGATTTCGTTATCCCGCCGCCACAGCAAACACCTTGCAGTGCTGTTTTTGGATTTGGACGGCTTCAAACACATCAACGACTCCCTGGGACATGAAATTGGCGACAAAGTGCTTCAGTCGGTTGCACAACGCGCGGTTGCTTGTGTGCGTACCTCGGACACCGTAAGCCGGCATGGTGGGGATGAATTCGTGATCTTGCTTTCAGAAGTCGCGGACGCGGGAGATGCGGCCTTCAGTGCGGAAAGGATACTCGCTGCGCTTGCGATGCCGCACGCCATCTCCGAGCGTAATGTCCATTTGAGCGCGAGCATTGGTATCAGTATCTACCCCCAAGACGGTCGCGATGCGGATACCCTGATCAAGAGTGCGGACACCGCGATGTATCAGGCCAAGAGAAAGGGGAGCAACAACTACCATTTCTTCGAGCCGAACATGAACGTCCGGGATGTGGAGCGGCAATTCCTCGAAAGCAGCCTGGGCCGCGCCCTGGAGCGGCAGGAGTTCTTGTTGCATTACCAGCCGAAGGTAGATCTCGTGACGGGAGCAATTACCGGCGCCGAGGCGCTCATACGCTGGATGGACCCAGATCGGGGGCTCATCCCTCCGGCGCAGTTCGTGCCCGTCGCCGAAGACTGTGGCTTCATTGTGCCGATCGGCCGGTGGGTCCTGCGCGAAGCATGCAGACAAGCCCGAGCCTGGATGGATGCCGGCCTGCGGCCGATCCCGGTGGCGGTCAACATCTCCGCGGTAGAGCTCCGGGCCAAGAACTTTCTCGAAGGCGTTTGCGGCATCCTGAAGGATACTCGCCTGGAACCGCGCTATCTCGAGCTCGAACTGATCGAAAGCGTTCTCATGCGGGATGACGAGTTGATTATCTCCGTGCTCCTGGCACTCAAAGCCATGGGGGTGCAGCTCGCGGTTGATGACTTCGGCACCGGGAATTCCAGCTTGAGCTATCTGAGGCGGTTTCCGATCGACACCCTGAAGATCGATCAGTCGTTCGTGCACCAGATTAGCACCAGTGCAGACGACGCCGCATTCCTCGCCGCAGTGATGAGCGTGGGCAAATCCCTGAAGAAACGAGTTATTGCGGAGGGCGTAGAAAAACGAGAGCAGCTCGTATTCCTTCAGACCGAGCGCTGTAACGAGGGACAAGGCTACTATTTCAGCCCGGCCGTGCATGCTGAGCATTTCCCCCAGCTACTTGGAACTGGCAAATCATACTTTGAAATAACAGTGGCCTAACCACTCCCGGTTCGTCAAACCAAACTGCTTCTGCCCGTCAAGCCTGCTGCTATCCAGAATGGCCGTTTTCATGGTTTTTTCGCCAGTTATCGGTAAACACTGGGCGACCAGCGAGGGAATTCCCATTGTGTCGCTTCCGTTGCCAGACAGTTAGCGAGGCTTGGCCTCAGACCGACGAGGCATGTTATCCTTATCCCGAAACACGTGCACAACGCGGCGTTTGGGAGGCACGCAAGCGCCCACCTTCTTGCGGCTCCATGAACCGCGCCCCGTGCGCGGTATTCGGCCTCCCGGCTTCGGGACCGAGCCCGACAAGGCAACCACCGCTCCTTGGGACCCAGCGTCGCCGGTGCTGCTACGGCATGCCCGCCGCTGCCCTGCTCACGCGGCAAGGCAAGGAGCGCTGGGTGGCGTATAGATTCCTACTGCCAAACTCTGTGCTGGTTGTCGCACACATTTTTGCGGTATCGCCCTTTTCGACTCTCGACCCTCGACTGCCTCAGGAGGGCGGAGAGTTTCAAATGCGTTTGGCTAGTGTCCTGAGTTAGAGGTTCGCTAACAAAGTCTTGCAGTTTCGGGTAGCCGTTCCACAGCCCCGGCAGGGGCGTAAGATGGTAGCCCAGGGCGCAAGCCCTGGGGGAAGGAGCCCTCACCCCGCCTTCGGCACCCCTCTCCCGCGCCGGCGGCAGAGGGGACAGGGGAGAGGGAGGGTTCGCACACTAGCCTATGTTTTCCGGCGTGTCAAGAGACACGGAGTCCGTTTCCGCAGGGTTCTCTGGACTCACTCTCGGCAGGAGGGACCCCGTTTTCGAGTAGGCAGTAGGCAGAAGGCAGTCGGCAGGGGGCGGTGGCGAGGAAGAATAGGGAAATTCCCATTTCAAAACTCCGCGTGGACAATTCAGAATTCACAATTCAGAATTCATAATTGTTCCTGCCCTTCGACCCGTCTGCAATGATTCGATGACCCAAGGTCGTCAACGATGTCAAAACCTTGCACTTTTGCCGGGCGTTGGCTACCCTGAGCTTCATGATCTACTTCGACCATAACGCCACCACGCCCATGCTGCCGGAGGTGTTGGAGGCGATGATGCCGTACCTCACGACGGAATGGGGGAATCCGATTAGAATCCCCGTCCGCCGCCCCTCTTACAGCGAAATCCGTAGAATGTCCAAGCAGTTTCTGCGCGAATCTAATGGGCGTAAATGCCTGGTGGAGAAGTGCAGTCCCGCTGGGGGGTTGCGCGCCATGGTCCGCCGCGCTGCCTCTTTTCACGGGGCTTGGGACCAGGGTCCCGGTGGCGTCCATATACCTCCGAAGGATTGGTTCGACGCGAGAGCTGCCACCACCGGCCTGAGGAAAGTCGCGACGACTGTTGTAACTTCTTGAAGGCCTTCAGGGGCAAACTCCAGGCGGCTCTTGCGCCGAAACGTGCGCCACTGAACCTTCCTGTCCTGGTCTTCGCCAAAAGCGGCAGTGAGCGGCAAAGGCTCGGGCACGATTTCGCGGCCACGGTTGGCGAATGTCTTCTTGATTGCCTCCGCCAGCGTTGCTCCATCGAACTCGAACTGCCGTGACACCCACCAAATATCAAAGAAGTCTTTCATGCAGGCGCTGGTGCACCGACGCTGGCAGATTCTTGAGGGGCGGGTTGTTCAAAGTAGCGCTTCCAGGTACGGGCGAATGATTTTCTGGACCCGGCAGATAGCAGCGTACCGCATGAGTTCATCGACCTTCACGCGGCCTTGCTCGCGGTACAGCCTGAGCGCCTCAAGTGCCGTATCGATGCCGATCTTGTTCCGGTATTTGAAGCAGTCGGCCAGCGTCTTCTCTGTGTTGTACACGCGGACTGGCACCGCGTCGAGCTTGTGTGTCTCGATTCCCTCCATGAAGGGCTTGCTGGCGAACCAGAACACTCGAATGGGCGGGAAGTCTACACGTGGTGGTTCGGCTCCCCGGGCAAGCGCAAGGTAGACTTCGTGCGGAATCTGGGTTGTTAGTTTGTGGAAGGCGAGCGCCGAGATAAGGCAGATTACGCCCTGGGGGACCTTCAGCGAGACCGTAACCAGGTCGGGATCGCCAAGGTTGGGTAGTTCGGTGAGGCGATAGAGGCCACGACTCAGTTTTTCAACCACGCCCGCGCTTTCCATTCCGTATAGGATTCGCGGGTGGATGCCCTGCCGAAGGGCTTGCTGGGTTCGCAGAAGTCCATGGTGGCGACGGAACACATCGCGAGCTTTGCTGAATTTGTCTTCCCTGCCGGGTTTCATCAACGGGTTGCTCCTGGACAATATTACCAGCACTTGTTAACATTTGCTGGTAAATCTGTCCAGTGCCGGGCTGCCTGCGAACCCGAGGGCGCAAAATTGAAAGGCCGCGGACACACATGGTGTCATCAAAACTGTCTAAGCCTTGCACTTTTGCCGGGCGTTGGCTACCCTGAGCTTCATGATATACCTCGACCATAACGCCACGACGCCCATACTACCGGAGTTGCTGGAGGCGATGATGCCGTCAAAGGAAGTCTACAGTTGACAGTCGACAGTTAACAGTCAAAGCGTTCTCGATTCTTACTATGAACTGTAAAACTGTGGACTGTGAGCCGTATTCAAGAAACGGCCTGCGAACAGGTGGCGGAGTTGATTGGGGCGCACACGATGGATGTGATTTTCACCTCGTGCGCGACGGAGGCGATAGAGGTTTACAGTCGACAGTCAACAGTCAAGGCGTTCTCGATTCTTACTGTGAACTGTAAACTGTGGACTGTGAACTCCCCGCCCTGCGGCACATTGTCACATCCAGCGTCGAGCATTCCTCGGTGCTGAATTATTGCGTGGCGCTCAAGAAAGCAAGCTGCCGGAGTCCCCTCCTGGATGAGGAGGGGTGCAGGGGTGGTCGCTCGATGGAGAATGGCTACCGCGTCACCTACCTGCCGGTTGACCGCGACGGCTTGCTGCTTTCTTGCTGGTTTAACTGGCCAGCGTGTGCCGCCTGAAGAGTGATATCGCAGGCTCTTTCGGCGACTAGCTTTATCACTATATCAGACTTTACGGGTTTTTCTTGCGACGATCGTAGATTCAGCAGACTGTCGGCTTATGACTGTCTTCTCGACTGTGAACTGCCTTTGTTAGTTGCTCTCGTTCTTACCGAAAGATACCCGGACCAATTTGATCAGCGTCCGACTCCCCGCGCCTTCTAAGGCCACGACTTTTACCAGGTTGTGGGTCTTGATCTCGAATGTAGTTTTTCCGTCTGAACCTTGGTCGGTGAATTTAGTGACTTCACTTCCCAGGTGCTCTTTGTAAAAGGCCTTGACTCTCTCCAATGAGTCCGAAGTTTCGAATTTCGCGGCCAGTACCCGCACGCCCGCCTCGCCTCCAAAACCGAGGTCTACGGACGCTGAGTCCTTGTCTTTCACCCGCGTTGCGCCGGGGTAGATGGGCAAACTCAAGCTGTCCTCGTTGACATCATGATGAACTTCAATTGATCCGACCGGCGTATTGATGGAAACTTCCTTGCCACGGCCCTCCCTATCCTCAACTTGCATTCGGAGGTTGTGGGAAAGGAACCTTAAGCCGGTCCAAACCGCGATTCCACTGACCAGGACGATCAGTGCCAGGACCAACAGGACAATCGCAACAATGTTGCTGCCCGACCGTGGGGGTTGCGGCGGAACGGGGGGACGCGGGGGCTGGGGGCTTGTACTCATAGGACTCTCCTTGACTCCTCTCTACCAGAGCATACGCAATCGCGGCCTTGCAAGTTCCCGAAGCTTACGTCCGGCGCGGTGCAGATGCAAGAACTTCGTTAGTCCAGCCTAAGGCAGCAAGCGTTAGAAACGAAGAGGAAAAGCCATCTGCCAACACCCTCGGTGGGGGTACTGATGTCATTTGCGAGACATGGGCGTTGCAACTCGCAGTCATTCCCGCGAAAGCGGGAATCCACTCTGCAAACCTTCGGAAATGTCCCCTCGACGGACTGGATTCCCGCTTTCGCGGGAATGACTGGGGTTTCGAAAGGGATCCCATCCCGAATGACACCAGCACCATCGGTCGGGGAACCGTTGAGCAAGACTCGCCCTCGATGGTATGCTCAGTTTGTGCGGCCAATCTGAACGCTCTCCAGGAGGGGTTCTGAATGCGTTATAAAAAACTGGATAACAGTTCTTTCACCGTCTCTGCCATCGGCCTCGGATGCATGGGCATGTCGGAGTTCTATGGGCCACGAAACGAAGAGGAGTCCATCGCGACCATTCATCGCGCGCTGGACTTGGGTGTGAATTTCCTGGATACCGCCGACATGTACGGCACGGGTCACAACGAGGAACTGGTCGGGAAAGCCATCAAGGGTCGGCGGAATGATATTGTTCTTGCCACCAAGTTCGGCAACGTGCGGGGGCCAGACGGTAGCTTCCTGGGAATCAACGGCCGGCCCGAGTACGTGCGCAGGGCCTGCGAAGCCAGCTTGAGGCGCCTGAACATTGAGACCATTGACCTTTATTATCAGCACCGTGTTGACGGCAGTGTGCCCATCGAGGAAACCGTGGGGGCCATGGCGCGGCTGGTCGAGGAGGGCAAGGTAAGGTACTTGGGGCTTTCCGAGGCCGCTCCGGCAACCATTCGCCGCGCCTACCGCACCTACCCCATCACCGCTTTGCAAACGGAGTATTCACTCTGGAGCCGTGATCCCGAGGACGAGATTCTTTCCACCTGCCGGGAACTTGGAATCGCCTTTGTTGCTTACAGCCCGCTCGGTCGTGGGTTTTTGACGGGCCGTTTCAAGAGCGTAGAAGACTTGGCGCCCGAGGATTTTCGGAGCAAACATCCGCGCTTCCAGGGCGAGAACTTCAAACGCAATCTGGACCTTGTCTGCCGGGTCGAGCAAATCGCTTCGGAAAAAGGTTGCAAAGCGTCGCAGTTGGCTTTGGCCTGGGTGCTGGCCCAGGGTGAGGATATTGTGCCAATCCCCGGCACGACGCGGAGGGCGCATTTGGAGGAAAACATTGCGGCGTTGCAGCTAAAGCTCTCACCCCAAGACCTTGCGCGGATCAACGAGGCTGCGCCCAAGGGAGTAACGGCCGGG
The DNA here is from genome assembly GCA_050008675.1 of Terriglobia bacterium. Lineage (GTDB taxonomy): Bacteria > Acidobacteriota > Terriglobia > UBA7540 > UBA7540 > CAVROP01. Next base: position 14,524 of record JBEKME010000094.1, read on the forward strand.
GAACGCTACGCTGAAGCGGCGATGAAGGTCGTGAATCTGTGATCACTCGCCGTAGAAAAACGGAACAAGTTCTGCGTTGGAGACAAAGCGCGCCGCTTGACGCAGAATAGCTCGGCAGGTTCCTGTGTCGAGTTCAGGGTGGTTGGGGACGGTCAGTGTCTCCCTCCGGCCACCGGGGCCGATGCGGCGCAGTTTGATATGACCTCCCCGCTGTGAGGCGATCTCAAAGCCAAACTTCCTCAAGATGGCAACGACCTCCTGGCCGGAGAGCCGTCTAAGCCGTGGCAGGGTGCGCCTCCAATTCGAAGGTGACGAGAATACTGGGTGAGGGTGCCAAACCCAGCTCTGCCAGGTCTTCTCCCTCCAGGTGCAGTTCCACAGCCTCGCGCAGATTGCGCGTGACTTCGTCGAGAGTTTGACCTTGCGTCACCACCGGAATCTCCAGACACTCGGCAACGTAACCCGACTGTTCACCTTGACGAACAACGGCCTTAATCGTGTGCTGTAACGTCATCGCTTTCGCCTTCACCACCTTTTCCCCGAAACTCTCTGTCGGCACAGATACCTGAAAAGAAGATTAGCAGAGTCCTGCCGGAGCCTCAAGCGCGGGACAAGCCCCGGTCCTATTTGTAGGCAGGCATGCCGGTCACCCGCTCGCCGATGATGAGGGTGTGGATGTTGTGCGTGCCCTCATAGGTGAAGACCGATTCCAGGTTGCACATGTGGCGGAAGATGGGATATTCATCGGCGACGCCATTGGCGCCCAGGATGTCGCGTCCCGCTCGGGCCACTTCCAGCGCCATCTTAACGTTATTCCGCTTGAGCATGGAGACATGCGCGAAATCGGCGCGCCCTTGATCTTTCAGGCGCCCCACCTGTAAGGCCAGCAACTGCGCCTTGGTGATTTCGGTGATCATATCAGCGAACTTCGCCTGAATGAGCTGGTGAGAAGCAATGGGCTTGTCGTCAAACTGCTTTCGTATCTTCGCGTACTCCAAGGCCTCGTTGTAACAGGCCATCGCTGCCCCGATCGCCCCCCATCCGATGCCGTAGCGCGCTTGGGTCAAGCAGCTCAGCGCCGCTTTCAACCCCTGCGCTTTGGGAAGCATGTTAGAGGCGGGCACACGAACGTCCTGGAGTGACAGGCTGGAGGTCACTGAAGCGCGTAGCGACCATTTCCCTTTAATGTCTTTCGAGGTGTAGCCCGGCGTTCCTTTCTCCACGAGGAAGCCGCGGACACCTTCATCCGTGCGCGCCCACACCACCGCCACGTCGGCAATTGTACCGGAGGTGATCCAGGCCTTCTCGCCATTCAGGATGTAGCGGTCACCATCCTTTATGGCGCGTGTCCTCATGCCGCCGGGGTTCGAGCCGAAGTCGGGTTCCGTCAGGCCGAAGCATCCGATGGCCCTGCCCTCCTGGAGCGCCGGCAGCCAGCGCTGCTTTTGCTCCTCGGAGCCGTATTCCCTGATGGGATACATCACCAGCGCGCCCTGCACGGAGACGAAGCTCCGCAAGCCGCTGTCTCCCCGCTCGAGTTCCTGCATGATCAGCCCGTACTCCACGTTGGACATCCCCGCGCAGCCGTAACCTTCCAAGTTTGCGCCGTAAAACCCCAGCTCCGCCATTAAGGGTACGAGGTGCCGGGGAAATTTCCCCTCCCGGTTCCACTCCTCGATGTTAGGTATGATTTCATTGTCCACAAATTCGCGCACCGTCTGTCGCACCAGCTTTTCCTGGTCGTTGAAGAGCGCGTCAATCTCCATGTAATCCACGCCGTGAAATGCAAACATAAGGCCCCCCATTAGATCATTGAGTTCTCAGGATATCAGGTCAAGATGTCATTCTAGCAGTGAATGCGAGGTCTTTGCATTGCGGGTAGTGGTGCAGTTTTGGATTTTGTGACTCTTGACTCACCCCGCCACGCTGCCATAATGGGAACATGGCAGAGCGTCCACCCGATCCAAACGAACTGGCAAAAATGATTGTGGATATTGCCACGGGGCAAGTCGAAGATACGGTTTATGAAGAGAAAAGGCGTCCACGAAGGCGTCCACGAGGCGTCCACAAGGCGTCCACTAGCTAGACGTGGAAGCGGGGAAAGGGTATACTTCGTGTCGCCATGGCAATCATTGTCGTACCACGAAGAATGCTAGCAGTTCTCGCCCAAGACAATATTGGGCAGATCGCGCAGGCTATCCAAGCGAATTATCCCAACGATTACTATCCCCTTGTTAGCGGACAGTGGCTAGTGGTCACCACTGAGGGACCGAAGGAATTCTGCGACAAACTCGGTATCACGAATGGAACCACCGGCTCAGCAGTAGTAGTCGCCTTCACCAACTATTTTGGGCGTGCTAACCCGAATATCTGGGAGTGGATAACTGCCAAGATGGGAGCGACTCTTGGCTGAAACCGAAGGACCGCGGGAAACTCATAACACGACGCCAAGTCGGATCGCCGATACGACGCCACCACTTCCTTCGGGAGACTATAGCTACGTCCTAGAAATAGTCATGGGGATGCAGTTGTCCATTGGGAAGCTCATGGAAGCCGTAGAATCTCTCAAAGGGCAAGCGAAACATCACGGAGACAAGATTGACCAAATTGGGAAAGATGTTCATGCCGCTAAAGTTGCTTTGTATGTTGTCGGAGTGATGGTAGCTTCCGCTGTTGCATTCTTAGGTTGGGCAATCACAACTCTCTTGCCATACATTTCAAAGGCTCCGGCGAAATAAACTACAACAGCTACTTGAACTCCTTCAACCTATAAGATTCCGCTAGCCCTTAGCACGTTTCCTGCCACTGATTTTTGAAACTGAGACAGTACCGGATTGCGGGGTCGGTAGGCGGTAGGTAGTAGGTGGTAGGTGGGGATAGGTAGTAGGTGATCGGTAAGGGAAAAAACCCGCTCGCCCAATCCGTTGTCAACTCTTCCGAGAAAAGCCCAGAGGACAGAAGGAGCTCGCGCCTCCATAAAGCGAGACGCGAGCTTGACAGGCTGGGGGCGGCGGCTGGGAAAGGCCAGCTCCCGTGCGCGAGGGCTCACGCTCCGGGGCGCGCAGCCAGTACGTTTGTCGCACTGGGGAAGAACCCCTTTGGCGTGCTGATATAACCGGCGATGGAATCCTTGCCCAGCTTATTTACCACCAGCTCGAGGGCGCTCGAAGCCCCCTGCACGTAGAAGTACACCGGCTCGCCCATGGCTCTTTCCCTATGCACATGAGGCTTGTCGTCAAACACAAGGTTGACGGTGAAGACGTTCCGCTTGGGGTCCGTCTTGTCCAATTGCACGGTAACGGTCCCGACTTTCTGTTGGGAGCGGCGCTTAGCAAGATTAAACTCGAAATAGTCCCTGTCAGTCCTGTGGGCCAGTGCAACCAGCTCATCATGCGTGCGCGCGATAGCGCCGCTCAGTTCGCCCTTGGTTCCCGAAAGCGCATTGGCGAATTCGGACTTGGTACTCGCCAAATCCTTCTTCGTGCCTGCCAAGTCGGTGGAAAGGCCGCCGAACTTGGCATTGGCGTCTGTCTGGACCTTATTCACTTCTTCGGCGCTGGCCTTTTTGGAAATGGCGTCGTTCAGTTGCTGAACAGCCTGTTGCTGCTTCTTTTGGATGTCTGACGCCAGGGCGTGCGCGCGGGCGAGTTCCTGCTCGGTCATGCCCAGTTTTTCCGACGTCACCTGGAACTGGCCGCGCAACTGAGCGTAACGCTCGTCGCTGGTGTCCATGCGCCGGGTGAGCAGATCCAACTGGTCAGACTGCTTCGAGGCGATAGTCTTAAGATCGCTCCGGGTATAGAGCACCAAAATGAGATTAATCACCGAAAGCGCCAGCAGCGCGCCTACCAGCCAGCGCATCGTGCCGCCGCCGGCCGAAGGTGCTGGCAGGGGGGGCGACGCCTGCACAAACACAACCTGGGGGGTGCTGGGTGCGGTAGCCGGTGTCGCCGGTGCGGCACTTTGGACCGGCTCGTTCAAACCGAACATCGCGTGCCCGGGGCCTGGGGTCTTATCTGCCATACATACTCCTGTCTCGCATAGGAATCAAGCCGCTCACCCAAGCGGTGAACCTGCCCTTCCTAAGACGCTAAATCTGAAGATTAGGTTTCAATCCCACAATAGTTCGCTCAAAGGTGAACGAGGCTAGTATCGCACCCTTGGATAAATAGTTCAAGCGGTATGGGTTACACTCGCCGAACCCTTCCGGCGGCGTGGGCAAACAAAAAGCCGACTACGACGCGGCAACGTACTGATGTCTTTTTCGAGACATGGGCCTTGCAGGTGGCAGTCATTCCCGCGAAAAGCTTGCCCTGAGCTTGCCGAAGGGCGGGAATCTACTCCGCAAACCTTGGGAAATGGGCTGTCGACGGACTGGATTCCTCCCGCAGAGCGGGACGGGAATGACCGACGTTTCGGACGGGGTCCCGTCCCCAATGAGACCAACACCCGCGGCAAACTCCATTTGTCTTTCTGCTTTCAATTCAAGTAAGCTAGACCGCTCCGAGGAGGTTGTTGAAAAATTGCGATGCCAAAGTACATCTTAGCCCTCGACCAGGGCACAACGAGTTCGCGCGCCATGTTGTTTGACCGCAACGGCGCGGTGTGCGCCTCAGCCAGTCGGGAATTCAAGCAGCATTATCCCCGTGCCGGCTGGGTCGAGCACGATGCCGAGGAAATCTGGCAATCGCAGTTGGAGGTCGCGAAAGCTGCTCTGGCGGAGGCTCAAGCAAATGCCGAGGACCTTGCCGCAATCGGCATTACGAATCAGCGCGAAACCGTGGTCCTCTGGGACCGGGCCACCGGCAAGCCTATTCATCCTGCCATCGTCTGGCAGTGCCGCCGCACTGCCGCATTGTGCGACCGGATCCGGCAAGAGGGCTTCGATAAGGTTATTCGAGAAAGAACCGGCCTGGTGACCGACGCTTATTTTTCCGGGACCAAGATTGTCTGGCTGCTGGAAAATGTCCCCGGGGCTCGTGAACGGGCGGAGCGAGGCGACCTCGCCTGCGGGACCATTGATTCCTGGCTGATCTGGCGCCTCACGGGCGGCAAGGTCCACTCGACGGATGTTTCTAACGCCTCGCGCACACTGCTTTTCAACATCGCGACTCTCGCATGGGACAAGGAGATCCTCAGCTACTTTCGCATTCCGCAGGCATTGCTTCCCACGGTGAAATCTTCAAGTGAAATCTTCGGAGAGACCGCTTGGTTCGGATCCAGGGTTCAGATTGCCGGCGTGGCCGGCGACCAGCAGGCATCACTGTTTGGCCACCAGTGCTTCACGCCCGGCGCCGTCAAGAATACTTACGGCACAGGCTGCTTCCTGCTGATGAACACCGGCCCCACTATTCCCCGCTCCCAGGCGGGGCTGCTGGCAACCATCGGCTGGGGAAGGAATGGCGAGATAATATACGCGCTGGAGGGCAGCGTGTTCATTGCCGGCGCCGCCATCCAATGGCTTCGTGACGAAATGGGACTGATTCGAGAGGCCTCCGAGACGCAGGAAATCGCCCGCTCGGTGCCGGACACTCATGGCGTTTATTTTGTCCCTGCCTTCGTAGGGCTAGGGGCGCCCCACTGGGATGCGTATGCACGGGGCACAATCGTGGGCCTGACTCGTGGCGCCAACCGAAAGCACCTGATTCGCGCGGCGCTTGAATCCATCGCCTATCAGACGCGCGAGGTGGTTGATGCCATGACGCGGGATTCGGGAATCAAGCCGGAAGTGTTGCGCGTGGACGGTGGCGCCGCGCGCAACGATTTCCTCTGCCAGTTTCAGGCTGACATTCTTGGGGTTCCCGTCGAGCGGCCGGCAACGACGGAGACGACGGCGCTGGGGGCCGCGTACCTGGCTGGCTTGGCGACCGGATTCTGGCGCAGCGAATTGGAGTTGAAAACTCAGTTGAAAATAGAACGACGCTTCCAACCCGGCATGGAAACGTCCCGCCGCGAGGAGCTCTGCGAGGGCTGGCGACGCGCGGTGGGGCGGGCCAAGGGGTGGGCGAGCTAGTGTCCTGTCACACTTAGCTTTACAATGCGACAACCCCCTCACCCCCCGCCCCCTCTCCCTCAAGGGGGAGAGGGGAGAGTTGATTCGTTTTCTACTGCCCCCCTCTCCCTCAAGGGGGAGAGGGGGCCGGGGGTGAGGGGGTTCGACAAGATCAGGTTGTCAGCGATTAAGCATGACAGGGCACTAGTGAAGTGTCGAGCTAAGAAGGAGCAAACTCAAATGCACTATCGCGAGCTAGGCCGTACGGGCTGGAAAGTCTCGGAAATCAGCTTTGGAGCGTGGGCGATTGGAGGGGCGGGGTGGGGAGAGGTTGACGATAAAGAATCCCTTGCCGCCCTGCACTGCGCCATCGACCGTGGCGTAAACTTTATTGACACCGCAGACGTTTACGGGATGGGCCGTAGTGAGCGGTTGGTGGCGCGGCTGCGCAAAGAACGGAAAGAGACCATTTACATTACCACCAAGGCCGGCCGCCGGCTCTCCCCGCACACGCCAGACGGATACAACAAGGAGAACCTTACGCACTTCGTTGAGGATAGCCTGCGGAATCTCGAAACGGATTGCATCGACCTCCTGCAATTGCACTGTCCGCCGATGGTCGTCCTTTACCGGCCCGAGTTCTTCGCCATGCTCGATGACTTGGTCCGGGCGGGCAAGCTCCGCTATTATGGCGTGAGCGTGGAGACCGTGGAAGAGGCGCTGAAAGCCATCGAATTTCCCGGCGTGCAGACCATTCAAATCATCTTCAATATGTTTCGGCATCGCCCTGCGGAACTGTTTTTCCCGGAGGCGCAGCGGCGGCGCGTGGGTATCCTGGCGCGTGTGCCGCTGGCGAGCGGGCTTCTCTCGGGACGGATGACCCACCACACCGCTTTCGCCAAGGATGACCACCGCAGCTTCAATCGCCAGGGAGAAGCGTTCGACCGGGGTGAGACTTTCTCTGGCGTGGATTATGAAATCGGCCTGGAGGCTGTGGAGATTCTCAAAAGCCTTGTTCCGCCGGGCGCTTCGATGGCTCAACTGGCCCTGCGATGGATCCTGATGTTTGACGCTGTCACCTGCGCCATCCCGGGAGCCAAGCGTGTCGCGCAGGTCGAGGATAACGTCCGCGCCAGCGATCTGGCCCCGCTGAGCCAAGCGCAAATGGCCAAGGTGCGCGAAGTCTACGACAGCAAAATCCGCGACCTCGTGCACCTGCGGTGGTGACTATTGGGGGGGTTCGATTGTTTGCCAACAGAGTATGGAGCAAGTATAATTGCAAGTGTACGTATTCTATTGAATTTGAGGTCGCAACGTGGCTCAAGTGACGATCTATCTCGGCGATGCTGCCGAGCGGCGGGTGAGAGCGGCGGCCCGGAAATCCAGAGTCTCGGTCAGCCGATGGGTTGCCGAGTTGGTCGAGAGCCGAACGCGCACCGATTGGCCGCCGGAGGCACGCCAACTGGCGGGCGCGTGGCCGGATTTTCCTGATCTCCAGGAAATCCGTCCAGTGAGCGGCAAGGATCAGTCAAGGGGCCGGCTATAGCTGGCTTAGCCCGGCGGCAGACTGACGCGGTTCCTCGGCCACCTTTTCTCGGATTCTATGTTCTTGCTTGACACCAACACGCTCATCTACTTCTTCAAGGGACAAGGTAAGGTGGCAGAGCACCTCTTTGCCGTAGCGCCTGGAGAGGTCGCGATCTCGTCTGTGTCGCTTTATGAGATCGAGGTCGGTATTGCCAAATCAGCCCAGCCAGCCAAGCGGCGTAGGCAGTTCGATACGTTTCTCGCGGCCGTGTCAGTGTTCCCATTCGACCTCACTGCGGCCCGAGCCGCGGCGACGCTGCGTGTGGATTTGGAAAGGCGGGGCCTCCCCATCGGCCCGCTGGACAACCTGATCGCCGGCGTCGCCCTTGCCCACCGGGCCACCCTGGTCACACGCAACACACGAGAGTTCTCCCGGCTGCCTGGCCTTGCCCTCATGGATTGGTACGACTGAGCAAGTAGCATGGCCCTTGAGGTGGCACAGGCAATCTCGCCTGTGGCCAAGGCTGATGCATCATTTTCACACACGCTAGCCCACCCATCTTTGGTTCGAGGCGCCAGCTCCCGAGCTTTTTGACATACCTGGGGCGCTGTGTAAAGATACCTCCGGAGTTACATCATGCCCAAAAATCGCACACCACGAATAATCCTCGCGCTTGTCTTGTTTTTCCTGATTCTTCTGCCCCTCTTCACCAACGGTGTTGACCTGTTGGTGGATTGGCTCTGGTTCAAGCAGGAAGGCTTTCGACTCATTTATCGGACGATCCTCCTAACCCAGATTCAACTCAGCGGGCTGGTCGGAGTGGGTTTCATGCTCGTGACCGGATTGAACCTGCTGATTGCCCACGGGCTCGCCCACCGGCATGGCTATCGGGTCAACGGTGAGGTCATCGAGTTTTCGGCGCTCGACCGCTTCGGCAAGGCTTTCCGCTGGCTCATCTGGGCTGGCGTTCTGCTGATTGGATACGTGATCGGCCAATGGGGCATGTCCCACTGGCTGGAGTATCTGATGGCGAAGCACCCGCAAACCCTCGGCCAGCAGGACCCGCTGTTTGGCATCGATTTGGGCTTTTATCTCTTTCGCCTGCCCTTCAACTGGTTCCTTTATCACCTCGCGCTGATTGCGGTCATTTTGTGTCTATTGAGCGCCGTGTTCCTCTATCTTGTGGAGGGCGGGGTATGGGTCACGCCGCGTGGGCCCAAAGTGATGGGGGCGGCGCGCGCGCACCTGATGGCGCTGGCGGCGTTGCTCTTTGTTGTCTTCGCCTATCGAGTTCGGCTGGCCATGTACGGCTTGCTTTATTCCCCGCGCGGGCTCATCTATGGCGCTGGGTACGCGGATGTGCACGCCACGCTGCCGGTTCTAAGAGCGGA
>JBEKME010000095.1:0-23161 GCA_050008675.1 Terriglobia bacterium
CTCCAGCAGGTCGGCCAAGAATTGTTCCAAACGGTTTCGGCATTTCTCAATTTCGCTCGTGGTCATGGACCGGAGCGTAACACCTCTCAAGTGGAAGGTCAACAATAACCTAACGTAGTAGTACTAAGAACTGCGCCGTAGTCGTAGACTGCTGCGGCGGATAAGATTCTTACCGCCAAACCCCGTGCAGGTTGTCGCACACATTATTGCGGTATTGCCCTTTTCGACTTTCGACTCTCGACCCTCGACTGCCTCAGGAGGGCGGAGAATATCAAATGCGTTTGGCTAGTTCTCGACCTGCGCCAGGCCGTTGCCGTTCTGCTTGGCGGCTTTCGGGTCGAAGGGCACGGAGAATTGCCGCTCAATTTTCCCCCGGACGCATGGCCCGGAGTTGTAAATGCAGAAGGGATAGACCAGGCCATTGGGCGCAGCGTAGTGGATCACGCAGCGCTTGACGCGGGCGAAATCGTAATTGTAGGAGTCCATGAAATGCATGCCCGCCACGAGCAACGTCTTGTACGTGAATGTGCCGTCGCCCCTGCCCCGCCCGTAGTCGTGGTCAGTCATGCCCTGCAAGGTCTGGAGGAAGCGCTCGAAGGTCAAACCCGGTGGGGCAAACTGCGGCTTGAAATGCCGGCGAATCTTCTGCCAGGCATTGATCTTAGTGAACATCTTAAATCGTGCTCCCTGGGCTTGCCGGGCGAGCCGGTCGATATCGCGCAGCATGGCGGGCATATCGAAGAAGCGCGTGATGGGGATGGCCTTCTTCGTGTCGGGGTGAACGTAGAGGTAGGTCCCCATGGCGCAGTGGGGGTGAGACGTGAGGTTGGGGCGTTCGTAATTCTGCAAGTTCGACAGCAGTTTCGAGAAGGGCGATATGCAGGACAGGGGGAACCAATCCTCATACTTGTCGGTCAGGCCGGTCTGGTCGGCGACGGCGTGCGCCAGATCCGATTGCGTGAAGCGCTTGCTCTCGAGTTCTCTGCGATTGATGCGCCCGGTGAAACAAACCGGCTGGAAGCTGAAGCCACTAACGCAGTCGACGTTGTCGATGGCCAAGCGGATCATAGCACCGATCTGATGGTCGTTCACGCCTTTCACGATGGTGGGAACGAAGATGATCTTCAGGCCTGCCTTTCGGCAGTTTTCAATGCAAGCCAGCTTTTTCTCCAGCAGCCTCTGGCCGCGCGTGCGAAGGTAAACTTCATCGCTGACGCCGTCGAACTGAAGGTAAAGCGTGTGGAGGCCGGCTTCCCTGCATTTCTGGGCGAACTCCAGGTCGGAGAATTCAATGCCGTTGGTCGCGCACTGGATGTGGGTGAAGCCCATCTCGGTGGCCATCCGCAGGACGTCGTGGAAACGCGGATAAATGGTGGGCTCGCCGCCTGAGAACTGCACCACGCGGTTGGGCACCGGGCGCTGCTCACGAAGCGTCTTGAGCATCCCGCGCACCTGCTCGAAGGAAGGCTCGTACAGGTATCCCGCGGTGTTGGCGTTGGCAAAGCACACCGGGCAGGTGAGGTTGCAGCGGTTCGTGAGATCAAGATTGGAAAGCACCGTGTGCGAGGTATGGAGTGAGCACAAACCACAATCCTCCGGGCAGCGTGTCGCGTCGGGGAATTGCGGGTTCTCGAGTCCCCGGTTGTCGCCGAACTCGAACTCCTCCATCTTGAGATAGAGCTTGGCGTCGGAATAGATCTTGTCCCGAAAGTCGCCGTGCTCCGCACAGGTTTTTTCCATGTAAACCGCGCCATTCTCTTCGAACAACCGCGCCTCGATCACCTTCAGGCATTCCGGGCAGACCGACTGCGTGGTCTTGGGCAGGCCCTTCTGTAAAGGTTCGATAGGTGCGCCCGTAAAAGTCGCTTCTGGCTGAACGTTCTGGAAATCCCTCCGTCGCGGGGTTCGCACTTCAGGAGTGATAGTAACAGTGGCCATAATGCCTCCGTAAAGAATAATCGTGGCGCGACTACGCACGGTCGGGTGGCGAGGACACGGGACAATCCTGAAGCCTCAACCGTAAAACAAGGTGGCGAGAGATGAAGTCTGCTAACCGAAGAAGGCATCTCTTACCCGGCCCGCATTAGACCATCCCAATCTTTCCGGGAGCAATTCATATGTCTCGGATGGCGACATTTAAGCAGCGAATGGCAGAGAAGAGAGGTTGAATGGAATGGCTCAGGAATTGAAAAGGAGGGGGATAGTGACATGCTGTCATTTGTAGGCCCCAGCCTAATATCCCACCTCACCCTGGGGTGGCCCGGGCACTTTTCGACGTCGATTCCTCGTCTCTAACTGACTATGTAACGGGACTCGGTGCGGCCAGTTGAGCGCCGCTACTTTCGGAAAAGGTTCTCGAAGGCTTGGCGTGCATCCAGAGGCCTGGAAGTGGAGGTCTCACGCTCGATGGTCGTCCGCTGCGAATAGAAGCTGCAATGGTTCTGGGCGTCTTTCTTCGGGATGCGGGCAGAAATCGGCTGGGTGCATTCAAACCGGCTGGCAGTGTCGAAAAAGGCGCACTGCTTGCAACTGTGCAGTTCAAAGCCACACTTTGGACAGCGCCCTTGCAGATCGATCCCGACCGGCAAGATCATTGCGCAGGAAGCACACCGCACCACCTCGCGCTTTCCCGGCATGGCCGGACTCTTCGGCCCGAACTGCTCCTTCCTGGGGGCAGGTTTCTTCTCGGACCTCTCGCGATCGCGGTCCGAGTCCATGTATCCCCGCTGTCCGTACTTGCGTCCCATCCTTAACTCCCTTCGGCTGGAGGAATTTCAATCGACAAAGGACTTCCCCGTGCGTCTATCATACGCTCAGCTATCATCAGTCGCCAACAAGAAAATAGCTCGCTTCACTCAATGCCCCACAACTCCAAGAGTTTTCGCGGCGTCCGTGGGGGCCGTTCCGGGCGACAATAACCCACGGACTCGAAGCCAATCCGCCAGCCGTTGCGGCCAGGATGACAAGACGGGATCTTTCGGCGCCAAGCCCACCCCGTGCGGCCCATGCTCGTAAATGTGGAGTTCCGCCGCCACGCGCGCTTTTCGAAGGGCCATGTAAAACGCCACGCTGTTTTCAGCCGGAACGCCCTCGTCATCATTCGTGTGAAAAAGAAAAGTTGGCGGCGTTTGAGCGCTGACCTGCTTTTCATTGGAGAGATACTCGGCCAAATGCGGATCGGGATTATTACCCAGCAGGTTCTTGCAAGAACCCTCGTGCTTGAACCATTCGCTACAGGTAATCACCGGATAAGCCAGGATGGCAAAGTCGGGGCGTGAGTTCGCGCGTTCGATGGCATCGGTGGCGGAAGGGTTTCCGGCGTCGAAGTGTGTTGCCGCCGTAGAAGCCAGGTGCCCGCCGGCGGAAAAACCCCAGATGCCGATGCGGTCCGGGGCGATCCCCAATTCCTGCGCGTGTGAGCGCGCGTAGCGCAAGGCGCGCTGCGCATCCTCCATCATGGCGGGATGATGGTAACGCGGCGCGAGGCGGTACTTGAGGATGAAGGCATCGATTCCCAATGAATTCAGCCATTCCGCCACTTGGCGCCCTTCGTGGTCCATGGCCAGCACGGCATAGCCACCTCCCGGGCACACGACCACGGCGCTGCGGGCCAGCTGGCTCGGAGGGAGAACGTAAAGCGTCAGCGATGGCCGATCAGCATCTTGGTTGCCCACCGCTCCCGGCGCCCCACCCGGCCAAAGAAGCACAACCTCGTGCTCCGCTACGCCTATCTGTCCCAAGCCTACGTGAGCCGAAATCAAAGCAACTGACATTAGCGCACACCACACCATGACGCGTGTTCTTGTCACCTTAACCTCCGGAACCAGGAATCCAGTCTTCTTGTGAACTCAGCGACTCCCACCACGCCGTGCTTTGCTACTTCCTTTCAGCCTGCTATGATGAGGCTTGCAGGGCAAGGCGAAAAAAACGATGCTGGGCAGTCCCAGATTCGATTTCCTGGGCGGTCTATTCTCACTGGTTTTCGTCGCCATGATGCTTTTTGGCGGCTCGCCGACTTTCCCTCCTGCGCCAGCTCCCCCGCAAGGAAACACGCAACCCGCGGACCAAAAGCCGGATTCGCTGCCCGAATCCACACCGGCTGGGACCAGGAATATACCTCAAAAACCTGGAACAAAGTCTACTGAAAACGTCCCGCCACCGGCGCCCGGCGAGGCTGCAACGCAAACCGTAGTCCACACCGTGAAGCGCGGGGAAAGCCTCCCCTCGCTGGCGCGCCATTACCTGCCACAAACAACTTACTTGACCACGGCGCATTTGGAGGCAGCAATCAGACAGGCGAACCTCGGCAAGATAGGAAAGTACCTTCGGCCCGGCGCCGAAGTGACCATCCCCGGAATTCTCATAGCGCCGCTCGCAGAGCAGCCGGTTCCCGTCGCCAAGGATTTCGAGATGCGTGGTATTTACCTCACCGGCTACATGGCTGGCAGTGAGCAGGGTTTGCAGTTGATTCGGCGTTGGCGGGAAGCCGGTGGCAATGCCGTCGCCTTCGACGTAAAGGACATGGACGGCTTAGTTAACGTACCTTTCGAGCACGAACTGGCGCCTAAGCGGAAGTACATTCCCATCCGGAGTCTTCCCAAGTTCGCCCGCTTCCTCCATTCCCTGGGTTTGCACGCGATCGCGCGCATTGCGCTCTTCCGTGACGAATATCTTGCACAAAACCATCCTGCCCTGGCGGTGCAATCTCACCGCACCGGTCAGCCGTGGAAAGAAAACGGGAAACTGGTTTGGACTGACCCTTCACGACCGGAAGTTCAAAACTATAACTTGGCGCTGGCCCGAGCGGTGGCGACCTCCGGGGTGGACGAAATCCAGTTCGATTATGTGCGCTTCCCCGCAGAAGGCGATCAAAAGGATGCCCAATTCGCATTCCAGTCTTCGCATCCGGACTGGGAACGTTCCGACGTCATCAGTGATTTTCTCTCCCGCGCCTACGACGAACTCCGCCCGCTTGGGGTCCTGGTCTCAGTGGATGTCTTCGGAGTGATGGCTTGGCAACGCCCGGCTGACTTGGAGCACACCGGCCAGGACATCACCGCCATGGCGCAGTTCTGCGACGTGCTTTCCCCCATGGTTTATCCCTCACACTTCTTCGGCATGGACGGATACGCGAGGCCGGGCGATGCACCCGAGCACTTTATCGGAGAGTCCATGCAGCGCTTCGGCGAGATTACCGCGGAAACTGAGGTTGTTTTGCGGCCCTGGCTTCAGGCCTTTGCCTGGCGCACCAAAACGTATTCGGATGCCTATATTCGAACCCAAGTCAGCGTGGCCAGGGAACAAGGCGGGGTGGGGTTCCTTTTTTGGAATGCGCGCAACGATTACTCCAAGCTATTCCCCGCCATGGCGGAAATGCGCGCCGCGCCCGGCCGCTTCTTCCGTGGTGACGAGATTCAGGCTTCGCACCCCAAGTCTTCACCAAGCCTCACCCCCTCCAACCCCTCTGGCACAAAGTAGCGCAGGGCGGCGGGGCTGCAATCAAAATCGGGTCTCTGTGTCCTCTGTGCCTGCCGGGCTTTAACACAGAGGACACGGAGCCTCTCAGTGACCTCTGTGTTAAGTCTTTCCCGGCCACGGAGGACACGGAGAAAAACCTTCGCGGCGCGCGAAGAAGTTCGTCACTAATGGCCCAGAGCGCTGGAACGGGGTGCAGCCGCTGTTGACATATGTCGCCTCGCGGCTAGGATAGAAGCAGATGCGAAAAGGCATTGAGGTCGCATTGGGCAACCCCTGACCTCGAGACCGCTGAAAGGGAGTTCCGCCGGGAACTCGCCCTCGAGTCGCGAGGGGACCTGGCATTCTTCAAAACCTGACCAACGGCAAAGGCATTTCAGGATTCAGTTTATGAAGGTCAAACCCATCGGCATTATTCATTCCCCCTTTCAACAGGCAACAGGCACACCGATACAGCCCCGCGCTGCGGAAGACGCAGAGGGCACTGTGGAGGTTTTCGAGGAGTTCGTTCCCGGCCTCAAAGACCTCGAAGGGTTCGAACGCATCTGGCTTCTCTATTGGTTCGACCGGGCGATCTTCGAGAAGTGCGAGTTAGTTGTCAAGCCGTACCTTGATGACACTCCACGCGGAATATTCGCCACCCGTGCGCCGGCTCGTCCGAACCCAATCGGTCTGTCGGCGGTACGTCTGCTCGAGGTGCGCGGCAATCTGCTCAGGGTTCGCGACATTGATATCCTGAATGGAACGCCTCTCCTCGACATCAAGCCCTATTTCCCGCAGTTTGACTGCTTCGAGGTGGCAAGATCAGGTTGGCTCAAAGGCGCCACCCTTGGAAGAGCAAAGGCTGACAATCGCTTCGAGAAAAAGGGGAAGTAACAGACCATAGTCTCGCCCACGTTCTTGGCCTCCGGCTGAGGTGGTCCACAGGATGTGGCGCTCCCCGGGGGCGTTCAGGCTCGTCTATCCCTTGTAAAGGTCTGCTGCTCCCGGAGCGGCTGAAAATGCCTGGACTGAAAACTGGAAGCATTGAACCCAGCTTCGGTGAGGCGTATATTGCTACTCAGCCTGAAATCGAAATGGGGACTAGTTGCGACGAGCAAATAGCCTCATGAAGATTGCGTGTTTTCTTCATCCTTTGGCAGCCACGGAGGATGCAAGAATAATCGGAAAGGAACTGATCATGTTGAAGTCTCTGAACTTTTCGAGAGTTGCTGTCGCAATCGCGGCTCCCTTCTTCCTGGGTTCGCTCCTTATCATGGGCATAAAGACCCGGCTAGTCTTCGCCGCACCAGCCGAACCTATACCGGGCGCCTCGCAGGGCAAGCCGGCGGAGCCATCTCCAATCCCTGCCGCCGATCTCATCAACGCTCAGGACTTGGTCAAAATCCTCCAATCACCCAAAGGCGAAAGGCCGCTCCTCATTTATGTAGGCTTTCGATTTCCTTACACCCAGGCTCATCTCCCCGGTTCTGAATACTATGGTCCGGCCGCCAACGAAGCAGTGGTGCAGCAGTTGCGCAAGCGAGTGGAAGGGCTCGCCCGAAGCAGATTCATCGTTATTTATTGTGGATGCTGCCCCTGGAGCCATTGCCCGAACGTAAAGCCGGCTTACGCAGCCCTGCACAACCTGGGTTTCACAAAGCTGAAAGTGCTTTACATTCCCGACAATTTGGGGACGGACTGGGTGAATAGAGGTTATCCGGTTGAAAAGGGCGCATAAGGAATACTTCTGGATGATGGTAACCAGCACCCTCGCCTTCTGCGCCGCCTTGCTTTTGGGCGGTCTCTCGCGGGCGATATTTGTCGCGCTCTCTATAGCAAGTGTTTGGTTGTTCTTGAAAACGCTTAATCGGCGGCTTTTTTCGGTATTTCCCAAGCACGGAGATCTTCCTCACGATAATATTCCCAAACGGCTGTGGCGTGTTTTTGTAGAAGTCGTCCTGCAATATCGAGTGGTGCGCGACCGGCCAATTGTCGGCATACTCCACGCCGCAGTCGTGTGGGGATTTCTCGCCTTCGCCTGGGTAAGCGCACAACACCTCCTCCTTGGCTTGCGCGGACTGGCAAAAGCGACAGGGACGCGGAGCTGGTATGGCACGTTTGTCGCTGTATGGGCCTTTGCTGTGCTTGTGGCCATGATTGGCCTGTCATTTCGACGATTTGTATTAAGACCGAAACCCCTGGGAAAACTCTCCGCAACCTCCGGGATTGTGGCCTTCCTTATCTCCGCACTAATGGCAACGTATCTTTTGGGCTGGAGAGTGTTTCCAGTCGGAAGCACCGCTTGGACGGTGAACTGGTGGCTACATACGATTGCGTTTTTTTCGTTACTCGATGTAATCACGATATCGAAGCACCTGCATCTGCTGCTTGCCCCGATCACGATATTCCTGCGTTCGGAGACAACCAGCACCATGCGGGCGCTGCGGGAAGAAGGCGACGACCTGGGAATTATTCACTTCCCGGACTTTGGCCGAAAGGACGTTCTCGACCTCGATGCTTGCGTCGAGTGTGGCCGCTGCACCCAGTTCTGTCCAGCTAACCTGGTGGGAGGATCGCTCAGTCCTAAGGAAATCATCCTCGACCTGCAAAAAGGCCTTCTCTGCGGCGGAGATGTTGCCGCAGGGACTGCCACGGAGAAAGCACAGGGCAAGGTTTTCGTTTCGGAGGAAGACCTCTTCCAATGTTTAGCCTGTGGCGCCTGCGAGTACGCATGTCCGGTGGGCATCGAGCATGTAGGAAGGAAAATCCTTGACCTCCGGCGTGGGCTCGTAAGCGAGGGTCGCATTACCAACGGCAAAGTGATCCAACTATTTACAACTATGGAACGTGCTCCGCACAATCCCTGGGGTATAGCTCACGACACACGACAAAAACTCATCGAGTCGAAGCAGTTTCCGATTTTCGATGGCCACCAGGAATGGCTCTTCTGGCTTGGCTGCGGATTGAGTTTCGATCAGCACGGCCAGGCGGTCGCTCTGGCCATGAAACGGATTCTTGACGCGGCCGCTGTCTCATGGGGCGTGCTTCCCCGTGAAACCTGTTGCGGTGAACCGGCGCGACGCGCGGGCAACGAATACCTTTTCCTGCAACTTTCCGAAAAGCTTATTGAGATATTCTCTAATGCGCAGGTGAAAAATATCCTATCGTGTTGTCCGCACTGCACGACGATGTTGGATAAGGACTACCGGCAAATCGCCGCTTACGCGAAACTCCAAATCAGGGTAGTGCACCATACGGAACTCATGGCGGGACTGATCCCGCAGATCCCCATCGAACCCTCTGCTGTGTCGGCAACCTACCATGACCCTTGCTACCTTGCTAGGGGCCGCGGCATCACCGCTGCGCCTCGCAAAATCCTTCGCTCCTGCGGAGTTTCGCTCACGGAAGCACCGCACCATGGCCAAAACACGCGATGCTGCGGAGCGGGCGGCGCACAGCTTTTTATAACTGACGACCAACGGGATCAGCCGAAACAACGGGTGAATGAACTTCGATTCGCCGAGCTCGCCGAAACCAGGGCATCCGCAGTGGTGGTGGCTTGCCCCTACTGTCCCATCATGCTTCGCGACGCTGCCAACCACGCCCAGCGCGACGACCTCGAGATACTCGACCTGGCGGAAATCGTCGCCAGGAGCCTCCGGCCAAAGTCGCATCGCGGGGCTAAGGAAGAATGACAAACCCCAAGGCGTGGCCGCGTCTGCTGACCCCGATGAAGGTGGTCACTGATTCTGACGCGATGCCGGGCGGGGGATGGGGGTCCCCATCTACCACCTACGACATACCATTTACGTCCTTTGTTTTCAGCAACATTCCCGCTTTCTGCTAGTATCCCCTTTGTTTTCAGAGACATTCCCGCTCAGGCCGCAGTCTTCCAAGCCCGGTCCTTTGTTTTCAACAAGATTCCCGCGTCGGTCGTTCATTTTCAAAAACTATCTTTCTCTTTCTCTGCCGACAACGGACTTGCTGTCCACCTGAGTAAAGGAAGTTCTCCGGGCTTTTGGGCCCGCTTTGGACACTCTAGAGAGTGGATTGGGGGATTAGGGTGGCATTGCAGCATAGCGTTCCCAGGAGGCCATGACCGCCTGCACGGCTTCAAATTGCTATTCTAGCCTACCTTGTTCCGCTTGTCAAGGGACAGCGTGTCCGCCTCGGTCTCTCGGAGGAAGTAGGAGTAGAGCCGGCTCTTGGTGCCTTGGTGTCTTGGTGGTTCAATTGGCTTTTACCACCAAGTCACAAAGACACCAAGAAAGCTCTGGGCGGCAGGTAGTCGCGGGTGGTTGTACCCTTCCTGATCGCTGTAGTATTATCCTCGACACCGGGCAGCTACTTAGACTTGCCAAGGAACCCGATGCGCGCCTGCCCCCAATGCCAGAGAACGTATCCAGACGACACTGATTTCTGTCCGCGCGATGGCGCTCACCTCACCGCCCAAGCCACGGAAACCGAAGCGCAGCTTGCCGGTCAACTCTCCCGCCGTTTTCGCATTGTCCGCCGCCTGGGCGCGGGCGCCATGGGTACGGTCTTCCTCGCCGAACAAATCGCGGTCGGCAACCGCCCGGTGGCGCTCAAAGTCCTGAACCGCAAGCTGCTCGATGACCCCGAATTCCTGCTGCGCTTTCAGAATGAAGCGGCTTCCACGGGGCGCATTCATCACGCGAACGTCGTCACCATTTACGAATCCGGCCAAGCTGATGACGGCACGCCCTACATCGCCATGGAGTTTCTGGAAGGCGAATCTCTCTGCCAGGCCCTCACGTGGCGGGGCGCGCTTCCCTTGCCTGAGGTTACGGAAATTCTCCAGCAAACGGCGCGAGGACTGAACGCCGCGCACAAGCTGGGCATCATCCATCGCGACCTCAAACCCGATAACATTTTTCTGACCTATCCCGACGACGTAGGGGCAACCCTGGTGGTTGCCCCAGGGCAGGCACAAGGCCCGCCCCTACCGCCCGTTGTGGTGAAAATCGTCGATTTCGGCATTGCCAAGCTGCGCGAGTCCGGCGCCCATACGCTCGGCGGGTTTTCGTTCTTTCGCATTAATAGAGATGTGGACGTTTATCGTGCTTCGAGCCGCGGAGTAAGGCAAACTGTGCCTAACTCCGCGCTCTACTCCAAATGCCAGCGGAAAGTGAATAGCGACTCTTGGTCGACTCGTGGCTCTAGGCGAGAGATTAGCTCGTCGAGAAGAGTGTCCTTTTGCCGGTCAATATCCCGGCTTGCCTGATCATACGACCGCCACGCGTCTTCGCGCTTTTTTCCCAGAGCCCGAACGTCACGATGGAGTTGAATTTTTTGCGCTAGGGGTGGGGCAAGCCGGGCCGCCTTCCTGGCTTCGTTAAGCGCGCTGTCGAACTCCTCAAGCTCGGCCTTGAGTGAGGCACGGCGGTCCTCAGCCCACATGTCGAGCTTGTCCATCTCGTTGTCTAGCCAGCGGCCGTTCTGGTCGTCCCATTTTTGGGTTTGCTCCTCCCGAAGGCGCGCGGACGCCTCGTTCAGCGATTCCGCAATCGCAGGGGGAATCCGGCATTGTTCTCTTTGAACGGCAGGCAGCTCAAGAAGGTGCCGGCATAGTTCTTGGTCTAGGGTCTCACCCGCGTTCGTTACGCCAGAGAACAAAAGAACGTCCTCTGTTTCTGGGGCACTCAGAGTTAGAGTTAGACGGGTGCACGTGAGCCAACCTCTTTGTCCGACCATGCGGTCCAAAACGGCGATATTCTTTCCACTGCCAGTATAGTTGATGGAAACTTCTGCGGGCGGCGGGGTGAGGGCTTTGCTCAAGAGCAGAATCCGTTGTGCGAGGGGGTGACCAACGCGGTAGGTGTTGGCGTTTTCGACGTCCTTGTCCATGCGGAATGGCCCAAGATGAACGTTTTCGCCTGGGAACGGGTTCTTGCGGAGGTAAAACCTGTACCCGCACGGGTCGAAATCCGCGTACTCACGAAGGACGTGTCGTGTGAGGTGCCAGAGCTGTTCATTGAAGCGGTTGAGGACCTTGCAGCTGTCGATGCGAACTCTCTCCACAACTTCGTGGTCGAAGTTCTTAAGGAGTTCCTCACGGGCAGCGCACTGGCCAGCAGCTATTTCACCTTCCAACTCATGTTGGAGCTCGTCGAATTCGGATTCAATTTGTTGAGGTGTACGACACTTCTGGTATATAGCGGCGATTCGCCTCTCGAAGTCTACGCCCGATTCGATAGCACCTAGTACCTCATCGCTTGCGCCAAACAATCCGCTGAAGAGGCGGAATTTCTCATCGAGCAGCTTGTAAACGCGTTGGTCGGCGGCGTTCGTCTTGTTCAGGAAGTTGACCACAACCACATCAAATTTCTGCCCGTAGCGGTGGCAGCGGCCGATCCTTTGCTCGATGCGCTGGGGATTCCAGGGCAAGTCGTAATTGACCACAAGGTTGCAAAACTGGAGATTGATCCCCTCCGCAGCGGCTTCTGTGGCGATTAAAATGGATGCGTGGTCGCGGAAATTCTCGACCAGCGCGGCGCGCATGTCGGCAGTCGGCGAGCCAGTAATCCTGTCCGTGTCCTCGTGCTTCGCGAGCCAATGCTGATATGTAGTCTTGGAGATGGGATCGTTATTCGTCCCGTTGAAGAGCATCACCTTACCGGCAAATTCGGTCTGCTCGAGTACACGGAAGAGGTACTCTTGTGTTCGCCGCGACTCGGTGAAGATAACGGCCTTTTGTTGCAGGGTCGGACCCCCCTCGCTGTTTTGGGGGTTGGCAGCCTGAGTAAAACCGCGTCGGAGGGCGGTGATCAGGACCTCGCCTTTCGAGTTCTTGATGATCGATTTGGCAAACGCGTGAAGGTTCCTGAGTCGAGAAATTTCCTCCCTCAGCTCCTGCAACTGTTCAGGAGTAAGGCGTGCGCGTTCCGGTTCGCTGGCACCGCCTTCATCCTCCGCTGCCTCCCACTCATCCGTCAGTTCGTCGATTGCCTCCCAGTCTGCGAGTACCGCTTCCGGCGGTGAATCCACGGCGACTGCCGAAGCCACCGCGGCCTCCAGCTTTTGCGCCAAACCGTCCAGCGTGACAGAGATGGCGTAGGTAGACGATGCCAGCAGCTTGCGGAGGATTAGCGTGACGAGTTGCCGTT
Organism: Terriglobia bacterium; assembly: GCA_050008675.1. GTDB lineage: Bacteria > Acidobacteriota > Terriglobia > UBA7540 > UBA7540 > CAVROP01. Next base: position 12,585 of record JBEKME010000095.1, read on the forward strand.
GGCTTGCCGGAAGGGCGTAAAGGACCGGTCTTTGGAGATAGTCTGAAACCAAATCGTACAGCCTTCGTTCTTCTGCCGTCGGGACGAATTCCTGCACTGACGCCTTGCGAGCGGTGTACTGCACATATTTCAAAACCTGGTCGCGAAGCGTGCGCTTGCAGAGGGGGGTTAGGCGCTCTTTCAGCTCTCGGAAATTTCTGGAGCTATCGAGACGTGTGAAGCGAGCTTTAAAGCTCTGTAAATCTCCGAAGACGTATTCGTCAATGATACTAACAAGGCCATAGAGCTCCAGCAGGGTGTTCTGAAGGGGTGAGGCGGTGAGAAGCACTTTCGGGAAAGGAGCTAGGGCATGCTTGATGGCAACGGCAATCTTGCTGGAGTTCCTATACACATTACGGAGCCGATGTGCCTCGTCCATGACCACCAAATCCCAAGCCGTCTGCTGGAGATAAGGCGCTTTGGCTCTGGCAAACTGGTAGGAGCACAGAATAACGGCATCCTGTTGGAAAGGGTTGAGGTTGCCATCACGAACCGACTTGTTAAAGCTCTGTGTCTCGAGGATGGCAGAGGGCAAATAAAACTTGTCAGCCAGCTCCTGCCCCCACTGTTTACGCAAGTTCGCCGGCACAATCACCAGCAGGCGACGCTTTCGCTCGGCCCACCTCTGAGAGAGTAACAATCCGGCCTCGATAGTTTTCCCAAGCCCGACTTCATCCGCGAGAATCGCTCCCTTCGAAATGGGGCTGCGGAACGCGAAGAGGGCCGCTTCCACTTGGTGTGGATTTAGATCGACCTGTGCGTCTGCAAGAACCGGTACGAGCTTCTCGATACTGTCCGACGCACAGCGTTTCGTGAGTTCATATGCGAAATACTTAGCTTGGAAGTCTGTGAGTCTCATGCATCCTTCAATTCCGGACAGCCAGCACGCCTTGGGAAGGGGATTTTACTCCGGTGAGAATATAAGAGCTATTGGCTTTTCAACGGCTTTTCAACGGCTCCTGCCGTCCGCCCTCGGAGGCTACATCGCGGGAGGCATGTACATGGACTTGCAGGTATGCACCGGAGGTCCGTCAACTGACGGATAAACTCGCCGCTACAGCTCCTTTCAGCTTACAAGGCCAGCCTGCCATTTTCACTGGTCCTTAGGGGTGACCCGCGCCGCTATTCAACCTGATGCCGCGCCCCGCAGGCGTGCTTTAGCCCCGTCCGCCATTTCCAGCAGTCCTCGAAAGTCCAAGCTACAAGCCACTTCCAGCATTCCAATGCCCCTTCCTAAATATGCCTCCGCCACCTCATCCAAAGCCCCGTGAATGTCCCTATAGAGCTTCTCAATATCATCAACCCCGATTTGTGCAGGCTTCTTGTTCTGGGTCACGTGATCGAGATTCAGATGCGCAATTTCCTCGTCGCGAGTCCTTTTGATTCTCTCCCATTCCTTTTCTATCTCACCCAACCGTTGGCGAAACTTCGGAAGGATGTCGTTGCGAACAGGTTGGGGACTCGCATGCCGCAAGCATGCTTCGTTGTTTTTGATCCGCTTTTCAATGGTGCGCAGATTCAGCGTGTCTCCCCGTTTATCGAGAAGGCGACTCAGCGAGAGAATTGACGCGTCACGAAAACTATTGAGGCTGAATGTGAAAAAGACCGGGGACATTCCGAAGACGTCAGGCTTCTGATCCAACGCTTCACCTAATTGTACACGCGTGCAGAAATATACATAGCCGGTCCTAAGTTCCTTTGCCGCTTGGTCAAACATCGTCTGAAATTGAGATGTCTTTTCGTCACTCATTCCCGCCCTCCTATCTGGGCTCGATTACCTAAGGTCGCATGTTCTCACTCCGGCCACTCCCGCGGGCTGGCGCGGACCCAGTTGTTGGGTGTCTGCGATTTCGCGAAGCGACTTGTGGGAGCTGACGGCTCATTCGAATCGCGGGCGGCGAATACATTGCCTTTGATGTATGCGCCCCACGAACACGGGCAACATCTCTGTTGCCGCGTCCCATCCGCGGCCTGTTCTGGCTTCTTAACGGTCGCCGACATAAAATGCGATGTCGGCGTCACCCGCGAAGTAGGCAAGTTGCACAAAAAATCTCCTGCGGGGAGACATCATACACCTGCATTGCGGCACATGCACGGATATGGGGGTCCGCTCTTTCCTTTTGTAACCAAGTAGGATATACTAATTAAATAAAGGCGGAATGCTCCGCCGGGAAGGGGACTTCAGTGGATGCGGGGCGGGATTTAATGCCAGCAGAGGTGTGGCGATATGCGAGGGGGGCTAGATCAAGCCATACAGAAACAAATTGAGTCGATGCTGCCCGGTCTCACCAGTTTACGCAGTCAAATACTGGGGCTGACGCCAGATCTTGTGTCGATAGCTTTCGAGCCGGATAGCAGTATTCCAGTTGCCGCACCCTGTTTGGTTGATGCGCTGCACGTCGCCTCCGAGGCGCGTTACGCGTTGTACGAAGCTTTCGCGCATTTGGATTGGTACCGAAGGCATGACCCGAGGGGTCCCAACGAGCCAGCGGCTATCTTCTTCGGCCGCTTTTACACGACAGCAGCGGCATCCTGTCTATACGCTGCCGCCGAAGACGTGGCGAACGCAATCATTGGGATGTTCGAAATTGATCGCCAGAAGGTCGATCGCGAAAGTGGGAAACGAACTAGCCTTCACTCGAAAGTTGGAGCGTACCTTTTGAAATACATGCAGACGGAAGAAATATCGAGAGCGGTCGTTGCACTGGGCCAATCCGACGCGTGGGCGAAGACGATGAGATGGAGAAACAATTGGGTTCATTGCCAATCTCTGGTGCAGGGACTTGGGATCGTTTACACCAGAAAGAAGAGATGGAATACCTTTGGTGGGGTACGTGGAGGCGAGGGCTTCGTCCTCGACGTTGGGGGCGGGGACGAGCCGGAGTATTCCATCGACGATGTGGTCGGGTTCGTCAGGGCTGCTTTCTCGGATTTCGTTCGTACATTCGACTTGGTAGCGACCTGCTACTTGAGGATTTTGTCGAAGGCAGGGATGACTCATCGATCCGAGCCTTAACGGGCGGGTGGCGCATTCATTTGCATGTACGCGCCGATTGACGATGCTGCGCCCCGGATAGCGGGGAGGCCTTTGGGCGGGCCAGGGGTCGCCGACATGAAGGGCAATGTCGGCGCCACCCGCGCTCTCCCTCCGCGGTATCGCGCTCGTTCCGGCCCCTCCGAGGAAGATCGCCTCCAGAAGCGTCTCGCCAGAGGCGCGAAGATGCTCCACGGGGATGCTGCCACTCGCTAAGGCTGGCGCGCCGACGCACGCCCAGTTGTTACGGGTCTGTGCCAGCCCCATCATTCCCCCCTATCCTATCTGACCAGTCCAAATTTCCAATCCATATGTGCGCAGAGTCCCCTAAGGCCAGGGAATAGGCTCGCGTTATTCACTCCGCACAAGTCTAGTTGCTGTCTCAACTTGCCAAATGATCCAGCTTTGAAGGTAAACTTCACAAGTTGGTCCTTATACGTTTCGTCTTCTTCCAAGGCGACGAAGCGCTTCGTGGACGGGTCGCATCTGTGGGCCGTAAACCACCCTCCTTGGGCAACTATTGTGGGAGTGATGTGCTTCGGTCTGAAAGTGATTGTTGTCGGAGCATCGAACGGGGTGACCTTGGACTCGTCCCCGAGGATGTTTCCTTGAGGGGAGAAGAAGAACCAGAAAACACCGTCGTTACCGTCGTGCGGCTCCTCTCGAACGGCAAACCAGAGCGCCGCCAGCAGGTTCTCGGTCCAGTCTAGGAGTCGAGTGGCCATTCCATTGTGCTGTGCTAATGCAAGCCAATCCCAGTCTGATTCGGGTTGTATTTCAAGATAGGGCCTGCTCCGGATCTTAAACTCGGACAGCATCTGCTGCTCGACGTCGAATATCGCTGGGTTGACATCTCCTCTCGCGAGCCTTGGCAGCAACGGAAGGTCTTCCCTCTGGCCACGAAACAACCATCCTCCCTCATGAAGGGACGCTTCGTCCGCAAACTTCATCAGGTCAGACAACGCCTCTATCTCCCCACTAGATTTAGTAGCCACGCGCGACCCTCCCTTCCTACCAAAGGCCCGCCCACCCAGCCAGCCGGGTTTGGTACGTCGCTTTGCGACTCAACCGCCCCGATCAGTCCGGACCCAAACACGGGACGCGCGGTTGCTACCAGGACGAGTTAATTTTCAAACTCTTCGGCTCTTCGATGGTTCCCGAGTATGCAAGCCCCAGAGTTCAAGAACAACTCCGTCCTACCAAAGCAAGCGTAGCACAGGGCCCGCACTCCGGCCCTGCGGCTTTTCCACCGGGACGTGGTTTTGGCGTCGCGGCCATGATGTTTGAGGAACGAGGTTTCGGGCGCGGCGCAAAAGAAATCGGTGTTCCTTTGTTTGGGAAGCGGCCAAAACTCGCGCCGCTGGAAGAGCCGCAGGGCCGGAGTGCGGGCCCTGCGCTACCACGCGGGCTCATGCCTGATGCCCTTCGCACCTCAAGACTTGTTCATGAGGGCTTTTTCCACCGCTTCCGGGTTTCTATCAATCACTGTCAAGTAGGCGCGCAGGGCGCTTTCTGGACCCCTGCGCCCTTGCGCGTGAAGATTCACACCGCGTCCCAGGGGTTGAGAAGAACGACGCCGAGACCGGCAAAGTCTTTTACGTTGCGCGTCACGAGGGTAAGGCCGTGTTCAAGGGCCGTGGCGGCGATGACGGCATCCACATCCTTTATCGCGATGCCCCGTTGTTTTGCGGTCGCGGCCAAATGCCCCCACCGCTCGGCTATGGATTCGGTGACAGGGAGAATCCGACCGGCGTACCAGGAACGCACATCGACCTCGAGCCAGATTTGCAGCGCGTTCCGCTTCTGGCTGACCGGAAGCATGTCGATGCCCTTGCATATTTCGCCGAGGGTCATGACGCTCAGGAAGAGGCTCTCTTTCCCGGCGCTCCGGAGAAAAGTCGTCACGCGCGCATCCGGGGTTTCGCGGGTCAGCTCAGACGGGACGTTGGTGTCAACCAGGTATCCCTTCACAGGTTGATGTCCCGGCCGGTATCCCTGTCGCACTCAAAATCCAGATTGAGGCCGCGCAGCGGAGCGAAGAGTTCAACCATATCCTTGGCGGGCGGCGCCGGATGCGCGGCCGGAAGATGGACAGCCTCTTCGAGCAGACTGGCGGCATAGGACTCGACCGCACGGCCCTGCGCGGCAGCCTCGCGTGCGAGCGCAGCCTTAACCTCGGGTGTGATATCAACGGTGATCGTCATCGGTGCTCCTTTCCGGCCATCCCCACCGTACCGCGCCGCACGCCCGTCCGTCAAGCGGGTAGATACAAGCCGCGTCAGCGCTGTCCTGACGGCGCATGCATTTGCACGTATGCCCGGATTAACGATGCTGCGCCCTGGATACCGGGGAGGCCTTTGGGCGGGCCAGGTGGCGCCGACATAAAATGCAATGTCGGCGCCACCCGCGATGCTGTTTAGGTTCTTGTTTCCAGGAGGACGCCTACCGCGAACGGCTAGCGCGTTCCTGTTGTCGAAGCTTGGCGACGAGTTCGGCGAAGGGGCCGGTTTGCGCGTGGCGGCGGAAATATTCGATTTGCTGTTCGGGGGTCTGGTCTTTGATTTCCTGGTAGATTTCGGCCTGGACCTTCCACTTAAAGGCCAAGCAGTCGAAAGATTTTTCAGTCGTCTCGCTCATCCAACCTTACCTCTCGGGGCGTAATGATGGCCAGGGAGCCATACCCCAGCGACTCATTCACCTGATTATATCCCCTAATTTTCTCCAGACGCACGATATGTTTGAAGTTCCAAGACACGATGGCGTCCGCCCGGACGACCGTCGCGGCCGCCACATGCGCCGCATCATTGAGCCATTGCGGGCCGACCACGCCAGCGTGAACGTAGGCGTCGCGAAGGGCGAGGATTTCCGTCGTTAGGGGCACGAACTCCAAGCACTCCGGGGGGATATCGCTCAGAATTGCCTTTACCTCCGAGGGGGCAGCCTCGAGCTCGCGTAGCGTAATTTCGCTGATGAGGAGCGTGAGCTCTCGACGCCGTGCCCAGTGGATCAGCCGGAGAGAGTCGTCCTCGAATTCTATGTCTCTACACCCGCCGAGTACGGAGGAGTCAGTGTAAACGCGGAGCAATTTCACGCTATGGCCTCGAAGCCTGATTGTACCTCATTCTTGCCAAGCGCTGCGCCGCGCTGTGCTACCACGCGGGCTCATGCCTGATACCCTTGGCATCTCACGACTTGTTCATGAGGGCTTTTTCCACCGCTTCGGGGTTTCTAGCAATAACCGTCAAGTAGGCGTGCACCGCGCTTTCCGGACGCTTGCGCCCTTGCTCCCATTCTTGCAGCGAGTGCGGGCTGACAAGAGCAGTGATAGGCGACGAGTGACCAGTGACAAGCTGCCGGGCTAAAGCCGGCCGCTACGAAAAGCGTGTCAGGCGCACGCCGGTGGCCACGATTTTCGAAAACCTCGAGGCGGGCGACAGCCTCGACGACATTCTGTGCTGGTTCGACGGGCTTAATCGCGAACAAGTAAAGGCCGTGATTGACTTCGCCGCCCGCAGTTTGGAGACTCCGGCCCGCACCCGCTGATGCTCATTCTTCTCGACCAAGCACGTGCCGACCTAGAGGTTGGCGCTACTTCTCGACCAAGGCACACCCGTTCCCCTTCGCTCATTCCTCCGGAAAAGAGCAACGCCAAATATGACCATGTAGTGGGTCAATTTGATGCTGTAGCGGCGAGTTTACCTCGCCAAATGGCGGCGTAAAGCCGCCTCTACATGAAATTGACCCACTAACTGTGACCAGATTGACTTGTCAGCGTGTGATTTATAAGTTACAATAGAAACGTGATCGAGATTCGCCATTACGTCAGCCGCACGGGAAAAGATGTCTTTGACGAGTGGCTGTCGGAACTGGCAGATGCCCGCGCACAGGCGAAGATTGCCAGCCGAATTAACCGGCTCGCCGCAGGGAACTTTGGCGACTGCAAGCCATTGTGAGAGGGTGTGTGCGAGCTGCGGATCGATTGGGGGACCGGGTTACCGGGTCTATTACGCGATGCTGGGAAGGGTATGCGTATTGCTTCTCTGCGGCGGCGACAAACGAAAACAGTCGTCCGACATTGACCGGGCGCTGGAGTACCTCAAAGATTATAAAGAAAGGAGCGAGACCTCATGAAACGTAAAGCCAGCGTCTCCCACGACGAGGCCATAGTACGGCGGCTCCGCAAGGACTCGGATTTTGCCGCCGAGTACCTCAAAGCGGCATTGGAAGATGAGGACGAACCCCGCGTTCTGCTCATTGCCTTGCGCCACCTTGCCCAAGCCCGGGGCATCGCCAAAGTTGCTAAGGCCGCCGGCATCGAGCGCGAGAGTCTTTACCGGGCATTGTCAGTCCACGGCAACCCTCGTCTGTCCACGTTGGTTGCCGTCATCAAGGCAATTGGGCTCAGACTCACCGTCGAAACCGCCCCATAATTCGCGCTGCAATCTTCTGTCCGGATGTGGGCCAACCTCCCCTACAGCCTGTGCGCGCGTGCAATGAGGGCAGCCGCGGGTGGCGCATACATTGCCTTTTATGTATGCGCCCCAAGAACACGGGCAACATCTCCGTCACCGCGCCCAATCCGCGGCCTGTTCTGGCTTCCTAACGGTGGCACAGGCACTCCTGCCTGTGTGCTCTGCCTAGGAAGATTCAGCCTTGGACACAGGCAAGAGTGCCTGTGCTACCCTTGGCATCTCACGACTTGTTTATGAGGGCTTTTTCTACCGCTTCCGGGTTTCTATCAATCACCGTCAAGTAGGCGCGCACCGCGCTTTCTGGACGCCTGCGCCCCTGCTCCCATTCCTGGAGCGAGCGCGGCCTCAAGGCATAGCGCCGTGAGAATTCCGCCTGCGACAGGCCCAGCTTGGACCGGATCGCCCTCACATCCACATCCTCAGGGACCTCGACGTATCGCATGGGAAGAGCCGCCCTCCCCTCAACGTGATCGACAACTTCCTTCACGGCGGCAATCAGACGCTTACCCATTTTGGAGTGCTTGTTCTTTATCATTGGACACCCTTCAAACGATTTACCAGCTCCTTGCCCATTTTTTCATTATACGGCATTGACGGACAATGGCCAAGCAAGCGTAGCGAAGGCCGCCGTCTATGAGATCTGCGGCTCTTCCTAAAGAAAAACCGCGGACCCCAAGAGCGGGGGTCCGCGCTACGCTTACTTGTCTGACGGTGCATTTTGGCCGTGTGCATTTTGGCCGTTGACAAACCCAACGGGTTGGGACTATTCTCTAGGTGGTATTTTCTCCCCGTCGGACCAGCCGCAAGGCCTCCGGCGGGGTTCTGTTTTTTGGGGTGAGCGTGCCGGTTGAACCCTCGGTAAAACGCACCGTCGCCTTCGTCGACGGCCAAAAACCCGCAGGGGCGCATGGGGAGGCACGCAAGAAAGGATGTAGCGCAAGGCTCGCTCTCCAGCCCCTTCGCTCCGCTCAGGGCAGGCTTTGCGGCACTTCCACCGCGACGCGCATGGGGCGGCGCGGATAAGGGAGTGTTTTCAGATTGCCTGGTTTCGTGCGCAGCCAGCCGGGATTCAGATTATCTTGTTGGCGGCGCGGCAAGAAGCCACACCGCTCGAAAAGCCGCAGGGCCGGAGGGCGGGCCCTGCGCTACCAGCTCTACTCGGTGAAAGGGGGAGCCTTGGGCGCCCGCCTCAAAGCGTTGGGGCCGCCGCCGCCCGCAAAATCGGCGCGATTGTTGGTCACGCAGCGGAGCAACGGCCGGAGTCTTCGCAAATCCTCCTCGGCCTTTCCCAGCTCGTTCGCGGCTGTGGGTTCCACGTAAATAGCGAAACCGCCTCCCGAGTCAACATCGTAGGCGCCATAGTCCTGAAAGGCCCTGGCAATGACGTAACCCTGAGGGCTGAGGTCGAGCGATTTCAGATCCACCTCGGGCGGAAGGGCTACCAGTTGCCCGAGGGGAATGTGTCCCAGGTAAGTGCCCTGGGCTTTTCCGTCCACGGTGGTGGCAGGCCAAACGGGTTCGCAACACTTCTGCTTCGAGCGGGGAATGCAGAACGAGAGGGCATGATGAATCCCGGTGGCAAGTTCGCCTTTTCGAATCAACCCCCCGATGGCGCTTCCTCCGTAGGCACGCGAGCCGCCCGTGCCCACGCCAGGCCCGCGTAAATCATTCTTGACCATCGTGAAGGCGGCGATCTTATGAGGTCCAATTCTCTTGGCGCGCCACATCTCCACGACGTAGCGGTGGGTCTCGTCGAGGATGTTGAGATGGGCATCCGTCAGCGGTTCCGCCTGGTAAGTGGGCAAGGCTGGCGTGGCTTCAATCGGGACTCGCATTCCCGCCACGGGGTTGTTGCGGTGAATGGAAGGATCAAGGCCGTAGGGAGGGAGGCCGTTGGTGGGATCGAGGGCCATATCCGTCCAAGGGTCTTCAGGCTTGGCCACGTAAATCGGCTGGCTCCAGTAAAGAGCGCTGATGCCGGTAGAGACGGAGGGGTCCGTCAGATCAACTGTGCAGGGGTCGTTGGGGCCAGAAAACGTGGCGGTGGTGGCAAGCGGCATGTTCCACGGCGAGTCTGCTGAGAAGGGCCAGAGCACAGGGTCGCGCGAGGTGGGGAAGGAAAACGCGCTGGCGCTCCGTTGGCCCGCCTCATACGCCAACCCGCCGGCAAGAACCAGGCTGACGCAAACGTTCAGTAATCCACTGGATGGACGCTTCATGGTCAGAGCCTCCTTCTGATTACGAGGTAAGAGCTGCCAGCCAGGTAGCGCGGACCTGACCTTCGTGGTCGGTGCTCGCTGCCTACTGCACTCTGCCTACTGCCGTCCCCCAGATAGGTCCGCGGTTCGTTCCAGAATCCCCACCCCAGAGCTTGCTCCTGCTTGGGCTGATATGCCGGATGCGATCACTGCCGCGTTTTCTATTGAGCCAGCAAGCTCAAACTTCATTCTACGCCGCCGGGTGGCCCAGAGCGAAGCTCTGTGGGTTGGCAATCTGCGCCGCCTGGCAGGCGCTCTACTAACTGCCCAGGATCGCGTCAAAGTCCCGTCCGCCGGCCGGCCCCGAAGGGGCCCAAGGTCATTAGTCCCGCAGTCGCGGGATGAAACCCACGGGAAGCGTCGTCCGTGGATGTTCGACCCCTACGGCAACGATTTCGGGGCGGCGGATGATTAGATCAGTTATGCGAACACGCGCCTCTCCGAGGGTTGTTGTGCCATAGAATGGTCTAATTAACTATGGCACACTCGCTCGAGCTTCCCCCCTCGCTTCTCTTTTACATCATCCCTATTATCTCCGTCATGATTGCGGTTATCCCCTTGACTTTCTGTAGCGTGTGTGCCATATTTTAATGGACTAATTCTGGCACACTCTGCCCCGGAGGCCCGCCATGATTCCTCTCGAGTTGTTCAAGCAACGCATCCAAAGTCCTTGCGGCTCCTTACCCATTGCCGAAAACGATGAAATCACCCGCAAACTCGCCATGCTCATCGAGGGCGAATGCGGCTCGCAAGGCATTGACCGCGCCGCCGCCA
>JBEKME010000096.1:0-23107 GCA_050008675.1 Terriglobia bacterium
TCGGCCCGGTCCGGCCCGTCGCCGGCCTAAGCCGCTTGTCAGCTACCAGACTTACCGACGACTATCTGGGTGGGACTTCCACCCACTGGCGATCCGCGCCGTTGGGGCGCACACAACATTCCCGCTTTCAACGCGTAACTACCTTTGTTTTCTGTAACATTCCCGCCCTCTTCCGGGCTGCTGAAAGCTGGTCCTTTGTTTTCATATATATTCGCGCTTGGTTCCTTCACTTTTTGAAATTACTACAGACTTCTCTTTCACTGGCGCGGACGACATGTTGTCCATTGCAGTCGTCTGTGTAAAAAGTCCTGCCAGTTCCGGCTACTCTCCAACGGACCAGCGGGCAAGCAGCAGGTGTCAAGCGGTGCCGACAAGGAGCAGAGCAATTCATATTCACAATTCACAATTGCCCCCGTTCTCCATAGGTCAACCACGATAGCGTACCACATCCCTAGCCTCGTGTCAAGGGCAAAAACGCCGGATTCACAAGAGCAGGAGCGTAGAGGCGGGCTTTAGCCCGGCAGCTTAAACCTGAATCCCGAAGTCGCAGCTTGGATGTCGCCCGCCAAGGCGGGCTGAGAGAGACTCCTCGGGGGGATCTAATTTGGCAGGCACCCTTGAAATGATTGTTGGGCAACGCAAAGAGGCCGAGGCCTCGATGTACATTGATAACTGAAGACTATCGGCGGTTTTATCTTCCTAACAATCCCACGTATGCCGCCGCGCCTATCGCACCGCCGATGAGCGGCCCCACAACCGGCACCCAGGAGTATCCCCAGTCTGAGCTGCCTTTGCCCGGTATAGGCAGGAGCGCATGGGCAAGGCGTGGGCCGAGATCTCGGGCGGGGTTTATGGCGTAGCCGGTCGGAGCACCCAGCGAGAGACCAATCCCCCAGATCAGCAGCCCAACGAGCAAGGGTGTGACTCCGCTTTGCGCCGGACCAGCGTTGGCCGAGATCGCCAGTACCCCAAAGACTAGCACGAACGTTCCGATTATTTCGGTGAGGAGGTTCAGAGGGTATCGACGGATGGCGGGGATGGTCGAGAAGACGGAGAGCTTCGAAGCCTGGCTCTCAGTTTCGGACCAGTGCGCCAAATAGGCCAACCATACAATGACCGCACCTAGGAAGGCGCCAATGAATTGGGCCCCGATGTACCTGGGCACATCGCTCCAGGCAAACTTGCCGACCACAGCAAGGCCCAGAGTTATCGCGGGATTCAAATGCGCGCCGCTGATGCGCCCCACCGCATAGACCGCAACTAGCACGCCCATCGCCCAGCCTGTAGTGATCACCATCCAGCCTGAGTTCTGCGCCTTTGTCTTATTCAACATAACTCCCGCCACCACCCCGTCTCCCAAAATAATCATCAATGCCGTGCCGATGACTTCAGCAGTGAATGGTTTCATGCGCCTCCTCCAGGAATGGATTCTGATTTGCGAGCCGCGCTAACTGGATATTCACAAATTGATTGAAACGAGACTGCTGCCTCTGGCTTGAGAGCCTTGGCAAGAAAAACTTACACCGCACAATAGACAAAACCTCATGCCTGGCGATTGTACCAGACTTCCTTGGCATTTCATCCCTTGGGCAAAGCGACACTTGAGGAGTCAGAAGTCAGAAGTCAGGAGTCAGGAGCCAGGAGCCAGAATATGGAATCCGTCGCTGGTTAAGAACTGCGCTCCCGCAGATGGCAGCCAGAAATATTCTCCTTCCTGGCGATTGGGGGTGGAGGCTTGCGTGAACTATTTTCCGATGCAGATGACTCACCCGATGTCGGACCATCAAGCGCCTCTATCGGACCTGTAGCACTAGTTCCCGGGACCTTGTTGTGGCGCGAAGATTTTGCGCGTCGCGTAGGGGCGAGCGGCGCTCGCCCCAGGGCCGAACGCCGTTCGGCCCTACGTGTTGGTTGCGGCTATGCCGCGCTGTGCGACTACGACCACTACGTTTCGGTTCTGGGTTGCTACCCTCCTAGTCGGCCAGATGTATCGGCCGATCACGGATTCGAAGCAGGGAGTGATAAAAGGTGGGCAGGACCCCGGCTGGTTCGGGCGGGGGTTTGGATTTCGGCAGACCTTACTCGTCGAACTTTTCAAAGTGACCACGACTGTGGACCTCATGGTGTCCCTCCAGTGTTTCCAAATGGCTGATCACTTCGGTTCTCATCCTCGAATCTTGTTGGATTCTCTCTTCAATTTTGGTGGCCAGCGAATGAGCAGATTGCAAAGAAGTGTCTTTGGGAAAGAGCAGATGGAATTCCACCCAAGTCGTATTGCCAGCATTGCGATGCCGCAATCCATGAAACTCAACCCCGGCTTCGGAAGTCATCTCGATGAGCAGTCTCCGGATTTGAGCTTGGGTCATCGGATCGACTTCATCCATCAACCCACCGATCGATTGGCGAATCAACTTGCTCCCCATCCAAAGGATGTCCAGGGCGACAAGAATCGCAACCATAGGATCAAAACGCAGCCAGCCCGTGAGGATGGTCAAAGCAAGTCCCACGACGACACCGAGACTGGTCAAGCAGTCGGTGAGTACGTGTCTACCATCGGCCATTAGGATCAAAGACCCATGCTTTTTTCCAACCCATACGAGATAGCCGCCCAGAGCTCCGTTGATTAGACCAGCGACCAGAACGAGCAAAGTCCCTGCCCCCAGGTTCTCTAGTTTGGGCCCCGCAATCCACCTGTGAATTGACACATAGACGATGTAAGACGCAGCAAACACGATCATGGCGCCCTCGAACCCAGCCGAAAAGAATGCGATCTTGTCATGACCGTAAAGATGACTGGGGTCAGGAGGCTTTCGGCTCAACCAGAGGCTGTAAGCGGCAAAGGAAACAGCCACCACGTGGACGACCGATTCGGCAGCGTCGGAGAGGATGGCCGCGGATCCCGTCATCCAGTAGGCAAGTACTTTTGTTCCGAGCATGAAGAAGCCGAGCGCCAGGGAAAGCCGCATGGCGAGTTGGAGTGGGCGCGATTCGTGGGGGTTCGGGATGTCGGCCGCCGCCATCATGCTTGTCCGAACTAGGATCTCACCCGAATTTCAGGTTTCACCATTAAGTCCGTCGCTAATCATACCACCTGCCGCGCCGTCTTCCAGCAGGCCGATCCGAAACTTACCCAAGCGGTATTCGTTTCGACCTTGGGTTAGATGATGCCCCACGCGAACAGCAGCAGAGCGCCCGCCACCACCAGAAGGCGCTTGTTCAGAGCAAAATCAACTACGGCGCGGATCATTTCTCCTGCCGAATGCGGCCAATCATTACGGCTCCGCCGTGGCTTGAAACAGCAAGGCGTTGGCTACTACCTGCTGACCCGGCTCAAGGCCCGAGATGATTTCCTGCTTTTGGCTTGGGGTAGACGGAAGCATCTTGCCGGCCACAACTTGGACGGGTCGGAAACGGCCGCCTCCCATCGCTACGTAAACCCAGTTGCGGTTGTGCAAGTGCAGCACCGCGGTTGCCGGAACAGTGGCGCGGGCTTCTTTCTTGTGGCCATAGAAGGTTGCGGTTCCAGACATGCCGATTCGCAACATTCCGGGATTCTGAACTTCCAGGCGGACCTTCGCCGTGCGGAGGTTGGGATCGAGGATGGGACCGATATTGCCGATCCGGCCCCTAAGAACCTGGTCCGGGTAAGCGTTCAAATGAATGTCCGCGTACTCGTCGAGACGAACAAAGGGAAGGTCGCTCTCGTAAACGTCGCACAGAATCCAGACATGAGAGAGGTCGGAGATCGTGAACGCATTCGGCGAAGCCAAGCCTTGCGTACCGGCGCCGGCAGTCACTTGTTGGTCGGTGATCACGCCGGAGACGGGAGCGCGGACGTCGGCAATTGCAGAAGGGTTATTGGGGTCTGCCCCCAGGAGGCGAAGGTGATCCAGCGCGGTTTCAGCGGTCACCTTAGCCTTGGCTTCGGTCTCCTCGGCAACTCGAAGATCGTTTAACACGATAGCGCCGTGTGCGTACAGGAGTTTCGAGCGATTGAGTTGCATGCGCGCCAAAGTTTCATCCGCAACCGCCTGCCGGTGATCGAAAAATGCCTGCGAAATGTCCTGGCTTTGCACACGCATCAGGAGCTCCCCTTTACCCACCGTGTCGCCGAGGCAGGCGTGAATATCCACCACGCGGCCCGATGCCAGCGAAACCACCGGTTTGTTTAGTGAAACATCGGGGCTGACAATGCCGGTTACGTTCAACTCCGGGGCGGCTTCGTGTTCGCCCGCAGTGGCCAAGGGAAACTGCTCGGGATGATCTACGCTGAATGCGCCCGCACGCTGTTCATGCTCGACTTGCGCGGGCGGCGGCGCCTCGGCCGCCGGATCCGCCTTTCCCCCGTTGGTACAACTTGACGAAAGGACGGCCGCGAGGCAGGCGACGAGGGCGAGAGTTGATATGGCGTAGGCGTGATCTTTCATAATTCACCTTCCGCTCACCAGGTTTATGCGGCGCTCTTCGAATTAAGTTTAATTCTTAGGAACATCCGAGCGGTTCCACCATCCGCCGCCAAGAGCCTGAAACAACGCGGCAGTGTCGGCATAACGATTGGCTTGCGCCTGCACGAGGTTAATCACGGCTTGCTGATACGCTTGTTCCGCGCTTAAGAGCGCCAGGTAGCTGACGTAACCGGACTGATACTGTTTTCTGGCCAGGTCGAGGGTGACGCTGGCGGCACGTTTTGCGTCTGCCGCGGCCTGCAAGGCGTCGGCGTCTTGCTGGAGCGCATGCAATGTGTCAGCGACATTCTGAAAGGCGGTCAAGACCGTGCTGCGATATTGTTCGGCAGCCTGAGTAAAAGCGGCTTGCGCGGCGCGCTCCCGATGCCGCAGGGTACCGGCATCAAAGATGGGCTGCGTGACGCCTGCACCCAAATCCCAAAAGCCATTGCCTCCCGAGAACAATCGGCCGAGGGCCACCGCCGTGCTGCCGGCATCCGCGGTCAGGGCAAAGCTTGGGAGCCGGTTCGCAACGGCAATGCCAATTTGGGCGCTGGCGGAATGCAGGTTCTCCTCGGCCTGGCGCACATCCGGGCGTTGCTCCACGAGTTGCGAAGGAAGGCTCACCGGCAGTTCCTGCGGCAGGTGCAGATTCGGAAGTTCAAACTTTTCGGTCAAATCTTGGTAGGGGAACCCGCCGGACAGCACCGCCAGCAGGTCACGTTGTTGCGCCAACTGCTTAAGCAGCGGCGGCAAGGTGGCGGCAACTAGCGCGAGCTGCGATTCCTGCGCCGCCACCTCGAGTTCGCTCGCATACCCCTTCTTATACTGGTTCCGCAAAATCTCCAGCATGTTGGTGTTGATGGTGATGAGCTCACGGGTTGCGTCAATCTGCCCCCGCAAGGATGCCTCTTGTATGGCTCCGGCGGCGACGTTTGAGCTCAGCGTGATATGCGTCGCGGCCAGGGCAAAACGCGCCTGCTGCTCCTGCGCTTCGAGCGACTCCACAGTTCTCCGGTTCAGACCGAAAACGTCCGGCACAAACGAGACGCTCACCTGCGGCGTGTAGAGGCTGTAATTCAAGGCACTGGTGTTGGTTACAGGCGAAAGGTCGTTCGCTGACTTCGCCCGGGTCGCCGAAAAACCGCCCGTAACACTGGGATAGTAAAATCCACGTTGGGCCAGCATATTTTCTCTTGCCACTATCAATGCCGCCTGCGCCGCCTTGAGGTCGGGATTGGCTTTGAGCGAGCGCGCAATCAAATCGTTGAGTGGCTTAGAGTGAAACAATGCCCACCACTCTCCCGGAATATCCCGCCCTTCCACAATGTGTTGCGCTTCTCCCCCGGCGACGTTGGCCGTGCTGCTGGTGGTCGAAATCGGAGTGGGGGTATAACCGCCGACATCCGGAGGAGCAGGCTTCTTGAACTTAGGCCCAACCACGCAACCTGCGGTGAGCAGTAAGGTCGAGGTCGCGATGAAGCGGGCGAGGCGCAATTTGCGAGTGCGAAACATACGTTTAGTTCCTTAGCACGGTGCCTCGTAACGCGGGCGTCTCGCCCGCTGTCGCGGGAGCGTCCCGCTCCCGGAAGAGGTCGCGGGCAGGATGCCCGCGCTCCATCCTGTCAAGGCTTGCGGTTCATACGGGTTCCGTTGATCGCCCCGGTATTCCTGCTATCTGAGTTCACCGATCCTGCAACGACCGCCGGGTTAGGGCTGCGATGGTGCACATTGTTGGGCGGTGGTACGGTGGGTCGGACGACACTTGGCGTCCGAACAGCCAAGGCGTTGTTGACTGTTTCGTTCCGGATTAATCCGCCTTTTGCCGCACCACCAGATTTGTCTGAACCCGGCTGATGAAGATTCCTGGCATTTCCAGGTAGGGAACGTTGCCGGCTATTCGGAAGCTGCTTAGGACGATTGGCCTTGGTTAGGCTCGCCCGGCTGGGCGGGTGATCCGTTGCGTAACCTGCCCCATGCGTCAACGTCGCCCAGCTAATCGACAGGAAAAGGAGACACGTGGTCTTCATCCTGATTGAACCTCCGATACTGGGTTATTGTCGCGGCCTAGAAATATCATTCTCAGCGCGGGCACAGCGAGAAGCAGCATAACGGGGCCGACCAGCATGCCGCCCACGATCACCGTGGCGAGCGGACGCTGCACCTGGCTGCCGATACCCGTGGAAATTGCCGCGGGAAAGAGGCCAATGCATGCCGAAAGCGCCGTCATCAGCAGTGGGCGCATGCGGGTGGTTGCGGCGCGGAACATCGCGTCCATGGGCGCCAAGCCCTTATCCCTTTCGTGGTTGTAAAAAGTCATCATCAGGATGCCGTCCATGACGGACACGCCGAAGAGCGAGACGAAGCCGATGGCGGCGGAGATGCTGAAATGGAGACCTGAGATATAGAGCGCAAGTATGCCGCCCACCACCGCGTTAGGGATGCCGGCGAGGGCCAGAAGGGAGTCGCGCACGTTATTGAACAAGCTGTAGAGCGCCCCGGCAATCAGGATGAAGCTGATCGGTACAATGACCCACAGACGTTCTTTGGCTTCCTGAAGGTCTCCGAACTCGCCGGCCCAAATCAGCCGGTATCCCGGCGGAAGTTTCACGTTGTTCGCGATCCGCTTCTGCGCCTCCTCGACCGTGCCGCCCAGGTCGCGGCCACGGACGCTGAACTTGACCGGGATGAAGCGCTGCACGCTCTCGTGATAAACCCAGGCTGCTCCCGTATCCAGGGTGATCGCGGCCAGTTCGCTCAAGGGTATATAGGCATTGGCGCCGCTGCTGGTTTGATAGGCCACTTTGATGTTGCGGATTTTTTCGATGCTGTCGCGGTATTCCGGCGTATAGCGGACGACGAGGTCGAACTGCCGGTCGCCTTCCAAGACCGAAGTCGCTACGGCTCCACCCATGGCCGCTTGAACGACCGAGTTAACATCACCGGAATTGAGGCCGTAGCGCGCGGCCTTGGCACGATCCACCTTGATGTTCAAGTTTGGCTGTCCGAGGACTGGGAAGATGCCGAGGTCGGCGATGCCCTGCACCTGGCTCATTTGGTCGCGGACCTGCTCGGCAAGTTTGGTGATGGTCTGGAGATTGGGACCGACGATCTTGACCGAATTGACGCCTTTGACGCCCGAGATCCCTTCCTCGATGTTGTCCTCAATGTATTGGGAGAAATTGAAGACGACCCCCGGCAGCTCGTTATTAAACTCCGCTTGAATCTGGTCGGTTAACTTCTCCTTGGTCAAGCCTTTGGGCCATTCGTCAAAAGGCTTGAGGGGCGCGAATAGCTCGACGTTGGAGAAGGGCGATGCGTCGCTGCCGTCGTCCGGCCGGCCATGCTGGGAAAGCACCGTAAGGACTTCGGGGTGTCTCAGGAGAATCTCGCGCATCTTTCTCGCGGACGCCTCGCCGTCCTCGAGCGAGAGCGTGATCGGCATGGAAGCGCGGATCCAAAAGTTGCCTTCTTCCAAATGCGGAAGAAACTCGCTGCCGAGTCTCGGTGCGATCAGGAAGAAGGTTCCCAGAGAAAAGGCAAGTTCGAGTCCTACCACGAGAAAGCGGTGATTCAGTGAAAAACGCAGGGCAGGATTGTATATCTGGTGCAACAGGCGGACGACGATCGTTTCGGCTTCCTTGACGCGCTTGGGGAGCAGCATGGAAGCGACCACGGGCGTGACGGTGAACGTTGCCAGCAAGGCTCCGGCCAGGGCGTAGCCGTAAGTGCGCGCCATGGGGCCGAAGATCTGACCCTCGACTCCCTGCATGGTGAACAAGGGCACGAAACCGGCCACGGTGATGAGCGCCGAGAATAGAACTGCCTTGTCCACCTGCATGGCGCTGATCAGAATCAGCCGCAGTCGATCCGTCCATCCGTGAGCTGCCGCTGTATGTTCCGAGGATCTCGTCGGGTCGGGCCCCCAGGAACCCCCCGCCAGACGCTGGAGCAGACTCTGTCTTTCTTCCGGGTCGCGCTGAAAATTCCGGAAGATATTCTCGACTAGGATCACAGCCGAATCCACGATGATGCCGAAATCCACCGCGCCCACGGACAGCAGGTTCGCGCTTTCGCCCTGAATCACCAGGAGAATGGTGGCGAAGAACAGCGCGAACGGGATGTTCAACCCCACGATGGTCGCGCTGCGGAGATTACCGAGGAAAATCCATTGGATCAAGAAGACCAGCAGGCATCCGAAAATCAGGTTGTGCAGAACCGTGTGCGTGGTGACGGCGATCAAGGATGAGCGGTCGTAATAAGGAACGACCCTGACTCCCGGCGGCAGACTCCCGTCGTGATTCAGCTTGTCAATTGCCGCTTTGACCTTGGGAATCATGTCGGCGGTCTTTTCCGTTCGCCTCATCACCACGATCGATCCCACGACATCGTCCTGCTGGTCGCGGCCCAGAATGCCGAGCCTTGGCCGGTAGCCGACCGACACCTTGGCGACATCCCGGACCAGCACCGGGACGCCGTTGGCCTGGGTCAGAACCACATTTTCGATGTCATCAACCTTGTAACCCTGCCTCAAATCATCATTGCCACCATCGTCAATCAGGCCGACGCCGCGGATATTGATCGACTGCTGGCCAATGCGGATTTCGCGTCCGCCGACGTTGAGGTTGGCGTTGCCCAGCGCCGTCAGGACTTGGGGCACGGTGACGCTGTAGGCTTCCAGCTTGTGAGGGTCCACCTCGACCTGGAATTCCTTGGTGGGGCCGCCCCAACTGTTGACGGCGGCGATGCCGGGAATGGTCAACAGCCGGCGCAGGACAATCCAATCCTGAACCGTGCGCAGATTCGTGATTCCGAAATGCTTTGGACCGACGACCTGATAACGATAGATTTCTCCAGTCGAGCTGTTAGCTTGGATGGTGGGCACCAGATTACCTGGCAGGCTAACGTTCTGTTGCATCGCGACCGATGCCTGGGCGTAGGCAAAGTTGTAGTCCACCCCATATTTGAAGGTGACGCGCACAAAGGACAATCCATAGAACGAGGTGGAGCGGATGACATCAATGCCGGGCGTGGTGTAGAGCCCAATCTCCGTGGGGAGCGTGTAGTAACGTTCCATCTCCTCGGCCGAGAGGCCTGGCGCCTGGGCGGTAATTTCCAGGATCACGGGCGTGGGGTTTGGATACGCCTCAATATTGAGCATCTTGAAAGCAATGAGCCCGGCGCCGGCAAACAACAGCAGGCCCAACACCACAATTGGGCGGCGGCTCAGGCAAAATGAGATGAGAGCTTTGAACATGGCAGTCAAGGGTGTCATTCCGAGCGGAGCGAGGAATCTTGCTCTGATTCTTTCTTCCGCATGGCGCCTAGCTATGCGCCTTACCGCAGGGCGAGATTCCTCTCCCGCAGGGCGGGATCGGAATGACAGCGTTCACAATCGTTTTCAGCATCCGGCTAATCGCTTGGTGGCGCTTGCAGCATGTTGCTAAGAAACACGGCGCCGTCTGCCACCACCAGTTCTCCGCGCTGCAAACCATCGAGAATCTGAACCCGGCCGTCCTTGCGCAGGCCGGTCTTGATGATTCTCTGCACAAAACGGTGACGATCGGTTGTCACCCAAGCCGTCATCGTGCCGTCGGGTTCGCGGACCACGCCATTAGCGGGTAGGGCGGTGGCTTCCACCGGGTCGTGGACGCTAATGACGAAGTTAGCGAGCATTCCGGAATGCAGCTCATCGTTGGGGTCCGCGATCTCGGAACGGATCGTTACTCGATGAGTATTCGGATCCACCGTCTCGTAGATCTTCGAAACCTTCCCCTTAAACACGCGGTCAGGATAGGAGATCACCCGGACTTGGACCGGCTGGCCCAAATGAAAAAGCGGGATCTCACTTTCCATGACATTCGCCAGCATCCATTTGATCGAGACGTCAGCCACCGAGTAGGGCGCCGGCAGGTTTCCCGGCTGCACCAAAAATCCCGGCTGCGCGTTCTTCGAGGTGATTTTGCCGGGAATGGGACTGCGCACGACCAGGGCGGGATCGATCTTGCGCGAGGCGATCATTTGATCAATTTCGGCATCCGTCTTGCCAAAGACGCGGACGGCATCGCGCGCGGCTTTGAGCGCGCCTTCCGCGGTTTGTTGATCGGAGGTCGCCTGTTCCTTCTCGCGCTCGGCAATTCCGCCCAGACCCTGGACGCGCGCCAGTTCCTTGTTGGTCAGGACGAAAGTGGCCGCCGCGCCGATCAGCGTTGACTCAGCCTGGATGAGGTCAGGGCTTTTGATGGTGTAGAGGGGCTGGTCCTTCTGAACCTGGGCGCCAAGTTGCACAATGGTCTCGATGATGGTTCCCTGATAATCCGGGAAAACTTGAACTGACAGGTCTTCGTCATAATCAATGTTGCCCACCGCTTCCTTCTCCACGGGAAACAGGTAGCTTCCCACCGGTTCGATCTTGATCGAGTTCAGTTGGCTGGGTGACAGGTCCAAGATTCCTTCGGACGGGGACGTGTTGGATTTTGCACCTGATTCCAGCGGCGTATTCGCGTTTGTAGCCTGACTACGACTGCGGCCGGATTCCAGAAGTCCCGTGGCGACGACAACCGCCGCTGCCGCCACCAACACCACGGCAAATTTCTTGCTGATGTGAACCGGATACTTCATCGTCTTCCTCCGACCGTCAGGCCTCCCAACTTGCCAGCCCTTCGCTTGTCATTCTGAGCCCATTGCTTGTCATTCTGAGCCCATTGCTTGCCATTCTGAGCCCATTGCTTGCCATTCTGAGCCCATTGCTTGCCATTCTGAGTCCATTGCGTGTCATTCCGAGCCCATTGCTTGTCATTCTGAGTCCATTGCTTGCCATTCTGAGTCCATTGCGTGTCATTCTGAGCGAAGCGAAGAATCTCCGCAGTTCGCTCTCTCGAAAATCACCCCGTGCCGGTCATTCCCGCGAAAGCGGGAATCCATTTCCTTCTGGACTGACGTGGACCCCCGCTTGCGCGGGGGTGACGACTGGGATGACTTTCATCTCCTATCGTGTGACCAAGCTACAAGATTAAGGCTCCGGCTCGGCTGTCCTCAAGTTATCCTCTGGGCAGCCAAGCCTATCTCTTGGGCACTATCGTTCGATCACATTGAGCCTATCTTTTGGCCATCGGCGCCGGAGTAGCCGGGGGCTAGCGGTCGGGGGCTCGGGATTCGGAGTTAGGAACTCGGGATTCGGGGCTCTGGTGAGAGGAATCGGCTGATCCGGTGATCGGGTGGTCTTTGTAGTGGGGCGGAAGCGGGTTGCCCTGACCCAGCAGCAAGATCAGCTCGCGCAGCTTCGACATATCTTTGCCTCGCCGCTGGGTAGCGGTGTCATTTGCGAGGAACGGGCGCTCCAGGCCGCAGTCATTCCCGTCCCGCTCTGCGGGAGGAATCCACTCCGCAAACCTTCGGAAACGCGCTGTCCGCAGATTGGATTCCTCCCGCAGAGCGGGACGGGAATGACCGGCGTTTCGTAGGGGATGATATTCCAAATGACACCAGTGCCCCGCGCTGGGCTAGTTTGACGTCACGCCGGAATTGCGTACCGCTAATCAGGTTTCGTGCGGTCAAACTCCTAAGCCCTCGAGCAGGGCGCCGGAAGACTTGAAGCGCTTCCCCTTGCCTCGATCTGCTGCCTCCATCGCCTTACACCATTCTCGACCCGGCCATCCGCTGGTTTCCTGCGGATGAGGCCGTGCTGGAGTGCAGAGCTGCGCTCTGCGGCGCAAAGACACGACTGATGTCAGGCGAGCCGATTACTCTCAAAAAGCTTGGCGCGGTGAAAAGCGCTGGTCAAGAAGTGCGACCTTCGGCCAAGCTGAAGGGCCTCAGGTGCGGCCTTTCCAGTGGATGGGATCGCGCCGTCCGTGCATGCACGCAATAACGATTATCGTTTCACCGTAGACGCGATAGAAGATTGCGTAGGGAAACCGGCGGAGAAGCGCTCGCCTTGCCTCTCGATGAATCACCGGGTAGGTTTTTGGATGGGTGACGATGTCGCACAGGATAGCGTCCACGGCCGCCAGAAGCTCCTCGCCCAACCCCGCCCGCTGCCGCTGATACCACAAATATGCCTATCAAAATCAGCCGCGGCTGCGGCCCGGACGAGAAGTTGCATCACTGGGTGCGACCCCGAATCCGGCGAAGCACCTCTTCCCAAGGGATGCCGATGGGGCCCTCGCGATCCAGTTCATCCAGTTGCCGGTCCAACTCCTCGCGCTGGGCATTGGTCATGGGGATCGCCTCCGGCGTTCGGGACAGGCTCTCCCAAAGCTCATCCAAGAGTCGCAGCCGTTCTTCGAAGCTGAGACTTGCAATGTCGATCGTGGCCATACACCCAGTATACTGCACCTTTGCTACCCGCTGTGGCTACCCGCTCTTACTCACAGACTCCGCCCAGAATGCCCCAGCCGTGTCCGGCCTGGAATGACAGGGTGCAGTGGGAACCGCTCGCCAGATCGATGGTGGCCAAATACCACGAATAAACCTTGTCGGGAGCGAAAGTAATGCTCCTTGAGTTTCCCCCGCAGCAGTAGAATCGACCGGGATGAGGCTTGTCGGGAGCGACAGTGATACGGGAGTTGCGCAGCCAGCGCCGCGTACGTTCCGAGAAGGGAGAAGCCTTGGCCAGATCTTCCAGCGTGAGTTGGAGCGGATGCGTCGCGTCCAGGTTCGCGGTGCCGGGTCGGATTTTCTCAATCGCTTCGTGGGTTTCACGGAACATTGTCCACATCTGTAGCTTGGCGTAGTCCACGAAGGCATAGGAGGCCAGCAAAAAAAAGCTGCTCAGGAATGCCAGCAAGGCCAAAGGCAACACATTTCGGATCACAGACAGAGTGCTGTCCTGGAGCTGTGTCCGAAAAAGCCGGTAACTTTGGATCACCGCGAAGAGCAACGTCGGGACCAACAAGAGCGCCAAAAACAGCATGGGAGTTGCTCTTATGACGAAGAAGTTGATGTTTGAAACTGTATCGGTGAATCTGAAATCTGCGAAGGGATCGAACCTCGAAACAACGAGGTTCATGAGTTTGCGCGCAACCAGCTTGCCGAAATCACTTGCGAGACCGAGGGTGATGATAACCGGAAAAAGCCACAGCACCGCGCGCACCGTCCCGTTCACCGCGCACGCGCACCAGAATGAGGCAAAGCTCAGGAGTAACACCCCGAGCACCCAAACTATTTCGGCATGTGCATCCACAAACATGAAGGGCGACCCGAATAGAAATCCACCCGCGATCAACACCAAGATCGGGAGCAGCGCCGCGCAAAGAATACCTGCGAACAGGGCCACGAACAGCTTGATGAGCCACTGGCGGCGGGCCGACACCGGCAAGGTCATGTGCCAGGAGTGCGTCCCCGACGTTCTTTCTTCCCCCAGCGACAGGCTGCCGGCGAGAAGGGCTATAATTAATGGACTAAGCAACAACATGACCACCGCGGCTGGTAGATCCCTGGTTGAGCCGCGCTCAGGCACCAACCTGAACATGGTTAGGTAAGTCCAGCCCAGGACGGACAGCAAGGTGATCAGCCAGAGCGGGCGCAGCAAACGAAGTTCCTTGCGGATCAAGTTGAGAAACGCTCCGGTGGGAAGGCAGCGAAACCAGCCGGCCAAGGCTCCAGGCATCACGTTCGGACCGGCCATCAGCAGATCATCACCGGCCATGCCTCCCCTCACCTGAAACCGCGCCAGCGTTCGCCGGCCAAGCCAGAGTATCACGCTCGCGTAGCAGAAGACGGCAATCGAAACGACAGTTAGGGTTGCCGGCGAGAGATATAAGGTTCCGCGATCCCAATCCAAGAACAAGTTCGGCCAGGCAAAAATGATGAAAGAGGGGACCGCAATGTTCAGGGCGACACCACCCAGGGTTGATCTTGCGAGAAGCGTCCAAAATGTCGCCGACGCAAGGGTGGCGATGATCCACGCTCCAGCAAACACCGACTCCTGCAGGTCTAGCAGAGGTGCTGTCCCCCGCAAGCCAAAGAAGAAAACCAGAGCCGCCGACAGGACGGCAACGACCGTGACGCTCAACTTCTCGCCCCAGATCTCCATCCGGCCGATGGGTTGACTGAGCAGGAGGGGAAGCGTTCGGTGTTGGAATTCGTTGCCGAGCGGGAGAGCAGCCAACAGCGGGATGCCGATGAAAAACCCAGCCGTGCTTATCTCCGCAATCGAGTGTAGCGGCTGTACGTGCGACAGCACGCCCGCGATGGTCACGGCGCACCAGGGCCACACCAGGGGGCGTGCTTCCTTCAAGATTCTCGTGGTTTTGGCAGTCATTCTCGTCTCCTACGATTTCAAGATGGCGACGAAGATTTCCTCGAGGGTCAGTGCCTCCGTGGAGAGCGTCTCCGGATTGTGCTGCCGCAGGCGCTCCACCAATTCGGGGCCCGCGCCATTGGCGATCAATTCCAGTTCGCGACCGTCGCGGCGCACGCGCAACGCCGCTTGGAGGTCGAGTTCCGGCGGCGATTGCGCAAAGCGCGCGCGAATTTTCTGATAACGCTCGCGGGCCTGGTCGGCGTCGAGCGTAAGCAGGGCGCGGCCTCGATCGATGATGGTGAACTCGTCAATCAATCCTTCGAATTCGGCGATGAGGTGGGTGGAGACCAGAATCGTGCGGTTGCCCGGAATGCCTTGCTGGTACGCGCCGATCACCGCCTCGATGAACTCGCGGCGAACGATGGGGTCCAGGCCCGACGTCGGCTCGTCGAGCACCAACAAGTCCGTCTCCGGGCAGACGGCGGCGATCAACGCCACCTGGGTTCGCTGACCCTTTGATAGACTTCCGGTGCGCTGCTCCGGATCGAGCTGGAAACGCTCAAACAACTCCTGCTCGACCTTCCGGTTCCAATTCGCACGAAATGAAGCGAGGTAATCCAGGGTCTCGCGAACGCGCATCCAGGGATAGAATGCGACCTGGTCCGGCACGTAAGAGAGGAGGCGCTTCACCTCCAACTCTTGCTTTGCCGGATCAAGACCGAATACGCGTACCTGCCCGCGTTGGGGACGGAGCAGATTGAGCAGACATTTCATGGTGGTTGTCTTGCCCGCGCCGTTGCGGCCGAAGAGTCCATAACAGCGGCCGGGCTGCACGGTCAGGCTCAAGTCATGGACGGCCTCGGCGCGCCCGTAGGCGTACGTGAGATTTTCGATTTGGATGGCGGGAGTGGGAGAGTTCATGGCCGGTCAATCCTCCTTATGGTCTTCATGGTCGCGCCGTTTGACGTCGAGCACATCCATTCGTTCATGGATCAACTCGAGGAACTCGCCGCGGGGAACCTGCAAATGGTACGCTTGCACGATGGCCCGATCGATCTCCTCGATCAGCAGCTCACGCCGGACTCCCTTGCGCAAGGCCGAATGATTCTCTTTCAGAAAACAGCCCCGCCCAGGCAGCGTTCCAATTACGCCCTGGCTTTCCAGCTCGGAATAGGCTTTGGCGACCGTGTTGCGGTTGACGCGCAGTTCCTCTGCCAGAGGACGGATAGATGGGAGTGCCTCACCGGGTTGGAGGGCCCCGGAGGCGGCGGCTGCCTTGATCTGATCCACGATCTGGAGATAGATGGGCATGCCGGACTTGAAATTGATTTGGAGTATCATGTGCGGCCCCCTGTCATAGGACAGTATGACAGATGGCCAGTCGCTGTCAAGAGGAATTTTCGGGGGGGCCGAAGGTGATGGAATTACAGTGACATTGGGCAGCGGACATGGACATCCCTCAAGTCCCTTCAGGAAATCGCCGACCCCAAAGAACAAACGTGTTTCGAAACATAAAACCGCCTGAAGTGGAAGAAGGGCGTCTTGTACCGGAAGCTCCCGACGTAGAAGGGATTTTGGGAGAGAGTCCAGAACCAGAGTCCTAAGCGAAAGACCAGAGGGTGGCCTCAACCGGCCACTTTCGAAAACACTGCGCTAAATCGGCAACCGTAAGCCTATTATGCAAGAAGGTGCCACACTGGGGGCCACAGTGCGTTGGAAATTCCCCGTAAGCCATTGAATCCGCAAGGCAGGTTGTCTGATTCTCAATCTGAAAACCCGGGTTCGATTCCCGGTAGCGCTACCAAGACTTCCCCTCATACGTATTGTTCGTCATTCGTAGAGTAAAACGCCACCGCCTGTCATTCTGAGCGAAGCGAAGCGAAGAATCTCGCTCTGGACTTTTCCGCCGATCCATTGAGGCACTCCTCGAACAACAGCATTGATCGCGCGCAACCAATGAGGTACCATGCTCTGTAACTTCTAGGAGAAAACATGGGTCGATACTTTCGCAGTGTTCTGCTGGGCGCTGGGGTGTTGATTTTCGTCTGTGCGGCGTTGGTTGGAGCGGCCGTCCCGGAAAAGCAACTTGACGGGCTCTTGCTTCCTATCGGTAAGGGGTTCCTCAAATTGCAGGTCCGCGCGGACAACATCATTCGAGTGGCATACTCCAACGACCGGTCCTTCTTCGACCGTCAGAGCCTGGCGGTCTTGCCGCGCCAAGTTCCGATCCCTGCTTGGCGCCTGGACAGCACGGGGAGTCTGGCGACAATGACCACAGCGAAACTCACCGTGCGCCTGAATCTTGCCTCGGGCGCGGTGACGTTCCTGGATGCATCGGCTAAGCCCATTCTGGCTGAAAAGAATGCCGGCCGTTCTATCACCCCCGCTGAGGTGCTGGGAGAAAAAACCAACCATGTGCAGCAGCAATGGGAGCCCAACGCGGACGAGTCGCTTTACGGCCTGGGCGAGAACCAACTCGGGCTTCTGGACATCAAGGGCTACGATCTCGATTTGTGGCAACACAATGGAACGGACGCCGTGCCCTTGTTGGTCTCGAGCCGCGGTTACGGCATCCTGTGGGACAATACCTCGTTTACGCGCTTTGGCGATTTGCGCCCGTTTGAGGCAATTCCCGCCCCTCAGCTTTTCGATGGCGCAGGCAAACCCGGGGGCCTGACCGGTTCCTACTACGCTGGAGCGCACTTCGACCGGCTCATTGCTCAACGGAGTGACGCCAAAATCGACGTCTACATTCCCGACGGCAATCCGCACCCCAATCGGATCATCCACCCCGAGCTGCCTGACGGTGACGTCAGCGTCCGATGGGAAGGCGAGCTCGAGCCTGCGGTCACGGGGGACTATCTCTTCCAGACCTTCTCGAACAACGGCATCGAACTTTGGCTCGGCGATCAGCTCGTGGTCAACCACTGGCGCCAGTCCTGGCTGCCTTGGAAGGATTTGGCGCGAGTCCACTTGCAGGCCAAGCGCCGCTACCACGTCCGCCTCGAGTGGACAAAGGACCAGGGCGGACTGACCGCGGTGAATCTAGCGTGGAAAACTCCCGCGCCTGAAGCCGCAACCTCGCTATGGGCCGAGGTGGGCGACGGCGTCGACTATTACTTCGTGTACGGGCCGGAAGTCGGCCAAGTGATCGCAGGATATCGGCAAATCACGGGGGCGGCGCCCATGATGCCGGTGTGGGCTTTCGGCTTGTGGCAGAGCCGGCAAAGGTACAAGACGGCGCAGGAAAGCTTGGACGTCATCGACGCCTTCCGAGCGCGCGCAATTCCTTTCGACAACATTGTGCAGGACTGGTTTTATTGGAAAGAGAATGCGTGGGGCTCGCACCAGTTCGATCCCGCCCGCTTTCCTGATCCGGAAGGCTGGATTCGCAGCATTCACCAGAAGCATGCGCAGTTGATGATTTCGGTTTGGGGAAAGTTCTATCCCGGCACCGAGAACTTTGAAGCCATGCACTCGCGCGGCTTTCTTTACGAACCGAACTTGCGCGAGGGAATACGCGACTGGGTCGGCTATCCGGATACGTTTTACGACGCCTTCAATCCGCAGGCCCGCAAGTTGTTCTGGTCCCAGATCAATCGCGAACTGTTCGGCAAGAAGGTCGACGCTTGGTGGATGGATGCGACAGAGCCGGACATGCTTCCCACGCCCACCCTCGAGGGCCAGCAGACCCACATGAATCCCACCGCTCTGGGCACGGGCGCACGCGTGCTGAACGCCTATCCCTTGGTGAATAGCGAGGGCGTCTACAATGAGCAGCGTGAAGCAGCGCCGCAGCAGCGGGTGTTCATACTCACTCGCTCGGCGTTTGCCGGCGCGCAGCGCTACGCGGCGGCCACCTGGTCGGGTGACACCTCCTCCACTTGGACCGCGATGCGGGCGCAGATTCCCGCCGCATTGGGCTTTTGCCTCTCGGGAATTCCGTATTGGACGATGGACGTGGGAGGGTTCTCCGTGCCCGCGCGTTTCTCGGCCGAACGTCCGAAACCCGAGGATGTGGAAGAATGGCGCGAACTCTACACACGCTGGTTCGAGTTCGGCGCGTTTACGCCGCTGCTGCGCTCCCATGGCGAATACCCGAACCGCGAAATGTGGTTTTTTGGAAGCGAATCGGATCCCGCCTATCAGGCTCAGCTCAAGTTCGACCGCTTGCGCTATCGTCTGCTGCCTTATGTTTACTCCCTCGCCGGAGAGGTGACGCAAAACGCCGGCACCATGATGCGCGCCCTGGTGATGGATTTCCGCGCCGATCGAAAGGCCCGCGAGACGGCCGACGAGTACATGTTCGGGCCGGCGTTTCTGGTGAGCCCGGTCGCGACCTACAAAGCTCGGAGCCGGGCAGTTTACCTGCCCGCCGGAGCGAACTGGTATGACTTCTGGAGTGGCACTTTACATTCGGGAGGTCAGACGATCGAAGCGCCTGCGCCTTACGACTCCATGCCGCTCTACATCCGGGCAGGTTCGATTGTTCCTTTTGGCCCGGAGATTCAGTACGCCACCGAGAAGAAATCGGACCCCATCACTTTGTTCATTTACCAGGGCTCTGATGGCGCCTTCACTCTCTATGAGGATGACGGGCTTACGTACAATTACGAGAAAGGCATGTTCAGCCGTATCCCGGTCCACTGGGACGACGCCGCGAGGACACTCTCGATCGGAAAACGGCAGGGCTGGTTCGATGGCGCGTTGTCCGAGCGTACTTTCAATCTGGTGCTTGTCTCGAAACAGAAACCTGTCTCATTTTCGTTCAGCCCCCAGGCCGATCGCACGGTGCATTACAGCGGAGACAAGGTCGTCGTGAAGCTCAAATAAGGGCAATAATATACTTAGCAGACCTGACCATGCAGGAATTATACTCTTAATCCCCTCTTGCGGTATTTTGTGATTCCGATGAGATTGTGCTTGACTAGCAAGTCCTACCTGCGGATGCTATCGGGGTGCCCCTTTACCCGAATGCACGGGATGTTATACGTACAAACCTAGGCCGAATTAGAAACAAGAATAAGGTGCACATCGTTCCGATAGGGACACTGACCGTCGTGCAACTGACAACTATCAATGCAAATCGCCTGAAACGAGGACTTTGCCCAATTGATAAAGAGGTGGTTTTTGTTGGTGGCCACATCTATAAAAGCCGAATAATCGGAGATGGCTATACAATTGAAGACGTAATTGACCAGATTTCCAGCGCCATGGATTGTACTGCAATAGTGCTTGATGGAACTCCCATGACCACGACAGAAAACCCAAACCCTAGACCGGATTGTTACGGAAACTTAGTGAAAGACCGAGCCGTCTTTGAGTGTTCTACACGGCACCCTCGTCCAGAACTCTTTTCTGTGATACCCAAAGGCGATAACATTAAGCCTACAAAATGAAAAGGCCACCCATTAAGGATGGCCTTTTCATTCAATCCCGAGCGACAAGCCCGGGTAACAAAATCGTCCGGCAGCTCAAGTCGCTCTGTGAAAAGGCTCTCACACCCTCTCACACTTGTCAAGGGAATTTTTATAAATAATGCCTAAATCTTAGATGCAACCTTCCGCCTTTTGGCCCAACTAAGCGGCCTATCCGGCAAAGGAACCCCTATGAAACGAAATCCAGGAGTAATTCTGGCACTCATACTGGCGTCGTTCCCTCTGTACTTCAGGGCCGCCGCTCAAACGCCCCAGGGCCGGCCTGGGTCCTTGCCATACACCTGGAACAGCGTGCAAATTGTGGGTGGCGGGTTCGTCGACGGGATCATTTTTCATCCGAGCGAGAAAGGCCTCCGCTACGCGCGTACGGATATCGGCGGCGCTTATCGCTGGAATGACGCGACCAAACGATGGGAGCCGCTGTTGGACTGGGTTTCCTACCCCGACCGGAACTTGATGGGCGTGGAAAGCATTGCGGTTGATCCCTCCGATCCCGATCGCGTCTATCTCGCCTGCGGCACTTACACCAACCCGGCTACACCGAATGGCGCGATTTTGAGTTCCCGTGACCGTGGCAACACCTTCCAGATCACCGACGTGCCGTTCAAATTCGGCGGCAACGAGAACGGTCGCGGCAACGGCGAACGTCTGGCGGTCGATCCCAATGATGGGAACATCCTGTTTCTGGGCGCGCGTCACGACGGGCTGTGGAAGAGCATTGACGCCGGAGCGACATGGAGCCGCGTGGAGAGTTTTCCCGATGTCACCGAACCGCCTGACGCTTCGCCTGCCCCGAACCCTTGGGTAGCTGCCGCCCGCCGCGGCGCCGGAATCGTCTTTGTCATCTTCGATCCGAGAAGCGGATCCAAGGGAAAGGCCAGCTCCATTATTTACGTTGGCGTTTCGCTCCTGGGGAGAGACAACCTTTTCCGCTCGACCGACGGGGGCGGGAGCTGGCAACCAGTTCCCGGCCAGCCGACCCAGTATCGTCCACACCGCGCTGCGCTGGGTTCTGACGGCACACTCTACGTGGCCTACGGCGCCATCCCGGGGCCTTGGAGAATGGCGGATGGCGGCGTCTGGAAGTTCAACGCCAGATCGGGCCGGTGGAGCGATATCACGCCCGATAGACCTGTCCCTGGAGACGCCGGCTTCGGTTACGTCGGGGTCGCGGTCGATGCTCACGATCCGGAGGTGGTGATCGCCAGTTCGTTCGATCGCGGGCACAGCGGCAGAGGGAACGACGATATCTTTCGCAGCACCGACGGCGGCCAGACCTGGAAAGCGGTTTTCGGGAATGGCGGCACTTTCGACTACCCCCTGGCGCCCTATGTAGCCGACACGCCGACTCACTGGCTCTTCGACATCGAGATTGATCCCTTCAATCCCGATCACGCTGTCTTTACCACCGGCTACGGTGGGTGGGAGACAGTCAATCTCACCGCCATGGATGCCGGCCAACCGACTCGATGGAGCGTGATGAGCACAGGGATCGAAGAGACGGTGGCGCTGGAGCTGCTCAGCCCGCCGCAAGGCGCGCACCTGATTTCTGCCATCGGCGACTACGGTGGATTCGTCCACTGGGACCTCGACAAGCCTGCGCCGCAGCGCAGTTCTCAACCTCCGCTCTTTGGCAACACCAATGGCGTGGCGTGTGCCGAGAGGAATCCGGAGGTGATTGTCCGCGTAGGTCGAGCTTCCGGCCATCACCCTGGCCGCAACATCGGTTACTCCCTGGACGGCGGCAAGTCGTGGCAGCCGGCCGCAGCCACGCCGCAGCCTGACAGCAGTCTGGGCCATATCGCGGTTTCTTCCGATGGCAGCACCTGGGTGTGGACGCCGGAACGGAGCCCTCCTTATTTCACACGGGACCGTGGCGCCACCTGGATCGAGTCACGAGGCGTTCCGGCGGGTACACGGGTGATTGCGGACCGTGTGAATCCGGAGAAGTTTTATGCGCTCGCGCTCTTCGATGGCATGCTGTTCGTCAGTACTGACGGAGCGGCGATGTTCGCTGCGCAGCCGCTCGTCCTCCCCGGAGGATTGCCGAAACCCCGTCGAGCCCGCCGAATGCGCGGCGACGAGCGCGGCGACGAGCGCGGCGGACAGGATCGCATTTACGCCACCCCGGGCAGGGAAGGCGATCTGTGGCTCG
This sequence comes from Terriglobia bacterium, assembly GCA_050008675.1. Taxonomy (GTDB): domain Bacteria; phylum Acidobacteriota; class Terriglobia; order UBA7540; family UBA7540; genus CAVROP01. Next base: position 22,285 of record JBEKME010000096.1, read on the forward strand.
CCGCCTTCGACGGGCTGTACCGTTCCACTGATACCGGCAAGACATTCATCCGGCTCTATGGCGTCGAGGAGATTCATGCTTTCGGTTTCGGGAAAGCCGCGCCCGGGGCCGACTTCCCCGCGCTCTATCTGATCGGTGTGGTCGACGGCGTGGGCGGGATTTTCCGTTCCGACGATATTGGCGCGAGCTGGGTTCGCATCAATGACGACCAGCACCAGTGGGGTCTGCTGCTGCACATCACGGGCGATCCCAAGCAGTACGGCCGCGTCTACGTCGGCACACACGGACGTGGAATCTTTTATGGTGATCCTCTGGGAGCGCCGAACTGAGGGTGACAGGCCGTATGTGGTAGGTGGTAGGTGGGGAAAGGGCTTTGCCTTTTGCGTTTTGCGCTTTGCCCTTTGCCTTGTTCTTCCCGATGCAGAGAGGAGCAAGTCAAAAGGCAAAACGCAAAGTGCAAAACGCAAAAGTAAGAACCCAAAGGCTGGCTGCACTTCTTTCCCCGTCTACTACCTACGACATGCTACCTACCAGATGCCCTTCCCCGCCTACCACATACCACATACCAGATACCATATATCGTCTACCGCCTACGACATACAATCTACGTCCTTTGTTTTCAGCAACATTCCCGCCTTAAAGGGGTAAGTGCCTTTGTTTTCATAGACATTCCCGCTTTTCCCCCGAGTTTTCCAGAGGTCGCGGTAGGGATGCCGGTTGCCCGGCACCCCCCGCACGGATCCGTACGTGCGCTCATTAGCGCATACGGCTCTTATCGCGGATGAATAGCGGCGAAGCCGCACACCCGCCAACCCCTGGGACA
>JBEKME010000097.1:0-23010 GCA_050008675.1 Terriglobia bacterium
AAACGGCCAGAGTCGGCCCGTAGCGCTTCGTCAGGTTTTCAACTTCGATCATAGGAGATCCTTCCTCGCAGGGCCCAACCCGCCCGCAATCTCACACCAGGTAATTGCCTTACCACTGCTGACCCTCAGGACGCATGGGCTCCCGCAGTTGCCTTTGCCCCCCTGAATATTGCTGGGACCCGTGCCGTCGCAGAACCGCGACTTATCACCCCGCTCCGGCCAGTCTCCAGGCACAAGCAGAAGCCTACAAATATATAACGAATACTAAAAAGTGTACAAGGTTGCATGTTCCAGGGTACTGATGTCATTTGGGGGAAGTTGATTTTTCGTGCGGGCCTGTGAAGGCAGTCATTCCCGCGAAAGCGGGAATCCAGTGGGAGGTTAGACTGATTAGAGCCGAGCAATTCTAGGCCAGACGGACTTGTACAAAGCGGTAGCGCCATTGTCGCCGCGTGGATTCCTCTCCCGCAAGGCGGGACGGGACGGGAATGGCTGTGATCCCGCCTCGCGGGATGAGATCCCGAATCCAGACCCTTTCTCAGCACCCCGCTAAACCTGCAGGACGTCACCCTCGCGGGCAACCATTTTATACAGCACTGGACTCACAATGCGCCCGAGAAACAGTCTGGAAATCAAACCGGCGACAATGACGATGGCAAAAGGCCTCTGCGAGTCTGAACCGATCCCTGTCGAGAGAGCGGCGGGCAGAAGACCGAGGCAGGCAACCAGAGCTGTCATCATGATGGGCCGGAGGCGAACCAGGGAGGCCTCGAAGGTCGCCTTTCGGATTTCATTCCCCTGCAAACGCAGTTTATTGATGTAGGAAGCATCGATTACAGCCGTCTCAACCGAAACGCCCATCAGGACCAGCAGTCCCAGAACGGAAGACACACTGAAGGGAGTGTGAGTCAGCTTGAGGGCCAGCAGCGCTCCAACCGGCTCCGTCAGGACAACGCTGAGCACGACGATGACGGGAAACTTAAAATTGCCATAGAGAGCAAAAAGGATGAGAAAGATGAGCAGGACCGTGATCGGACCAATGACGCTGAGCTGAGACTTGGCGGCGAGGAACTCGCTATACTCCCCGCCCCATTCCAGACGGTACCCGGGGGGCAAATGAATGGCTTTTCGCACTGCCCTTTGACCATCCTCCACGGCCCGCTCCAGGTCGCGGCCAACAATGCTGTACTGGATGCCGATGTAGCGCGAGTTGTTTTCACGATAAATGAAGGACGCGCCGTTGCCTTGCCTGATGTCCGCCAGTTGCTTCAAGGGAATCTGCTGACCCGCCGGAGTGCCCACCGGAAGATTGCCTATTTCCTGCGCGCCCTCGCGGAACTGTGGACTCATGCGGACGACGAGGTCAAAGAGTTTTTCGCCCTGGATGACTTGTGTAGCGGCCTGCCCACCCACGGCGGCTTGGATCACGGCCTCGACATCGGACACATTGATTCCGTAACGCGCAATCTTCGCCCGGTCAACATCGATGAGGAGACTCGGCTGGCCAAGCTCGCGCACAACCGTTAATTCCGCAAAGCCGGGGATTCTGGCGAGCGTGTCTTTGATTCGCAGCGCCGTATCCTGCAGGATATTCAAGTCCGAGCCAAACACCTTTACAGCCAGAGCGCTCTTCAGGCCGGTCAACGCTTCGTCCACTGCGTCCTCGGCGGGCTGGGTGAAATTGAAAATAATGCCTGGGAAAGCTTCTAACCGGTCACGGATGGAGTCAACCAGTTGTTCCTTGGTATGAATGTGCCCTGCCCAGGTTTTGTCCTTGTAAGGCTTAAGACCCACATAGAATTCGACGTTGAAAAAACCCGTTGGATCAGTCCCATCGTCGGGGCGCCCAAGCTCCGAACCAACTAGCGTAACTTGGGGGTAAGACATCAAGATTTGGCGAATTTGGGGCGCAATCTTACTGGCTTCCTCGAATGAGATCGTGTAAGGCATGGTGGCCCGGACCCACAAAGCGCCCTCATCCAGGTGAGGCATGAATTCGCCGCCTATATACGGGACAAGCAGCAAAGTGGCGGCGAAGATAGCAGTGGCGATCAGCATGGTCAGTTTGGGGCGGTCCAGGCACCAATTCAACTCCGCAGCATATTCCCGCTTGAACCATTCATAGGCGAGATTGGTTTTCTCTTTTACCCCTGCTTTGAACAAATAAGAAGCCATGACGGGAACCAACGTCAGGGCCAGGATCAAGGACCCAATCAGGGCAAAAGACATGGTGTCTGCCATGGGGTGGAAAAGCATGCCGGAAGGCCCGTGCAGCACATAGATGGGAAGATAGCCGGCAATGATGACGGCCACGGAGTAGAAAATCGGACGGTCGACGTCACGCGCTGCGGCAACGATGACGTCGTGCAGATTGTACTCCCTGCCGTGCCTCAAACCCAGCTCACGGTAAATGTTTTCAACCATGACCACGGTCCCATCGATGATGATGCCGAAGTCGATGGCGCCGATTGAAAGCAGGTTCGCCGAGATGTCGCGCGCATGAAGAATGATGAAAGAAAAGAGCAGGGCCAGCGGAATGGTGAGCGCCGTGATAAGGGCAGCTCTGAAGCTCACCAGGAAGAAAACCAGAACGATCAGCACCAGCACCATGCCCCGAAGCAGGTTGTCTTCCACAGTATCGATGGTCAGCTTTACCAGGTCGCTTCGGTCGTAGTAGGGGCGAACCTTCACGTCTTGCGGTAGGACCTGCTCGTTCAACTCCTTCGTCTTCTCCTCAACACCCTTGAGAACGTTCTGAGTCTGTTCCCCGCGGCGCATCAGGATGACACCCTCGACGACATCATCGTTGTTCTGGAAGCCGAACTCCCCAAGCCGAGGCGCATGGCCTATGGTTACTTCGCCGATGTCAGTGATCCGAACCGGAGCCCCATTGACGCTGGCAACTACAACTTCGCCGATGTCTTTGGTGTCACGCACCAGACCCAGCCCCCGAACGTAATAGAACTGCCCTCCCTGCGAATAGAATCCGCCTCCTGCGTTGGCATTGTTGGCAGACAGAGCCTGCACGACCTGGGGGACGGTGATGTGATATCCGTAGATGCGGGCAGGGTCTAGCAGCACCTGGTATTGCATGACCGTGCCACCAAACCCGGAGTCATCCGCCACGCCTGGGACCGACCTGTAGGCGCGCTCCAACACCCAATCCTCGATAGTCTTGAGCTCCTGAGGCGAGCGGTCCGGACTTTCGATTATGTAACGATAAACCAGCCCGCTGGGTGAGAACAGGGGAGCCAGCGTGGGCGTCACACCATTTGGCACGTTGGCTTCGCTCATCCGTTCGAACACGACTTGGCGGGCAAAATAGTTGTCCGTATCATCCTCGAAAGTCAGGATGACGTCGGAGAGTCCATAAAGCGAGATGGAGCGCATGAACACCAGGCCCTGAACACCGTTCATTTCAAGTTCGATGGGCAGGGTCACCAATCTCTCGACCTCTTCCGCGGCATGCCCCGGCCACTGGGTGATGAGCTCGACCATCGGGGGGGAGAGATCCGGGTAGGCATCTACGGGCATGCGCCGGAATGCGATGATTCCTGCCCCGACCACAAAGGCAGTAACCATCAAGACCAAGAATCGCTGGCGCAAGGCAGATTGGACGATGCGGTGGATCATGGGTAGTTGTCAGTAGTCAGTCGTCAGTAGTCAGCAGTAAGGAATAGGGAACAGGGAATAGGGAGAAGGGGATGGCAGGGCGAACCTGCTTGCCCACCTAACGCCTACCGACCACTCCCTGTCCCCTTGGTCCCTATTTCCCGATTCCCCATTCCCTGTTCCCTACTCACCGTTGATAGGAATTGGCGAATTGCAAAAACAGGCTTCCGTCGGCGACCACTCGCTCGCCAGCGCGGAGTCCACTCATGACCTGCGTCTTGCCCTCCTGGCTATCTCCAATGGTGACTAACCTCCGGGCGAACTGCCCTGGTTGGCCGGAGTCTCGAGCTACGTAAACAAAAGGTTGATTCTCATCGTTTCGAAGCATGGCTGCATCCGGCACCGTGAGCACACCTTCCGCCACGCCTGCATGGACAATGGCCGTCACGTACATGTCCTTCTTCAGCTTTTTGCCGGGATTGCTGGTCTCAATGCGCACCTGTAGAGTTCTGGAAGTGGGATCCAGGGCCGCTGCAATGTAAGAAATTCTACCGTTAAACGAGGTGGGATAAGCGTCGGTCTGAATCACCACGGGGTCTCCGAGGTGCACGAATCCCAGGTCGTGCTCATAAACATTGGCCAGCACCCACACAGTGCTCATGTCGGAGATTGTGAAACACTGGGTGGCCCCGGCCTGGATGACCTGTCCGGGAGCAACAAGCCTTTCCACCACCTCCCCGGCAATGGGCGCCAGAACAGGAATTTCCGGTGAAACTGGGCCCTTGAGCAATTGCTCGAGATCGCTGATGCCCAAAACCTTCAGTGACTGCTCGGCCGCTTGCAGATCCGCCTGCGTCTGGTTGCGCGCGGAGTCGGCTTGCTGCAGGTCGGCCTCCGCAATCGCATGATGCGCATAAAGGTCATTGGCGCGGTTGAAGTTCTTCTCCGCCAATCCAAAGGCGTCGCGAGCCTTCATAAAGGTGGAACGCAATTGCGCATAGTCCGGGCTGCTCACATAGAGCATGGGTTGACCAGTGCGGACCACTTCACCTGGTGAAACCAGAATCCGTGAAGTGGGCCCACTCACCTGCGTAATGACCGGCGTGGTTTTGAAATTGTTATAAGCAACCGACCCCGTCAGGCGAAGCACGCGAGGCAAGCGCGTCAACTCCACCGGCGTCACTCGGACGTGCACCATCTGCTCCGGAGGGATTGTGAACATTTGCGCTTTGGACTCGTCGCCCGGCGCCGAGCCATAGGAGACCGAAGACGCGCCGGCGTCCGCAACGCGCTGCCCGCACGCCGCGAGGAAGAGAAATCCCACGACGATCAGAGGAAGGGCGAGAAGGCGCCACAGCCTCGGAGCGCTGCCTTGCTTCCCGGCAGCGGACCCGATCAGCGCCCTAAGCTCTTCAACGCTCTGGCCGGGCATCTCGGGAAATACCCCGCTGAGCCGGATCTTGGTGCCTGCTGGTTTCATGGCAGTTTCCTCGTCCCTACAACTTCTCGCAACTGTTCGAAGGCTAGCATGTAAGTGGCTAAGGCCTGGCGGTAGGCCAATTGGGTGGCGCGGTAGCTCCGCTCGGCATCCAGGAAATCCAACAGGCTGACGGCTCCGCGCTTATAGGCGTATTCACTGATGTCACGCGAATCCGCCGCCTGCTTCAGATAGCCGGAGAGGTAGAGCTGCACCACTTGGTCACCGATCTTGAATGCCTGATAAGCGTTAGCCACGTCCGTCATCACCGTTTCTTCGACCGACGTCCTGGTTTCCTGGGCCTGGGCGATAGCGTAATTGGTACGCGCTATCTCACCCTGATTTCGGTTAAAGATCGGAATTTCAATGTTGAAGCTCAGGCCGGCGCTATTCATTTCTGAAACGTGCGTATAGTCGAATGTGGTGGTCAGGTCGCGCTTGCCGTTGGCTTTGGCCAACGAGTACTGGCTCTGTGCGGCGGTAACACCCTGTTGTGCAGCGATGAAGTCCGGCCGCAACTGAAGCGCCTTAAGTTGCAGGTCCTCCTGGTTCAGCTTCAGGGGCCCGTAAGCGAGTTCTCCGATCACGTCGTAACCCGCCGGGAGCGCGTCGTAGCCCAACAACGCCCTGAGACTCGCCAGGGCCTGGACTAAACCCAATTGCGCCTGGGAAACGTCCATCTGGAACTGTAGCATTTGAAGCTTGATCTTCAGAAGGTCGCCTTCACTGATGGCTCCCGCTTTGTACTGCTCCGCGCTAAGATTCACCGTCTGCTGGTAACTGGTCAGATCCTGCGTTGCGAGCTGAAGATTCGATTTGGCCAGGAGGATGCCTATAAACTGCTGCGCCACGTTGAACGTCAATCCGCGTTCGGTGTCGCTGACCTGCGAGGTTGTCACTGCTGTCTGGTCTCGGGCAGCCCGGATACGAGCCTGGCGCTTGTGCCCCCGCTCGAACGTGTAGCTCACCCCGAGGTCAAACTCCGTAACGTTGTTGAGCGTGGTCGCGGTCAATTGGCTTGGGCTGAAAATGGGAACGTACAGGTCATCGTAAGTAAAGACGGGGTTCGGTCGGATCGCCGCCGTAACCTCCTCTGCCTGGCTTTGTTGGATCTGTGTCCGGGCCGCCTTCAAGGCGTGATTATGGACCACCGCCATTTGGATCGCTTGCTCGAGGTCGATCCGCACATTGGGTGCGGATTGCTGCGCAGCCAGTATTTGGCATCCCAGGACTAAAGGAAAGAGAAGCGCGTTGGCAGCAAGTCGAAGTCGAGACCGTGCCCATTTTTGAGTTATTTGCATGTCAGGCATCCCAGCAACACCATCTACAAAGATTTGGTTTGGCTATGAGGAGTAATTAGGCCGGCAATTCCAGGCTCGTCGATGACAAACCCTGGCCCGGCAAGCAGACTAGAGAACAGGTGGCGCGCGCCCGAACACAACGCTCGACTGGTAGGAATGATAGTCACCTGGACAGAAAGGAAGCAGGCGGGATACTGAAACCGCAACGTGCAGCAGCGGGGATGCGGTCACCGAAAGACCCAGACTCTGGCGAATGATCTGACAAACGCTGCAAGTCAACTCTGTGGCAACCGGCGGCCGTGGTTGCGAACTGCCCTGACTGACAGCAGTTGAAGCACCCCCGGCGAATGCGGTCAAAGGGTGTTGATGAAACATTGCCACCCAAAGCAGGTGGCACTGGAGCACCATAAGGCAGCGAATGATAGCCGCCCTGAGAGGCCGTCGTCTAAGATAAGTACTCACCGTCAATGATTCTATCATAACTATATTCGTAACTCTGGGGAACATTTTCCGAATGCGGCAGGCGGTGCTGGTGTCATTTTGTGTTCCCACTCCACGGTTGATGCGCTACGATTTAGGAGGAAGAGATGGCAGGTCGTTGAGACCTCGAAGCGAATTGAAGAAATGTGAACAGGAGCGGTGCTGAAGGTCTGAGCATATTTGGAATTCTCGGAGCTAGTCGGTAAGTCAAAGGTCGAAGGTCAAAAGTCTGAAGTGGACCAATCTGGAAACGTGTGCGAGAAAGCGCGCGCATTCCGGACGTAAGGATCCAAGAATCGGAGGCTGGCATGCTTCTCAAAGATCAAGTGGCGCTCATTACCGGCGCATCAAGCGGCATTGGCCGCGCCACGGCAGAAGCCATGGCGCGGCAGGGGGCGCGAGTCGGAGTTAACTATTGCAAGAATCAAGTAGGGGCGGAACAGGCGGCGGAAACCATTTGTAAAGCAGGGAGCGAGGCGCTGGTCATCCGCGCTGATGTCACCCGCCATGCCGATGTCCTCACCATGGTGGAAGCGGTGCGCAAAGAGTGGGGGCGAATCGATATCCTGGTGAATAACGCCGGAGATTTGCTGGCGCGGCGTACGCTTGCCGACATGACCGAAGAATACTGGGACCAGATCATGGCGCTCAACCTGAAGAGCGCGTTCCTGTGCGTCAGAGCCGTGTGGGAGGGGATGGCAGCCCGGAAGACCGGATGCATCATCAACGTCAGCTCCATCGCCGGAAGGAATGGTGGGGGTCCGGGCGCCGCCGCCTATTCCGCTGCCAAAGGAGCACTCCTGACGTACACCAAGAGCCTTGCCAAGGAACTTGCGCCGCACGGCATCCGCGTGAATGGTATCGCGCCGGGTGTGATCGCCACGCCCTATCATGAGCGTTACAGCCCCGGTGAAGTCTTTCAGAGATTCATCGCATCAATTCCCTTAGGTCGCGCGGGTACGGCAGAGGAAATCGCGGACGTCATCGTGTTTCTGGCCTCACCCGCCGCCCGTTACATCACCGGCGAAACCATCGAGGTCAACGGCGGAATGCTGATGGACTGAGAAGAACAGTTTACAGTTTACAGTCGACAGTCGACAGTTTACAGCCGCTCAGACCGACGCCAGGAACTCTTGGATGTCGACAAGCACTTTCTGAAACATCTCCGACGTGAGCCGTCCGGTTTGGGTATTCTGCTGGCTGGGATGGTAGGAGCAGAAGAGTCGCGGCAAGCCGCCCGGCAACGAGAAACTCGCGCCGTGGGCGAATTTGAGTGACGAGCGGCGTGGAAAATCCTCGCGCTGCGACGCCACCACCCGCACATAAGTCTCAAAGGCGATCCTACCCAGGACGAGGACGGCGCGAACTCGAGTGAGCAGGCGCAGTTCCGCTTCGAGGTATGGCTGGCAATTCCGCGCCTCGGAGGGCAGCGGCTTGTTCTTGGGAGGCGCACACCGTAGCGAAGCCGTGATGTAGCAGTTCCGGAGCTCGAGACCGTCGTCGCTGGAAACGGAAGTGAACTGGTTCGCCAAACCGGCCTCGTAAAGGCCACGGTAGAGAAAGTCCCCCGAGCGGTCGCCGGTAAACATCCTTCCCGTGCGGTTGCCGCCGTGAGCGGCCGGCGCAAGGCCCAGGATCAGCAGTTCCGCGTTGGGATCGCCGAAGCTCGGATTCGGCTTTCCCCAGTATTCCCAATCCCGGTACATCCGACGCTTCTCTTTCGCTACCGTCCGGCAATGGCGCACAAGGCGGGGACATCGGGTGCAAGCGATGATCTGTTTTTGGAGCACTTCAAGTTGGCGCGTAGAATCCATCACACCTCGTGTGATTCCTCGAGCTCCCATTATGACACGCCCATCCCCCCTGACCAACCTCCCCGGAGCCCGGGTAGTGGTCTCATTTGGAATGGGATCCATTTCGAAACGCCAGTCATTCCCGCGAAAAGCTTGCCCTGAGCTTGCCGAAGGGCGGGAATCCAGTCTGTAGACAGCCTATTTCCGAAGACTTGCGGAGTGGATTCCCGCCCTTCGGCAAGCTCAGGGCAAGCTTTTCGCGGGAATGACTGCGACTTCGAGCGCCCATGTCTTGCAAATGACACCAGCACCGGGGCGCGAATCTCTTTTCTGCGTACAACATCTAATTCCTTCTAAGAGGATGCTGAAAAGAACATTGGTTTGTTATCCTCAGCAGCTTGCTAAAGGGACCAAGGAGAGGAAAATGGGAAACATTTTGCATGTGCAGCAGGGCGACTGGCAGAATGTGGAATCGAGCACCAAGCCGGTCTTGGTAGATTTCTGGGCGGAATGGTGCGCGCCCTGCCGCATAATGGCGCCGACGTTTGAGAGACTCGCTGCGACTTATGGTGACCAAATCAGTTTCGCCAAGGTCAATGTTGACGAACTCCCCGAGGTGGCCGGCCAGTATGGTATCCGTTCGATCCCCACGCTGTTGCTGCTGCGCGAGGGCAAAGTCGTCGAAGAGCTTGTAGGCGCTCGACCCTACCATGACTTGGCGCGCGTATTGGACCGGCATGTGACGGCCACTGAAAAGCGGCAGCCACGCCTGGTTCGCCTGGCGAACTAATCATGGGTTCACGAACTTGAGTAGCTCAACCCCTGCGTGTTTTGCTGCGGCGCGCAGGTTTCTATCCAGGGTCGCCAGAGGCAGACCTTCAACCAGAGCGAGGTCCAAGTAAGCAGCGTCGTAAGATGAAAGCTGATGCTGGCGCGAGATCCGTAGGATGGACGAATAAGTCCTCTCGACGCCTTTGAGGTCCACTTCAACTGGCAGCTCTTTAAGGTCGGCGACGAATGTCTCCAACTGCGTAGCAGTGATGGTCTTCTGCCGCGCCGCTACCACCAGACTGTTGACCACTTCCAGAGGCCAAACCACGGGCACGAGGGCCTCATCGCCCCTCGCCAAGCACTCGAAAACAGCTTCCGTATATGCCGTCTTCTGGCCCTCAAAGAACCAGCACAAGGCGACGGAGGCATCGAGGACGAAACGTGTCAAAACCGCCTCCCTTCCTCAATCAGTCTCCTCAGAGTGTAGCCTGCGGGCAAACGAGCGCCCTTCCTGGTCTGCCGAATATGCTCGACCACATCCCGCGGGGGGCGCCTGGATCGCCGGCTCGCAGGCACCAGCATCGCAACATTCTGCCCTCGCCGGGTGATCATGATCTCCTCGCCCTTGGACACTTGTTCAACCAGCGCTGAAAGTCCGTTCTTGGCCTGGAATAGTCCGACGCTGCGCATGGGCGTGTGGCCTCCTTGTAATAAGCTAGCTGACAGTCTAGATTATAAATGCGATGAGGTCAAGTCCCTATGGCCCCCTTCGTCAAGGCTCTTTAGAAATGCCCCCTTTCTTACCTCGTTAGAAATGTCCCCTTTTTGGTTTTGTCCTTGTCGTTGGCGTTGCCCGGAGCGAAGCTCTCTGCCCGCCGCGGGAAAGCGCAGGCGAACCTGGAACGGACGAGAGGCGCTCGGTGCGAGCAACTGCTCAAAATCGCCCCCTTGGCAAAGTTGCAAACACTTCTTGCGAGCATTAGACGTACGTCTGCTCTTCGCAGTCAGCATCGCGGGGTCGCAGCAGCTTTGCGAAGCCGCCGCACCGTTGTGGAAAGCCGTTGGGTTTGGAGGGGCGCGAGGGCCCGGGCGAGCCGCCATTGGTGCGCGGCGCAAAAGTCAGATTCTTGAATGTGCAACCTTGAATCTGCAATCGCACCGCCCGCCTGAAGCCGTCTTCGTCTCGTCCCGCCACGGCGGGTCACTCGTCTCTGTTTCTTGAATCTGGAATCTTCAATCAGGGATCACTTCTCACTCGTCTCTATCGGTGGCTCACACCACAAACCAATGCACCCCTGCCGGACTGTCGGCATGCGCCAGCCCGCGCCATCGGCGTGGGTCGCAATGCACTGGACCACCAGCTCGGACAGCCGTATACTCACGCGGTGCCTCTGAGAGACGACTTCCCCGAAGAAGTAAAGCGGATTGTGGCCGCGCGCGTTGGCAACCAGTGTTCAAACCCTGATTGCCGCGCACTTACCAGCGGCCCACAAATCGACCCGACGAAGGCCCTCAACGTCGGCGTGGCCGCCCACATCACCGCCGCGGCCCCTGGCGGCCCGAGGTACGATCCCAGTCTTACGCCGGAAGAACGGCGACACCCGGACAACGCCATCTGGCTCTGCCAGAATTGTGCCAAGCTCGTCGACAACGACCCTGCTCGCTTCACTGTGGATTTGCTTCGAAAGTGGAAAGCAGAGGCAGAGAAGGGCGCTTCCGAGCAGATCGGCAAAACCGCAGGTGCGGTGCCACGGACAGGGGCCGAGCGCCTGCCGCTTCACATCGACCGGCCGCAACCGCTCACCAGAACGCCGCTGAGCCGCCTGCTCAGGCCTTATAACGCCTTCATCGACCTCATGGGCCGAGAGCCGGAGCTTGAGTCTCTGGCTACGTTCTGTGACCATCCGGGGGCTCTTCGCTGGAAGGTGCTCACCGGCGCGGGCGGCGTTGGGAAGACCCGGCTTGCCCTTGAAGTGGCAATGCCGCGGGAACAGACAGGTTGGGATTCCGGCTTTCTCGATGCCGAATCTCTTAAGCAGTGGATTGGGCACAACCGCTTCGCAGACTGGCGTCCACCGACCGATACGCTTGTAGTCATCGATTACGCTGCCAGCAAGCTGGAGGAGCTCAAGCACCTGCTCGAGCGATGCGCGCAGTGGGCGCAAGACCATACGGGGCCTGAGCGCCTGCGGCTCCTGCTGCTCGAGCGGCAGGCTGATCCGGACAATGGCTGGCTGCAAGCACTGCTGAGTTTCGGAGAGGGTGGGCTCCGCGACCAAGTCCGGGACAGCATGGAACCGGTCCAAGAGATCAGAGCGCCGGGCCGGGAGGCTCCGGACGAGCTGATGGAGGTGATTCTGCGCGCCACGTTCGAGGGCTGGGCCAGACTGCCCGGAGACCCTCCGCCGCCGCTTCCGAAGCTTGATGGGCAGGAACTGCGAGAGCTTCGACGGCGGACAGAGGGCCGGCCGTTGTTTCTGCAAATGGCAGCCCTTCGGGCGTGCGCCGAAAATGACACCTCGAAACTGACCCAGTGGGGCCAGGAAGAGTTGCTTGAAGACGCGGTCGGGCGCGAGCGCGATTACCTCAAGCGGGAATGTGGCGGAGACTCGACACGGGTCACACTCGTCGAGCGCGGCGTCGCCTTGCTAACCTTCACAGGGCCCATGGCCAGGGAGGACCCGAGATGACTTAGGCTGCTTGAATCAGACGCCCGAGCCTGTGGCTACACCCACGCACAGCCAGGCGAGGTTGGCGATGACATCGCCGGCCTCCTGGGTAGGAGCCAGGGTGGCAGCACTCTGCTCATGCCTCTTGCTCCCGATCTCCTGGCCGAGGCCTTCGCCGTAACGGTGCTGCGGCAGAAGCCAGGATTGACTGTTCAGGCAATCGATGCGGCGCTGGAATGCTCGGGACCACGGGCCTGGAACCCCCTCCTGCGAGCTGTGGTCGATCTTCATGCCTTGGGAAGACTCGGGGCTATCGAGTCGTGGCTCGTATCCCTGCTCCAACAGCGGCCAGCGGACGAGCTGGTCACGATCGAAGCCTTGATTCCTGAGCGCAGCGTAGCCCTGGCACGCATCGCTGTAATCCTGGGTGAAAGGCAGCTACAGGCCATGCCTGTTGCGCCGGGAGCCGACGCGGAGCGAGCCCGAATCCTCAACAACCTGGGCGGCCGCTACAGCGCGCTGGGGCGGCGGAAGGAGGCGCTGGGCGCGACGGAGCGGGCGGCCAAAGTTTACGAGCGCCTGGCGAAGCAGAACCCCGACACCTTCGAGCCGGACTTGGCTTCGAGCCTCAACAACCTGGGTGTCCGTTACAGCGAACTGGGGCGGCGGGAGGAGGCGCTGGGCGCGGCGGAGCGGGCGGTGGCTATTCGCGAGCGGCTGGCGAAGCACAACCCCGACGCCTCCGAGCCGAACTTGGCGATGTGCCTCAACAACCTCGCTGTCCGCTACAGCGCTTTGGGGCGGCGGGAGGAGGCGCTGGGCGCGGCGGAGCGGGCGGCGGAGATTTACGAGCGGCTCGCGAAGCAGAACCCCGACGCCTTCGACTCGGATCTGGCAGCAAGCCTCAACAACCTCGGCAACAGCTACAGCGCGCTGGGCCAGCGGGAGGGGGCGCTAGGCGCGGCGCAGCGGGCGGTCGACATTTACGAGCGGCTGGCGAAGCAGAACCCCGACGCCTTCGAGCCGTATCTGGCGATGAGTCTGAACAACCTGGGCGTCCGCTACAGCGCACTGGGACGGCGGGAGGAGGCGCTGGGCACGGCGGAGCGCACGGTGCAGATTTACGAGCGGCTGGCGAAGCAGAACCCCGACCCCTTCGAGCCTTATCTGGCGGGAAGCCTCAACAACCTGGGCGTCCGCTACAGCGCTCTGGGGCGGCGGGAGGAGGCGCTGGGCGCGACGCAGCGAGCGGCGGAGATTTACGAGCGGCTGGCGAAGCAGAGTCCTGACGCCTTCGAGCCGGACTTGGCTTCGAGCCTCAACAACCTGGGCAACCGGTACAGCGAACTGGGGCGGCGGGAGGAGGCGCTGGGCGCGGCGCAGCGGGCGGCGGAGATTTACGAGCGGCTGGCGAAGCAGAACCCCGACGCCTTCGCGCCCGGCTTGGCGATGAGCCTCAACAACCTGGGCGCCTTCTACAACGAAGTGGGGCCGCGAGAGGAGGCGCTGGGCGCGGCGGAGCGGGCGGCGGAGATTTACGAGCGGCTGGCGAGGCGGAACCCCGACGCCTTCGAGCCAAACCTGGCGGCAAGCCTCAACAACCTGGGCGCCTTCTACAGCGAACTGGGGCGGCGGGAGGAGGCGCTGGGCGCAGCCGAGCGGGCGGTGGCTATTCGCGAGCGGCTGGCGAAGCAGAACCCCGACGCCTTCGAGCCGGACTTGGCTTCGAGCCTCAACAACCTGGGAATCCGCTACAGCGAAGCGGGGCGGCGGGAGGAGGCGCTGGGCGCGGCGGAGCGGGCGGTGGCTATTCGCGAGCGGCTGGCGAGGCAGAACCCCGACGCCCTTGAGCCAGACTTGGCTTCGAGCCTCAACAGCCTGGGCAACCGCTACAGCGCGCTGGGGCGGCGGGAGGAGGCGTTGGGCGCAGCGAAGCGGGCGTCGGAGATGTATGAGCCGCTGGCGAGGCAGAACCCCGAGGCCTTCGAGCCGGACTTGGCCTCGAGCCTCAACAACCTGGGCGGCCGTTACAGCGAAGTGGGGCGGCGGGAGGAGGCGCTGGGCGCGGCGGAGCGGGCGGCGGCTATTCGCGAGCGGCTGGCAAAGCGGAACCCCGACGCCTTCGAGCCGGACTTGGCGACAAGCCTGGGAACATTGGGCAACATTTGGCGGCAGGAAAGCCCCGGCCCCGCGATGAATGCTTTCAAGCGCGGTGTCGAGACGCTCCGTCGCTTGTTCCTAGGTGATCCCAAAACGTTTGCTCGACTGATGGCCGACCTTGTAAACGACTACTCAAAGGCCTGCGAATCGTCAGGTGAAAAACCGGATGCGGATTTACTCGCCCCAATCGTGCAAGCACTCGAAAAGTTGTCCTGAGGCCCCTGCAACAGCCTTGTTTCGACTGAGGCGCGGCGGGCGGGTGGCACGCAGTCGCCGGCGCACGGCGGTGGCGAACGGCCGGACGAAGTCACCTGACACCCGACGGCGACAGAGTCTGTGACTTTTTTGAATGTGCTCGCAAACCGGGAGTGAAAACGAAAGACTTAAGTCCCTCAAAAGGGCCTACAAATCAAAAAAGTCACAGACTCTCAGGGCAGGCTCTAAAGGGCGGCGCTACACCGCCCGACTCGGAGGGATTACCACGCTTCCAAAAAGGCCTCCAAAAAGGCTCTTGACAAACTATGCTTAATATGATAGCCTAGGAAATGATGCCAGGCTGTCGTGCCATGACCGTAGAGCCCTCGCGAATGACCCTCCCATCCCGCTTTCCAAGCCGACAGTATGTCATTACCTGCCCTATCACGGCGACTGTAGTAAATCCAAAAATGAACGAACGATGCTGGAATGTTGTTGAAAACAAAGGACCACTGTGGAAAACCTGCGACCCAAGCTGGAATCTCATAGAAAACAAAGGTACTTACAAGTGTATAGCCGGAATGTCATTGAAAACAAATGAGTTACATGTTACGTGGACCCGGAGAGGGCTTTCACCTCTCCGACCAAGGAACCTGTCCGGACATCGTCGGCAGCACGGAACCTGCCGACCCCGCAGGGCGGGGTCGGCGCTACCCCACCCGAGACTCGGGGGCTACCGACCCCGATCAGTCTGGATCCGGCCAAGGAAGAGGTCAAGGTCGTCCTGTCACGCTCACTGGAACTCGGGTGCCTTCGATCACAGGTTTGCCAAAGCGGATCAGTGGGTCCACCGCGATCCGAGGCGCAACGAGAGTCATTCGCCTTCAATCAGCTCATTGAAGCGACGGCGTTCCGGCTCGGCGAAAAGGATGGGCGTCCTCGTCTTGCCTCTTGAAATTGCTGGCCATTGGAGCCAGAATCCCAAGTAGGGTTCGCGGAGGCTGGCACGCACAAGTGGTGAGCACCGTGAAAGGCGGACTGAAGTGAGATTCTATTCCTTCCAGGTGGTCATTGAAAAGGAAGCTGAGGATGAGGGTTACTACGCCTACAGCCCTACTCTCCCTGGGTGCTTCAGCAACGGCAAAACCCTTGAAGAGGCGAGGCTGAACATCCGCCAGGCCATCGAGCAGCACGTGGAATCGCTGCGTGCCAACGCTCAGGCCATCCCTCAGAATGACCGGGTCGTCCACGTTGAGGAGTTAAGCGTAGGAGTTCCCGATTGAGCCGGATGCCGCAGGTTACGGCGCGTGATCTGATCCGGTTTCTCAAGGCCCAGGGCTTCATCGAAGATCGCCAATCGGGCAGCCACCTTACTCTTCGCCACTTGTCCCGGCACGTCACCCTCACCATTCCCGTCCACACCGGTTGCGACGTCGGACGCGGCTTGGCCATCCGCATCCTCGAAGATGCCGGTTTCTCGGTCGAAGATTTCCTGACCTTACGCTAGCCCCGCCGCCAGCTTGTTTGACCTCGATTAGACAAGCCTCGGTTGGGGCCGAAGGCCCCCCTACACCACTACCCATTGCAGACGTAGCTTGACTAAACAGGCCACGAGTAGGAAAATCGGAACATCGGAAAGCTCGGAGGAAGGGAAGGCTCATGGCCAAAACAAGGCCCAAATTGGAAGGAACAATTCGAGTCGGAGCGAAGCGCCAAGTCACGATTCCTCACCGAATCTCCAGCGCACTGCGCCTCAAGAAGGGCGACCACATGCTCCTGCGCCTCGTCGGCGGGCGTGTGGAAATGATTCCTGTGAGCCTGATTCCCAAAGATCAGCTTTGGTTCTGGACGCCCGAGTGGCAGAAAAAAGAGCGCGAGGTGGACGAGGCCCTAGCGCGCGGGGACTTCAAAGAAACCGACTCGGTGGACGAGTTGATGAGAGATTTAAAGTCGTAAAGATGCTTGCATTGTCTAACTACCTTTTCGGTTCCCACTTCACAAAGAATTCCCTGATGCTTTCGTAGCTCATGTGGCGGGCGTCGGCGAACTGGCCCTGGTCCATGGCATAGAGGAGATTGCCGCCGGGGTCCAGCACCGCCAGCGCAGGAATCCCGTGCTTGAGGGGCACGTGATACTTCTCGCCGATGTCCTGGTTCTTGTTGAACCGGCCCACATCAACTTTCACGACCTCGTAATTCGTCGCGATCAGAGCGGCCAATTCTTCCTTGTGCATCTGCGCGTCCAGGGCGCGGCAATCCCCGCACCAATTGGCGCCAAAAACCAGGATGAGGTTCTTGTGGGCTTTCGCGGCTTCAGCGATCGCCGCCGTGATCTGCTGATGTGCGTCCGCCTTCTCATCATAAGGCGGCTGGTCAGCGGCGATGATCACGCCGGCCAGGAGGACAAGAGGCAGCAATCTCACAAAATCTTTAGGGCAAAGCATGGTCTCTCCTTTCAGCTCCATAATACGCCAAAAGACCCAACGGTTGTGATAGCATCGCAAGGTAACGGGGGCTGCTCACATTCTGCGCCCTGGAGTGAGGACCTTGAACGAACCATACGCCCGACAACCCGCTTCCAGGTTTCGTTTTGAGGAGATCCTCTATGAAAAGAAAGACGGAGTGGCTCTTGTCACGCTGAATCGCCCGGAGGTGTACAACGCCTTTTCCGCGCAAACCCTGCGGGAGATGGCCGAAGCCTTTCGCGACGCCTCCTGGGATGATTCCGTGGCGGTCGTGGTCTTGACCGGGGCGGGCGACAAAGCCTTCTGTTCCGGCAGCGACGCCAAGGAGTTTGCGCAGCAATTCCTGCGCCGGCCGCGAAATTTCTGGAAGTACCAAGGCTTGCTTCTGGAGGCCCTGGAGCTTTTCCGCCACGTGGGCAAGCCCACCGTGGCCCGCCTGAACGGCGTGGTTGCAGGCGCGGGCAACGACTGGAATCTGGCCGCCGACCTCGCCATCGCGGCCGACCACGTGCGTTTTATCCAGGTCGGCACGCGCGTGGGTCTGGTGGAAGCGTGGGGGACAACCCAGTGGCTTCCCTTGGTGGTGGGCGAGCGGCGGGCGCGCGAAATGCTCCTGAAAGGCGAGGAGATCACTGCCGAGCAGGCCCTGAGTTGGGGCCTGGTGAACGAGGTGGTGCCCTACAAGCAACTGGACCACGCCATGCACGCGCTGGCGGCAAGGCTGGTCCAGAACCTGCCGGAGTGCGCGCGCTACACTCGCCAACAACTGGGCTTCTGGAAGGACTTGGCGTGGGCAATGACGGCCGGGCATGCGCGCGATTGGTTGACGGTCCACTCCACCGCGTGGGAGCCTTACGAGGGCGTGCAGGCTTTTATCGACAAGCGGCCGGCGGATTACAAATCGATCCGCAGTCGCGCTGCCGCCGGAGGCTCCAGCGAATCCGTCTGGGGCGCGCCCACAAAAGAGTGCGAGAACTGCGGCGCCAAAGGAATTCCAGAAGGGTTCGATTACTGCGGGAAGTGCGGCAGCAAGTTGCAATAACGTCTTTCGA
Organism: Terriglobia bacterium; assembly: GCA_050008675.1. Classification (GTDB taxonomy): domain Bacteria; phylum Acidobacteriota; class Terriglobia; order UBA7540; family UBA7540; genus CAVROP01. The sequence goes on from JBEKME010000097.1 coordinate 17,975, forward strand.
GCCATGAACGAGGCCTCCACGCCGGTGCTGGCCGTCGTCGACGGCGTAGCTTCCGGCGCGGGAGCAGAACTTGCCGCCTTTTGCGACCTGGTTATTGCCACCGAACACGCGCAATTCCGCCAGCCGGAGATCAGGCTGGGAAGGTTTCCTCCCCTTGGCGCCATCATCTATCCGCGAGTGATCGGCCCCAGGCGCGCCATGGAATTCCTCCTGACCGGAGACCCGATCGATGCGCAGCAGGCGCTTATGCTGGGCCTCGTTAACCAGGTGGTGGCGCGCACGGCTCTCAAAGAAACCGTTGGCGCGCTGGCAAAACGCATCTGCAACCAGAGCGGGCCGGTCCTGAAACTTCTCAAGCAGGTCATCTTCCAGGGGACTTGGCGGCCCCTCCACGAGGCTTTGAAGAACGCCCAAGACATCTACCTCAACCAATTGTTTGAACTCGAAGATTCGCAGGAAGGACTGCGAGCCCTGATCGAGAAACGGAAACCGGTGTGGAAGAACAAGTGATTGGAGACCGGGGGCCCGGGGTCGGGGCTATGGGCGTTAGTCTGGACAACGCGGCCTTCGCCCGCAAGGGAAGACCGGGCTCTCATTGCTGATTGCCGATTGTCGATTGCCGATTGAAAAAGTGGTGTGGCAACTTCTTCCGCTGTCCATCAGTCCCGCTGAGCGGGATCAATCGAAAATCGGCAATTCCCGCCATCTTCGGCCAAGTGATGATCGCAGGAATTCTTCGTAAAAAAACGAAGAGTTCCGGAACTTGAGATCACCGACGGCCCCGGCGGACAAGAGTTCTGTCCGGGCCGGGGCCGGCATGACGAAGGAGCGAGGTTAGAAGTGAAACCCCAGTTCAACCGTAAGGGCTCGCGGCGTCACATAATGGGTCCCACTGAAAGTTGAAATGAAGTTGTAAAGCGCCTCTTTATTCATCAGGTTGATCGCTGACAAGCGGAGGCTCCACTTGTGCTTGTCACCTTTAAACAGATTGTCCTGGCCCACGGACAGATCGAAGAGGTTGCGCGGCGCGATGCGGGGAGGGTTGTGATCGTCGTTTTCGGTGCCCGGCGCCGGAATCTTCACATATTTGGAAGCATACTCGTTCCCCGGGCACAGGTCATTTGGACTGATCGGAGTGGTCGGGGTCGCAAACAGGCCGCCGCAAGAGAGTCCGGCCTGAAACTGTTGATCCGGCGTGATCCCTGACACATCCACCACGGAGTCGGTCCCGTTCGGCCCATTTGCGCAATTGCCGCCCGCGCACGGCACAGGTCCTGCCACCAGGCCGCTATCGTAGCGCCAGTTGAAACCGACCCAAGGTCCGCGCTTAAACGGCTGGTATTGCACGTGAGTCGTCTGGTTAAAGTGCTCGTCGTGGTCGATGCGGAATACCTCGCTTCCTCCCGGCGCGGCTCCGACTCCGGCGACCTGCGGTCCAAAGAAGCGCGCCGCCACGCTGGACATCACGACAAATGCCGTCAGGCCATGGGTGTTCGGGACGCTGGCGCGGATCGCATATCCGGGGATTTTCGATTTGGCCCACTCGACGGGAAAAAAGATCGGTGAGTCGCCCAGGATGCTGAAGTCGAAGCCCCTTTGCGTGTACTTCCAGATGTATTCGCCGTCCACAACCAGGTATTTGCCTAAGGCTTGCTGGAGGCCCACATGGAACTCATTGCGGGCGCCGGGGCTTAGCGGGGTGGTGTTGACGCAAGGACTGACGGTCGACGACATGAGCGCGTTGATCACAGGATCGTTGCATCCGTTGCTCGCCAGGATCAGGTTCTCGTTGAAGGGCGTTTCCATGATGCGAGCATACGAAGCCCGCAGCACGGTGTTGGTTTTCTTGACGTTGTAAGCGGCCCCCACGCGGGGCTCCACTTGGCTGGCATCCGAAATGCCACGGTATAAATCGCTCCGCAGCCCGAGGTTGAAGGCCCAGTTGTTTTTGGTAATCGTGTCTTGGACGAATAGGGCCAGCTCTTTGATGTCGGAGTGAACATCATACGCGTACAGGCCGCTGGTTGCATTCGGGCAACCGTCAGAGGACGGCAGTGACGCCGTTCGAGTCAGGTCGTAACAGCCCAGGATGGGTATAAAACCCGGATTCGCCTGTTGGGGCGCGGCGCAATTCGCCGGATCGGTCAGCCCCGGGTTTGTATCTGGACTCCCGTCAGCATTCAAACAAACAGCGTTGGCGGTGGGATCGACTATCCCGAAGGCGTCGTCTTCCGTCAGAAACGTGTGCTGAAATACCACTCCCGCCTTCAGGTTGTTGATGCCTTTCACGTAAGAGACCTCGGCGCGACCGCCGGCATTGGTCAACCTGCGATTCTGGCCAATGGTCTGGAGCTGAAGATCAGGTTGGAGGTCGGCGAAAGGATCGCCGCTCGGGTAGTAGTGGTATCGATCCTGGCGCACCCACCCGCCCAACGTGAACACGGTGTTGACATTGAGCAGGCGCGTCCAAGCGGGCGCAATGTCGAGCGTCTTGATCTGCGAACGCTGATCGGTAGGGCCTACAACCACTCCGTTGGGACCCAGGCCATTGTTGGCGACGACCAACCCGTTCCATGCCGTGGCGTCTTGCGCGTCATAGGAATTAGGGGTTTGGAACCAGGAGCGCGTAAACTGGAAGTTCAAATTGACCGTGTCCTTTTCCGAGGGCTTAAAGTCGAAGCGGTCGAATAGGTTCTCTTCATCGCCCCGGTCGTGCATGACGTTAAATTCCGGCCCATCCAGAAACCGGGTGGTATTCAACCCGTTGGCGGAAATGAAGTCACCCCAGCTTTTTCCACCGTATTCGAAATCGAATCCACCGTTCGCAGTCCCAAAGGTTCCGTAAGAAGCCTTCACATCGCCATGCGGCTGAGTCTCCCCCAGGCCGGAACGCGTGGTCGCCACAATCACGACGCTGGTCTTGCCCCCAAACTCCGCCGGCGGTGCGCCAGGAACTACTTCCAATGACTGGAGCGAGTCAAGGGAAATCTGATTTGAAAAGATCTTGCTTTGCTGGTCCGTGATTGGCTGGCCGTCGACGTTAAACGAGTTTTCTGCGTGATCTCCCATTCCGTGGAAGAGACCGTTCGAGTCCGCGGCGATTCCCGGCGTGGAAAGTGTAATGAGGGAACTAATGGACGACGACTGACTTTCCAGCGGCAGCTTGTCGAAGAGGGTCCGATCCACATCCGTGTGGGCCGTGGAATCGACCTCGATTAGATCCGCGGCTTCGCTGGTGACCGTTACCGTGGTTTTCCCCCCGGCCAATTCCAGGGTGATTTTTAGACTGACGGGAACCATGGAGTTGAGGTCAACGTCTTGCACGTACGGGGCGAAGCCCGTGGCGTTAACCGTCAGGTGATACGGATTGAAGGGAACGTTGGTGAAGCTGAACCCGCCCGAGCTATCCGTCGAAGCTGTGCGTGTAAAGCCGGTGACGGGGTTGTAAATTGTAGCTGTTGCGCCAGGGATCACCGCGCCGGAGGGATCCGATACCGTGCCCTGTACCGTCCCGGCGCTCCCGAGGCCCTGCCCGAGAACCGCCGAGGGAAGGGTCATTGCCCACAAGGATACAAATAGAATAAATAATAGGGGTCGCCTTTCAATCATGACTCTGCTCCTTTTGCTCCTGAGAATTTGTGGAGGTGAAGCGGGATGGGCAAAACGTTCAGGAGAGTGGAGGGGAGCGGGCGACAAGCGGCAGGACGAGGTTAAGAGAATACCTCGCTTCGCAAGTTGTCAGGGAGTAGGGTGTTTCGCGATGCGGCTTCCAGAGGAGGGTTCGGGCCGCGGGGCGAACCGAGCTGCTGCGAAGCATCTGGCAGAGCGGGCAGAACGGGCTGACATCCTGGCTGGCATGCAGGTGCGCAGCCCCCTCGCGCGCATCACTCCAAATACTTGCAGAAGTCTCGTGGTGGTGAAAAACTTCTACGGAGAAAAGGTGAATTTCACCAGCGAGCGCAAGGCAGCCAATGAGTGCATGCACCCAGTATCTTTGCCGAGGTTTGCCCAGCCGTCTCAAATTAACCGGTCCGCTCTGTATGAGAAATGCGAAACTGACTGCAACTCTGAGATAACGAGTGCATAAGTCTGTCCTAAGCGAAAGAATTTTGGCCGCTTAAAGCGGCAGGAAGCTGTGAGGTCGCTTAGGAGCGGGGCGGGTCTCGTCCGGAAGGAGGTACCTGAAAGATAGAGGAGAAGTAAAGCGCAGGTGAGGAGGGGTTGCTTCGTTCCTCGGAAAAGTACAGGATGCCGGGGTTTTGCGGCGCGGGGTGTACAGACCCCTGGCGAGCAATCTGGCAAGCTGCGCACAAAGGGTTGTTGTCTGGGGTTGCTTTCGCTGACCCAGCACCTTCGCGCACCGGGCCTTGGATTCCGGAAAGGGGATCAGCAAGGATGTGATGGTGGAGTTCCACGACAAAGAAGAGATGAACCTGGACCAGTACGGCTGCCCAGACCATCAATTGTCGCAGCAATTTTAGCCCTTTGCGTCTCATCTTCGGAAAGAACTCACCTCGTCGCGCCTTTTTGTTTTGACTTCCTGAGAATGAGCACCTTAATCAAGAGGCGAACGGCACTGGCCTGGGGTACGTTCGCCGCCAACACTTCACCCTAGTATTATCCGATGCGCCCAACGTCCCATAAGTTGCAAAGAAATTCCAAGGTTCACCCGTCCCACGGCTTGCAACGCCCATGTCTCGCAAATGACACCAATACCTGGCCCCGATAGCGATAGATTCCCATTCGTCATTGTGGTACAATGTCTGCGCTACTGTGTCTTGTTAAGACAACCCCCATAGAATCACTCTCTATGGGGTGGTGCACTGATTGAACCGAAAGGAAAGTCATGTTATGTCGGGGCATTCTAAATGGGCGACAATTAAACACAAGAAAGGGGCCTTAGACGCGAAGCGTGGAAAGGCCTTTACAAAGATCATCAAGGAAATCACCATCGCCGCGAGGATAGGTGGTGGAGACCCGGATGCCAATCCTCGCCTGCGTACGGCCATCGTGGCCGCCAAGGCTGAGAACATGCC
>JBEKME010000098.1:0-22853 GCA_050008675.1 Terriglobia bacterium
CCTTCTGGAAATGTGTGATGGCTTCGTCCAGCCTTCCTTTCTGCCTCAGAGCGGACCCCAGGTTGTTTTGGGCGTCAGCGAACTCGGGGTTGACCTCCACGGCCTTCTGGAAATGTGTGATGGCTTCGTCGAGCCTTCCTTTCTGCCCCAGGGCAAGCCCGAGGTTGTCTTGGGCGTCGGCGAACTCGGGGTCGACCTCCACGGCCTTCTGGAAATGTGTGATGGCTTCGTCCAGCCTTTCCTCCTGCCTCAAAGCGGACCCCAGGTTGTATTGGGCGTGGGCGAGCTCGGGGTTGACCTCCACGGCCTTCTGGAAATGGGTGATGGCTTCGTCCAGCCTTCCTTTCTTCCCCAGGGCAAGCCCGAGGTTGTTTTGGGCCTCGGCGAGCTCGGGGTTGACCTCCACGGCCTTCTGGAAATGGGTGATGGCTTCGTCCAGCCTTCCTTTCATCCCCAGGGCAAGCCCCAGGTTGTTTTGGGCCTCGGCGAGCTCGGGGTTGACCTCCACGGCCTTCTGGAAATGGGTGATGGCTTCGTCCAGCCTTCCTTTCTTCCCCAGGGCAAGCCCGAGGTTGTCTTGGGCCTCGGCGAGCTCGGGGTCGACCTCCACGGCCTTCTGGAAATGGGTGATGGCTTCGTCGAGCCTCCCTTTCTGCCCCAGAGCAAGCCCCAGGTTGTTTTGGGCTTGGGCGTACTCGGGGTTGACCTCCACGGCCTTCTGGAAATGGGTGATGGCTTCGTCGCGCTTTCCTTTCTGCCCCAAGGCAACCCCGAGGCAGTAGTGGACCTTGGCATCCCCAGGATCGAGTTCCAAAGCCTTCTCCCACTCGGCGATGGCTGCGTCACCCTGGCCCTTCTTTGCCAAGTCGAGCCCGCGGTCGATTAGCCGGTAGATCTCAGCGGCCGGCACTTCGATCTTCAACAAGCCGTCTGGGGGGATGTTTACGAACTCAGGAATGTTCACGGCGCGGTTAGCCGCAGTTGCATTGTCGATCAGGATCGCCGGGCTGTCGTTGCCATCTTCATCCAGGTACGTCAGAAACATCTGCGTATAGGGCCCGCGACTCTTCGACGAGAAGACCAGCCAGCGTCCATTGGGTGAAAAGCTGTGCCAGGAGTTCATCAGCGGTGTATTGCACCGCATGCGTCGTGCCTGACCTCCCGCAACCGGCACGATGTAAAGCTGGCTGTCGGGACGCATCAACTGACCATTGCGGCACTGCACGAAGACGATCCAGCGGCCATCCGGCGAAACCTTGGGGAAGGTGTTGCTCATACCGTTTCGCGACGCGCCGATGATCGGTTCCGGCCGGCCGCCTTTGCCCCCATTGAAGGGAATCCGGTAGAGGTCGTACTGGATCTGGGTCTCTTCCGGATCGTTGGCATGCTCGGCCAGCTTCCGGCCTTCCGGGTAGGGGTCTTTCGCTTCCGCCAGGGCAAAGACCAGGTATTTGCCGTCGGGGCTCCACACGGCGTCCGTGTGCACGTACCGCGGGTCATCGGCTCCCGGCAGAGCCTGCCTGCGGCCCGTCGCTCGACTGTACCAAGCCAAAATCCCGCGTGTCGGATAGAACACCTGGAGGAAGTGGTAGTCCGTGAAATTCGCAACGTAATAGCTACTTTCGCTTTTTTTGTCCAACCCCGTAAGCGTAGTCACGACAAACTGCCCATCCGGCGATACCTGCGACATGAAACCAACCCTCGATTGCGGCGCCCCCTCGTCGCGGAGGGAACTCCACGAGATCACGTGTTCATTGCGGATAGACATCTGAGGCTTAACAGTGGCGATGGCATACAATCCCTTGTCATTTGCCGGACCGTCGATATCCATCCCAAGTGTCTTGCCGTCGAGAGAAAAAGAGTGGCAATTAGCGCAGGTGTGAAGGTCCGTCAGTAGCAGACGGCTGCGAGGCTCGGCGATGTTGCGCAGCCGCCAGGCGAGCAGGGGCAGAGCGCTTTGGGCCAGCGGCTTGATCACCCCCTTTTGCAGCTCCGAGGGCATCAACGGCACGTCGCGGTAGAAGATCGGCGCTCCCACTGGATCCCTCGAGGTTTGAATCACCACTGCGCCGCGGGAAACGGGGTGCTCCGGATGCTGGTCTTGGAATCCGGTGATTGTGATTGCGGCTGGATGCTCCACGGAGTGTTTCTTGATTGCCTCCCAGGTCGCGGCCTCCGGCTTCCAAGTGTGTGCTGCGGCTTCCTCCTGTGTTGGTTTGGGCAGCTCGTTCATGGGTGCGATGCAGCGCGCGTCGATCTCGCCGATGCGAAATCGCTCGCCCCGTGATTTCACCCGCACCCCGGCCGAGCCATCGGCAAACGCCACCTCGATCAGCCATACCTCAGTACTTTCTGCGGCGTCGCGCCAGAGGAAGGTCGGGGCTGTCATCTCGGGTGGGAAGATCGATCCTTCCTCCGGGTAATCGATCGTGATCGGGGCCAGCCGGGCACCCTCAGGTGTGGACGACAGAGAAGAATCCGCCGAAGGTGCACTTGCCGCTTCCTGCATGAACGGCAAACTTGCCGCGCGTGCGCCACGCTTTGCAGCGGGTGGCTTGTGGACCCCTGCCAGCGCCGTGACTATAATCCCAGTCATGAAAATGCAAGCTGTCAGCCGTTTCACCACACGCTCGTCTCTCCTCGGCCAAGGTACCAACGGGCTGGCCGATTGGCGTCAGGTTACTCGGGTCCCAGACCGGCTGTCAAGCAAGCGTAGCGCAGACGACTATGCGGGACAGTTCAAGTACCGGAACACTTCCCAGGAGTGCTGTCTGCAGCAAAACCTCTCCGTGCTGGATCCACCGTGAAGCAGCCCCGGCTGCAGACCAAATCATACTGCGGCGTGTGAACTGATGGCGACACCGATTAAAGAATCTGCGCAGCTCTGAAAAAATGAGAACAGGGTGGTGAGGCATCACTCCGCCAATTGGCGAGCAAACTCCACTTCCTGCCGCAGGGCATCTTCGACAGGGCCTTCCTTTTCGTACTCCACGGCGACCAACCCGGCGAAATTCTGACGGTGTAATTCCCGCATCACTTGGGGAATTTTGCAAATTCCAGTCCCCAGCAGCACATTGACCTCGCCGTCCCGGGCCTGAATGTCTTTGAGATGCACCAGTTTCAGTCGCGGCGCCAGCTTGCGGATCGCGTCCACGGGGTCGTATCCGCAGGACGCAAACTGACCCACATCGGCGGTGGCGCCGACGGTCTTGGAAAGTCCCGCGAGCGCATTCAAAACGTCCTCCGGGCTCTCGTAGGGGAATTTCTGTCCTTTGAAATAGTGATTATGAATTCCGAAGCCGATCCCTTCGCGCGTGAAACGCTGGTCGATCTGGGCAAGGAGGCTGCCTGTCGCGTCGCCGCTAATATTACGGGCACCCAACAGTTTTGCGAAGTGCGCTGCGCTTTCGACGTCATTGCCGTCCTTGATGGTGGCCGTGTAGTACGAAACGCAGCGGATTCCCGCGCGGTCCAGTTTTTCCCTGGTGGAACGGAACAAATTGCCATCCGGCTTACTAAACAGCATGAACTCTCCACGCGACATTTCGATTTCCTTGATGCGAAGAGCGTTGAGCTGGACGATCATATCGTCGATGGAGAGGTTGTGATAACTGTAGGTGCCAACTCCTATGTTGAGTCTGCTCGAAGCACGCAACGGCAGGGCCGCCATGGCCATGCCGGCAGCGATGGTCTTAGCGAACATTCTCCCTGTGATCATGAGTTTTGGTCCCGCGGCGTTGTGCCCAGCCGGCTGCTTGAGAATGAGCTTAGTTGGATGGAAGTGGCCGTGGCGTCACATCTGCATTCACCAATCCTGTGGCCCATTTGATCGCCTCTGTGTACATCTTCTGCAAATTAGGGTTGTCCCAATTCTCCTTGGGATGACCGAGCGTTGAATAATATACGCGTCCCTTGCCGTACATCTTCGCCCAAGTCACTGCGAAATCGCGATCGGTGCGATGGACCTTGGGGTCCGATAAGTCGAGGTGGCTGGCGTCGAGACGCATCAACACCCGTACCTTGGCGCGCGAGTAGTTCCTGATCTGGTAGATTTCGTCCCTCAATATGAACGAGCGTGGCCACTGCTGCATTCCAGGAAAGTTTGGATCTTCCACGAGGATGGGCGCATTAAACGTTCCCCACGGATGCTCGTCAAAGTAACCCCCGATCATCTCGCCATATTCCGGCCAGCCGGTAAAGGTGATGGTAGCGCTGTGCACGCCAATAAAGCCTTTCCCGTCATCGTGGACGAATGAAAGAAGATCTGCCTTCTGTTGCGCGTCCATTTCGAGGTCACCGCCGGTGAAGAAGAGGACGGCGTCGAAATCATTCAGGTTCTTAGCGTTGTATTCCAGTTTCTTCTTGGTGAGTACTTCTGTGTCAGTGCGGATGGTGGTGTCCCACAGTCGGGTTGCCTCCCCTAGGCGTTCAATCGTGGCCATAGCGTGGGAAACGGACTCGTGGCGGTATCCCTTTTCCTCTCCCAGCACCAGGAGATGTTTCTTCTGCGGGGTTTGGGATTGGGCAATGCAGAGACTGCAAAAGGCTAAGAGGAACAAAAAATAAGGCTACCGCCCGACCTTCATTTGGACCTATTCCTTCCCGCCAGTCTTCAAAGGCTGTAGCTGGGGGCGCCGTGAAAGTATATCGTGAACAGACGTTTTATTTAACCTTCTTCTCGTGCCATGGCAACCGATGATGTCCGCACAAACGGTACAGGTAGGTTTCCGAATCCGAGTGCACGCCGTTGGCAAGCAAGCGATGGAACTGGTGTCATTTGGAATGGGGGTCCACTCGAGCCCCGCGTCATTCCCGTCCCGCCTTGGCGGGACGGGAATGACTGCGGCTTCGAGCGCCCATGTCTCGCAAATGACACCAGTACTCACGAAGCTCTTGCGTTGGCAGACCGCTCTCAACGATTATTACCTCAGCAACCCGGCGCCGGGGAAGAAGACGAATGACCTGCTGCTCTCCACAGGCCTTCGGCTGACTTTCGGCAGCGCCGCGAAGTGAGCCCAGGGGAATACGTACAAGGGCGATCGAACAAACCTGGGCCATAACCACAAGGGGGAGAATATGCTGAAGGAATTCAAAGAATTCGCGATGCGCGGCAACGTGCTCGATATGGCCGTCGGCATCATCATCGGCGCAGCCTTCGGGAGGATTGTCAGCTCAGTGGTGAACGACATCATCATGCCGCCGATCGGGCTGGTCCTGGGGCACGTGGATTTTTCGAACCTTTTCATTAACCTGTCGGGAACGCACTACGACTCGCTGGCGGATGCCAAGAAGGCGGGAGCAGCCCTAATCAGCTATGGCGCCTTCCTCAACACGGTCATCGATTTTCTGATCGTGGCCTTGGTGGTCTTCCTGCTGGTGAAGCAGGTGAACCGGATGATGAAGCCGCAGCCGGCTCCCGCGGCGCCGCCTACCAAGGAATGTCCTTATTGCGTTTCCGGCGGCATCGCGCTTAAAGCCACCCGCTGTCCCCACTGCACCGCAGTGCTCCAAGCAGCGTAAGGGGGAGCAAACCCGCTCACTGTTTCGAGTGGCATCCGTGCTGAGTCAATGAGAGGGGTAAGGCCGCTCTTCTGGCATGGAGAATCTCATTGAAAGGCAGGGTATGACCTCTTCGATATTCAGCACACTGGCCCTGTAAGGAGGTCCAAGAATTCGAATCCTGCCTGACCAGCTTGCGCCGAGTCAGCCTTCCCTACCCAGACTACGCGCGCATTAATGAAGCAATCGGGATCGGTAGCAAGAAGGAGGCCCACGGGCTGGCCCGGGGCAAGGGTGGCGTCGGATTGCAATCGCACGCCATGACGGGAGAGGTCAACGGTAGTAGCAAGGTGTTCAGCCTCGTCACCCTCTATCACAACAGTCACAGCTATTTGGACCCGCTTACGCTCCGACCTGCGCTTAACTGATTGTGTGTCGTCAGGCATGCCACAAGGTTACATATAGGAGGACAAACAATCAAGGACCTCGGTGGGGATTGTGTCCTCGGTGGGGATTGATGACGTGACGGAAACGCTTCTTGAGACACTACGGCGCTGGACTTTCTCTCTGGAAGCGTCCACAGTCAACCCGCATGGCGTGCAGGCGGCATGCAGTCTGGCCTTCGCCCGGCGGCCAACGATTCAATGACTCAATGATTCAATTTCCTGACTGCCACTTCCTTGAAGAAGACCACATCCTTATCGCTATGGTTTTGTAGGCCGATGAAGCCCATGTTTGGGCGTGGGCCGCGGAGCGGCTCGAAGTCATATTTCCTGGGGGGAACCGGCTGGCCCTCGGTTGAGGCGCTATCTTACGCTGAATTACTGGTTCTTTCGAGTTCGCTCATGCCGTCTCTTTTGCGACGCAGTTCCACGTTCCCTTGAAGCGGTTTCCTCTTCCCAGCAGACACTCGCGGTCGTAGGATTCTGCTTTCGCCGTTGGCCCACGCCTGGAAGTTTTGGTGGCATCCCAATATTGACGGTACAATGGGGACGATCAGGAGAAGACCTCGGGCATCGCCATTCTGCGTATTTAAGCAAAGGGGCGCACCTTTGAAAAAAGAATTGCTGGTCATACTAGGTATTGCGATCACTTTCCCATTTTCTGCCTTGGTGCCAAGGGCCCAAAATCCAGCCCTTGGGGTCCATGCTGCGGGGGACGGACTGGCGCTCACCCCGCCCATGGGCTGGTATCCCTGGAATGAGTTCGGCCAGGAACCGCAGAACGAGAAATTGATCAAGGAGATCGTCGACGCTCTGGTCAGCAGCGGCTTGAAAGAAGCAGGCTATACGTACATGGGCCCAGACGAGGGGATCTGTTTCTACCGCGACGCGGGCGGCAAGCTCACGTCGAATCTCGACCGCTATCCCAGCGGCCTGCGTGGACTTGGCGACTATATCCACAAGAAAGGGCTGAAATACGCACTGTACACCGACGCCGGGATCCGCACGTGCAGCAAGGCCATGCCGGGCACCAAGGACCACGAGTTCGAAGACATGGCGGCCTTCGCCGAGTGGCGGGCAGATTACGTCAAGATCGATTGGTGCAATACCGAGGGCCAGGACACTGCTAAGACCTACCGCAAGCTCCACGATGCCCAGCATGCCGCAGGGCGGCCCATCGTCCACAGCCTCTGCTCGTGGGGTGAGGGAGAGCCGTGGAAGTGGGCAGCTTCCGTGGGGCACCTCTGGCGGACTACCGAAGATATCTGCGCACCGGGGAAGGCCGATTGGAGCAGGGCGATGAAGATCGCCGCAGCCAACGAGAAATTGTACGAGGCCGCGGGCCCCGGCCACTGGAACGATCCCGACATGATGATCGTCGGCATGGACGGACTGAGCGAAACCCAGAACCGCAGCTTCTTCAGTCTCTGGTGCATGATGGCCGCGCCCTTGATGGCCGGGAACGACCTGCGGAAGATGACTCCGTCTACGATCCAGGTTCTGACCAACCTGGAAGCAATTGGGATCAACCAGGATCCCTTGGGCATTCAGGGGCGCATCGTGCGAAGAAACGGCAAGGTGGAAATCTGGGCGGGCAAGCGCCTGTTTGACGGCAGCCAGGCAGTCCTCGTTTTCAACCAGGGAGCCGCGTCGGCGGATGTGAAAGTCGCGTGGTCGGATATCGGGCTCGCAGAATCTGAGCCGCTTTACGTTCGGAATCTGTGGACGCATCAGACGAGTGGGCCGCACCGCGGGGGCATCTCCGCCAGGGTGGCCCCGAACGACGTCGCCCTGCTTCGCGCCTCCAAGACCAACTCCTTCCCCGTGCCGCCGATCATCGTCGCCGATTCCTACCTCGTGTCTCTCCGCGCGGCAGGCATGACCGCCCAGAAGCTCACCGGAGCGATCACAGTCAAGACCAACGGAAGCGACGAACTGCCGCTCTGGAAAGTGCGGCCGGGACTCCCGTCCTGGTTGTCGGTGGCTGTGAGGAAGACCGGCAAGAGCCAGACGCTGACCAGCACGGCCTCCACGGCGGGGTTGAAGAATGGTCTCTATCATGCCGTGGTGCGTGCCGACAATATCGAACCAGTCTCGGGCAAGCCGATCTCCGTGCTGTATTACGATGTCGACTTGGAAGTCATGGGCCGCGCTGGCGGCCGCGAGAGGAACTGAAATCAGCATGACCCATAAGTAGTGGGTCAATTTCATGTAGAGGCGGCTTTACGCCGCCATTTGGCGATCCCGCTCGGAGCGGGATCGCCGCTACAGCATCAAATTGACCCACTACCTAAGTGCGCAGGGATAGCCTTTCGTGATAGACTGCGGCTGTTTAGTTGGACCTCGGGTAGCCTCGCCTTACCCCGGGAAATCTTTGAGGAGGAAAACGCATGAAGAGACTCGGTGCAGGTGGACTGGTTCTGATCGCCATGGCCATACTCATGGGCATGCCTGGGAGCGCGTGTGCCCAGGGCGCCTTCGAACAGATCTCTGGCAAGGCCTTTGACTCTGCAATACCCAATGATTTTTACCTGGAGGGGAATAGAATCCCCGTGCAAAAGCGCAACGCCGCACTGTTGAAGACCCCGGCGGGTGCTCGATTAGTATTGGGCTTGATCGACACTACTGGGTACAGCTCTCAGATTCGACAGAAGTACATCGGGATGCTCATTACCGAAGGGAAAGTGTCGGTCTGCGATGTTCCGTTAAGTGTGGGGAGCTATGGCTTCGGCTTGGAAAGGCCCGCCGGCAAGTTCTTTCTTTACAACCAGGCTGGCGAAAAGGTCGGTGATTGTGGCGCCAAGAAAGACAGTGCGGTGAAGCAGCCCAAACCGCTCAATATCGTCTTGAGTAAAAATGGCGGCGCACGGCTCTACTTGGGTCTATACTTTCTCGAGCTGAAGTAGGTGTCAGGTTCCGGGTGTCAGGTGTCAGGCGAAAGTGTAAAGGATAAAGGCTAAAGTGTAAGGCGTAAGGTCTCGTGGATTTTTCCCGGGGACCCGGGACGACCGGAAATCTGGCACCCAACACCTGAAACCTTTGCGTTCCCTAACATCTGACACCCGCAGCCCACCCTTTACACTTTACCCTTTACACTTTCACCTGACACCTGGCACCTTTCTGCTAAGTTTTCGAGGCAGGGACGCTCTGCACCGGCGGGGCGCGGTGGTTGAACATTTCTTCGATCTGTGCCCGGTATTTTTCTTCCACGACGCGGCGCCTGACTTTGAGGGTGACCGAAAGATCTCCTGAGGCGATGCTGAATTCCTGGGGGAGCAGAATAAAGCGGCGAATCTTCTCGTGGCGCGGGAGCCAGCAGGTGGCTTCGTCCAGTTGCCGCCGTATAAGCGCTTGAATATCAGGGTGGGCAACGAGTTCCTGGCGATTCTGGAAAGAGATCCCCTGGCTGCGGGCGTAGGCCATCAAAAGCGTGAAATGAGGAACAATCAACGCCCCGACGAATTTCCGCCCGTCCCCCAGCGCCGCAATCTGATAAATGTAAGGATGACCTTGGAAGAGGTTCTCGAGCTTTTCCGGCGCCACGTATTTGCCCCCGGAAGTCTTGAAGAGGTTCTTCTTGCGCCCCGTAATCTTCAAGTAGCCATCGGAGTCGAAGCTCCCGAGGTCGCCGGTGCGGAGCCAGCCGTCCACGAAGGAGGCGCGATTCACCTCCTCGAGGTGGTAGTAGCCGGCTGTGACGCTGGGTCCACGCACCAGGATTTCCCTTCCCACTGCGCCTTCCGAGTCGATCTCTTCCTCACTCAGCTTGACCTCCACGCGAGGTATGACGGGACCTACGGTGCCGAGCTTGGCGCGCCTTGGGCAGTTGACAGCAACGACCGGGGAAGTCTCCGTAAGCCCGTAACCCTCGTAGACCGGAAGCCCCAGAGCAAAGAAAAACTCTCCCAAGTCCTTGGATAGCGGGGCTGCTCCCGAAATGAGCATGTAGACCCTGCCCCCCAGTTGTTCGCGGACCCTGGAACAGATCAGCCGGTCGGCGAGTGCGTGCTTCAACCGCAGGCCCAGCGGCTGAGTTCGCCCTTGGAGGAGGAAAGGAGCGTACTGCTTGCCAACCTCGAGAGCCCAATGGAAGAGCCGCCGTTTCCAGGCCGGCGCCTGGCGCATGGCATCCATCACCCTGCCTTGGATCTTTTCGAGCACGCGCGGAACCACAGCCATGACGGTGGGGCGGACCTCGCGGAGATTCTGCGGCAACGTGTCCAGGCCTTCCGCATAAGCGATGGAAACGCCCTTCCAGAAGCAGAAGTACTCCACCATGCGCTCAAACACATGGGACAGCGGCAGGAATGAGATTAGGACGTCGTATTCACAGAGGGGAAAGACCTCGGCGGTTGATAGGATGTTGGAAACGAGATTGGCGTGAGTGAGGATTACGCCCTGCGGCTGGCCCATGGTGCCGGAGGTGTACAGGATGCTGGCAGTATCCCCCGGCCGCGCCTCTAACGCCTTGGCTTTGAACGCCTCGACGAGGGTGGGGCCGCTCCAGCCCAGTTCGCTCTCGATGCTTCCCTCCCAGCAATTTGCCCCTGTCCCCGCAACGTTGGAGCAGTCCATGGCCAGCACAAACTTCAAAGCCGGCAGCCTGCCCCAGACGTTGAGGACCTTTCGGAGTTGGACGTCCGTGGCCAGGACGATGCCTTTGGATTCCGAGTCACGGAGGATGAACTCGAGGTCCGGCTCGAGAAGCGTGGGATAAATCGGGACCGTGATAGCACGCATGCCAAGAATGGCGTAATCCGTCAGCGTCCACTCGGGTCGATTCTCCGAGAGCAACGCGATGCGCTCGCCCGGCTTGGCCCCCAGCCGCTCCAGTGCTGAAGCCAAGGCCGCAGCCTTCCGCAGAGCCTCGCGGGAGGATATGCCGCGATACTGGCCGTCGGATTTATATTGGAGACAGTTCGGCTTGTTATTCTTCTCTATTGCTTTGAGAAAGAGTTCGTTGAGAGTGGTGAAATCGCTTAAGTTCATATGCCCTGACGTGTTCTGCCCGCCGCTTGCGCCCACATCTTAGCACATCTTTCACTTCCTGAGTCCAACTAACCTGAATTGGGGTGGTGGTGTCATTTGGAATAGGATCCGTTTCGAAAGGCCTGTCATTCCCGCGAAAGCGGGAATCCAGTCTGTAGACAGCCTATTTCCGAACACTTGCGGAGTGGATTCCCGCTTTCGCGGGAATGACTGCGAGCTGCAACGCCCGTGTCCCGCAAATGACACCAGTACCCAAATCGGCTGCCAGGCCGCACTTTCTCTTTCCTCGGCATTGGGCTAAGATTTGCTCAGGGGGATAGGCATGATGAAAAGCGGTGTTTTGGATAGAAGCGAGTCCTCGGCCACCACATATCAGCCCATTCGCGCGCCTAGGGGGAGTCAGATTTCCTGCAAAGGCTGGCAACAAGAGGCCGCCATGCGGATGTTGATGAACAACCTGGACGAGGAGGTGGCCGAGCGTCCGCAGGAACTCATCATCTACGGTGGCACGGGCAAAGCAGCGCGGAATTGGAAGTGTTATCACGCTATCGTGGAAGCCCTCAAGAAGTTGGAGAACGACGAAACCCTCCTGGTGCAGTCTGGCAAGCCGGTGGGCGTTTTCCGAACTCACGCCTGGGCGCCGCGGGTGCTGATCGCCAACGCCAACCTGGTGGGGCATTGGGCGACGTGGGAGAAGTTTCGCGAACTCGAGCGCCTGGGCCTCATAATGTATGGCCAGATGACAGCCGGAAGCTGGATCTATATTGGCACGCAAGGGATTCTCCAGGGGACTTTCGAGACTTTTGCCGCCGCCTCCCGCAAGCACTTTGGAGGTGACCTTTCAGGTAAGTTGGTGGTCACGGGGGGAATGGGCGGCATGGGAGGAGCCCAGCCACTGGCTGCCACCATGAATGGCGCCGCCTTTCTGGGCGTCGAAGTGGACGCCGAAAAAATCAAGCGGCGCATCCGGGGCGGCTATTGCGACATCTGCGTGAACGACCTGGACGAGGCGCTCCGCATCCTGAAAAACGCTGTCCGCCAGAAACAGGCTGTGTCCGTGGGCTTGGTTGGGAACTGCGCGGAGGTGATCCCCGAACTGGCGCGGCGCGGTGTGGTGCCCGACCTGCTTACAGACCAGACCAGCGCGCACGACCCGTTGAACGGCTACATCCCCTCGGGACTGACCCTCGAAGAAGCCGGCGAGCTCCGGCGGAAGAATCCCGATGACTATCTGAAGCGTGCTTACGAGTCCATAGCGCACCACGTCACAGGCATGCTGGAGCTCCAGAAGCTGGGTGCGGCTACATTCGATTACGGCAACAACATCCGCACCATGGCTTTCGAGCATGGGGGCGTGAAGGACGCTTACAGCTTCCCGGGATTTGTTCCCGCCTACATCCGGCCTCTCTTCTGCGAGGGACGCGGGCCGTTCCGCTGGGCCGCGCTCTCCGGCGAAGCTTCGGATATTCACCGGACCGACGACTTGGTGCTGGAACTCTTCCCTGCCAATCCCGTCCTCAGCCGCTGGATCCGGCTGGCGCACAAATACGTAAAGTTTCAGGGCCTGCCGGCACGAATCTGTTGGCTGGGCTATGGTGAACGGGCGCTGTTCGGGGAGCGGATTAATGATTTGGTGGCGAAGGGCGAGCTGAAGGCCCCCATCGTTATCGGTCGAGACCATCTCGATTGCGGGTCCGTGGCGTCGCCTTTCCGTGAAACCGAGAGCATGAAGGATGGCAGCGACGCCATCGCCGACTGGCCGGTGTTAAACGCGCTCCTGAACACCGCCTCGGGGGCAAGCTGGGTCTCGTTCCATCACGGCGGGGGAGTGGGAATCGGCTACTCCCTCCATGCCGGGCAGGTCACCGTGGCCGACGGCACTGCGGAAATGGCCAAGCGGCTGAACCGCGTGCTGACCAACGATCCAGGCATCGGCGTAGCCCGCCACGTGGATGCAGGCTATGAAGAAGCCGCCACCTTCGCGCGAAAGGCAGGAATAAAGACAGTGGCTAGTGGTTAGTGGCTAGTAGTCGGTCGTCACTCAACATTCCTGGCAACTCGCGATTAGCAGCTCAGCGATAGGTGACGAGAAGGAGTCAGGAGTTCGAACCCAGGACGGGCGCCGTCTTGCTGGCTAGCGGACCGGCAACCAATCGCTAGCCAGTTGCCAAGTAGCGGACTGACCACTAGCCACTAACAACTAGCCACTGCTCTTCTCAGCTTTTCTTGGAAGTGACCGCGAAAAAGGTCGCAACTTTCTGCTCAACCTTTTTGCTCTTGCACTTTGGGCAGGCCACTTTCCCTTTGTCGTATTCGGCCAGTGTCATGATCAAGCTGAATGTCTTCTTGCATCCGTTGCAGGCATATTCGTATTGGGGCATAGCACCTACCCTCCGATTTCGTTGGTCATGATTCTAGCAGAGAATCCAGAGAGCCGTCCAATGCTACTTTGCACAGCGCCTTCACTCTTCTTCCGCCATGTTGAGCAACTACTCACCCTCGCGGGCCTGCCTTGTCCCCGGCGTGGAAAAGCCCTTTCGCAACTCGGCATCATCGCCGATGGCGCGATACTGACCCAGGGGACCTGCATCCTGCGAGTTGGTTCGACACGCGGTCTGGAAGCAGAGGCGCGGCGGTTGAAGGCCGAGGCCGTCGATTGCCGGGGTTCGGTGGTGATGCCCGGCTTCGTAGATTCGCATACCCACCTGGTATTTGCCGGAAGCCGTGTGGGAGATTACGAAAAGCGATTGCAGGGAAAGACCTACGAGGAAATTGCTCGTGCCGGCGGAGGGATAAGGTTGTCGGCACAGAGAGTGCGGCAGGCTTCCGTAAACTCGCTCGTCCGACAGGCAGAAGGCTTTCTGAAGCAGTTTGCGGCCCACGGCACAACCACCCTGGAAGTGAAGACGGGCTACGGCCTGGAAGTAACGCAGGAGCTGAAACTCCTGGAGGCGATTCGCCGGCTGCGCCAAACCTCCGACCTTGAACTCGTGCCCACGCTCTTTGCCGCGCACGCCTTGCCTCCTGAATACGCCGGACGCCCGGGCGCCTACATCGAGACGGTTGTGCGGGAACTTATTCCTAGGGTGGCGCGCAGGAAGCTGGCGGAATTCATCGACTGCTTTTGCGACCGAGGCGCCTTTAGTGTCGAGCATTGCCGGAGAGTGCTGGCGGCCGGAAAGCGGCAAGGCCTGATTCCGCGTCTCCATGCTGAGCAGCTTACTCGAACAGGAGCAAGCCACCTGGCCGTGGAAGTCGAGGCAGCTTCCGCCGATCACCTCGACAAGCTCACCGCCGCAGACATCCGCGCGCTCGCCCGCTCCCAGGTTGTAGCGACGCTGCTTCCGGGCGCGAACTTCCATCTTGGCCTCAAGGCATACCCTCCGGCCCGGAAGCTGATCGACGCAGGCGCCATCGTCGCGCTGGCCACCGACTTCAACCCCGGAACCAGCCCCACTCTCAATATGCAATTCATCCTTTCGCTGGCTTGCTCTGCCCTGCGCATGACGCCTGCCGAGGCAATCTCCGCCGCCACTATTAACGCGGCCCATGCGCTGCGCCGTGCGGACCGCCTCGGCTCGCTTGAACCTGGCAAACAGGCCGACCTGATTGTGATGGACTTGGGTGACTACCGCGAGATTCCCTACTATTTTGGCGTGAATCATTGCCGGATGACGGCCAAAGCAGGCCGGATTGTTTGGGAAAGACGCGACTGTCGGTAACTGGTTGTCAGTAGTCAGTAGTCAGTAGTCAGTAGTCAGTTGTCAGTTGTCCGTGGTCCGTTGCCCGTTGTCCGTGGGTAAGATGTCGTCGGGCAAATAACCGTGCACCGAAGTCGGAGACACAGCCTTCTCCCCAAGGGCTGAGCGTGTCCCACATCTTTGGCTGGACACCAGGGGTAGGACTGAATCAATAGCCCTCTCCCCAAGGGAGAGGGCTATACTTCCGACTTGGGCACCCGCGGTGTCCAGCCGAAGATATGAGTAACGATCAGCCCCAAGGGAGAGGGGAAAGACCTTATGCCCTGCCGTTCTCCTCGACCACGGACGACGGACCACGGACAACTGACAACGGACTACTGACAACGGACTACTGACCACGGACAACGGACGACTGACAACGGACAGTCGTCGTGCTAAATTCTCTGCATGCAAACCATCATCGAATGTGTTCCGAACTTCAGTGAAGGACGCGATGTCCAAAAGGTGGAGACCATCATCCGGGCGCTTTTGGACGGGCCGGACGTTTACCTGCTCGATAAGGAAATGGACGCGGACCATAACCGCTGCGTCATCACCCTGGTGGGCACGCGCTCGAGCGTAGGGGAAGTTGCTCTGCGCGGCATCGGCAAGGCGGCGGAATTGATTGACCTGAACCAGCAGCAGGGCGCGCACCCCCGGCTCGGCGCCACAGACGTTGTGCCGTTCATACCCATCTCCGGCGTCACGCTGGAAGAATGCGTGCGCATTGCCGAGTGGGTGGCCGAAGAAGCCTGGCGCCGGTTCAAAATTCCCACCTATTTGTACGAGGCAGCGGCACGCAAGCCGGAACGCAAGAACCTGGAAAACATCCGGCGTGGCCAATTCGAGGGCGTGCGGGAGGAGGTGCGCACGGACCCTGAGCGGCATCCCGATTTCGGCGAGGCGGCTCTTCATCCGACAGCAGGAGCAACCGTGGTCGGCGCCAGGAAATTCCTGATTGCCTATAACATCAACTTGAACACGCCTGACGTGGCGCTGGCGAAGGCCATTGCCAAGAAGATCCGCGCCTCGAGCGGTGGCTTCCCCTGTGTGAAGGCCATGGGTGTGGAGCTGAAATCCCGCAACCTGGGGCAGGTCTCAATGAACCTGACGGATTTTGAGACGACCTCCATCACGACGGTGTTCGATGCCGTGACGCGAGCAGCCGCAACGCAGGGGGTTGACGTCTTAGGCAGCGAGATTGTTGGGCTGGTTCCCCGCCAGGCGTTGGAGGACGCCGCCGTTCAGTATCTGAAGGTAGAGAATTATCGTCCCCAACTTATTTTTGAAAACCGTCTCGAGCAAATCATCCGGGAGCAGACCAATTCTGCGGCGCGCCAAAAGAGTCGGACGTTGCGCGCGATGGCAGAAGCATTCGTAACCGCAGTGGCGGCGCCGAGTGCAACTCCCGGCGGCGGAAGCGTCTCCGCGCTCGGCGGGGCGCTGGCCGCAGCGCTCGGTGAAATGGTTTGTGGGCTGTCACTCAACCGGAAATCACTCGAGGCGCATCACACCAAACTGAGAGAGTTACAGAACCGGCTCTCCTCACTGCGGCAACGCCTGCTCGAAAACATTGACCGCGACGCACAGAGCTACGAAGCGGTGATGGCGGCCTTCAAACTTCCCAAATCCACCGAAAACGAAAAAGCCAGGCGCGCACAAGCCATAGAAGAGGCCGGCAAGAATGCGACCTCGGTGCCACTGGAAACGGCGGGACTGAGCGCGGAAGTTGCCAAGATCATTTCCAGCCTGAGTGACATCACCATCCCGGTGGCTGCCCCGGACCTTGCGGTCGCGCTCGACCTTGCTGGCACCGCGCAGCGCGGAGCTATTGAGAACGTCCGCGCCAACTTGCCTTCGATTAGAGACCAGGAATTCCTGGACCGCGTGGAGCGAAACCTCGAGGCCCTCGGCGACAAAGCAGTGACGAGTGACAGTCAGGAGTCAGGAGTCAGAAGTCAGAAGTCAGAAGGTAGGTAGTGGGTGGCAGGTGGCGCATGGGGGAGAATCCAGCCCTGTGTCATTCTGAGCGTGTATAGCCGAAAACCGCTATCCGTGATGTCAGAAACGCAGCGCATGGCAAAGTGGGTCCGCCCTCTCCCCTGGGGAGAGGGTGGCCCGCGACCGGCGCTTTCACCAGCCGGCGCGGGCCGGGTGAGGGGTCAGTTGCAGGCCGAGGACGGATCAGAAAGGCTCGGTGCTAGTTGCTCAATCGACACGAGTAAGGCATCGAGTTTCTGGAGAGGCCCCCGTTCTTTGGGGCCGAAGAATCCCTGCAGTTGGTTTGGACGGCCAGTCCGTCAACTGACGGATGAATCTTCCCTGCGAACTGCGGAGATCCTTCGTCGTCCCAAAGAGCGGGGCTCCTCAGGATGACATGCCCGGGATGTGGGCCGTACCTGCGCAACTCCAACTTCCGAGTTCGCGTTAAGGTGATCTTTCTTAAAGGAGTCTTCACATGTCAATTCCCGAGAAACTGAACCAGCCTTTCGGAAAAGAAGAGGAAGCAAACTTTGATCCTGAAAGAAGAAAGTTCGCCAAATTAGCTTTGGTCGGCGCCCTGGCAGGAACATCTTGGTTGTCGCAAAGTCAGCAAAGCACAGCGAAACTCCACGACCTCGCCCCAGGCATAAAGATCGCAGTTCAATTGGGACCTGATCCCACTGACGAAGATCTCCAGTTCGTAAAGCAATTGGGAGCAGAATACGTCACCATCTGGGTACATGCGGATGAGGCGACCTATGAGAATTTCGTGCGCTTGCGTGAAAAGGTCGAAGGGGCTGGCCTGAAGGTCTGGAATATCGGGGACCTCAATGTCCATAACATGGAAGAGGTCACCCTGAACCTTCCCGGACGCGACCGGAAAATCGAGGAGTACAAGACCTACCTCCGCAATCTAGGTAGAGCCGGGATCTACTATACGACCTACGCTCATATGGGAAACGGCATTTGGAGCACAGCACGTGAAACCACCCGCGGCGGAGCGCCAGCACGTGGGTTCGACTTGGCGAAGGCCGATGCCGGCTACTGGGATCAGAAGGTCTTCAAGGGCCCGCTTACACACGGCCGCGTCTACTCGCAGAAGGAGATTTGGGATAACTACACCTATTTCATCAAGGCCGTGACACCGGTCGCGGAGGAGGCGGGCGTGAGAATCGGCATTCATCCCGACGACCCGCCGGTGCCCGTATTGGCCGGTGTTCCACGCTGTATCTTCGGCAATTTTGAGGGCTACAAGCGAGCTTTCGAGATCGCCGACAGTCCCAATATAGGAATGTGCCTTTGCTGTGGCACGTGGCTCGAGGGCGGCAAACTCATGGGGAAAGACGTGCTCGAGACTATTCGCTACTTTGGCAGCCGCGGAAAAATCTTCAAAATCCACTTCCGTAATGTGAACGCACCTTTACCCCATTTCGTCGAGACCTTTGTGGATGACGGTTACATGGATATGTACAAGGTGATGCGGGCGCTGCGCGAGGTGAACTATAACGGAGTATTGATCCCAGATCACATCCCGGAAATGATCGGCGGCAGCAGGGCCGGAACCGCTTATAGCATTGCATACATGAAGGCGCTTCTGAAAAGGGCCAACGAAGAATTCGCAAGCTAACGGAACTCAACTATACTTTGGGGGGGAAATGTTCGACGGTGAACCCCCTCGAAAAGTCGAGGAGTTAAGGAGTCGAGGAGTTAAGGAGTTAGGGAACTAAGGAGTTCGAAAAGGTGGAAGAGTTGAGGAGTCGAACGCGCTGAAGACTATTCAACTGTTCAACTCTTCGACTTCTCAACTCCTCGACTTCTCGACTTTCCTGACCCCCTTCGCGACCGATGGACGA
The DNA here is from genome assembly GCA_050008675.1 of Terriglobia bacterium. Classification (GTDB taxonomy): domain Bacteria; phylum Acidobacteriota; class Terriglobia; order UBA7540; family UBA7540; genus CAVROP01. The sequence goes on from JBEKME010000098.1 coordinate 18,508, forward strand.
ACCGCACCTAACCTCAGATCACCGCTCACCGGCTATGCCCTCTCTCCCTGAAGTCCACAGGACGGTGGGCGTTCCCACCGGAGTGGGCTTCTGGAAGAAAGTGCTGGCCTTTTCCGGACCGGGCTTCCTGGTCGCCGTCGGCTACATGGACCCCGGGAACTGGGCCACGGATATAGCTGGCGGGTCGCGGTTTGCTTACCAACTCATCTTCGTCCTCTTCATGTCCAACCTGATGGCGATCGTGGTCCAGGCGCTTGCCGCGCGGCTGGGCATCGTCACGCAACTCGACCTCGCGCAGGCCTGCCGTAGCTATTATTCGCGGAAAACCAGCCTGTTCCTGTGGGTGCTGTGTGAAATTGCCATCGCCGCCTGCGATCTGGCGGAGGTGATCGGGTCGGCCATCGCGCTCAACCTGCTCTTCCATATCCCGCTCTTGATCGGCGTCTGCCTGACGGCGCTCGATGTGCTGGCGATCCTCTACCTTCAGCACAAAGGATTCCGATACCTCGAAGCCCTGGTGGTGGGCCTCATCGGGACGATTGGTGTCTGCTACCTGGTGGAGATTCTCCTGGTAAAACCCAATTTGGTCGAAATCGGGAAAGGCCTTATTCCCACTCCAGAGCTTTTGACCAACCAGGAGATGCTCTACATTGCCATCGGGATGTTGGGCGCAACGGTGATGCCCCACAACCTTTACCTCCATTCCTCGCTGGTCCAGACGCGGGCGATCGCGCGGAGCAGGGAGGGAATACGAACCGCGCTGCGATTTAACCTGCTGGATTACGTCGTGGCGCTCAATTTTGCTTTCTTGATTAACGCTGCGATTCTCATCATGGCGGCCGGCACGTTCTACCGCCACGGATTGAACCAAGTGGCAGAAATCCAGGATGCTTACTACACCCTGACGCCGCTGCTGGGGACGCAAATGGCCAGCGTACTCTTTGCCATAGCCCTGCTGTGTTCCGGCCAGAACTCCACGCTGACCGGAACGCTGGCTGGGCAAATCGTGATGGAGGGATTCTTGAACCTCCGATTGACCCCCTGGCTGCGGCGGCTGATTACGCGGCTCCTGGCTATTATTCCCGCGATTATCGCCGTGGCGTTTTTCGGACATCGGGGAACGGCACAGCTTTTGATCTTCAGCCAAGTCATCTTGAGTCTGCAACTCTCCTTTGCGGTTTTTCCCTTGGTTCAGTTCACAGGCAACCGAGCAAGAATGGGCGAATTCGTAAACCCGCTCTGGCTCAAAATCCTCGCCTGGATGGTGGCGGGGATTATTGCTATCTTGAATGCTTATCTCCTGGTCCTGACAGTCAAAAGTTGGGCCAGCTAGGCAGGCGTCATCATGTTCAAGAAGATTCTGGTGGCTCTCGATCACAGCAAAGCCGACAACGTGCTGCTGCCGCGCGTGAAGGAACTGGCGACACTCACCCAGGCGGAGATTCTGCTGCTCCACGTATCGACCGGTTGGGCGGCGCAGTGGCAGGATAACCTGAATCTCTCGGACTCACAGGAGATAAAGGAGGACCGCGAGTTCTTGGAGAAGGTGGCGGAGGGGCTGCGGGAAGAAGGTTTCCGGGTGACCGCGCGCCACGAACGGGGCGAGCCGGCCCGCGCGATTCTGAACACCGCCCGAGGAGAACATTGCGATCTCATCGCCATGGCGGCCCACGGACACAAGATGATTAACGATCTGATCCACGGGACCACCATCACCAAGGTTCGGCACGAAAGCGAGATCCCGATTTTCCTGGTTAAAGCCAGCCCCAACTGACCAGCCTTGGACTCCGAGCAAGGTGTGCGTTTGGTAGTGGTGTCATTTGGAGCGCAGTCATTCCCGCGAAAGCGGGAATCCACTCAGCAAACCTTTGGAAATGTGCTGTCCTCGGACTGGATTCCCACTTTCGCGGGAATGACCGACGTTTCGAAAGGGATCTCATCCCAAATGACACCAACACCCCGGCTTTCTTGTGCTTGTTTTTTCAAGAGTTCCGGGTTAGAAAAGGGGTAGGCTCTTTGGCCGGATTCTGACTTCATGCTGATTCCAGGTTTCGCCACGGCGGAAGGTACGGCGCGCTTTCGCGAGCGCTTTGCGGCGTGCCTGCCGGGGCATATTCGCGAGGCGCAAGGTCTCTGGATTTCCTCCATCGGCATCGGCACATACCTCGGGGAGCCCACCGCCGCTTACGATGCACGTTACCGAGAGGCCGTCACGCGAGCGGTGTTGATGGGCGTCAACGTCATCGATTCGGCCATCAATTACAGGCACCAGCGGAGCGAACGCGCCATCGCCCAGGCGCTGGCAGCACTGATTTCCTCCGGCGAAGTCCAGCGCGACGAAGTTGTCCTGGCCACCAAGGGCGGGTTCCTGACCTTCGACAGCGAAGAACCGCCGGACCCTTCTGCCTATTTCCAGGAGAAACTCTTGGACCCCGGCATCATCCGCATGGAGGAGGTTGTCGCCGGCTGCCACGTCATCTCCCCCAAGTACCTGGAAAACCAGATTGACGCCAGCCGCCGGAACCTCGGCGTCGAGACATTGGACATCTACTACGTTCACAACCCGGAGACGCAACTGAGCCAAGTGGGCCGCGAGGAATTCTTCCGCCGGTTAAAGGCGGCCTTTGCGGCGCTCGAGATGGCCGTGGGGGAAGGCAAAATACGGAAGTACGGGACGGCTACCTGGAACGCCTACCGAGTGGGTCCGCCTTCGGCCGAAGCCCTTTCGTTGACCGACGTTCTGCGTTTGGCAGAGGAAGTGGGAGGCAAAGACCATCACTTTCGCGCCCTCCAGTTGCCTTTCAACCTCGCCATGCTGGAGGCACGCATGGCAAGCACCCAGCAGGCGGGCCGGAAGCTGGCCCCCCTCTTACAGGTGGCCAGGGCACACGGATTAATGGTGTTCGCAAGCGCCAGTCTCCTTCAAGGCCAACTCACCCAAGGATTGCCGCCGGAGTCTCGAAGCTGGTTCCCGGGGATGCGAACGGACGCACAACGCGCCCTCCAGTTTGTTCGATCCACGCCCGGCATTACCTGCGCTCTGGTGGGCATGAGCAGTCTCGAACACGTGCTGGAGAATCTGGGCACGGCCTCGACCGCACCCATGACGCTCGAACAATTCCGCGCTATTTTACAGGAGAGTGGCTAGTGGCCAGTGGTTAGTGGCTAGTGGCTGGTGGTCAGTGAGCTAGTGGTTGGTGGGTAGCCACCACCGGCTTGCTAGCGACTAACCACTAGTCACTAGCCACTAACCACTAGCCACTGCTTCCAGGTTTGCCGTGAGCTGATATGAACTAGTGCTACAATTGCATCGTTCTAAAGCAGGAGGACACTTGCCTCACAGACCTATCATCACTCTAATAACAGACTTCGGAGCGGCGGACCACTATGTGGGGACGATGAAGGGTGTTATCCTCAACATCAACCCCGAGGTTCAGATTGTGGACATCTGCCACCAAGTCTCTCCCTACGATATTTTTGAGGCCGCGTACGCACTGATCCAGAGCTACAGGTACTTCCCCAGCGGTACTATCCATCTGGTTGTGGTGGACCCTGGAGTGGGAACCGGGCGACGGCCAATCCTGGTTATCGCCGGGCAATACAGATTCGTGGCGCCTGACAACGGGGTCCTCTCACTGCTTTTCACGCGCGAGGAGAGTGCCAAGGTCTGGCACGTCACCGCTGATCACTGTTTCCTGAATCCCGTCAGTAACACTTTCCACGGCCGCGATATCTTCGCTCCTATCGCCGGCTGGCTGAGCAGAGGGGTGGAACTGGAAAGATTCGCCGACCCGATCACTGACTACACCCAGTTCAGTTCCCCGAAACCCAAACGGGTGAGCGAGAATCTGGTCAAAGGCATGACCTTAAAGGTGGACTCGTTTGGAAACCTCATCACCAACATCAGTCCGGAAGACGTCCCGGAACTGTTTTCGGAGAACCCTCCGCCCTTCAAAATAATTGTCAACGGCCAGGAAATTACCCGCCTCAATTTGGCCTACTCGATGGGCAGGCCCTCGGAGCTTTTTGCCATCGTAGGGAGTTCCGGATTCATTGAAATCTGCGCCAACCGCGCCTCTGCCGCCAAGATGCTGAATGCAAACCGAGGCATGGAAGTGGGCGTGCTTATCGGTGGCGCACTCCCTGCTTAACCACTCGCCCTCCTCAGCCCGCCTGTCATTCTGAGCGAGGATAGCCGAAGACCGTTATCCGTGATGTCAGCCGAACTTTCGCAGTTGAGGGGTCATTGAGGCAGTAAGTGTTGTGTTTTCAGCAAAGCGGTCTCGAAGGTCTACACTACATTTTCAACTCCAGTGTGGCCGCCGAGTCCTGTTCCGACGCCTTGA
>JBEKME010000099.1:0-22675 GCA_050008675.1 Terriglobia bacterium
ACTCCGTGACAGGTCGCAATTTCCAGATCCGGCCTTCCGGCCGCGGCGGCCAGCACCAACCGGCACCGCAAGGCCACCTGTTGAGGCGTCCCATGCGCCGACTCCCACTGGGCCAATTGCGCTGTGTCTTTCGCGGATAAATTCACCATCGGACTAGTTCTGGCCACGCTCAAATTCATACCACACCGGGCTCAATATGTCTAGTTATGTAAGGGACAGAACACTAGCAATATGAACGACGTTTTGATCAAGCAGTTCATGAAGTCATTCGAGATGACTCGTCTCAAGGCGGGTTTGATCCAATCAGCTTTCTACATGGGATACTTCCTTCTTTCCATGCCCGCGGCGCTGTTGATGCGAAAATATGGCTACAAAGCGGGCTTGGTGACAGGGCTTTTTCTTTACAGCACGGGCACCTATCTGTTTTGGCCGGCCGCCCTCGTCCGGCAGTATGGCCTATTCCTGCTGGCCTTGTTCGTGATCGCCAGCGGCGCGGCGTTCCTGGAGACGGGGGCGAACTCTTTCATCGCACTGTTGGGTGATCCGAGGACCTCTGAACGACGGCTCAATTTCTCTCAGGCCTTCAACCCTCTCGGGGCCGTGACAGGCGTGTTAGTCGGAACGGTTTTCATCTTTTCAGGGGTCGAACTGCGCCCTCAGCAGATCAACGCCTTAAAGGCTGCCGGCAGGTACGACGCATACTTGCAGACAGAGACAATGAGGGTCGTGATGCCCTACCTTGTTCTGGGCACGGTGGTCTTCATCTGGGCGTTGCTGATACTCAAAACCAAATTCCCCAAAATCGCAGAAGAAGCAGAACTCGCGGGCAGCCGTCAGCACGGCAAGCTCAAGGACTTGTTTCGCTACCCGCACTTTGTCCAGGGGGTGATTGCGCAGTTCTTCTATGTCGGGGCCCAGGTGGGAACCTGGAGTTACTACATTCAGTACATCCAGGACTACACGCGGCAACCGGAAAAGGTCGCGGGCTATCTTCTAACCGGGAGTCTTGTGGCATTTGGCGTAGGAAGGTTTACCGCCACTTATCTGATGAAGTTTGTTCAGCCAAGCCAACTGATGGGGATTTACGGGTGCATCAACGTGACACTGATGGGTATTGAGGTTCTGTTTCCAGGGTGGATTGGCGTCTGGGCGGTGTTCCTGACCAGCTTCTTCATGTCACTGATGTTCCCGACCATATTTGCATTGGGCATTAAGGAGTTGGGCCCGAACACCAAGCTAGGCGGGTCCATGATCATCATGGCCATTATCGGGGGGGCAGTTGCCACACCCATCATGGGGCTGCTGTTTCAACTGACCCACAGCATGGCACTGGCCATGCTCGTGCCTTTGGTCTGCTACACCTTCATCACGTACTACGCCTTCATTGGCTCGAAGGTGCAAGTGCCGGAGATGGTGGAAGTTGCCGTGGGATAGGATGTGTGGCCTGACAAAAACGTGGCACTGGCTTTCTCTGTCCATACTCATCAGACCAAGCCAGCTCTTATAATAAACGAGAGGTGAGAATTGCTTATGGGACCGAAGACGCTAGACGACCTTGCCATGATCATCAAACCCAAGAAAGATAACGTTGCGGTGGTGACGGCGGATTTCATTGAGCAAGGGACCCAGCTCAAGTACGGGAATCAATTGCTGACCATGTCCGGGCGCGCCCTGCGCGGGCAAAGCTTCGCCATCAAGGATATTCCTGTTGAATCTCACCCCCGGAACTTCTGAACAGCAGTCGTCCCTGGAGTCCGACATCGAAATTACGGTCCGGCGCATTTTTAAGTATCGTTTGCCGCGCTCCTCCGGAGACTGCGACGCTCCGGTATTCATCTGTGGGTCCGGGAGCCACTTTTGAGCGTGAGAGATAGATGAGGTGCTGGTTGTCCGGAATCCATTGGGGGAAAATGTTGATTCGGCCATCCTGAACCAGTTGCACAGGATTCGAGCCGTCGGCATTGGCCACCCAGATGCCTTCTTTTTCAACGCCTTTGAAATTGGGAAAATAGGCTTCAAGCTTCTCGCGAGCACCAACCTTCAAGTCTCCCCGGTTGGCCTTTCCTTCTTCGTGGACCGTGATGGAGGGTTGACGTGACCGTAGCATTGTGAAGAGCCAGGAAACTAGAACTCTAGGACAGGCTGGGAATGTCGAATTCGCCCAAATTCAGAGGGTACTTACCATGTTCCCGAACCAGCTTGACCACATAATCGTAGCTCTCGCCTGAGACGCTGCTGGGCACGGAATGATCAGACTGAAAGATGAAGCCCCCACCTTTGGCCGCATTGAGTTTAGTCAGTACAGTCCGCTTCAACTCTTCGCGGTCTCCGTTCGCCCACAGCATCACGTCCATGTTGCCGCAAAAACCCATGCGATGCCCGAAGCGGCGCCGCAGGTCCACCACATCCAGGCCAGCCTTGGCTTCGAGCGGGTTATAGGCGTCGACGCCTATTTCAATGAAGTCTTCATAGATGCTGCTTGCGTTGCCGCAACCGTGATAGATCACCGGCAGGTGATGCGCGTGGCATTCTTCGACGAGGCCTTTCACGCCAGGTTTGAAGTACTTTCGCCAATAAGCCGGCGAGAAGAGCATGCCGTTCTTGTACGCCACGTCGCCCCAGATGACCATGCCATCCGGCGCGCCTCCTGCGGCTTCGATTTGCGCCTTGGCGATCCCCAGGTTGAAGGCGTTGATCCGCTCCACGAATTTCCCGATTTCCTCAGGGTAGAGGCCGATCCAAAGCAAAACATTTTCCGACCCGATGATGCGCCAGAGCATTTCGTGGCCTTCGCAGACTCCGCCGAAAATGGGGAAGTCCCGTCGCGCCGCCTTCAGGCGATCGACGAAGGAGGCGAGATTGCGCACGAAGCCGTCGCCCACGCCGTTGATTTGATCGTCGCCGCCCACGAAGTAACGGCGCTCGTCCCAGGGGTCATCGAACTCGAACGCCTCCATCTTTTCAATGGTGTCGGTCGCAAATCCTAGGAAATCAGGCATGGGATAGGCGAACTTCTTGCGAATCAGGGCTTCAAACCCGGTTCGGACCACGACCTCTTCGGTGTTCTGTTCGACAATTTCGAAAGGCTTAATGTGGGGATCCATGTTGGGATTGAACTGCATCCAATCCAGGTCGTAATAGCGGTAAATATCAGTATCCGGCGCGAGGCCCAGCTCTTCGTGCCAGCGGCTGAGAAAACTTCCCCAGAAGAAATCGCTGATGGGCACGCGATCCGGTTCCTCATGACGCAGGGTCCTCCTCATGCGCTCCAGTTTCGCCAGGCAGTTTGCCGTTCTTTGCATGTTTTTCCACCTCGTAATTGGGTCAGCGGGCTGATCAGAAAAGCCGCAAACCTGTAAAACAGGTCCCTGGAGTTCTTACATTCTGACCTCTCCCCCTTGGGAGAGAGGGGTGGGAACCTGACGAGTACGGGAGTGCGCAGCGCAACTGTATGATCACCAGTGACCTGTAAAATAGGACCGCGCTACGAGTGCCCATTCACTCTGTATATTCGCATCGCATTTTCGTGCAAAAGTCTCCGTTGATCGCGCTCATCAGCGGAGGCGATTAGCCGGCGTGTCACGTCCACCCACGTGCGGAGATCGGAAGTCGTCGTGCACACGGGCCAGTCGCTGCCCCACACCATGCGGTCCCAGCCGAAGTGCTCGAGACAGTGCTCGGCGTAAGGCCGAACCGAGTCAAGCGTGGCCTGACCCGGCGCGCAGTAGGCCAAGACGCCCGAGATCTTGCAGGCGACGTTCGGGTGTTTCGCAATCTCGCGGATGTATTGCCGCCAAGGGTCGAGCCCGCCCGCCGCGATGTCGGGCACTCCGCAGTGGTCAAGGATAAACTGGACCCCGGGGCATTTCCCAGCCAGCGCCGCCGCAAGAGGGATCTGCTTTGCCAGCACGCAGAGGTCAAAGGTGAGTTCGTACTTTTCGAGCAGGCGGACATTGGCCGCGAAGCGGGGGCTCTGGGAGAGCTCGTCAGGCTCGACGTGCAGGAGCCGTCTGAAGCCTACCAAGTACGGTGACAGCACCGACTCGACATAAGCCTCAAATCCAGACTTCGCCTCCGGACGGCAACTGGCGATGATGCCCTTGACGAGCGACCCCGGTGTGCCTGCGAGTTCATGAGCGAATCGCGTTTCCTCGCGCCAGTGCGGGTCGTCGGCGCCGCTCTCCATGAAAATCGTTTGGCTGACTCCGGTCCCCTCGATGGCCTTCAGGTAGTCGTCATACCGGAAGGCCTTTCCCGCGAGCTCCGGGATTTCCGCCGTCCAGGAGTAAGGATGCCTCTCGGGATAGATCAAGTGCTGATGGGTGTCGAGAATGGGAATGGTGGCGTTCATGCAATCAACTCCGCCGTGATCAGATCCGTGTCCTCGCCGAGGTCAGGCGAACCCTTCTCGGAGTAAAGCCGCTGGCCATCGATGCGGATCGGGCAGCGGGTGGTTTGGTAAACAGTCCCGCTGCTGCGCCGAACCGTCTGCAACACGCCCAGGACTTTGAAACCCTCGTGCTCAAGGAGCCGCTTCCAATCGAGCACGTCGGCGCACCAGATGTCTGCGGATTCAAGGATGGAGAGCCAATGCGCGGTAGTATCAGTTTCAAGGTGGCGGGCGAGGACGGCCTTGATGCGGTCGCGTTCGGTGAACCAGGTGGCGGGATCCCGATAGCCGAGCAGCGGCTCGCAGCCGAGCAACTCGCCCAGTTGCAGGACGCTGCCCATGGCCAAGGCGAGATAGCCGTCGCGCGTGCGGTAGATGCCGTACGGCGCGCCCAGGTAGGCGTGGGCGTTATTCGAGGCGGTGCGCTGCGGCGGCTGGCCGCCGTCGTGGAAGTAAGTGGTGAGGGTCTCGAACTGGAGGTCGAGCACCGATTCGAGCATGCTCACCTCCACTAACCCGCCCCGTCCGGTGGTCGAACGGCAAACCAGGCAGGCGAGAATCCCCTGCGCGAGATGCATGCCGCAGAGGAAGTCGGCAATCGACAGGCCCATCGGCACCGGCCCCTGGTCGGCGTCGCCGCTCAGCCACACGAGGCCCGAGAGAGACTGGAGCAGCAGGTCCTGCCCCGGCAGATCACGCCATGGACCTTCCTGCCCATAGCCGCTGATCTGTCCATAGACCACCTGTGGGTTGAACTCCCGCACCGTGTCGTAGGCGAAGCCGAGCCTCTCGATGACGCCGGGGCGGAAGTTGTGAATCACCACGTCCGCTCGACGGATGAGCTTTTTCACTTGTTCTCGCCCCTCGGGCGCCTTGAGGTCGGCAATGAAGCTCTCCTTGTTCCGGTTGATGGCATGGAACACGGTTGACTCGCCGTTGAGCCTCACCTCCGACACGTACAATTTTCGGCACAGATCGCCCTCGACAGCCTTTTCAATTTTGATCACCCGGGCCCCAAGGTCCGCCAAGCGCAGGGTGGCGCAAGGGCCCGAGAGGAACTGGCTCAGGTCGACAACGAGAATTCCTTCGAGCGGGTAGTGAATCATTTTGGCACTCTATGTCGGATACCTATAGGAGCTTCGGTTAACCCGAAGCTGGTTCTCAAGGTATTCTGCCTCGCGATCATCTGCACAGGTGACAGTTCGATATTCGATGTACTGTAAGTGATCGAAAACATACTAGCGCTTCTCGGAGTTCTTCCTCGTCACGGTCTAGGCGGCAGCGGAGTCATTCCTGGAGGCGACATTTCTGCTTTTGCCGAAAAGCACCATTTCGCCGCTATCTTTTCGCCTAAGTTCATAACAGCCAGCGCCGATTAGAGCCATCAATCCCATGGCAGCGTGGATCGGGAAAAGGGAACCAATCAGACCAATCAGACCACTTCGCCATGGCGTCGCGTGCGTAATTCTCCATAGGGCATCCCCTCATTCTTGCCGCTGTTCTAAAAAGGCCACTTCCATCCAGTGGCACCAAATTCTGCGTCACTTCTTCTGCACCTGATCCTGCCACCTCTCCGGATGGCGGTATTTCACGGTCTGCAGGTGCTCGCAATAAAGCACCAGCTGGCCCTCATTCTTGAAAACCTCATAGCTGATCCGAACCATGCCCATATCCTTGTACTTCGGCTGCTTGTCCAGATTCGTGCGGATTGTGTAAATCGTGTCGCCGATAAAGACGGGCTTGATGAAGCGCAGCTTGTCGTAGCCATAGCTGAAAGTATGGATATTGTTGTGAGCCATCAGCCCCAGTCCATAACTGAAGACCATTGAGCCAGCGACTAACCGCCGACCGAAGATTCCCTGCTGCGTGGCAAAGATCTCGTCGCCGACGTAGGGATGCATATCCAGAACGAGGCTGTTAAACAGCATCGCCTCTCCCTCGGAGATCGTCCGGCGGATCGAGCGATCTTTCCGCCCTATCTCGAAGTCCTCATATTGCCAGTCCTCGGCATTCCAAATTTTGATCTGAGCGTGTTTCTCTGAAGGAGTGGTCTCAGGCATGGTCGAGCTCCTCTTGGATGCGTTGGGTGTCCTCGCCCACCCGCGGGGCGGCCTTCGGGCTGAGGAGAATCTGGTTGTCGATGCGAATTGGGCAGCGCGTGGTCTGAACCTCAACCCCTTCCCGCCGAACGATCTGGTCCATCCCCAGGGCGCGCCAAGCCTCATGGGACAGGAGCCTGGCGTAGTCGAACACGTCGGAGCACCAAACTCCGCCGGCCTGCAACACTGCAAGCCAGTGCGCGGTCGGCCGCGTTTGCAGGTGGTCGGCCAGGATCTGCTGGATTTCATCTCGTCGAGTGAACCAGGTCCCGGGATCACTGTACCCTTCGAGGGCATGGCAACCGATCAGCCGGGCGATCCGAATCAGATCGCCCATCGCCAGCGCTAAGTATCCGCCCTTGGTAGGGTATATGCCATAAGGCGCTGACAGGTAGGCGTGCGCGTTGAAAAGCTTGCTGCGCTGCGGCAGCCGCCCCCCGTTAGCGAGGTGGGTGGTGATAACTTCGAACTGGAAGTCGAGAATCGACTCAAGCAGGCTCACCTCGACGTGCGCACCCGTGCGCGTCTTGGCCCGCCGGATTAGGGCGGCCAGAATCCCTTGCACTAGGTGCGCGCCGCACAGGATGTCAACCACCGCTATCCCCATCGGCACAGGCCCTTGATCGGCGTTGCCGCTGAGCCAAGTCAGGCCCGAAACCGACTGCACCAGCAGATCCTGCCCCGGCTTGTCCTTCCACGGACCCTGACTGCCGTAGCCGGTCACCTCGCCGTATACGATGCGTGGGTTAAGCTGCCGGACTGATTCCCAATGCAGGCCGATTTTCTCCATCACCCCAGGCCGGAAGTTGTGCGTCAGCACGTCCGCGCGCGCCACGAGGCGCTTTACCGTCGCCAGGTCTTGCGGGTTTTTCAAGTCAGCGGCAAAGCTCTCCTTATTGCGGTTGATAGTGTGGAATACCAGGCTATCACCATCAACGAACAGATTCTTGATGGCCAGTTGCCTGCCGCCCTCACCGGTCTTGGGCCGCTCAATCTTGATCACGCGCGCCCCCAGGTCCGCCAGGCGCAGCCCTGCCGAGGGCGCTGCCATGTACTGGGCGAATTCGAGGACGGTCAACCCCTCGAGCGGCCTCATTGCTGCCCCGCTTTCCGCGACTCGCGATACAGAGTGTCTAGGTCAGCCAAGGCCTTTTGGGCATCGCCCCCATTCCTCATGTACTCGCGGATTGGCGCCCCGGCCCGGTCCTGAAAATTGATGTAGCCCGGGAAGCGCGGGCGCAGGAAGGCACGATCGAGCGCCGGCAGGGTAATGCGGAAATAGCTCCGGCACAACCCATTTACCCGCTCGTCCGTCCACGCCGAGCGATGGCCCGGCTGGCCACCGTTTTCGAAGTAGACGGTCCGCTGGCAGACAGGATCGGCAACGAACTCGGCATACTGGAGCGCGACCTCGCGCTCTGCGCACCGCGCAGAGATCGCCAATCCCGCTCCGCCCAGCGTCGTCCGGCACCGTTGCCCTTCGATCTTGATCATGTCACCGAATTCCAGCGTCCTGCGAGCGTAGCCGACCCGCGCATAGTTGCTGTATCCGTAGGCAAAGGGGCAGTAGGCGTAGCGGTCCGTGAGCGTCATTGCCTCATAGACGCGAATGGGGTTGAGATCCCAAAACAGCGGATCGAGCCGCTGCGCCAACTCGCGCAACATGCCCAGCGCATGCGCGCCAACCTGCGGCGATACCAGGCGGTCCTCGCTCTGACATACATCTTCACCAAAGGTCGAGCAGAGCATGTAGAAGTTCATCAGGGTGTCCGTTGGGATGCCGGGCATCAGAACTTTGCCGGCACGGGCCAGCTCCAGCAGGTCGTTCCATGTTCTCGGTAGATCACTGGCAGGAAGCAGGTCGGGGCGCCATGAGGCGACAGGGGTTGCGGCGTCGATCGCTAGCGCCCATTGGTGCCCGCCAAAGGTGTAACTTGGGTGCGACGCTCCCACGGTATTCGCTGATTGGTCGGCCAGGAATTCCGCCGGCAGGTGCTCGTCTAGAGGCAGGAGCAAGCCCGCCGCCGAGGCGAATCCGGCCCAGGGATGGTCGATCACCATCAAGTCGTAGCGGTCGGCCAGCCGATCAATCGGCTGGTCGGCAAACTCCTGCAGCGATCGCTTCTCCCAGATGATTTCCGTGCCGGGATTGAGCTCTGAGAAGCGTTGTGCCGTGGCCACCATGGGGGTGTATCCCCGGCTGTGGTCCCACGTCATACCCCGTAAACAGTGCGGCACGCGTCGATGTCCCATGCGAATTGGCCCAATAATCTTATACATTATCTAGGGGCGGGGGTGCAAACGGCGCGGCTTCCAAGTAGGGGCGAGTTTATCTCGCCACGTGGCGGCGTAAAGCCGCCTCTACGTCAAACTGGACCGCTAAGCTGCCCAGCCTCGCGCCGCCGCACGGATCCGCCGCACGGATTTGCAACGCTTCCGAAGCGGCGGTATATTGACGATAGTATCTCGCGCCTTGCCAAGCCGTACGGCGGCGGCTCGAGAATTAGTTTCGAACCTCAATTTTTCAGGGTAACTCGAAAGGAACTAAAGATGGCCATAAATTCAATCGAGATTCGCGTTTGCCGGAATACCCGCCAAGCCATGTCCGAGTCGGAGATGCGGATTGGGGGAAAATCCTCCTTCGATTTCCTGGTCGTCACTCTGAAAACCAGTGAGGGCCTCGAGGGCACCTCCTTCGGCTTTGCGGGTCGCGGGGCCGAAATGGCAGGGGAGATCGCGGCCTCCGCCCTCAAACCCTTCTTCCTGGGCAAAGACCCGCTGGCGCGAGAAAAACACTGGCAGGATTTCCGCATGCACGACCGCTGGTGGAACCACGTGCCGATCTATTCCTACGGCCCCTTCGACATCTGCCTTTATGACATCGCCGCAAAAGCGGCAGGCCTGCCTCTTTACAAATTGTTGGGTGTGTACCGAGACAAGGTTCCCACCTACGCGAGTTCTTTTGTGTTGCCCACACCCGAAGACTATGCCCGCCAGGCGTTGGAGATAAAGCACAGGGGCTGGCACGCCTACAAGCTCCACCCGCCGGGCAAACTGGATTTCGACTTGAGAGCCTATCGCCTCTGCCGGGAAGCCGTGGGCCGCGATTTCAAGCTGATGGCCGATCCCGTGGCGGCTTACTCCCACGAAGAGGCTTTCCGAGTGGGGCGTGAACTGGAGCGGCTGAACTACTATTGGCTCGAGGAACCCGTCTTTGACGTCGATTTCCACGGACTGCGAAAACTGACCGCCAAGTTGGACATCCCAATCATCGGCACCGAGGTGCTGGCGGGCTCTCACTACTCGACCACCGAGTGTATTGCCTCGGGCGTGGTGGACATGGTCCGCACGGACGTGTCGTGGAAGGGAGGGATTACACCGGTGATGAAAACGGCTCACCTGGCGGAATCCTTCGGGGTGAGGTGCGAACTGCACACCACCATTTATCACCCCCTTGAAGTGGTTAACTTGCATTGTTGCTGTGCCATCTCTAACAGCGAGTTTTTCGAGTTGTTGTACCCTCTTTCGTATATGGAGTTCGGCATGAAAAACAAATTGCAGATCGACAGCGAGGGCTATGCGCATCCTCCGGAGACGCCAGGGATCGGAGTGGATTTCGATTGGGATTTTATCGACAACTGCACGGTTAAGAAGCTGTAGCGGCAGGTAGGATGGGGGCAGGGCTTGCCCTACCATGGTCGATACAAGCTATGACACAGAGGGGACGGCAAGCCGTCCCCCTACAATCAGGAGGGAGCTAACCTATGCCGGCGCCCAAGCTTAAGCGGTATGGACAAATCATCGGATTGAAGCCGGAAGTCTATGATAAGTACGTTGAGTACCATGCGAAGGTTTGGCCGGGGGTCCTGAAGACCATCTACGATTGCAATATTCGCAACTATTCAATTTTCTTCAAGGATAATACCCTCTTTGCTTATTTCGAATATATTGGCGACGACTTCGAGGCTGACATGGCGAAGATGGCTGCGGACCCTACCACGCAGGAATGGTGGGCCATCATGAAGCCGATGCAGCAGCCGATCGCCACCCGCGCCGAAGGGGAATGGTGGGCCAACATGAAAGAAGTGTTCCACGTGGACTGAAAGGTGGTACGATTGGCCGCCCAGCAATTGTGCGAAGATGGGCAGTGCGTCTAGCGTGAATCAGCGACGCATTAGGTGAGGGGACCCGAAGGGAATCTGTATGCCGTCACTGGGTGGCACCGTACTCTTCGAGGTTTGAGAGTCAGTGCCCTGGGATGGAAAGCCCAGAAAGCCTCGGTCTGGACAAGATCTGATGAAGCGTCTCCGTCTCTCGTTTTGCACAGTGATTCTGGGACTCTTAGGCGCGGTTCTTTATTCTGCAGCACAGAGTGGTGGACGTTCTGGTTCGACGGACCTGCTGCGTCAAAACGGACCGTCGCTCAATCCCTATTTCGGTGTTGAGGGAGACAGCCAACTTCTGGACCAACTGGCCGGGCCTTTTGCAAACCGTCCCAAACCCCGAAAGATCATCGACGAGATCAGCGATCCCGCAGAACGTCGAGCGTTTGCGGCACTCCATCATAAGCGAAGTGCCCAGGCACGGCTCATGGCTGCTCAGCAGTTTCTTGAGGATTTCCCGCAATCATGGTTTGTTTGGCAAGCGTATGAGATTGCCGCCAAAGCATGCATCAACCAAGGCGATAATAAGTCCGCCATCAAGTTCGCCCGCCAATCCTTAAGAATTCTGCCTGAGAATCCTCTCCTCCAGGTGCCCCTTGCCGACGTCGAGACCATGGATGGGGAAACCGGCCGCGGCCACACAGGATGCGAGGCTGGCGATCCAGACATTGGACCTCTTCTTGTCACCGGCAGCCTTTTCTGAGAAACAATGGGAATCGCTCGACAAGCAGTTGCGCGCCACGAGTTATTACATCCTCGCGAAGGCCGCAACAGAAGAGGATGTCAGCGGGGCGGAGGGTAAAAGGAAGTTGCAGGAGGCGGAAGAGTTCGCCAGCATGGCTGTTCGTTTAAACCCTTCCGACCCAGCGAGTACCTACTTGCTGGGGTTGATTCGCCTCGCTCGGGGGAATCAGGCGGGAGCAGCCATAGCCTTCGCTGCTGCTTATCGGCAAGGCGGACCACTCAAAGAACGGGCGAAACAGCATCTTCAGGCCGCGTATGCACACTGGCCTTCCAACCCACAAAAGAAATTGTGATGTACTCCGGCGTGGTGTAGTCGGAGTGCTCGACTTGAAAGCGCTCATTGATGACCCCCTCGTGAACGCGGTTATAGTAGTTCGCAAAGAGGTGGAGCACGTCACCTTTCTTGTCTTGGGATAGGAAATATCGTTCCACAGCACGGAAGGTTGGTAACGGTCAATCAATTCGCCCCACTGCGTGTCCGCATATCGGGTGTACTCGTCACTTTGCGGTACAGTACCGTAAAGGTCCGGCAAAACCTGGATGGGCGTTTCTACAAAGCTCCAGTCCAGACCTCCACAATAGTACAAGCCCATCTTCAGCCCCTGGGCGCGAACGGCTTTCGTCAAGTCTCCCACGATGTCGCGTTGAGCGCCTTGCTGATCCGTCCCCCGGTGGGGGTTGTGCGCGCCGCTCGGCCAAAGGGTAAATCCATCAGAGTGCTTGGAAGTAAACACAACGTATCGCGCCCCGACTTCTTTGAACAGCTCCGCCCATTCGTCGGGATTCCACTTCTGCGCCTCGCGGTTGAAAATCGGAATGAAATCAAGGTAGTCGTAATTCTCCCCGTACGTTTCCACGTGATGTTTCCAAGTGGGCGAATCCTTTATCCTCATGGTATTCAGGTACCATTCGGCATAAGGGTTTTCCCTGAACCACCGTTTGGGGTCGGCCAGAAGCTGCGACCAGTCCCTCTGCTGTCTTGGCCCCTTGCGCGTCACGGCCCACGCAGGCACGGAATAGAGTCCCCAGTGAACGAAGATTCCGAGCTTGGCGTCTTCAAACCATTTGGGTACGGGATGCCGCTTGAGACTCGTCCAATCAGGATCGTACCTGTCGGGCGCCGCGGGAGAAAGCTGGCCCATGGCGTTTGCGGCAAATAGCGTGAGACCTGCCAGCAGGAAGGTCAACATCCTCATCGGCCTTCGCCGGGACGGCACGATTTCATCCGAGCTGTTTTTACGGACAATGTCAGAATTTTGTCTATTTCCCATTTCAGTAGTCCCTCGTTCCCGATTCAGGTCATCCCGTGTGGATCCTGCGGTCCCGGTAAGTGTATACCCTGTTTCTCGTGGTGTGCTCGCGGTCTAGCCGTTTATCCCAACTAATATCGACCCGCGCACAAAAAAGTCCCTTTGGCTTTATTGGCGTAAGTCCTGTATTCAAATGGGGAGAGATGAGAGAGGATCAGATGTACATGGCCTCCTCATTCGCCGTCGGTGTCATAGTAAGCGGAATCTGCGCTTAACATTAGATCAACGCCTAAACTCATCGCTCACCCGTCGCGCTTGGCGCCGAGGCAGGTGCGCTCATGTACGATACACCCTCAATCGGCGCCAAACTCTTCACATCGACTCGAGACGATAGCGCTCGCCCGCCTGCGTGGGAAACTGTACGATCCCGCCTTTTACTGATACGGTGATTGGCTGGCCATCCTTCACACGCGTCACCTTGAGTTGCCTCTTAGGCCAGGGATTGACGAGCTTTGCTGTTGCCCCTTTTTCACTTAACAGCGTCACATTCGAAACCATTTTGCCATCATAGGAGGCACTGAGCAGGAAAGCCCCCACGGCGCGTAGATCCCGGAAGCGCGCCTGTCCCAGGCCTTGAGTGTTCGGGAACAGACTGATGGTGCCCACGAAACTCTGCAGCATACATTCATTTAGCACGGCGGGGAGCGAAAGGTTTTCCATCCAAACGCCCATGCGCATCATGAAGTCGAAATCGAGATTGTCGTGGTAGCGGCCGTCAATCTGCCGGACGCGGTCGCCCGCTGTTCCGTTCGGCAGCAGGCAATAGCGCACCTGGTCCTTGAACCATCGCAGATCCAACATCCTTAGAAATTGCGCATAAATAACTTGAACAGTTCACGCACAAGTTGTATTCTTCTTGCATGGACGGGAAGCAGCTCCGAGCCATCCAAGAGAAGTATCGGACCATGTGCAACATACTCGACGAGCGCGGACGTCGAGTGTGGGCGGCGGCGGAGGCAAAATCGCTGCCCTTCGGCGGCGTATCCCTGGTCTCGAGGGCTACCGGAATGTCGCGCACCACGATTCACGCCGGCCTGGGGGAGGTGGGTGCAGGGCAATGGGCAACGACCGCCCGAGGGCGAAGTCGCAAGCCTGGTGGCGGTCGCAAACCGCTGGTTCATCATCAACCCGACCTCCTGCAAGCCCTCGACGAATTGGTGGAACCTACCAGCCGAGGGGATCCGGAATCACCCTTGCGCTGGACCTGCAAGAGCACGCGGCACTTGGCCACAGAACTGCAGCGCCAAGGGTACCACATTGGAGACCGCAAAGTTGCCCATCTGCTGCACCAGATGCGGTACAGTCTGCAAGCCAATGCCAAGACGATTGAAGGCACCCACCACCCGGACCGCAACGCACAGTTCGAGTACCTTAATGCACAAGCCAGGGCCTTTCTTCGCCAAGGCTTGCCGGTTATTTCTGTGGATACCAAGAAGAAAGAGTTGGTTGGGAATTTCAAAAACGCTGGCCAGGAGTGGCAACTGCAAGGCCAGCCCGAGCAAACCTTGGTGCACGACTTCGAAGACAAGGAACTGGGCAAGGTCATCCCCTACGGAGTTTATGATGTCGGGAAGAACAGCGGTTGGGTCAGTGTCGGGATTGACCACGACACCTCGGATTTTGCCATCGACAGCATCCTCTCCTGGTGGAAGCACATGGGCCGGAAGAGCTATCTCGACGCCACCGAACTGCTGATCATGGCGGATGCGGGTGGCAGTAATGGCACCCGGTCGCGCCTGTGGAAGATGGGCGTGCAACGGCTTGCCAATGCCACCGGCCTCGGCATTACGGTTTGCCATTTTCCTCCAGGCACCAGCAAGTGGAACAAGATTGAGCATCGGATGTTTTCCTTCATCACCCAGAACTGGCGGGGCCGGCCGTTGGTCAGCTACGAGACGATTGTGAACCTCATCGGCAGCACCAAGACCAGCACCGGACTCCAGGTCAAGGCCAAGCTCTCGCGGAAGAAGTAGCCGACGGGAATCAAAGTGCCCGACTCCGAATTTGCCAAGCTCAATCTCAGGCCCGCAACGTTTCACGGTGAATGGAACTACTCTATCCTGCCATCTACTGGCTAGAGTTGTTCATGTTAGTTATGCGCAGCCTCTTAGCCGGGCGCGAATCAATGGCTGATAGACGAGATCATTGCCACCTTCCAACCGCATGGTACCTGCGGTGCGCATGGCGATTTCCACGTACTCTTCGTTGCGGCCGATTCCCACCTGCTCTCCGGGGAAGACGGGGGCAAGCGTTACGGGGACGTTGTAGACGTACTCGGGCGGAGCGTTGAGCACGTCCAACCACACTTCGCCATAGGGCCCCTGAGTTCGCGGGTAAGGCGCGAGGTTGCTTCCGACTTCCGCCCACTTGCCGCGTTCACCCTCATCGAGGTCAAGGACCTTGGAGGCCTCAGCGGTAGCGTCGAGCAGGAACTTCACCAGGGCGAGGTCCATGATGCAATCTTTGTTCAGGCGGAAGTCTACGGTGCACCCCCAGTTCTCGGGTGAGGCTGTGGGAACGATGTGGTATTTGCCGTCGGCCTCCTTTTTGACGAAAGCGACCACAAAATCGGTGGCCGCGCGCAAAATGGGATAGACCCTTTTCAGGAATACCTTGTCGAGCGTGTACAGGTATTGCCACCAGAGGCTTTGCACGGTCCAAGGCGTCTCGCAAACTTCGTAGCCCCAGGGTGGCGCCGGGTAAGGTACCACCATGCTCGGGACCGGGTAGGCGGAGTGAGGAAAGAAGGCGCCGGGCAAGCCGAATTTGTCCTGCGCGTAGTTCCGCGCCATAGGCAGCAGGTTTTCAACCAGTTCCACATAGGGAAGATTCTGGTCCACGTGATTGCTTGAAAAGACTCCCCAGAAGACCTGTTGGGTGTTGTAGTTCATGTGGTAGTCGCCGTGCCATGCGGTCCCGATCTTGCCGCTCGTCCAGTTGCCGAACAGGCCGGGCGCTACCTTGCCTTCGCGCAAACAGCAGGCCAGAAAATACTGGTTGTGGTACCAGATCTTTTCGAGTTGTCGGTCCTCGAACTCGACGGCGGAGCGCGCCCAGAAATGCTTCCAGCCTTCTTCCGTTTCCTGCTGGAGCTGCTTCACGGGGACTTCCGCCAGGCGCGCCACCTCGCTCCTGGCAAAGGCCACGTTATCGGCGTGGTCGCGGGGTGTGAATAGGGTGAGGTCCAGGCGGAAGGGCTGCTCTTTCTGACTTCGCAGGAAGACGCAGGGAGGAGAGTTGAAGTCCCCGTAGGTGCCCGGCCCCATCTTCTTCAGCCTTTCCTGGTTTTCCACCAAACCTTCCACCACCCAGGCGCCTTGCACGCGACCGCTCAGGGCAAAGTTGCGGTCTTTGTCCGTGCGGGGAGGGTTCGGCGTCTCCATCGTCGGTATCGTCGCCGGGAAGTGCTGATAGCCGGAGAACTCAGCAAACCCCTCGCCGGCGCTACCCGCAATCTCCGGCGATGGGAGCCGGGCTGAGGCGTCAAGGTTCGGGCAGTAGGAAACCGAGACGAATGGTGAAGATTCATCACTGCAAACCGAGACGTGCCCGGTGTTCCAGCTCACAAAGCAACGCACGGTTACCTTGCGACGCTTGCCGCGCAGGTCGTCGTGCTCGAGGTCGAGAGTAAAAAGACCGTTCGAAGGGTCGAGCCCCTGGCGCAAGACGCGGACTTTACGCGAGTCCCAGTGAATCCACACAATCCCGCACGGCCAAGGGCGAGGCCAGGACTTGGCGTACGAGGAGCTCACCTTCATCGTGTAATCGCGGAAGAAATCGATGTTGTATTCGAGATCGAGCATGTCGGGCTTGCCCTGCCGTTTGGCTTCTGCGCTGGCCCGGTCCCAGAGCTTCAACAATTCGTTGAAGGGCAAGACGTGTTGATAGTGGTCCTCGCTCACGCGAATATCCCAAGAATCTTCCTTGCCCAGGTGAAGGCCCAGCGCGTCCGGGCGCACGGTGACGCAAAGGCCGATGTCCCCGTTACCCAGCAACATGCCCTCGAAGAAATTAGGCGTGGGCAGGTCACGAACGATTTGATGGCGCTTGGCGATTTTGAAGCCATCCAAGTTGGCTTCGTTAGAAAGTGGGCGAGTTTCGGCAGGCAGCGCGGCGCCGGCAGCCGTGGCCGCGGTCGCTTGTAAAAATGTTCTTCGGCTGGTTTTCAAGGTGGATCTCCCCATAGATTATTTCAAGACGCATATACTACCATCCGTCAGGTTTGTTGGCCGGCAAATCCACCCGTGCTTCGGGCCCTGTGACATATGCGGCCCGTGCGTGTCACCTTTGGTGATGGTGGATATGCAGGGCCCCGACAAGGCGGATGTCCTCAGAGGAACTGCCTACGTATAATTTGTAATCGCCGGTTGCGATATCCCAGGCATTGGTGGAGTCGTTCCACAAGGATAGCGGGTGTGAAGCCGCGTGAGGATCCACCGCCACCGTGACTCTCTGGGTCTGGCCCGCAGCAAGCGAGACCTTTGCCCAGCCGACCAGGCGTTTGGGCGGTTCGGCCACGCTCGCCGGGAAGCCGAGATAGACCTGCGCGACTTCGGCGCCAACTTTCGACCCAAGGTTCCTGAGATCGAAACTCACGCGGATCTCCTTGGTTCCATCCGTCGTCATGGGGATAGTCTGGAGCTTGGAGTATGAGAAATTGGTGTAGGAAAGCCCAAACCCAAAGGGGAACAGCGGCTTCTTGCCCTCTGCGTCATACCATTTGTAGCCGACTTTTAAGCCCTCGGTATAATCGACATCAAAGAAACCATTCCCCGGCGGGGGCGGCCCCTGGATGACAGGGCGCGGTAGTTGTGCCTCGTTCTTGGGGAACGTGATCGGCAGCTTGCCCGAGGGATTCACATCACCGAAAAGCAGCCCGGCAATTGCCTCGCCACCCCGCTGGCCCGGATACCAAGCCTCAAGAACCGCGCTTACGTTGTTAAGCCATGGCATCGATACGGGGCCGCCTGTCTCCAGCACGACGATGGTGTGCGCATTCGCAGAGGCGACTTGGCTGATGAGCTGGTCCTGATTGTCGGGCAGGGACAGATTTGGTACGTCACGCCCTTCGCTCGTCCACTGGTTCGCGAACACGATTACCACATCGGACGCCCCGGCCAGCTTCGCCGCGGCGCCGACGTCAGTGCCGGAGTCGTACTCCACCTTAGCAGCAAGCGCCTTGGCTCGGATCGCCATCAGCGGTAACGATGGATCCCAGGTTGGCGCCGACATAGAGGCAAACAAGCCAGGGCGAATGTTCTTCGGCGGCACGGCGTTCCCTCCGATGGGATCGACCTGCGACGAGCCTCCGCCGGAGAGCACGCCCACATCGGCGTGCGATCCGATGACGGCAATCGAGTGGAGGGTCGAGGCATTCAAGGGCAATTGGCCTCCAGCATTCTCCAGAAGGACGGCGCCCGCCTCCTCGACACGCCGGGCCACGGCGGCATCGGCTATGGCATCGATCGGCTTCGCGACGGGTGGATTGTCAAAGGCTCCGAAGGCGAACATCATTCGCAGGATGCGATGGACCATGTTGTCGAGGCGCTCCATCGGCACATCACCCCTTTCCACCGCCGTCTGGAGCGCCCCGGCGAAATACTTGTTTTCGAAGAATTCCTGGTCGAGTCCGGCGAGCGCAGCCTTTGCTGTGCTGTGTGTAGCCCCCCAGTCCGACATTACCCAGCCCTGGAAACCCCAATCGTTCTTCAGGACATCGTTAAGCAGGTAACTGTTCTCACAAGAGTAGACGCCATTAACCCGGTTGTAGGCACACATCACTGCGCCGACGCCCGACTCCTTGATTCCGATTTCGAAGGCCAGCAGGTCAGTCTCGCGCATCGACCGTTTGTCGATGTTCGCGCTCACGGAATTACGACCCGACTCCTGGTCATTCATCGCATAATGCTTGATGGTGGCAACGACGCCCTGATCCTGAATGGCACGCAGTTCCCTAGCGATCATCCTGCCCGCCAGGATGGGGTCCTCTCCGTGGTACTCAAAGTTGCGGCCATTCCTCGGATCGCGTGCCAGGTCTACCCCGCCCCCAATGGATATGTTGAAGCCATGGTCGCGGGTTTCCTTACCCATCACCTTTCCGAGGTCGTATGCCATCGCCGGGTCCCAGGTCGCGGCCTCCTCAAGCGGGGAGGGCAGAGCCGTCGACTGACCATTGGGGCGTTGACCCAAATTGGTAACGCCGGCGCCTGCGCCCAGCAGCCGGAGATCGGGGATACCCAGGCGAGGGATTCCCGGGACATACCCGTCCTCTCCATGCGAGCCCGGCGCGTTCTTCCATCCAGGGAGATGCCAACTTTCCACATCGTAGCCAAAGCTCCCATGGAGGAGCTGGATTTTCTCGTCGAGCGTCATCTGCCTCACCAGCAGATTGGCCCGCTCATCCGGCGATAGAGACTTGTTCTTCCATGGCTGGCCCTGCCCCTGAGCGAACCCAACCATATACGTCATGTGGGCGACCGCGAAGAACGTCAACAGGCCGAAAATGGGAAGGCCCCGCCGGCACTTGGACATATGCTGCCTCCTGCGAATCCATAAATGGTTGCGCTGCGTAGATTGAGGGGGACTCATTGCGACCGCGACGAGCCTATCGGTACCGGCATTGGCGGTGGTGCCGCCAGAACCGAACCCGACTCCTCGCTACGACGCGTGGTCAATGGTTGCGTGAGCCTTTTGGAATTCCCCCACGCTCCGTAGCCCGGGACTGTCATGCGCGGCCCGGACCCCACATCCGACAAGTCTGCCCCTGCGAATACCTATTCCTTGTGGCGGAATACCGAATCGTCGAGCCCCGTGTTCATCTGAATGGAATCTACGGTGACTTCAATGGTCATGGCAGGACTTGATCGAACGGTCTTGAAGGCATGTTTGAGCCCGCCTACCTCACGATAGTCCGAGAGCAGAACGCTTTGCTCACCTGTCCCTTCGGCCGCGGGAAGAGGAGCGATGAGTTTAACCAGGTAATAGGTGGACGCGTCAAAATAGAATGTGTTTATGATCCCCTTGGGGTCGCGCAATTTAACCACCAAGGTTTCCTTTCCATTAACAGTGTCCTTTCCCTCATAGCTAACCTTAAGCCCTCTTTCCTTATAATTGAGAAATGGCGACATCACGAATACCTGCTTCGCCTCATCGATCTCCGTGTCGGAGTAGGGTCCCGGACCCTTGAGAGGATCCACGTGGTATCCCTTCTCGCCATCAAACCAATTCTCAGTTTGGGCCATGCCCAAATCAATGTACTGGTGAATCATATTCATGCTTTTTTGCTGTATGGTAATGGTCCCCGTCAGGGGTGCCGGTGATAGGCCGGATATCGTCATCGTTCCCTTAGTGGTCTTGTCATGGATGGCAGCAATCGCTTCCCTGCCGCCCATTGCTTTGAGGTGGCTTTCGATTATAGAAGACGGATCAGGATCTTTTTCCCCTGCGACAGCCGCCAGGTTATATCCACCGAGCGCGACGCCAATCAAACATAGAGCAACTGCAACCCTTTTATGCATGTATTTCTCCTTAAGAATACGGAATTTCCATCGTCTTCCCCTTTTTGACCGGCCGATTAAGATACGCGTGACCGCCTCCGAATGCAAGGTCTGGTCGAGCCTTCAGTGCTGCGTGCTTCCAAGATCCACGGAGGAGGTCAGTTGCACGTTTCCCGGGAATATCGAAGCCCGGCGCTGCCGTTTTCTCCACCAGGTCATGAAACAATCTTCCCCTCCGCTGCCTCCCTCCTCGATAGAACCCTCTGAGTTTTGCGGCTCGCCTGGTGTGCCGGCCTTATTTGAACACGCCCGCGTGCCCCTTGTCGGTCATACGCTGGGCAAGGTATTGCCGCTTGGGGGCGGGCACGAGGCGCTCCCAACGGCGGGGAACTTCCGGTTCGGCCACCGCGGAATCCAGCGTGAACCGAAGGGTCACAATTTCCTGTGGGCGCACCGGGACCTTGTACGCCGGGCCCCCAGATAATGTTTCCGCCTGCGCCCCGATCATGTTCGTTTTCTCCGCGCCACGGTGCGGCAAGTGCAGCGATACGGTTGCTTCTCCCGCGTTGCCCTGCCACTCGTACAGCCGAAGCTCGATTTGGTTGTGAAGGCGACGCATGGCCTCCACAATGATATTGGGGGTCGCCGTCACGAAGGGAAACTCTGGCTTGGCGGCGCTCTCCGGCCGGGTCAGCACCGGCGCGTTGAATTCGTACGCCAATTGGGGGATGGAAGCCTCCTGCCGCGAGCCCGCATAGGGGACCAGGGCGTAGGAAAAGATGTTGGCGCCCTGACTGCTCAGCAATTCATTGGGATAGTTGTGATAACTGGAAACGGCAATGACCAGCCCCAGAGTCACCAGCGGGCCGTGCACCTCGCGCATCGGCAGGCCGCGATCGAGAATGGCCAGGCCCCCGGGCCCCGCCATCCGGTAAGCTGACCAGCGGATTGCGGGCAGAATCGTTTCCGTGTAACCCATCAGAAATTCCTCCCAAGTGATGTGATACTTGAGCGGGACGCAAGGATGGAGGGGATCGCGCGATTCAAAGCCGTAAGGTATGCCGCGCGTCCGTTCCACCACATCTTCGCGCAGGGGAAAGTCCGCCACGATGAGAACATCCTGCGCATGCAGATCCAGCCAAACCTGGAAATCGATGCGGGGATGCTGGTGATAGAGACGAATGCGCTGTTCGAGGCGCGAGCCGCCATGGAAGTCCGAGGAGATCGAGAGAATGGTGGAGAGAGGCCCGCGACGAGCGCCTAAATGGGCATGGAAATCCGTGCTCCGCGCCAGCATCTTGCGCATGGGCCGGGTAACCAGAAAATCCGCACCAAAGGTCCGCAAGGATTTCAACGCAGAGATAGCATCCTCGGCCACCAGGACATTCGCCGGCCCTCCCAGCAACTCGCTCCCCAGGGGTTTGACCTTGAGGCTCGCCAAAGCGCCGGACTGGGGATCGAAGCGGGCGATGTAATAATCGTTTTCAATTTCCCCGGGAAAAGGAATTTCCGTTAGGGGTTCAGGCTCGCCGGCTTCCAGATTGAGCGAGGTGAGACCCAGTGGGCCCAGATCCGGCTGGCAAATCAGCGTGCCCGGGGAATCCGGGTCGGCCTCACACACCCGCCCCGCCAGGCGTTTGCCGGCCGGCACGCGAAATTCCAGGGGATCATGACGGCGCCAATTGAGAGAATTAAACGTTACCAACGCCTCGCCCCGTGGCGCGAGAGCTTCCAGAGACTTTGTCGCTGCATCCTGACCCAAGGCGTGCAGGGCCTGGTAACGGTCCTGCACGTTCCAGGCCTTTTCGCTCAGGAAGGGCTCTCCGGCGGCGGACCCCCACAAGACGTTTCGGTCCGTGTTCATAATCAGGAGAATCCAGGCATCGGCAAGCGCCTGGGCGGGATAAACGGAATCGGCCTTTAGGCTGGCGGCGGTAGCGAGAATTTCCGCGGCGAGAAGGAGTTGCTCGTGTTCCCGGTGCGCCCGCTTGATGGACGGAATATCCACCCAAAAGGCGTTCCACGAATAAAGCGTCCCTCCCCGATACTCTTCCAGTCGCGTCTCGCCACTTTTCATATCGCGCTGCAAGGCATCCACAAAATCCCCGGGGGTGCTGAAGCGGATGGCGATGTTGGGATAAAGGCGCTGCCACTCGGTAAGGAACTCGGCCGGGTACTGCTTGCGACGGGGAGCGGTACTGTAATCGTCGGCGCCTGCCAGCGAGAGAGTCAGGTGCGGGCTGGCGCTATCCTGTCTCTTCTGGGTTATCTGTTTCGCCATACGGTCGAGGTCCGTAGGGGTCAGGGGCTCCTGGGTGGTGAAGAGCAGGGGGAAATCCATGTAGATAGGGCTGCGTCAAAGTCCCAGAAGTGTAACAATCTAAAACAACGCGATTTTCCGCTGGCAATTTCCTTTCGGATTTGTTAGCCTTCTGCCGTGGCAGAAGCCGGCATCCGTTGTGCGAATGTCGCC